>NZ_JBIWDK010000006.1:0-278205 GCF_044761985.1 Peribacillus sp. NPDC097224 | reverse complement strand
CCTAAAAAAGATGACCCCTGTTCAATACAGAGATCATCTTTTAAAAATTGCTTAGGCTTTTTTAAAATGTCCTTTACACAGGGTACACTTTATAGGATCTTGTAGGCTTTTTCATTAGTTAAAATTTAATTTTTTCTTCCATTTTAAAGAAATTAAACTTGAAGAAATCGTAATGATAAAGAGGACAATAACAATAATGAATACAGTATAGTAAGAACCTGTTGAATCAAAAATGTAACTGAATAATGTTGTACCGAATGCCACACCTAATGTAGAGGCTGACATGATCGTTGTATAAATGGATGCGTAGTCTCGCCCGCCGAATACTTCGCGAATCACGACTGGAGGAAGTAAGGTAGACCCTGAGAATCCTATACCAAATAGTAAGGCACCAGTATATAGCATACCAATTCCGAATGAATCAGAAATAAGTAGTGCGACAACACCTAGCATACCCCCGCCAATACCAACACATAGAGCTACTTTAATTCCCATTTTATCGTTTATGGCACCAAGCAGGAATTTACCACCTGTTTGACCAATCGTTACACAAGTTACACCTGTAGCAGCCATTGTAGCACTAAAGCCTACGGATTGTACAAAGTTTGGTACATGGAAGCTAACGGTTGAAGCCAGTCCGAAAAGCCCTGTGAATAAAACAACCAAATAGAATGCTGGGGATTTCATTGCAACACCTTTCAAGACACCTGATTCAGGTTTTTGTTGCGTATTAGTAGTATCGGTGTCGACTTCATCGGCACCATAAGCAGTCATATTTAGTTGTTCTGGTTTTGAACGAATAACGAATAGAGAGAATGGTAAAATAAGAATGGCTACAATAACACCTAATGTCATATATGTGGAGCGCCAGCCAATCGATTCAATCAAGGCACCGGTGATTTGAGCGAAGACCGCACCGCCAACCCCCATGAATGCCATAGCAAAACCTAAAGAGGTACCAACTTTTGCTTTAAACCAGTTATTCATGATTAAAGGAATGGACCCGTAAATTAAGAATGTACTACCAATTCCTAATGCAATCCCTGAAATATAGAAAGGGAAGACAGAATGATAGGTACCCATTAATCCAAATGCTAGTGCATTTATAATACCAGCAATCGTCAAAATATAGCGGATGTCAAACTTGTTCAATATCTTTCCTGCAAATGGTAATAAAATGGTGACAGTTAAATACATTAACGATGTATACAAGCTAATTTCAGAAACCCCAACTTGAAGATCTTCTGCTACTGCACGGTATAGTAAACCTGCACAGCTTACGATAATTCCGACACTTGCGGCGTAAATTGCAGCACTTGCCACCATAATCCACCAAGCATAGTGGATTTTCCCTTGTTTTTTCATGATGTCACCTCGTAAAAGTGGAGAAACAAGCACGTTGCTTCTCCACTTTGTATTATTTTATAAATTAAGCAGTTAAAAATTTGTATATTTATTGAATGGTAAATCCGCCATCGATTGGTACAGCGGCACCACTTATGAATTTCGCTTCATCTGATGCTAAAAATACAGCTAAATCAGCGACTTCTTCTACTTGACCAAATGTACGAGTCGGTACTAAATCTTTTGGAATTCCAGCTAAAACATCCTTAACTAAAGGTGTTTCGATGGTTCCTGGGCAAATAGCGTTAATTTTAATGCCATGGCGTGCATATTCAGAAGATAAATGCTTGGTATACCCAATTACTCCATGCTTAGTAGCGGTATAAGCAGCTCCACCTTTACCTGCAACCAAACCAGCAACAGAAGCAATATTTACGATGGAACCAGTACCACGCTCAATCATGCTAGGTAAAACAGCATTCGAGAATTCGAATACACTTGTTAAGTTAATATTTAAGAAGAAGTTCCATTGATCTAATGTCGTATCTAATGATTTAGCATATTTATCAAATACACCTGCATTATTTACTAAGACATCAACTGGACCGAAAGTGTCTTCTGTTACTTTGACACAATTTTGGATATCCTCGGTTTTCATAACGTTCACAGATACAGCGATAGCTTCTCCGCCAAACGCTTTAATTTCTTCAGCAACAGCTTTTGCCCCTTCTAAATTCAAGTCAGCTACAACTACTTTTGCGCCTTCTTTTGCAAAACGGATAGCTTCTCCTTGCCCCATACCGGATGCTGCTCCTGTAATGATCGCTACTTTGTCTTTTAATCTCATATTGAAAACCCCCATATATTTTTTGTTCACAATTTGTTCATATATCAGTGACAATTACATTTTAAACGTATTTTGATATAATGAAAAATACCAATTAACTATTTCCTTATAACTTCAGGTTATTAAGGGTAGGAGGAAAATTATGGACCTAGTAAAGTTGCGATACTTTTATACAACCGCACAATTAGAAAACGTGTCACTTGCAGCTAAAGAACTATCGATTTCGCAACCAGCGTTAAGTAAGGCGATCACTAATCTTGAAGCAGAGTTAGGGATGGATTTGTTTTTCCGTAGTGGCAAGCGCATTTCATTAAATGAAAATGGAAGGTTTTTATTCAAACGTGCGGAGCGCGTTTTCTCTGAGGTACATCATTTAGAGCGTGGATTAGAAGAAAGACGAGGCGAGGGAAGTGGGAACTTGTCGATTGTGACGACATTACCATATACTTTCACGAATATCTTAGATCAGTTTTTCAATAATTATTCCAATGTTAAATATCAACAAGTACCGTTATCAAAAGAAAATTTACAACAATTCACGGAAAATGGAAAATATGATGTATGTATTACCACTGAGCAAATCGAACATCCAAATGTAGAATGGGTCCCATTATTTGAAGAGGAAATTTTTCTAACTGTACCAAAATCATATAAAGAGAAGAAAGAAGGAACAATTAATTTGTTGGAATTTGACGAACTACCTTTTATCGGTTTAACCAATAAGTACACCTTTCGTCAATTTACCGACAGATTTTGTAAATCAATAGGATATACACCGACTTATCAAGTTGAAGTGGAAGAAGCAACAACCATTTTACAGCTTGTGAAAAATGGACATGGTGCAGCCTTTACACCTGAAACAGCTGTTAATTTATATGAAAGTAAACTTAAGCACTTGAAAATTGAAAATAAGAAGTTTACCCGTACCATTGGCTTATTAAAGCATCGATATTTATTCCCTACAAAAATTTCGGAGGCATTCGTTGCCCATTGTCATCGTTATTTTCAAGAATATAAAAAAGATTAAATGAGATTAAATGAGATTAGTTTTAAATGCGGAATTATTCGTAGCGAAGATTCGGCGAGATAGGGATTTAGATGGAATATCAATATATATTGAAGTGGTGAAGTATATATACACTTTTAGTAAAAGGGCTTAATAAGTTATAAACTCATATTTTTTTGTTAATGGTCATTCTTTAATAGCAGAGTGAAAAGAGAAGACAGGTATATCATCTTTCCTTTTCACTACAATGAAGATTAAAAGAAAAAGTTACGTACATTTCATTAATTAGGTAAATGGAATTTCTACAAATAATATGAGTTAACAATATTTTTGAAAAAGGTCATTGTAAATTCACGAAACTCGATAGCCGCTTGTGATAAGTAATGATTCTTATTCCAAGCCATACCTATTGTTCTTTTACAATCAGGATTGGTAATTTTTATTCGATGAGTATTTGGAGCTGAATCCCTAAGTATAGAAAGACTCGGAATAAAAGCAATCCCGTTACCTAATTCAACTAATTTTTGTACAGCCCAGGATTCTTCTAATTCAACAGTTGTATTAGGGGTGAAACCAGCCTCCTTGCAAAATTGGTCGGTAATATCTCTAAAGCCATATCCCTGCTGTAGTCCAATGAATTTTTCCTCTGCAACTTCCTCAAGGTCAATCGATTTCCGGTTGGCCAATCGATGGTTTAAAGGAACAGATAAGAATATTTCTTCATCAATTAACGGGATCCATTCAATATTAGAACTGTCAATCCGACTAGTAGAAATACAGATGTCTAATTCAGCTTTTTCTAGTTTGGACTGCATTTCTGACGATGAAGCTTGATTATGATTTATTTTAACATTGGGATGCTTGTTTAAAAATTCACTTAAAAACATAGGCGTTATATGAGGAAGAGTCATAGCTAATTTAATTTTCCCATTTTCCAGGCTACTCATGTCATTAATTTGACTTATCCCTTCATTTACTTCAAGAAACATACCATTCACTCGTTCTAGGAAGACTTTTCCGAAGTCGTTAAGATGTATACTCTTTCCTTTTCTGTAAAACAAAGATACGCCTAGTTCTGCTTCAAGACGAGCAATTGTCTTACTTAACGCAGGTTGAGAGATATTAAGATTAGCAGCTGCTTTTGTCATATGTTGATATTTAGCAGCTATTTGAAAATATCTTAACTGTAATAATTCCATTGTTAAACTCCTTTTCTCTTATAACCTTAGTGTTTTAAATATATAACATAAATTATACATTATTGGTTAATTATTTAAAATGATTCTTTGATAAGACTTCATCCATGTTCTGTTAGCCTTCAATACTCCGGGGTACTAGCGACAGTCTATAGCTGTAACGTATATCCATTTGTATTGTTCATTAGATATTTAGAACATCCAAGGGTATAAATGAATTGTTTGTTAGGAATAGTTTGTGCACTGAATAATAACGAAAAGAATATATACAAGATGTGGATAGAAGAAATTAGATTAATATTTTTAGAAAATTCACAAAATATTTGTATTTATAACAAAAAATGCTATAATTGGGATTATAAATAACAAGGAGGTTATAAGAGTGATTGTAAATACTCGAATTGAGGTAGCAAAAAAGGATAACTTGACGCCAAAAGAAACAGAAAATTCGAATATATCTTGGAATACTGGGGTTGATGGAGAAAAAATCTGGATGGGGCGTGTCGTGGCTGATCCTAGTGCTGAATCTGGTGCACAGCATCATAAACAATCTGAGACTGTACACTATGTGTTCCAAGGGAAGGCTACTGTTCATTATGGCAAGGAATTTGAAAAATCTGTGATTCTTAACGAGGGGGACTTTATTTACATTCCACCATATCAACCATATATTTTTCAAAATTCAAGTAGTAACCAAACACTTGACTTTATCACTGCTATGGTGCCATCTCACCAGATAGTGCATATGGAAAGAAGTGAGAAAGTTGATATTCCTGAAGGTTTGGATAAAGAGGAGGTTTTGGTGGTAAGAGCATCAGATTTAGATGATTCGACTAATCAAACTCAAAACATGCCAAGAAGAACCGGGGTTCAATCGCCGAATCTTTGGATTGGACGCGTAACGGGTGCACCTGCAAAGGATTCAGGGGCTCATCACCACGGTATAGCTGAAACAGCTGGGTTCATTATTAGTGGTACAACACGTCTCTTATATGGTGAAGGTTATGAAGACTTTGAAGAATTAAGTTCTGGAGACTTTCTTCGTGTACCTCCGTTTTTGCCGCACATTGAACGTAATGTAAGCGATACCAATACTATCGAATTTGTAACAGCTCGTAATCCAAAAAATATTGTTACCAATCTAGAGGATTAATGGTGGATTTTATTATTGGAATGACAATATTACATCGGAGGGGTAAGAATGGCATTTCCTAAAAAAGTAATGATACGCGAAGTAGGACCTCGGGAAGGAATGCAAGTTGAAAAAACACCAGTAGCGACTGAGGATAAGATTCGGCTGGTTGATATGCTCTCTGAGTGTCACTTTCCTGTGATTGAAGTCACTTCATTTGTGAGTCCGAAGTGGGTTCCTGAAATGGCAGACGCTGAATTGATCGCATCGGGCTTTAAAAGGCATCCAGGTACAGAGTACCAGTGTGTATACCTGAACTCAAAGGGTATTGAGAGAGCTCAGGCGACAGGGAAATTTGACTTGGAAGGCGTCATTAGTGTAATTGCGAGTGAGACATTTTCCAGAAAGAACACAAATCGATCAATCGAAGAGACCTTTGTTGAAATGGACAATCGGATTTCCACCTTACGCGAGTTTAATATTCCAGTAAGCACAATCGCTGTCATGACTGCCTTTGGTTGTAACTATGAGGGAGATGTAGACTCGCAACATGTACTTGATTTGATTACGCGAACCATAGAAAAGGCAAACGCTCAGGGGATTAACCCTGATCGCATCCTTCTGGGTGATACAGTAGGATGGGCAAATCCCGTTTCTACCGAGTATCTTGTGGGTCAGGTCCAAGATAGATGGCCACAAAAAGACATCATTCTACATCTACATGATACACGGGGGATGGGATTGACGAACGCATATGTGGCGTTAAAGATGGGTGTCAGAAACTTTGATGCTTCAGTAGGAGGATTGGGAGGATGCCCATTTGGTGGGTTTAGTGGAGCAGCAGGTAACATCGCTACAGAGGATTTAGTTCACATGTGTCATGAACTAGGTATTGAAACTGGGGTCGATTTGGAGAAACTTTTGGAAGTGACGCGTGAGGCAGAACGGATTTTAGGTCGCCAACTTCCTAGTAAAGTGGCTCAAGGAGGAAGTTTAGCTGCCTACCGTCAGCCTTCTCATAGTTAACTTTTAAGTCAGTAATAAATAGTAAAGATATCTTCACCTGGTTTCGGCAACTTTATACGATTTTGCAAGAACACATTGTAACCGCTTACTAAAATGATTTATTCAATCAACAATTCATTTTGTAAGCACCAAGTCTATTGGCAGTTCAACTATTTTGTTAAAAAAGTGACAAAAAGGAGTAATCATAATATGGGTAAAATAGATAGTTTAGTATATGAAAAATTAGAAAATATAAAAACATCAGCCAATCGTCCCTACTATAGCAAGTTAAAAGAGCAGGGAAAGATGTTTGTCCGTGATAGAATCCGATACTTAGTCGATGAGGACAGTATCGACATTGAAAATGGAATATTTGCACGTGATAAGGATGAACAGTTTTTACCTGGAGATGCAGTAGTTACACTTGTTGCTAAAATAAATGGTCGGTCCGTTGCCATTATCGCTAATGATTTAACGGTAAAGGCTGGTACATGGGGAGTTAAGACAATTGAAAAAATCATGCGCATGCAGGAATTAGCGGAAAAGAGAAAAATCCCTTTAATCTACATGATAGATTCAGCTGGTGCTAGATTGAATGAACAATTTGATACATTTATAGATCGCCGACATGCCGGTAAAATCTTTTATAATACGGCAAGAATATCAGGTGTAGTTCCACAAGTTGCGCTTGTATTTGGTTCTTCGCCTGCAGGTAGTGCCTATCTTCCTGCTTTATGTGACTTTGTTGTCATGGTGGATAAAAACGCAAGCGTTTATCTAGGTTCTCCACGGATGGCGGAAATGGCCACCGGAGAAAAAGTGACAATGGAGGAAATGGGCGGAGCCCGAATGCATAACCAGATAAGCGGATTGGGGGATATGCTTGTTGACAATGAGCAGGATGCCTTAGATGCGGCAAGTAATTATTTAAATTTCATGCCTCAAAATTGGACGGAGAAAGTTCCTCTAAAGGAATCCGTTGAGCCGGTTCCGGGAAAAGAGATTGAAGAACTTGTACCAGCAAATCAACGTATTCCAATGGACATGCATGCGGTAATTGAACGAATCGTAGATGCTGACTCCTTCTTTGAGTTTAAAAAACTTTTTGCGAAAGAGTTGATTACCGGATTTTGTAGGTTAGGGGGAAGGGCGGTCGGAATTGTAGCCAATCAGTCCAAAGTAAAAGGCGGGGTCATTTTCCCTGAATCAGCAGAAAAAGCTGCTCACTTTGTGTCCTTATGTGATGCTTATAATATTCCCTTACTATTTTTGGTCGATTTACCTGGATTCATGGTTGGCAGTAAAGTGGAGAAACAAGCAATCATTCGCAGAGGTGCAAGAATGTTATCGACGGTTGCGAATGCGACTGTGCCTCGGATATCGGTAATTATTAGAAAGGCATATGGTGCTGGGTATGTAGTAATGTCGGGTGCGTCGATGCAACCTGATGCGTGTATAGCACTTCCGCAAGCGCAACCTGCGGTAATGGGGCCAGAGGCAGCTGTTAATGCCATGTACTTTAATAAAATTCAATCAATTGAAGATCCTGAAGAACGTCAAAGATTCATAATAGAGCAACGGGAGAAATATAACAACGATATCAATGTATGGAGTCCAGCCTCCGAGTTATTTATTGACGATGTAGTACCAGGTGATCGATTGAGAAATGATCTAATACAGCGCTTTGAACTTTATTCTGAGAATAGAGATACCTTAGAGGGAATCGCTGAAAGGAAAACAGTCGTGAGAAGAGGCTAGGAAAAATATTAAACAAGATCAAAGGAGGTTTAGATAAAAATTGATATCCCTTGAAGATAGAAGACGAGAATTTGAGGAAAAAAGTAAAAAATGGGTTCCAGAACCTATACATGACTTCTTTTTTCGAATGGCTGAGAAGTATAAAGATAACGAATTTATAATTAGTCAGCAAAAAACATGGACATATTCGAATGTGAAAGATAGTAGCAAACAATTTGCATCTGGGCTAATTAACCTTGGATTAAAGCAACGTGAACATGTCGCTTTGATATTCCCAAACTATCCGGAATTTGTCGTTTCAAAATTTGGAGTTTTGGCTGCCAATGGTGTTGCAGTTCCATTAAATTATCGTTTGAAAAATGAAGAACTTAAATATTTAATAAGCCAGTCGGATTCATCTTTTATTATAACTTTGGATGAGTGGAATGATGTAAACTTTGTTTCAATCCTAGAGGAATTATGTCCAGAAGTGTTTGAGGGGAAGAAATCAAGGACTTTTCCAAATCTGAGAAACATAATCATTTTTTCACCTCGTGGAAAAAAGTATCCAGGAACTACGGATTTCTATGAATTACTATATTCGACAGAAGAAGATCAGGCAGAAAAGGTAGTTAGCAATCTACCGAAGGACACTATAAGTGTCATGACAGATATTTTATATACATCCGGAACGACCTCCTTACCAAAAGGGTCACTTACTACACATGATATGATTTGGCGAAGTGCTTTTGGCAGTTGTATTAATAGAGGTTTTCAAGAAGGACGGAAGATTTTCGTGCCGATTCCTTTTTATCATTGCTTTGGTTATATTGAGGGTATTATTTCAGCAAGTATGGTAGGAGGAGCGGTGATTATCCAAGTCAATTTTGATGAAAATCAAGCCTTGGATTTAATGGAGGAATATAAAGCAGACGATATCATATGTGTACCAACGATTGGTTTGAAGTTGCTTGAAGCACAACGGAAAAAAGCACGCAACCTAACAAGCTTAGAAGCAATGTATTGTGCCGGTGCTGAGGTATCGCAAAAAATGTGGAAAGACTTAAAAACAGTGTTAGGCCTTGAAGAATTAATCACAGGCTATGGTATGACAGAGTGTGCGGCTGGAGTGTTACAGACTGATCCAAATGATGATCTTTCATACCTTCCTAAGTATGTTGGACGGACAATTCCTGGCGGTCATATCGGCCTTAGTAGCCTGGATGGGAATAATATTCAATTTAGGATTAGAGATATAAGTTCAAGTGAGTTTTTGCCTTACGAAAATGAGGGGGAATTGGTTTGTAAAGGCCCGCTGGTTACGGAAGGGTATTATAAAAATAGTAAGGAAACAGAAGATTCAATAGATAGTGATGGTTGGTTTAGTACAGGGGATTTAGCTGTAATGAATAAAGACGGGTATGTCTCTTTAACGGGACGGATTAAAGAAATCTATCGAATAGGCGCAGAAAATGTGGCACCTAAAGAGATAGAGGATGTACTTACGAGTCATATAAAGGTTAATCAAGCTTATGTTATTGGTGTGCCAGACCCAATAATGGGTGAAGTGGGGCAGGCCTGGATCGTGCCTGAGCTTGATGTTTCATTAAATGAAGAAGAAATTTTTGAATACGTTTTCAATCGCCTTGCTAGATTCAAGGTCCCGAAGTATATCAAAATTATTCGTCATGATGAACTCCCGTTGACATCCACTGGGAAGGTGCAAAAGCTTAAGTTAAAAGAATGGTATAGTACTGAACAAGAAAAATCCGCTAGCAATTTAAAAAAATTAAATGAGGTGTTATAAATGGAAGTTTTGACAAATATGGCAGGAAACGTATGGAAAGTTGTTGTAGGGGTTGGAGATAAGGTCAGTGAGGGTCAAGAGGTTGTTATTTTAGAATCGATGAAAATGGAAATCCCAATTACAGTTGAAAGCGCTGGAGTGGTTGAAGAAATTGTTATCAATGAGGGTGACTTCGTCAATGATGGAGATCTCATTATTAAATTAAAATAATTGTATATACACAAATTCAATAAAGAAGGTGAAAATTTGTTCAAGAAAATCTTAATAGCTAACCGTGGTGAAATATCCGCACGTATTATAAGAACCTGTAAATCCATGGGAATAGCAACTGTAGCCATTTACTCAGAAGCTGACGCAGAATCCCTACATGTCAAACTAGCTGATGAGAGCTATTTGGTAGGCGGGTCACGTGTTAATGAAAGCTACCTAAATGTTAATAAAATAATTGAAGTAGCGAAAGAGGCACAGGTTGAAGCGATTCATCCGGGATATGGTTTGTTATCAGAAAATTCAAACTTTTCTAAAGTGTGTCAGGAAAATGGGATAGTTTTTATCGGTCCCTCTCCAGAAGTGATTTCAAAAATGGGAAGTAAAATAGAAGCAAGAAAATCAATGGAAGCGGCAGGAGTGCCGATTGTTCCTGGTAATAGCACACCGTTATTGGATTTAGAAGAGGCAGCGACCACAGCCAATCAAATTGGTTACCCATTGATGCTTAAAGCTTCTGCCGGGGGCGGTGGAATTGGAATGCAAGTAATCCATAATGAGGAAGAGCTACGGAAGGCATTCAGTGGGAATAAAAAAAGAGCAACGGATTTCTTTGGCGACGGTGCTATGTTTCTTGAGAAACTGGTGCAAAATCCTCGGCATATTGAAATTCAAATTCTGGCTGATAATGAAGGGAATACCATTTTTCTCGGAGAAAGAGAATGTTCAATTCAAAGACGTCACCAAAAAGTAGTAGAGGAGGCACCCTCCACATTTATTGATGATTCAACCAGAAAAAGAATGGGTGAAACAGCTGTTAAAGCAGCCAAAGCCATTGGTTATAGTAATGCAGGAACAGTTGAATTCATAATGAATGAAGAAAAAGACTATTATTTTTTGGAAATGAATACTAGATTACAAGTTGAACATCCCATTACTGAAGAAATTACTGGCCTTGATTTAGTAGAGCAACAAATCAAAATTGCATATGGAGAATCACTTGCTTTCAGTCAAGCGGACATTCAGTTAAGCGGTCATGCCATTGAAGTGAGAATTTATGCTGAGGATCCTAAAACGTCCTTCCCATCTCCAGGAAAAATCACTGAATTTAATATCCCAAACGGCGAAAATATTCGTCATGAATTATCAGTAGAAAAAGGGTCTACGGTCACACCATTTTATGATCCGATGATTGCAAAATTAATCGTTACAGGAAAAGATAGGGCAGAAGCGGTTGTGGCTTTAGTTCATGCGTTAGATGACTATAAAGTAGAAGGGATTAAAACGAATATTCCTCTGCTGCAAAAGATTATAACTCATCCTGAATTTAAATTGGGAAATACAACAACAAATTTCATTGAGAGAAATTTAACTCATAAATAGAAGAAATAACATGTTTCTTGGGAAAAGGAGATGTTTCCAAGAATACCAATCTACTCAAATTGGGTTAATGGAGGTATGGTTCTATGGCTGGAAATGACAACATCATTTTGAAAATTTCTAACGGAGTCGCTACTGTAATATTGAATCGACCTCAGGTACATAATGCGCTTTCCGGGGAAATGATGCTGGAATTCGTAAACGTTTGTGAGGAGCTATCAAATGATCCCCAAATAAGAGTGGTAGTTTTAACAGGGGCAGGTGAAAAGTCCTTTTGTTCCGGTGCAGATCTTGGAGGTATGGATAATAATAGTAAAGATAGCGTCATTGAATTTAAGCAGCATGTTACTAAATATAGGGATTGTTTACTTGCCCTACGGAATTTGAGCAAACCTGTAATTGCTGCCGTCAATGGATACGCGTTGGCTGGAGGACTGGGATTGGCCGTTTCATGTGATCTTGCTTATGCTAAGGAATCTGCTCAATTTGGAGTACCAGAAATAAACGTAGGTTTATGGGGAATGATGATCAGTGCTCCTTTGGTGCAAAACATCGGTTACAAAAATACTTTAGAACTGATGTATACCGGAGAACGTATAAAGCCAGAAAAGGCAAAGGAAATTGGACTAATTAATGATATATTTTCCGAGGAAGAATTTGAAGAAAAAGTATACAGCATGGCAGAAAAATTGGCAACTAAAAATCCAATAGCTCTAAGTAATGGAAGAGAATCAATGTATATGATTCAAGATATGAATTATGAAAACTCATTGACATATTTGCGGGATCAAGTTGTCTTATTAAGCAGAACGGAAGATTATCAGGAAGGAATGTCGGCATTTAAAGAAAAAAGAGATCCTGTTTGGACGGGGCGTTGATACAAAGCCTCTCCTAGTGAAAAATGAAGCCTTAAAAAATTTGGAATCAAGGGGTGTTGGGGAAAATGACAAATTTAGTAATGGAAAAGCATAGTGATTTGAGAAAAACAGTGCGACGTTTTGTACAAAATGAGATTGTTCCTTATGTAGAAGAATGGGAAGAAAGTGGATTTCCAAATGAGATTTTTAAGAAAATGGGGGAAATGGGCTTGTTCGGTGTTTGTTATCCTGAGGAATACGGTGGTAGCAATATGGATTATTTTGCTGCTATGGCTGTAACTGAAGAAATAGTTGCTTCTGGTTCAGGGGGGCTTGGTATGGCTTTTAATGTACAATCCCTTATGGCAACAAATCCAATCTTAAAATATGGAACTGAATATCATTTGGAAAACTATTTAATCCCGGCCATTAAAGGAGAAAAAATTGCTGGGTTGGGCATAACGGAGCCATCGGCAGGATCTGATGTAGCTGGACTAAAAACCATAGCCAATAAGGTTAATGGTGGCTGGCTTATCAATGGTTCAAAGGTATTTATTACGAATGGACAACGGGCAGATTTCTTAATCCTTATAGCAAAAACTGACCCTGATGCTGGTATGAATGGGTTTAGTATTTTCTTGGTTGATAGTGATCTTGACGGGTATACAGTTGGTCAAAAGTTAAAGAAAGTGGGGATGCGTGCCTCAGATACAACTGAAATCTTCTTTGAAAACGTCTTTGTTCCGGATAACGCTTTGCTTGGGTTCGAAGGGAATGGTTTTAAACAACTAATGTGGCAACTAGACGGGGAAAGATTGATTCAGGCAACTGCTTGTGTTGCTGGTGCTCAACGTTGTTTGGATTTGGCAACTCAATATGTACAAGAGCGTGAACAGTTTGGTAAGCCTATATCAAAGAAACAGGTTATACGTCATTATTTAGCAGATATGCAAACCGAAGTGGGGGCAGCGCGTGCTCTTCTTTACCAAACAGCAGCTTCCTATGATAAAGGGATAGTATTACCTAAAGAAATATCCATGACCAAACTGTTTGCATCCCAAGTTTATTTTCGTACGGCTGATCAAGCACTGCAGATTCATGGTGGTTATGGATACATGGATGAATATCCGATTTCTCGGGAATGGCGTGATTCACGACTCATGAGAATAGGTGGAGGTACAGATGAAATTCAAAAAGAGATTATAGCCAAGCATATGAACCTGTAAATAAAGGCTTCTGAGAAATAAGAGAATTTAATATTGTTGCTATACCTTCGTCAAGTACTAATAAATAATTCAAGTACTTCTAAATCTGGAGGATTCCATTATGAGATTAAAAGACAAAGTAGCGATCATTACAGGAGCAGCATCCGGTATGGGGCAAGGAGAAGCTATCCGTTTTGCAAAAGAAGGCGCAAAAGTAGTTGTAGCTGACTTGAATTTAGAAGGGGCAAAAGCTGTTGCTAAAGAAATTAAAGCGTTTGGCGGAGAAGCTATCGCTGTATCTGTGAACGTTATGAAAACCGAGGATATCCAAAATTGTGTCAAAGTAACAGAAGACACTTTCGGTCCAGTTGATGTCTTAGTAAATAATGCAGGTGTATTTGATAAATATGCTAAATCATTAGATACGACATTAGATCAATGGAACCTCTTCTTAAATATTAACTTAACAAGTGTATTCGAATTCTCGAATGCTGTTTTACCTAGCATGATTGAGCGTGGTACTGGTTCTATCGTAAATATTGCTTCTGTTGCTGGTTTGGTTGCAGGTAAAGGTGGAGCTGCTTATACCGCTACTAAGCATGGAGTATATGGGTATACCAAGCATTTATCTTCTGAATATGCACGTTATGGCATTAAAGTTAATGCCATTTGTCCAGGAACCATCGAAACACCTTTGGTTAAAGATATATTAACTGGAATTCCCAAGGATTTAGTACCAACACGTATATTCGGACAAGTGGAACAAGTGGCTGATTTAGCCGTATTTTTAGCATCGGATGAAGCGAAATTCATGAGTGGTGCCGCTGTACCAATTGATGGCGGGTTCACCATTCAATAATTAAAGCAGGATACATGCAAAAAACAATGGAAAGGTATCGAGTCCGCTTACCATCTACTGATTACCCGCTAAATAAAGATTTATAGAAGGAGTTGGGATTATAGTGTCCAAAAAAGGTGAGAAATTTCACTATGCATGGTGGATAGCAGTTGCCTGCTGTGCTATTTATGCAGGCAGCGTCGGAATTATTGTTAGTTGTGCTGGATTGTTTTATAAATCTGTGAGTACTGAATTGGGCGTTGGTACAGCTGATATTGTTTTTTATACAACACTTATGTATTTAGTGATAACCATCACTCTTCCTTTTGCAGGAAAAATTTTTTCCAAGTTTGATATACGCCTGATATTATCAGTAGCTGCACTAACGGATGCCCTTGCATTTGGGTTAATGGGGACCTTTACATCTGTTTACCAATTTTACGTTTCTGGTGTATTTCTTGGTATAAGCAACTCCTTCCTAATTTATGCGGCAGTACCATTGATTATTAACAACTGGTTTAAAGTCAAAATGGGAACTGTTCTTGGGCTTTCCATGACATTTATGGGTATAGGAGGAGCTATCTTTGCTCCTATTGCCGGGTATCTAATTGAAACAATTGGATGGAGAAGCTCATATATGGTACTTGGGTTGCTAGTTGCTGTCATCACCCTTCCTTTTACGATTTTTATAATCCGAAAAAATCCAAAAGAAAAGAATATGACTGCATATGGATCGGAACTTAATGAAGTTACACCCAACAAAAAGGTTGTTGAAGAGATAGGAATTCCATTCAATCAGGCAATTAAATCAGTTTCCTTTTACGGTCTATTTATTTTTACAGGTCTATTAGGTCTAGTGGTAACCGTAAGTTTTCATATTCCTAATCACCTCATGTCCGAAGGATTATCCACTACATTAGCTGCAACGGTCGTTACGTTTGTCATGATTGGACAAACATCCGGAAAGTTCCTATTAGGATGGTTAAAAGATAAATCAGGTATAAAGATTACGAATTTCGTTGGAATCGGTTCTGGTATGACAGGAATCATGCTTATTTTATTTAGTGGGAGTTTAGGTGGTATTTCTCTATATATTGGAGGACTTACTTTTGGTATTGGTTATTCCACTAGTACCCTTTTACCGCCATTCATGATCAAATCCGTTTTTGGAGACAGAGATTATGCTTTTATCTATTCCATTATCATGGCAGCCTCTACATTAGCCATTGCTGTTGGAACAACAATTTTTGGATTTGTGTATGATATAACTGGTTCCTATTATGCTGTGTTCCTTGGTGTATTAGCTATCCAGGCTATCGCTATTCTTTTAGGTGTTATGATGTTAAGAAGAAAAGCTAGGGTTGTCAATACAAACATCGCTTTAGCCGCTAATGAAAATTTATGAGTGTGTTTAAATGATGGGTCATATGAACCTATAACACTATAAAGGATTGATAAAATAAAGGAGAATATTATGAAATTAGTTACTTATACAGTAAATGGTTATACTAGAATTGGAGCAATGGTAGAAGGTAATCAAGTTGTCGATTTAAATTACGCGTATCAGGCTCTTTTGCAAAGTGAAGGAAAGTACCGCTATAAAGAAATCGCAGAAGCATTTATTCCACCCAAAATGGAACCATTTTTACAAGGCGGAATGGAAAGTATTGAAATGGCAAAGGTAGCCTTGAAATATGCAATTGAAAAGCCATCCGCTTTCAATCGGAAAATGGTGTATACCCGAGATAAAGTGAAAATAGAAGCACCTTTGTCTAAACCGGGTAAAATAATGTGTGTTGGCCATAACTATCGAGAACATATCGAGGAAATGGGACGTGAACTTCCTTCACACCCAGTGGTATTTGCTAAATTTTCCAATACAATCATAGGGCCAGAAGAAGCTATACCGCATTATTCTTTTTCAGAACAATTAGACTATGAAGCCGAATTGGCGTTCGTTATAGGGAAAGAGGCAAAGAATGTACCTGAAGAAGATGCTCTTAATTATGTGGCTGGTTATATGATTGCAAATGATATTACCTATAGAGATATCCAGAAAAGGACATTGCAATGGTTACAGGGAAAGTCTGTTGATGGCACTGCGCCAATGGGACCATGGTTGGTAACACCGGATGAATTAAAGGATCCATCGAGTCTTGGCATTTCACTTTCAGTAAATGGAGAAGAACGTCAACGATCAAACACCAAAAATCTTGTTTTCACAATACCAAAATTAGTGGCCTTCTTATCTGGATTAATGACTTTGGAACCTGGGGATATTGTGCTAACAGGTACTCCGGGTGGGGTTGGAGTTTCTAGAGAACCTCAAGTGTTCCTAAAAGAAGGGGATGTAGTAAAAATACAAATTGATGGGATTGGAATTTTGGAAAATAGGGTTTCCTCACAATAGATAGATTAAAAGTATAAAAAAATCATGTCCCACTGAGTTAGATTATTTTCTAACACGGTGGGACAACTAATTTATTTAAAGGCAACTAATTGAAAAGGGAGTTATTTTAGTTCCGTGAATATAAAGTAATTTGCTCTTATAACGCTTTATTAAGATGGTTGAAAATTAAGTTTTTAAGTGGTAACTTATTTGATCTATCCATTGTCCATTTTTCAACTGATAGCAAACTGTCGTTACCTTTATCCTAGCCAACAATCTTCATGGTAGGAATAGGTTGGCAGGTAAATTCACACATGGAAATATTAATCTAGCCAGAAAACTTGAATCGTAGAATCAGCCCTTTATTTTACAGGTATGGCATGTGAAATTTTATTTTCTTGCATGCCTAAGTCCATTACATTGTCTGTGCTTTTGATGGAAAGACGTAAAACATCGCCATCTTGCAAGTATCCATTGTCTTTTTGCGTATCGATAAAATAAGAGATTTTCTCTTCATGAGGGATTGCATTATCAGAAATATATTGGATGATATCAGCATTTAGACGTAAGCATACGCCACCGGGCGTTCCTGTAAGCACGAGGTCTCCTGTTTTCAAATTGAAGATTTCGGACATTTCACTTAATGTTTCTGTTGGTTTGAAAAGTAATTGATCCGTTATTACATGTTGGCGGGTTTCCCCGTTTACTTCTAAGTGAAGAACAAGTTGATCTAGGTATTGAATCTCATCTTCTTCTAATAAATAAATGTACGGCCCTACTGGACAAAAACCTCGATAGCTTTTTCCTTTGAACCATTGTTGTTCTACAATTTGCACGTCTCGTGCAGACATATCATTGGCGATAACAAGGCCAGCAATGTAGTTTTTCAGATTATCCCCTGTAATCGTGGTTTGTTCTGTGATGTCTTTATTTATGATCAGACCAAGCTCAATCTCATAGTCCAATAATTTCACATGTGCAGGAAAGAGTATATCAGCCGTTGCGGATGTTAATGTGCTAGACGCTTTTGTGAACAATAAATTGTACGGAGGCTTTTGTTTTGTAAAACCTGCTTCTTCGCGGTGTACGCTGTAGTTGGTTCCTTGACAAAAGATATTAGCATCTTCAGTGACTGGTGAAAGTAAAGTGATTTCTTCATTAGTAACGATTTTTCCATCTGTTTTTGCATGTTGAATGGCTTCATACCCGTTAGTTAATAATTTGTTTAATGATTCGGCCTCATGTTCAATGATTCGAATGGCTTCTTCTAAAACACCCCAATGTACTTGAGATTCATATTCAAAACGTAATAATTTTATGCCCATATTAATATCCTCCTTAAAGTTCTTACACTTATTGTAATGGTTAAGCTTTACATGGTACTAGAATAAGATTTATTGAAATCTAGAGTGAAATTAAATTTAAAAATGAAATTTGGTCTTGACATGTTTTTCAAATACAAAGTAATATTTAACATTCACGGAAAAATCAGCTCAATCAGGTCTTCATATTTAGAGGCTCCTGTATACCAATAATTGATCAAGTATTGTCAGTGTGAAAATTTGATAAATAAATCTGCAAGAAATAACCCGGTAAATTATTAACCTACTGAATTATTTTTATTAGATGACGTCTGTTGAATTAGAAGGCTCGTATTCTGTTTGGACGGATCCTTTTTTAGAGAGTGATGTTATCACCAACCAAATAATGGCTAGTGCCAATAAACCAATGGCAGCAAGAAATAGTGTAAAACGACCACCTACTTGTCCAAATGAATGTAAAGTTAGTTGATACATGAAAGGGCTAATGATAGCGCCAAGTCCTTGTGCGGCAGCTGCAAATCCAACGAAAGATATGCCCTTGGCTATATTTGAAAGATCCGAAATACGTGATAATACACCAGGAATCACGACTCCTAAGCCCATCCCCCCAACTAAACTGGCCATGAATATGAATGTTAAGTCTTTAGCATAGAAACACCACAGGATTCCAGCTGCAGTCAATATAATGCCGAAAGGAATATTGAAGTTTGGCCAAAGTTGGCGAAGTCGTCCGAAGAAGAAGCCAACTAATAATGTACCTAGAGTGAATAATGAAATAGCTAGGCCCGCTTCTGTTGCGCTACCTAGTTTTTCGGCTTGAATAATGATCGAAATGTTCGTCACATAGCCGAATACCAAGGCTGTATAAAAAACTTGTCCTAGTGTAAAGCCATAAACGGTTTTAGAAGCTGAAAATAGAATTTCTTTAAGAGAGGCATTCTCCACTTGTAGCCTGTTGGGCTCTGGTAAATATAAGAATGTAATCGCCAAAATCCAAATAGGAAAAAGATAGACTAAGAATCCGAATTGCCAGCTGTAGGCATCAGCAAGCATACCACCAGCCACTTGAAAGAATACTGCACCAATACAAGCAACAGTTGATGTGCCAAGACCAATTAAAGTATCTCTTTCACGACCATTAAAGAAGCTTGATATGATATCAATGGATAATGGTAGTGTAATGCCGACACCAAGACCCAATAAACCGCGGAATGCAATTATTATAAATAGATTATCTATGAAGAATGGCATAATTCCCCCAATAATGAACAGGAGGAGTCCGGTAAAAAGAAGGGTCCTTTTTGAAAACGCATTCGCTAATTTCCCATAGAACAAGGAAGGGAAAATCTGAAAAAAACCAGGGATTGTAGCAATGAGCATCACGACGGAAGGGGGAAATTCAGGAAAGGCCACGATAAGATCGGCCATAATGGAACCTGCTACACCTGCGGCAACATCCTGGAATGCGATTAGAACGATTAAAAACTTTAAAAAAGTAACGTTTTTTGTCTTTGCCATAAATAAAGACCCCCAAATTTTTTATTCAATTTTAAATAAATGCCGTGCAATGGCTTAGATACTGAATGTGACTTCCTTCTTAATAGTTACTCAAGATGATAGCATAGAATCTCACATACAATATCGATGGTTTTTAATCAAAAGTAGAGCCATTTTACGAAAAAATCACTTATTTATTCAGAATAATCAAAAAACAAGAGAGCCTTTTTTATATAAAACTATAACTTTTAATGTCGGAAATAATTTGATTTGATGGTGAATTCAATAAAATATATTTGTTTTAGGTCAATCCATTTCAATTTTTCCTAAGATAATTAGGGATTTCAAAAGTAGCATAAGTTCAAATGAATGAGTAGAACTTCTTAAATCTTTATTGAGCATTTCTTCAATTTTTTGTATTCGATAGACCAGCCCACTCATTGATAAGTTTAAATCAAGCATGGTCTGTTGTAAGTTGCCGTTGTTGTTTAAAAATGCATAGAGCGTCTTTAAAAATTCATCCTTTTTATGTGCCTTTAATGCAAGAATGGGTGAGAGTTCTTTTTCTGCAAGTTGGATAATTGTATTCATATTGACGGGATTAATGATGGATCCCATAATACTCGTATTTTCATAGTAAATAAGGTTGGATTTCTTATCGATATTTAATGATGTCATTGCCTGTTGATTGGCTTCAGGTATATCTTCGATGGTATGAAGGGAACGACTTAAACCAGCACGAAATTCATAACTTTTAAATGTTCGATGTAAATGTTTTAAAATATTTGTTAGAAGTTCATGTGTCTTTTCTTTCTTTGGAAACAAAAAAGTGATTTCTTGTTGAAACTCCGTAATGAAAATTTGAACTTGGTGCATTTCCAAATAGGTTGTAAAGGATTGAATAATTTTATTCATCAAGGTGGAATCCTTAATGATGATTCCTTTTTTTGTAATGCGTAAATTTCCAATATAGAAGTCTTCGTTTAAATCGATTTGCAACAAATAACTGCGAGATATCATGTTACTTTTCGATATATATTGCTTCTGTAATAGTTGCTCAAAAAAATAAGCCTTCATATTTTCTATAGCTTCTAAGCTTGATTTTTCATTTAAATAACATAAGGCTATCCCAGTAGCTGATCGTTGTAAAAAGTTCATTTCATCCTTTCGTGGTCCTTCTTCACATGAGTAAAGAAAAGAAATATAGCCAATGATTTGTTTTTGAACCGTTATTGGACTGATTAAGCGAATGTGTTCTGTGCAATCAATTTGAATTGAATGTAAAGGTTCAATGTGTTTCATTAAGATCTTCCCTGATTTAGTCTGCGGCATTTGATTAGCAAAATCAGTAGCTACAGCTTCTAATTCTGGTTCTGTCATTCCAATGGAATGAAGTGTATTAAAATTTAAATCTTGAATAATGACAGGAACGTTTAAATTTTCATGAATTGTATCTAATATTTGTTCAATTGTCATTCCCTGAGAAATGCCAATTGTTAAATCGTTATGGAAAGAAGAAACTTTTTCGGTTTGTTTTTTTTCGAGAAAAAGTTGTTCATAGGTTTGATTCAACACATCAATCATTGGTGCTTGATGTGTTTTTTGTAATTCTTCCTTCGTTTTTTCATCCCAATGTTCTATCATTCTCATTTCAAAAGCGCAGTCATCATCACCTTTAGCTCTACAAGTAATTTCAACAATATAAATTTCTCTCTTGGTTAAATAGGAAGTATAACCACTTGCATACCCTGCTAGGGTATGACAAATACACGAATCACTTTTGCCAAAATGATTCGTATGTTCATATATTTCATAAGAATTGATCCAGATTCCCTTTGCATACATATATTTAACCGTATCGTCAGGATTAAGTTCTAAAATTCTATCAGATATAACATCAGTAATCTGGCCAGAATTCAAATGATAACCAGAGGCACAATCTAATTTTTCACGTAAACTAAGTGGTCTCTGTTCGACTTCTTTTGCATGAACGACACCGATATTCCAGCCATAACGTCTTAAAAAGACTTTAGCATATTCCAAGCCGAGATATTCAATCAACTCTTTGCGTAGTAGACCAAATGTACCTGATGTTGAAAATAATTCTTTATCGACATATCCTGAATTTGCCATCATAGAATCCCCCCATAAGTTTACGGATCTACAAAAAATAAAGCGCTTACAAAAAACATTCTAACAGAAATAAATGGAAAATGTAAACTTTATAGGAATTATAACCCATGTAGTTTGAAACTGTTTTTTCGGTTTTCCAATACCGTTAATTAGGTTGATTTCCCAGATGATTGGGTTAATAACTTTCTAGGAGAAATGCAAATAAATAAAATTAAGCAGTTTTTATTAGAATTCATCATGAAAATTCAAGACATTTCACTAAAGTTTAATAGCTAGCAGTTTGATATATTAAATATTAATTAAGCAAAGGAGTTGGATATATGACAATCACCTTGAATGAAAAAGAATTAGAAACGATTCATAATGCTAAGCAAATAGCTAACGATATTCGCGATCGAGTAAAGGAAACTGAAACTCTCCGTCGCATTCCAAACTCTACAATCCAACAATTAAAAGATCATGGCATTTTCAAGATGCTGCGTCCAGCCAGGTATGGTGGGTTAGAAGTTAATATCCAAACTTATAGCCAAGTTATTTTAGAAATATCAAAAGCATGCGCTTCTTCAGGTTGGGTTGCTTCTTTATGTGCGATTCGTGAAATGATGGTTGCTGAATCCTTCAGTGAAAAAACACATCTGGAAATTTTCAGTGGGGATCCGGATGACGTGTTGTTTGCAGGAGTGTATGAGCCCCGTTCATGTACTGTTAAGAAAGTTGAAGGCGGTTACATAGTGGAAGAAGGGCATTGGATGTTCTGTTCGGGCTCACTGCATGCTACTTGGGGTTACTTCGGCATGTATTTAAAAGATGATCTCGGAAATATTCAAGAGCAACTTTTGATGACATTGCCATTTGAAGAGTTAGAAGTGGAAGATGATTGGTTCACTCTTGGATTACGTGGTACGGGCAGTAACGCGGTTCACATGAAGAATGTATTCATACCGGAACATCGGTGTACGTCTTTTGTCAATGTATTGGATGGACATTTCCAATCGGAACATCTGCGAGATAATCCACTATATAGTTCGGCATTATTCCCTTGTCTCATATTATCTTTAGCATTACCGGGATTAGGTGTGATGCAAGAAATGCTACGTTTGTTCCATCAAAGTTTACCTTATCGAACCGCGCAACATATGGGCGTCAAAATGATTAAGGATGCAGCAAGTACTCATAGCATCCTTGCCGAAGCAACATTAAAGGTAGAAACTGCCGAAATCTATTTAATGAATATAGCAAAGAGCATTGATGAATGGGCGAATAAGCTAACAATCATGCCAAAATCAGAACGTCTAAAGATACTTGCCGATATCGGTTATAGTAATCGTCTATTGAACGAAGCGATGCAAGAACTTTTATCCATCGGTGGATCAGGGTTTGTATATGATGGCAATCCGATGCAACGTTTAATTCGCGATTTCATTACTTTGCATTCACATCGTTCATTGTCGCCAGTTATCACTCTTGAGAATTTTGGTCGTCACTTATCAGGATTAGAACCAAATCAAGTCCGCTATTAAATTTATCTTTTGAAAAATAGAGGAGACGATATAGGGTAGTGAATGGTTTTCATTTTTCTAACATGAAAACCGTAAGGAGGGTTTAGGTGTGAAACCACAAATTGCAAAGTTAGGTTATGTAGCTTTAGAGTCTTCAGACATCGAAAAGTCGGTTACCTTTTTCCAAGATGTTATTGGACTAGAGTTAACAGAAAAAGTACAAGATACGTATTATTTTAGAGCTTGGGGCGATTTTCAACATCATACTCTATCTATTTCACCAGGTGAGATGGGAAAAGTGACATACATCGCTTTACGCACAAAAAGTTCAGAAGATTTGTACTTATTTAAAGAACAACTAGAAACGAAAGGTTATAGCATAGAGCATGTAGCAGCGGGAACGACACCAGGAATTGGAGATGCCTTTCAATTTGTTGCCCCATCAGGTCACAGGCTAGAGCTATATTACGATGTTGAAAAAGGAGAAGTGGACGATCATCGGCGATCTGTCTTGAAAAATCAAACATATAAGTCTTGGGCAAAGGGAGCTTCTCCTCGTCGTCTTGATCACGTGAATATCCATACATGTGCCCCAGGAAATAGCGCTTTCGATTTCTTTGTAGAAGAATTGGGCTTCCGTATCAATGAGTGCATTGAAACAGTAGAAGGCAAGCTGTTAGCTGGATGGATGAGCGTGACACCTCTAGTACATGACGTTGCACTTGTAGCACATAATTCATTGGAAACGAAAGCCCGCTTCCATCATATCTCTTATTGGTTAGATAGTTCAGGAGATTTGATGAGAGCGGCAGATATATTGAAAGAAAATGGACTTCAATTCATTGGTCCTGGAAAACACAGTGTTTCACAAGCTATTTATTTATATGTCATTGACCCTGGAAGTGGATGTCGGGTGGAGCTATTTACTGGAGGCTACCTGATCTTCGAACCAGACTGGGAAACGGTTGTTTGGCGACCTGAGGAAAGGGCATTTGGTAACACGTATTGGGGTGACAGTATTACGGGAAATGCACTTATAGTACCAACGATAGAAGCTTAAAGGAGGAATGAAGTGTGAAAATGACAAGGGAAGAGAAATTAATTACTTCGAAGCACATTAATACAGGGGAATATACGACTTGGATGAATGAAACGGGCAAAAAAAATGATGAAACGATCCTTTTTTTACACGGTTCAGGTCCAGGCGTAACATCCATTGCGAATTGGAGCTATGCTTTAGCCGATTGTGCAGATACATTCCACTGTTTGGCACCAGATTTATATGGGTTTGCCAAAAGCGACCATCCAGCAGAGCCATTGAAGAATCGTCAAGCTTGGATGGACTGCTGGATCGAACAAGTGATGGAAATTCTCGATTACTATGAATTAGAAAAAGTTCATCTAGTCGGGAATTCACTTGGTTGTTCTATTGCGCTAGAGCTATTGTTAGAATACCCTGAGCGATTTGACCGCATTGTTTTAATGGGACCCGGTGGTACACCTAATACCAAATTAAGCCTAGAATTAGCCCGTGCTAAGTCATTTTACGATAGCCCTTCCAAAAAAAGATTACAGCAAATCATGGGGTGGTTTGTATACGATAAAGAAAAGATGCAGCCAGTTATAGATGGCTTGACAGATGATCGGTTTGAAAATGCGATGCGTGAAGAGGTACGTCGTTCTAACAATTCCATTTTTTCAACGGCAGCTGTACCGATTCCAACAGTGGCGCTAGGTCGCATTAAAAATCCCATTCTTCTTGTTCATGGTAGAGATGACAAAGTGTGTTCGATTGAATCTAGCTATTATTTAATGGACTATCTTGATGATGCGCAATTACATGTTTTCAGTCAATGTGGACACTGGACGCAAATCGAAAAGAAAGAACAATTCAATCATCTAATACAAGAATTCTTTAATAGGCATTTATAACCTCTTATTAAAAGGCTTATAAAATAGGTAGATTATAGGAGTGAAAAGAATGTCGGAAATAACGGATATCGTGGTCATTGGAGCGGGAAATGCTGCATTATGTGCTGCCATTGCAGCAGCTGAAGAAGGCGTGACTGTCACGATTTTAGAAATATCATCCGCGGAAGAAAAAGGCGGTAACACAGCCTATACACATGGCTCCATTCGATTCGCCTATGAAAATGGTGAACAAGTCCGCACTCTATTACCGGACATGACGGATGAGGAGTTTAATACAATTGACTTTGGTACTTATACGAAAGAGCAATTTTTTGATGACCTTGCCGTGATGTCGAACTATCGAACGGATTATGATTTGGCTTCGATCATGACAAAAATGAGTTATGATACCGTTCGTTGGCTCACTGAACATCATGTTAACTGGATTCCAATCTACGGTCGGCAGGCTTATAAAATGGAAAATAAGTTTAATTTTTGGGGAGGAATGGTCATTGAGGCCGTTGGTGGAGGTAAAGGATTGGTCGATGCTCTCCACCGAGAAGCATTACGACTGGGTGTGAAAATTCACTATGATACAGCAGCAATCGACCTCGTAACCGCAAACCGCACAATTGAAGGAGTTATAGTGCGCAACGGTGACCAAGAACGGATAATTTCCTGTAAAGCTGTCATCTTAGCATCTGGTGGATTTCATGCCAATGTGGCGATGAGGACACAGTATTTAGGACCCGGATGGGATACGGTTCATACAAGAGGTTGTAAATATAATGTTGGTGATGGTCTACGGATGGCAATGTCACTTGGGGCGCGTACGACTGGCAATTGGTCAGGGGCACATGCAGTATGTGGAGATCGATATCTTCAAGATTATAAGGAAGGTTTTCAAAAGTTAAGTTTCCCTTTTGGCATTATGGTTAATCAACAAGGCCGGCGTTTCTTTGATGAAGGGGAAAATTTCCGTAACTATATTTATGCGAAAGTCGGTAGAGAAATTTTAAAGCAACCGGGACAAGTTGCATGGCAAATCTTTGATGCAAAGGTTAAACCTTTTATCCGAGAGGAATACAATGGTCGCCATATTACCAAAGTGACGGCCAATACATTAGAAGAATTAGCTGACAAACTGGATGGCATCAATAAAAATGGATTTTTAAAAGAAGTGGAAACTTTCAACGCTTCCGTTTCTGATGTGGCTTTCAACCCCAATGTTCTAGATGGCAAGAGTGCTGTCGGCTTGGCTGTACCAAAATCAAATTGGGCCAATACACTAGATGAAGGACCCTTTGAGGCCTATGAAGTGGCTTGCGGAATCACGTTCACCTACGGAGGGTTAAAAATCAATAAACAGGCACAAGTGATACACAATGACTTCACTGCCATTGAAGGGTTATATGCAGCCGGTGAAATCGTAGGTGGGTTGTATTATGATAACTACCCTGGTGGTGCTGGCTTGACTTCCGGTGCTGTATTTGGAAAAAGGGCTGGTGAACACGCTGGGCAATACATTCAAAAGTTAAAAAGATTGAAAATTAAAACTACTTAGGGGGTATGGATATGACAATCAAACAAAATAAAGTTAAAACAGGTGATTTTGAAACGTATTTTCATGAGGGTGGTAAGGAACATGAAGAAACGGTCATTTTCATTCATGGGTCAGGTCCAGGAGCCAATGCAAAAGCCAACTGGCAATTTGTCTTAGAAGAATATGCACAAGATTTCCATGTTATTGCACCAGACTTAATCGGATTCGGGGATACGGATCATCCGGAAGTCTATCCGGAAAATGGTGTGCAATGGATGTCGATGCGCGTTCAGCAAATTCTGGACTTGATGGATGCATTGCAAGTTAAAAAAGCCAATTTAATAGGAAATTCCCTTGGTGGCGTTGTATCCATGTACTTGAACATGCAGGCACCGGAACGCTTTGGAAAAGTCGTTCTAATGGGAGCAGGGGTCCTTTTAAAAGAGCCTACTCCAGAACTGATGAAACTTTCTAGTTTCCATCTGGACCCGACAAAAGAAAATTTAAGGAACTTATTAAGCTGGTTTGTCCATGATGTGAATCGCATGAAAGATTTTGTGGATCAGGTAGTAGATGAGCGTTTTGCAATGTTCCAGCGTCCGGAAATTCTTCGTTCATATCGAGAGAACTTCACCAAGTCTTCGTTGACAGAAATGCTTATTCCACAAACTGCACTTGAACGGATGGAGAATGAGTTTTTATTGATTCATGGTTACTACGATCGTTTCGTACCATTACAAAGTAGTCTATATGCACTTGACCATTTGCCAAATGTGGAATTGCGCGTCTTCAAAAAATGTGGACACTGGGTAATGATTGAACAACGAGAAGAATTTTTGCATGAGACGAAGCATTTCTTTACCAAAGATAAAGTTCAAGTGAAAATCTAAATGATTGAAAGGAGGAATTACGATGAGTGAAGCCATAGTGAATATAGAAAACGTCAGTGAGATGCTTATTGAAAACGCACGATCACTACGAAAGGAATTACGCGATGCTACTCTAGAAATAGATCAAACGAGTACATTATCTACGAAAATCGTTGATTCTATACGTGATAAAGGACTTTTGAAAATTCTGCGTCCGAAAATGTTCAAGGGGTATGAAACGGACATGCGCACGTACTTTGATGTTGTAACAGAAATTAGTCGTGGCAATGCTTCAGCTGGATGGTTTGTTTCGCTTAGTAATATTCGGGATTACATGATTTCGTATGCGTTTGGTCGAAAAGCACTGATGGATATTTTTGGACCTAATCAAGATAGGGATGTTGTCTTAGCTGGGAATTTCAAACCCATTCACATTGATATTGAAAAAGTAGATGGCGGCTACATGATTAAAGATGCTAAATGGCCATTTGTCTCCGGTTCACCATACGCGGATTGGTTTTACTTTGGTGCACCAATTGATGATGGCAATGGCGGCGTTGAGATGGCAATCCTGGTTATTCCAAAAGAAGATGTCACGGTTTTAGATGACTGGGACGTTGTGGGTCTTCGGGGATCTGGTAGTAACAGTGTTATTGTGAAGGATGTGTTCATTCCGGAACATCGTACGTCATTGGATCGTCTTGCGCAGCAAGGACATTATGTTATCGATGAACTTAAGGATAATCCGCTATATCGCACACCGTTTGTACCATCGTTAACGTTGTCCATCGTGGCTCCGGCTTTGGGAATCGCGCTTGGTGGCTTTGATTTGCATATGGAGCGCGTGGCAAAAGCGGGAATCGGTAATACCTTCTACAACAAAATGGATGAAGCGGCAGTGACGCATCTGCAAATTTCTGAAATTGATATGAAACTGGAATGTGCACGAATGTTACTGGAAAATGCCATTGGGAATTTAGATGGCCATTCGACAAAAGGGCAAGTTTTTACACAGAAAGAAAGTATCCGGATAAAAGCGCAGTTTGGCTATGCTAATCAATTATGTAAGGAAGCATTTGATTTGATGTTAGCTGGATCAGGATCCATATTCGCTTATAACAACAATGTATTCCAAACATTTTATCGTGATTTCATCACCATGCATTTACATGGTTTCATTACACCGTCAAGTTTATTGGAGACATATGGCCGGGTTATGTGTGATTTAGAGGCAAACACATACTTTGCATAAATTAGATAAGGGGGAAATGGTATGAGTAAAGCAGAAATTTCAAAATTGGGTCATTTTGGGTTAGTGAGTACGGATTTAGAAAAATCACTTTGGTTCTTTAAAGAAGTGGTTGGATTAGAGGAAACTGATGTAGTGAATGGCGTCCATTATCTTCGTGCATGGGGTGACTTCGAGCACCATACATTGTCGATACGTGCTGGAGAGGAAGCTTACTTAGATCACATTGCCTGGCGTACAAAGCGTCGTGAAGATGTCGATTTATTTGCTGAACAACTCGAAAATAGCGGCATAGCCATCAAATGGGTAGAAGAAGGAACCGAAAAAGGACAAGGAAAGGCATTCCGTTTCAAACTACCAAGCGGTCATACTTTTGAAATCTATTACGATATGGAAAAAACATTAGCTTCTCCAGAAACACGTTCTGTGCTAAAAAATCAAACACATAAATCTTGGAACAAAGGTGTGTCTCCGCGCAGAATTGACCATGTAAATCTATTAAGTTCATTGCCTGCGAATGAATTGGTAGACTTCATGCAAGAACACCTAGGTTTTAATCTCCGTGAATATGTAGAGGCACCAGATGGTACGTATGTAGGCGCTTGGATGAGTGTCACTCCACTGGTCCATGACATTGCCTTTAGCTTCGATCCAAACTCACCGTCAACACATGAAGTCCATCATATCGCTTACTGGTTAGATAATGCACAAGATTTATTGAGAGCGGCAGATATTTTAAAAGAAAATGGAATCTTCTTTAAAGGACCTGGAAAGCATGGTATCTCACAAGCCATGTATATATATGCGATTGATCCGGGTAGTGGTGTAAGATTGGAGATTTTTACAAACGGCTATTTAATTTTTGAACCAGACTGGGAACCAATTCGTTGGACGGTTGATGAAATGGATATCGGTTTCACATATTGGGGAGATCAAATGGATGCGAATACAGAAAATAATCCAACCATTAAAGCATAAAGGAGGGGAATCTGGATGGACGATCGTTTATTTCGAGATACAATGGGGAAATTTTCGACGGGCGTGACCGTGATCACAACAAAGCATGATGGTAAGGTGCACGGGATGACGGCAAATGCTTTCATGTCCGTATCCCTTAATCCCAAATTAGTTGTTATTTCAATTGGTGAAAATGCTCGTTGTCTTAACAAAATTCGAGAAAGTGGCCAATTTGGAGTCAATATATTAGCCGAAGATCAGCAAGAATATTCGATGATATTTGCTGGACAGAAGAAGGGTGAAATAGATATTGAATTTGATACATTGGCTGGGGTTCCGGTACTACCAGGTGCTTTAGCTCAAATTAGTTGCGAAGTAGTTTCTTCATATGTCGAAGGGGATCATACATTATTTATCGGTAAAGTGCAGGATATTCTCCTGGAAGAAAAAGAACCATTATTATTCTATTCAGGAAAATATTACTCACTGCAAACCGTCGTCTAGGGGGAAGGTATGAACATTCAATCAGCAAGCCAAGCATTACTAGATGCTGAAAAAAACAAGATACCTATTGAACCTTTTACATCCACAACTAAAATCTCGGTAGATGATGCATATCATATTCAACTGCTGCAGATCCAAAAGAAATTAGAAAATGCTAATTTAGTAGGCATGAAGATTGGTTTGACAAGTAAGGTCATGCAGGACATGTTTGGTGTTGATTCACCGGATTTTGGACATATTTTGAACAATATGGTTTTCGAGAATAATAGTGTAGTATCCGTTTCAAATTTTATCAGTCCAAAGGTAGAATTTGAAATCGCTTTCATATTAAGGGAGGATTTACAAGGCCCGAACATTACGGCGGAACATGTTTTAAAGGCAACCGAAGCGGTGGTACCGGCAATTGAAATAATCGATAGCCGAATTAGAGATTGGAAATTCCGTTTTGAGGATACGGTTGCTGATAATGGTTCATCGGCCGGTGCCATACTAGGCGATATCCATTCCCAACCAACAATGGCTGAATTAGCAAACATTAAGATTATAGCGATGAAAAATGGTTCGGTTTTTGATGAAGGAATTAGCAATGCTGTCATGGAGAACCCAGCAAAGGCCGTGGCATGGCTTGCGAACATGTTAGCAGCCTATGATATTACATTAAAAGCAGGACAATTTATTCTTTCCGGTGCAATCACTGCGGCTGTACCGTTTGAATCGGGAGATGTATTTGAAATAGATTATGGCCCATACGGCCATATGAAGGTAACTTTTTCAGACTGAGGTGACAATATGGAAAAACTAAAAGTGGGAATTATCGGTTCCGGGAATATTGGAACCGATTTAATGTATAAAATTGAACGTTGCGATGCATTAGAAATGTCGGTCATGATCGGTATCGATAAGAATTCAGAAGGCTTAAAACGAGCTAGAGATCGAGGTTATCATACGATTGAAAATGGGATAGAAGGGTTGAAAAATCAGCTGGATCTTGTTGATATCGTTTTTGACGCAACAAGCGCCTACGCACATGCGGAAAATTACGAGGTAATCAAGTCCGCGGGTAAAAAGATGATTGATTTAACACCAGCAGCAATCGGACCTTTCACAGTGCCACCCGTTAATTTAACGGAGCACTTTGATAAAGATAATGTAAACATGGTGACATGTGGTGGACAAGCTACAATTCCCATCGTACATGCTATCAATCGTGTAGTAGCTGTAGATTATGCCGAAATAGTTGCCACGGTTGCGAGCAAAAGTGCAGGCCCTGGCACACGCGCCAACATCGATGAATTTACACGTACGACTTCTCGTGCAATCGAAGTCGTAGGCGGTGCTAAAAAGGGTAAGGCCATTATCATTCTTAATCCTGCTGAGCCACCAATCATTATGCGAGATACGGTGCATGCCCTTGTTTCAGAAAAGGGAAAAGAAGAAGCAATCATTAGCTCTATTCGAGCTATGGTACAAGAAGTACAGGAATACGTGCCAGGCTATCGTTTACGTGGAGAACCTGTTTTTGAAGATCATAAGATTTCTGTATTCTTAGAGGTTGAAGGTGCAGGCGATTTCTTTCCAGCCTTCTCAGGGAATCTAGATATTATGACCGCAGCGGCCGCGCGTGTGGCTAATGAAATGGCGAAGAGTATGTTGGCTCAGGGAGGAGCGGTTTCATGAGGGATGTTCATGTGCTGGATGTATCATTACGGGATGGCAGTCATTCAATGAAACATGCTTTTACCGAGCAGCAAGTAAGAGATATTGCAAGAGGTTTGGATCAGGCAGGAGTGGAGTATTTTGAGGTAGCTCATGGAGATGGGCTTGGCGGTTCCAGTTTACAATACGGTTTTTCCTTGGTAGATGAACTGAAACTCATTGAAACGGCTGTCGATGAATGTCAGCAGGCAGAAGTAGCCGTACTTTTAATCCCAGGAATCGGTATTAAGGAAGATATAAAAGAGGCGGTTAAAGTCGGGGCAAAAATGGCCCGTATTGCAACGCATGTAACGGAAGCGAATATAGCTGCACAACATATTGCCATGAGTAAGGAATTAGGTTTAAAAACAGCAGGTTTTCTAATGATGGCGCATATGGCACAAGTCGATGTCATTGTAGAACAGGCGAAATTGTTTGAGCAATACGGTGCGGACATCATTTACGTGACCGATTCGGCAGGGCATTTGTTACCGAATCAAGTGACGGAACGCATCCAAGCCTTAAAGCAGCATGTGCACTGTGAAATTGGCTTCCATGCACATAATAACATGTCTTTAGCGATGGCGAATTCCCTAGCAGCTATTGAGGCAGGAGCTACATATATTGATGGTTCACTACGTGCGCTTGGGGCAGGTAGTGGCAATACTCAAACAGAAGCATTGATTGCTGTTTTAAATCGTCTCCATATTCAAACTGGTATTGATTTATACAAAATTATTGATACGGCAAATAATACTGTAGCGCCAATCTTGCCGAGACCACAAGAAATATCGGGTTCAAGCCTTATGATGGGCTATGCGGGAGTATATTCGAGTTTTCTACTTCACACTGAAAAAGCTGCAAGACAATTCCAGGTAGATGAACGTGATATTTTAGTAGAACTAGGAAAGCGCAAGGCAGTTGGGGGTCAGGAAGACTTGATTTATGAAGTAGCACAGCAATTGCAACACGCAAAGTAAATACCCTCTCATATCGTAAGAAAAGGAAGAGATAAATACTCTTTCTTTTTTTACAATTCACTAATGATTTTATGAACTTTATCCGTTTTCCATGCAAGTTCACCTTTGTGAAAACGAGTTAATATGTCAGAAGGGAAGACAGGGTGGAACGATATAGAAATAGTGGGTGATTAATATAAAAAAATGTGGAAACTACCGTGCGAAATTTGGAGATGGCCCGATTTGGCATGAAGGATATGGTTTAATTTGGCTGGATATTACGGCGAAGAAAATCATTACGTACAACCCGGAAACGGAACAAGAAAGTGTATATGATGCACTAGGTTGGATCAAATCTATTGTGCCATCAGCGGATGGACAGTTTATTGGCATATATAAAGATGGTTTGTATTATTTGAATTTTAAAAAAGGTAGTAAAGTCCCTTTTGTCTTACCAGATGGACTTAATGATATTCATTATTTGAATGATGGCAAGTGCGGACCGGATGGACAGATTTGGGTAGGAATGTCGGACGGTTTTTTTAAACGCTTCAAAGAATCTCCTTATACAGCATTGTCACATTACCCTTTTGAAAACTCCAAGTTATTTAGTGTTGATGCTGGTGGGAATATTTCTGTGAAACTGGAAAATATAACATTTTCGAATGGATTGGATTGGAATCGCAAGACCCATAATTTTTATCATATTGACTCTTCTAAGCATCTGATTTTCCAATATCAGCTAAAAGAAAATGGTGAAATCCAATTTGAAAAAATCATCTACTCTTTTGAAATGGATGAAGGTTTCCCTGACGGTATGGTAATCGATGCAGATGGAAACCTATGGGTAGCTTTATATAAAGGTGGTACCATAGCTGCTCGCTTAAAGACACCGACGCGAATTGTATGTATCTGTCCTAAAAAGATGGAAGTCATTCAAGAAATTGAACTGCCATTATCACACGTGACCTCTTGCACAATTGGTGGTGAAAACCTAGATACCTTGTTTGTCACGACTGCATATGAACCATTACCAGAGGACAAGGTTAAGCGGGAACCTCTTGCGGGATATTTACTGGCTATTCCGATTGAACAACGAGGAGTGGCAAACTATCAGTTTATGACCAATGAGGATAAAGCGAAAATTAGGTAGTTCTTTATGGAAAACTGATTGAATTTCAGAAAAATGATTCGTAGTTTTCAATAAAAAAAGTTTGTAAGATGGAACCAAAGCTAATCGAGTTTTCATACAGGAAGGAAGAGGAGCATTGAAACCAGAAATTGCGAAGTTAGGACATGTTGCATTAGTTACGAGCGATTTAAATAAATCACTATTCTTTTTCAAAGAAGTGATCGGCTTGGAAGAAACTGAGGAGGTAAATGGTGTTCATTATTTGCGTGCATATAGCGATTTTCAACATCACACATTAAGCCTGGAAGCTGGAGAGGAAGGCTATGTGAAACATATTGGCTGGCGTACTAAAACAGCAAATTGCGTTGAAAGCTTCAAGGGAATATTGGAAAAACACGAAGTGGCCTTTGAAGAATATCCAAAAGGGACAACGGTTGGAATAGGAGATTCAATCCGGTTTAAGATGCCGAGTGGCCATACATTTGAGCTGTATTATGATGTTGAGAAGCCGAAAGCAACAAATGGAAATGCATCGATATTAAAAAATCAGGTATATCAATCATGGCGAAAGGGTATTTCTCCTCGACGCTTCGATCATGTGAATATTCATACGTCTACAGATGTAAACGCTTCATACGAGTTTTTAATGGATGTTTTGGGCTTTAACATGCGTGAATATATGCGCGGTGATGATGGTATTTTAGCAGCTTGGTTAAGTGTAACATCCTTGGTTCATGATGTTGCTTTACTAAAGAAAGATAAATTACCAACTCCGGCTCGTTTGCATCATATTTCATATTGGTTGGATGATTCACAAGATATCTTACGAGCAGCGGATATTTTAAAAGAGAATGGACTGCAATTTATCGGACCAGGAAAGCACGGTGCAACACAAGCTATTTATCTATATGTTATAGACCCAGGAAGTGGGTGTCGTGTGGAATTGTTTTCAGGTGGTTATCAAATTTTCGAACCGGACTGGGAGCCGATTGAGTGGACATTAGAGGAACGGTCTTCCTGCAATACGTATTGGGGTGACACTGTGCAGGATAAGGAACTGAACAATCTTACTATTGAAGTTCGCTAATGTATGGAAGGTAGGCAAGAGTGATGAAAGTGATTCTTGTAAATGAACAAAATCTATCATTTTTTCAATCTAATAGTTGTTCAAGCGTAATGGCATTAGGGTTTTTTGACGGAGTTCATAAGGGGCACCAACATGTCATAACAAAGGCTAAAAAATCAGCAAAGCTAAGAGGGCTTCCTTTAGCGGTCATGAGTTTTTTTCCACATCCCAAAACCGTGTTTTCAAATCAAGAAATCGATTATTTAATGCCAATGGAGCAAAAAGTACAACAATTAAAGACACTGGGTGTAGATATTTTCTACATTGTGGAATTTACAAAGACATTTGCATCTCAAACACCGAAAACATTTGTGCAAGAATATTTAATCAACTTACAAGTGAAACACGTGGTAGCTGGTTTTGATTATACGTATGGAGCGAAGGGTGCTGGAACGATTAAAACGATTGCAGAGCACAGTGAACAACTTCTATCCGTGGATGCCGTAGAAAAGTATGAAATGTATGGTACTAAGGTAAGTTCCACTTATTTACGAGAACTTTTACGAAAAGGAAAAGTGGAAACGATGACTGCACTACTCGGAAGACCTTATCAAGTCCAGTACCATTTCCATGAGGGTTTGAAAGAGCATTATACTCTCCCTGATGAGGGTAGTTATTATGTTTCCATGTTGATTGGAAAGCGGGTTATTTCCCAAGTTGTGCATGTGTTTGATCAAAGAATACAATTCAATCAAAACTTTCATTTTGAGGAATCTACAATTATTTTTCATCAGAGTGTAGCACATGACTTACAAGTAACTAGTTAAAGGATGAAGTACATGCTTAAGACAGAAAAATTTTATCAATTATTACAGCAGCAAGAGACACTGTTATTACCAGGCGCATATGACGGTATGACAGCTCGGATATTAGAAGAAGCAGGTTTTGAAGCGATTTATGTGACAGGAGCAGGCATTGCCAATGCGCAACTTGGTTGGGCGGATGTGGGGTTAACGACGTTGACGGAAATTGCACAGGTTGTTTCTTGGATGGCCGATATCACAAAGGTCCCTTTGGTGGTAGATGCAGATACTGGATTTGGAAATTCTATTAATATGCAACGAACTATAAAAATATTAGAAAAGGCAGGGGCCGCTGCCATTCAAATTGAAGACCAGGTCATGCCAAAGAAATGTGGCCATTTTAATGGTAAAGAAGTGATTTCTCAAGAAGAAATGATAGGGAAAATACATGCAGCTCTTGATGCGCGTCAAGATGAAAAACTGGCAATCATTGCACGTACGGATGCACTGTCTGTGTTAGGTTTTGATGAAGCAATCAAACGTGCGAATGCGTACAAAGAAGCTGGTGCTCATGCCATTTTTATCGAAGCTCCACAAGAATATGAACAGATTGTAGAAATTCCAAAATTAGTAACAGGCATTCCACTTATTTTGAACTTGGTAGAAGGGGGAAAGACCCCTCTATTTTCTCAAACGGAAGTACAAGAAATGGGTTATCGCGTTATGCTTTGTGCCAATACGGTTTTACGTGGTGCCATTAAAGGAGTAAAAGATGCAGTGAACGTTTTAAAGCAAGAACAGTCACAGAAAAATATAGCACCATATATTTGCTCATGGGAGGAACGTCAAGAATTATTTAAATTACATGAGATTAATAAAATGGAAGAAAAATATTCTGAAAAGTGAGAAAGTGGTGAATGCACATGGATGAAGTAAATTATGATCTTGTTATTGTTGGTTGTGGAGCAGCTGGAACAGCAGCTGCTTTAGCCGCAGCGGAAGAGGCAAAAGCTCAAAACCAATCACTCTCTATTGCAATTTTAGAACGTGCACCGTTTGAAAAACGGGGTGGGAATACCCGTTGGACTGCTGCATATATGCGAATGGAAAACATTGATACACCGGCACCTAATTTGGTGGGCGACATGCGTGATTTTTCAGATAATTTAATTGATATTCAATATGCTGAAACATTGGAAAAAGAGGCTGGGCCAACGTTACGATGGGTTGAATCCAAGGGGGTTGAATTTGATTTCTTACCTACAATGTTTTTAACCGCTTCCCGGCCACGTTTATTACCAGTGGGGGGAGGTAAAGCGATTGTTGATACGTTAAGTTTACGCGCTCGTGCTTTAGGTGTCGAAATTATATATGAGGCTACAGCTTGGGACTTAACCCTTGATGATACAGGAGCTGTAAATGGACTACATGTACGTGTATCTGATGGCAGTAGCATCTACTTGAAAACCAATGCTGTAATTTTAGCGGCAGGTGGATTTCAAGGCAATAAAGAAATGATGGCTCAATATGTGGGGAGAGATGCACACAAAATCCCTCCGGTTTCAGAAGGTGGCTTGTTTAATAAAGGAGAAGCTATTCGAATGGCGATGCGAATTGGTGCAACAGGAAACGGTCAATTTGATTCCTTTCATGCAGAGCCGGTAGACCCTAGGAGTAAGCGTGAAGAAGCGGCTGTTATGTTATTTCCATACGCAATTTTGGTGAATCAAAATGGTGAACGCTTTACCGATGAAGGTGTATCAACAATTGATGAGCAGTACGAAGAAGTAGCACGCAAAATCTTTTATACATGCGAAAATCATGTCGCCTATATGATTACAGATCAAAAGATGTATACGATTCCTAATTACGAAGAGGCCTTACAAACTGATAGGCCACCAATTGTTGCTAGTACAATCGAAGAGTTAGCGGACAAAATCAATGTGAATCGTGAAAACCTTGTACAAACGGTAGACAATTTTAACGCTGATTGTCCAACTGGGGAATTCATTTATGACAAAGTAGATGGTTTAGCGACGACGACATTAGCTTTAAATAAATCTAATTGGTCGATTCCCATTAATGAGGGGCCTTTTATTGCGTATCCCATACATTGTTGCAATGTATTTACTAACGGTGGGCTTGCAACAGATGTCGAGGGTCGCGTGTTAACAGGTGATGCAGTGCCGATTCCTGGTTTATATGCTGTTGGTGAAACATCAGGCATATATTATGGAAAATATCCAGGCGGTACATCTGTATTGCGCTGCTTAGTATTCGGACGTCGTGCGGGTAAACATGCTGTGTCGTATATAGATAGCTATCAAACGATTTAATGAAGGAGGAGGTCTTAAATGGAACTAGAGGGAAAAGTGGCACTTATAACAGGTGCCAGTAAGGGGATTGGGAAAGAAACCGCCATTTTACTGGCTTCCTACGGAGCAAAGGTGGCCATTTGCGCCCGAGATCTGCAGGAATGTGAAAACGTGGCAGAGTTTATTCAAAACACTTATGGCACGAAAGCAATTGCCGTTTCATGCGATGTAGCGAATGAAGAGGAAGTCGAGGCGGTTGTAGAGAAGGTTAGGGAACAACTTGGGACGGTTGATATTTTAATTAATAATGCAGGAGCAATGCTTTTAAAACCTTTTACTGAAACATCTACTTATGAGTGGCAAAGGATGTTTGATGTGAATGTGCATGGTCCGTACTATTTCAGCAAACAAGTTGTAAAGGAAATGAAGCAAAAAAATGATGGAGTTATTGTGAACATTTCATCTATATGGGGTACTAAAGGTGGTCCGGATCGCAGTGCTTATATCACTTCAAAACATGCTGTAATCGGTTTTTCGAAAGCATTGGGAGAAGAATTAAAACCTTATGGCGTGCGAGTGAATGCAGTATGTCCGGGACCTGTCGACACGCAAATGACCGCAGCACTAGGCGGAAATATCAATAAGGCAGGATGGCTGCATCCCATCGATATAGCCTATGTAATCGTGGATATAGTTTTACCAAAGAGTAAGGCTATATCGGCAACTTCTGTAGAAGCATTTGGTGCTGGAATGCCAGTTGGAATTACAAAATAATGAAATGGGGGAGTTTATAATGACAGAATTGAAACAGGTTTACACACAACAAACAATTACATTGGATTTGGCTAAGGAGATACTTAAAAAGGCAGAAGAGAAAGGGAAAGAGTTAGGCATGAACTTTGCGATTTCTATCGTGGATAAAGCGGGAAATTTAAAGGCGTTTTCTGCTATGGACGGTACGCCTGTCTTGGCATTGGAAATCGCTCAAAATAAGGCATTTTCAGCAGCCGCTTATAATCGTGCGACACATGAATGGTATGATCGCTTGAAGGATGATCCACCATTAATGGCTGGATTAGTACATACAAATCGCCTTGTGGTATTTGGTGGAGGATATCCAATCCAGGTAGATGGTGAGTGCGTTGGGGGGATTGGTGTTAGCGGTGGGCATTACACGCATGATATGCAAGTGTGTGAGGCCGGGCTAAGCGTTTTGTTAGCAGCAACAAAGGAAGTATAAGGTAATGAACCAAGTAGATGTGATTATTGTCGGGGCTGGGATGGCTGGCCTATGTGCCGCACTGGAAGCTACCGAGCAAGGATTAAGCGTCGCTATCTTTGAAAAACAAGATACCATTGGGGGCAGTTCCCTTTTAAGCGGTTGTTTTATGGCCTTTGCTGGAACGGATTTTCAAAAACGTCTCGGCATCCAAGACTCAACTCCTAGTTTAATAGAAGATATGTTAACGGTTGGCCAGCATCAAAATGATGAGGCGCTAGTAAAAGCGTATGGAAAACATCAACTGGAAACATATAACTGGCTCGTAGCACATGGTATTCAGTTTCAAGATTGTCAGGCAGTGAGTGGCCATTCTAATCCAAGAGGACATACAATCATACCGGAGCAAGCAATTTACTCGCTAAGGAATAAGGCAGTGGAAAATGGAGCTATCTTGTATTTGAATAGCCCTGTAAATCGATTGATCATCAAGGAAGATTCGGTTAAAGGTGTAGTGTATGAACAGAATGGTGAGAAAAAAGAATGCTTTGCCAATTCAGGTGTGATTTTAACGACTGGTGGATTTTCTCAAAGTGAAGAGATGCTGCATTTATATGCCCCTCAATTAGATGGTACGATTCGCCTTGGAGGGACCGGGAATCAAGGAGATGGATTAAAGTTAGCAGCTTCTGTAGGTGCATGGTTAATAGATTTTCCGAATTTGAAAGGCACATATGGCTTTCATCCAAAATCGACTAATGGGGGAAAGCTCCAAGCCCATACATTCTATAAGGGTGGCATCATTGTAAATGAAGAAGGCAACCGTTTTGTGAATGAATCGATTTCTTACAAATTATTAGGCGATGCAGCATTACAACAAAAACAAAAAACCTTTCAAGTCTTTGATCAAGCAGTTATGAATGAAAGTGTAAAAAACGATGCCCTATATGATTTTGATCTTTTATATTCAGAAAATTTAATAGTGAAAGCAGATTCCTTAGAAGAGCTAGCTCTTTTACTTCAACTACCTACTGAAAGCTTAATCCAGACCGTCGCATCATATAATGAAGGGATTGCTAGAGGAAACGATGCATTTGGTAGAAAAACTTTAACTCATACATTTGGAACGCCGTTGCCAATTCAACAAGCACCATATTATGCGATGGAAACCGTTGCGGCTATGCTAGCGACATACGCAGGTGTACGGGTTAATACCAGAGCAGAAGTCATCAATCCATTTAATGAAGTGATTCCTGGTTTGTATGCGGCAGGAGAGATGGTTGGTGGATTTCATGGAGCAGGGTACATGACAGGGAGTTCTTTAGGGAAAGCAGCCATTTTTGGTAGAGTGGCAGCGAACCAAGCTATAAATAAGTTGAGGGCTGGAAAATCGTTAACAAAATAAAATGTGCGCAGTTGTTCAACATTCTTTTAAAAATATGGACGTCTGGATGAAGAGCCTCACAGGAGAATGACCGTTACTGGTTTCAGTTATATAGAGACTATTAGTCTTTTGGAAAACCCATTCAGTGGGAGGAAATAGATATGAGCCAGAATATCAATATACAGGAAATTGAAAGTAGTACATTGAAGAAAACAATGGTAAGGATTTTGCCTTTTATTTTGGTTTTGTATATTGTTGCTTTCCTTGACCGGGTTAATATGGGATATGCTGCGTTAGAAATGAATGCTGAACTGGCGTTATCGGCCGAAATGTTTGGACTTCTATCAGGATTCTTTTATATCAGTTACTGTCTATTTGAGGTACCTAGTAATATGATTTTGCAAAAGGTTGGGGCAAAGTTTTGGATCGCTCGCATCATGATTACCTGGGGAATCATAGTCATACTTACCGGTTTCGTTCAATCGGCAGTGCATCTTTATATCTTACGCTTCTTGTTAGGTGTCGCCGAGGCAGGGTTCACCCCTGGCATCATTTTGTATTTAACGTATTGGTTCCGTGCCCGGGAACGTGGAAAAGCAACTGCAGCGTTTTTTGTTGCTCTCCCATTAGCTGCATTAGTTGGTGCGCCGCTCTCAACTTGGATTATCGATAAAATAGCTTGGGGTGGGTTATCTGGCTGGAGATGGATGTTTATTCTCGAAGGCCTCCCAGCTGTAATGTTAGGCATAATTGTGCTGTTTTATTTGACAAATCGCCCTGCCCATGCAAAATGGTTAACAAATGAAGAAAAGACATGGCTGGAAGGGGAACTAGAAACGGAAAGAAAGTTAGCTGCAAAACATAATAAAACCTCGCATAGGGGTATGCTGAAAGATTCGAATGTTTGGAAACTGTCAGTATTTAATATTGCAGGATTTGTAGCTGTGAACGGTCTGAATTTCTGGATACCGACCATTATTAAAAATCTTTCTGCGTCCGGTACTTCAAACATGGAAGTCGGTTGGCTTGCAATGATACCTCCATTGGTTGCCATACCTTCGATTTTATTTGTTGGTTGGAATGCGGACAGAACCAATAAGCATAAACAACATCTGGCTGTTTGTGTATCAATTGCTATGGTTGGCTTAATCGGATGTGCCTTTGTTACAACCATACCATTAATGATTTTAATGCTTTCAATAGCTTCCGCAGGACTATATGGAATTTCGGGTTCATTTTATGCTTATTTAACCTTTTTCTTCAGTGAATCTACAGCACCTGCAGGAATCGCTCTCGTAAGTACCTTGTCATCTTTGGGTGGTTTTATTGGGCCGATGGTATTAGGTGTCTTAAATTTACAGCAAGGTATGCTAGTCATTACAGGGTTTATGCTTGTTAGTTTGCTGACGCTCATTACCTTGAATCAATATCATAGAAAATTCCCACTGAATGTTGGTAAGGAAGTGTAAACCGATAATACGCTTGGGTAAGATTTTAATGTAATTGATAAATGTAATATTCCCTTTTCGTAAATTGCACACATTTTCTAATTAAGGAGGTAACTCATGAAAATCTGGCATCAAAGTCTAACCAGTATTGAATCAGTGGTTCCATACAGGGATGCTGTTTTAAAGCACATTGATCGTGTAGCTCGCCCGGGGGTGGAGGTTGTTCTCCACGGAATGGAGAAAGAGACTTACCCATCGAATTACCCTGGACATTTTATTACTTATTCTTATCTTCAAAATTTACACCGTGAGCAGTTTGTCCGCGCAGCATTAATGGCTGAAAGTGCTGGATATGATGCCATGTTCATCGGTACAATTCCAGATGTGGGTCTGTTAGAAGCCCGTACATTGGTGGATATTCCGGTTATCGGGTATGGACAAGCCTCTTTCCATATTGCTTCCATGCTTGGTGATCGAATCGGTGTGGTGAATTTCTTGGCCCCACTAGCAGATGAGCTTCGTCAAAATGCGGAACGATATGGCTTGGGAGGGAAACTCGGTCCCATTGTACAGACGGAGATTGGTTTTGACGATGTGCTGGCCGGGTTCGAAAATCCTGAGCTAGTCATAGCTTCATTCAAAAAGGCTGCTGAAAAGGCCATTGCTGAGGGAGCAGATATAATCGTACCGGGAGAAGGACCAATGAATGTATTCCTGGCAACCCATGGCATATCAAGGATTGGGGATGTTCCGGTGATCGACTCTTTTGCTGCTGGGATTAAGATGTGTGAATCGTTAGTGGATCTTAAGAAGAATTCAGGTGTTTACATGACTCGACGAGGTTTTTACAATTCAAAACCACCTGCAGACGCAGTAGCAAGGCTTCGTGGACTTTACGGATTGGTTCCTGTTCCGGATTGCAAAAACGACCATGGACTCCCGGTAAGAGGCGGGGAAAAAGCGTCTTTAACTTAAAACTCAAATATTATTATTTGTAACTAAAATGTTTGAATCGTAAATGAAACAGGAAATTTATCACATGAAGATATCCAGTTTATTTGGATGTTCAACTGCTTTTAGCTTAAAAAAATAAAATAAAAACAGGAGGATGAAAAAGAAACGCTTTTCTCCACCTGTTTTTAATATGGGAAATCTTTGGACATAATTAGCCTTTTAACTCGCTCCATAAGTATGTAAACTTGGATGCATATCCAACACCTAAATCATTTCTATAGTGAGAGTAAGCACAGTTACTTCTTCTTTTTTATCCAGATAGGTATATTCATGTTTTTTTGTTTGAATATTTTGTTTCTTTGCACGATGTTAGCCGCTTTGGTACACTATGATGAAGTACTCAGCTTGGTTGCCAGGCTTATAATGGATAATATGATGTTTGTATATCTTTACATAGACCATGTATTAAAGATTGTAAGAGTAATTCCGAAACCGGATATGTAAATCGGAATTTCCTATTTTGTGACTTGAGGACAAACACATAATAATTACCAGTGTTACTAATAATGAAAAAATCATTCAATCCCTCATGAAGGGTCGTGAGGGCTAGGCTAGTTTGTCTGGATTTTTCTTTGGATATACTCTATTAGTAATAATAGTAGGAGGAAGTAATGAATAACTACAAATTGACCATTCAATATGATGGTGGACGCTATCAGGGTTGGCAACGACTTGGCGATAGTGAAAATACGATTCAGGGAAAAATAGAAAGTGTGTTAACGGAAATGGTAGGAGAACCCATTGAAATCATTGGGTGTAGCAGGACCGATTCGGGTGTACACGCGTTTTCACAAATAGCCAATTTTAAGATGAGTTTGAATATGACTGAAACTGAAGTCATGAATTATTTGAATAGGTATTTACCACGGGATATCAGTATTGTGGAAGTTACATTGGTTCCTGAACGTTTTCATGCCCGTTATAATGTGAAGGATAAGACCTACTTGTATAAGATCTGGAACGAACCCTATACAAATCCGTTCATGCGAAAATACAGTATGCATGTTGAGGAAAACCTCAATATTCCAAGCATGATAGAAGGAAGTCAATACTTTATAGGCAGTCACGATTTTACGGCTTATTCGAATGCAAAGTCAAAGAAGAAGTCCATGGTCCGTGAAATATATTCTATTGATATAGAAGAAGTTGCAGGCTTCATTGAAATTAGAGTGCGAGGTAATGGTTTCCTTTATAATATGGTTAGAAAGATTGTGGGAACGTTAATAGAAGTCGGATTGAATGAAATAGAAGCTAAAAATATCCCAAGTATCATTGAGTCGAAAGAAAGAATCCAAACGGGCCGTATGGCAGACCCAGCTGGGTTGTACTTGGAAACGGTCGAGTTTTAAAACAGAACCAACAATATGGTTACACTTAAAAAAACCAACTGAAATAGAAGTTGGTTTTTTTTGAGTTATTTATTCATTTACTCTCTTCAATTGGAGATTATATCTCAAAGTTTCTTCGTCTGAATATAGTTTATATCCAAGACTATCACTGTAGCTAAGAAATACTTTATTAGGTAAATGCTTTTTGGATTCACTTGATATTAATATAGGCACTCCATCGATTATGAATTTCTCATCTTCTTTTGTTTGGTTATCAATTTTCAGTTCGTGTTCCACATAAATGGAACAGCTTCCAAGATAGATGGCTTCGATTCGTATCCCTTCGTTCTTTTTATAGTCCACTTTTCTTAATTGTTCTACTGCTTCTTTTTTTAGCTCAATATGCATTTAACAACACTCCAGTTAAAAATTATTTATCATGAATATCAATACAAAGAAAATTATAAAGACTGGTTAAACATTCTATTCATTCATATACCCAATTGTTTATAAACTAATGTGTCCATTAAATGTTAAATGAAGAGATATCTTATGTAAAAGCTGCCTAGATAAAATCCCCCTAGTTACCCATTAAAAAAAGGGCTAAAGAGTAAGTGGCAAAATAGTAGAGGCTGACAATTCTACTCTTTGGAGGATGTTAGCCTTCTACCTTCAGAATGAAAGGGGTTCATATACTTTAAAATATGAAAGAGCTATGTGTTATATGATAAAAGTAATGCTATAATAGGGTACTCAAGTAGATTGGGTAGCCTTTTACCTACATTGAAAGGGAATTATCCGAAACTTCTTCCTTTTTTAATTCGGAAACACTATCGGAGGTGTGTTAATATGAATAAAAAATGGACTATTGAAAATATCCGTGACTATGTCACGAAGAATTCCGATAGTGAATTACTTTCTACTGAATATCTTGGGTACTCTCAAAAACTACAGTTTAAATGTTCATGCGGAAATATCTTTGAAAAATCTTTCACTAAATTTAAAGGGAGCAATCAGAGAAGTTGTTCAGATTGTTCAGCTCCTAAACCTTCACGTTGAATTTTAGGGAATAAATCACTAAGGAATATTCAAATCCTGCCGTAACCAAATCGGAAAAGTCGTTCAACATGCTGAGAAATCAGTAGTTGAGCGACTTTTTTTATTAATTATGACTGTTGAACATACAAGCCTCTCATTCGAAATCTTGTAGAATTCGGGCCATTATAGGGCTGCCAATTCGAGGCCTTTTGAATGTACAATCATATATTTTATCCAGGCTGGCAGTATTTTTATGAACACTTGCTAATACAATATTAAAGGTATTTTATTTATGCATGATATTGGGGGCATAGTATGAATTGGAATGAAAACTCACAAGGTTCAAATATGGGAACAGCTACAGGAATGTTTGTTGCACGGTCTTTAGATGAAATTCGCTTTTGGTCTAGAATTATGAAGGAACACTCTTTATTTCTTAGATTGGGTTTTAGATGTGACGATACACAGTTAATTGAAGAAGCAAATCAGTATTATCAATTGTTTGAAAAAGTTGAGCAACAATCACATTCTTTTACAAATCAAACCGATCCAGAACAAATTAAAAGGTTTAATTCGGAAGTTCAACAGGCTGCGACAGGTATATTTGCCTTTAAGAGGAAAGTGTTAGGACTGATACTAACCGGTCAATTACCAGGAGCAAACAATTTCCCGCTTTTAGTGGACCATACAAGTCGAGAAGCAAATTATTTTAGAAAACGGTTAATTGAATTAAATGAAGGGAAGTTGAAACCACTTCCTGATGCAATAATCAAAGAGAATGTTTTTTTCTTAAGAATTATGGCCGATCATGCCAAATTCATTGGACATCTCCTTGATCCATCGGAAAGAAAGCTTGTGGATATGGCAAGGGAGTTTAGCAATGATTTTGATCAATTGTTGTTTCAGGCTACAGACTTAGAGTCTATGAAACCACAATCAAAGACCGGTCCTCTTTTAGATCAGTTTCTTGATCAGAATAGGGTATCTGTAGTTTCGCTTCGAGATTTCAAGAAAACAGCTCGGGATCTAATTGAGGAATGTAAAATTAAGAGCATTATCCATCCTTTATTAGCAGACCATGTTTTCCGTGAAGCTGAAAGATTTCTTGAAATTATTGACATGTTCGAAGCACATCTTACAAAGTAATTAACTGCGAAAAGATTGATGAAGCAAGTGCTATAGTGTTACAGGTCAATGCGCTGGATCAAACATTGATTATTAGGTATGTTAACTAACGGAACCATCTTTGAATTATCTAAATCAAAAAGCAAAAATCTTAAATCCAATTAATTTAAAATAAAATTAGTTTGACACGTAGGGCTAGGGCTTCATATTAAAAAGGGATAGTCTCTCAACTTTGAGAGACTATCCCTTTTTTTGCATAATTAAGATTTTTATTGAAGTCTATTAGCTTGGTCGGGCATTCAAAAATATTACATGCCTTTTGGTCGAACTTTCAGGTATCGTTGAAAGTAGATGTAGGGAAACCAATGTATAGATTGCCATCAAAATGTAATCATTCATTGCTACTACTATAGTAAATCAGATTTATCTGGATAGATATAGGAAATAAATTGGTTGAGATGTGGGCATTTATAAGGAAGTATTATGTTTAATTCCATCATAGTTAAAGGGTGCCCGACAAGGACACCCACATAAACCCTTAAGAGGGCATACCTATAATAGCTTTCGGTTCTAGGAATTCCTCAATTCCATAATCACCCCATTCACGACCGATTCCTGACTGTTTGAAACCGCCGAATGGAGCAGAGAAGTCTGTTTTTGGATTGTTGACCGTGATTTGGCCGGCCCGAATGTTTGAAGCCACTTTGAACAATTCATCTGGATTTTGACCGAATACATACCCGGCTAAACCATATTTTGTGTCATTGGCTATTTCGATGGCTTCATCGATGGTTTCATAAGTCAGTATGGACATGACAGGTCCAAAGATTTCTTCTTGGGCAATGGTCATATCGTTTTTTACATTAGTGAAAACGGTGATTTTTGAGAAATATCCTTTATCGAGTCCATCTGGTTTTCCTGGCCCACCAGCGACAAGAGTGGCTCCTTCTTCTGTACCTTTATTTATATAAGACCGTACAGTTTCCCATTGCTCTTTAGAAACTTGTGGTCCCATGAAGGTATTTTTATCTTGTGGATCACCTACGGGAAAATCAGGAAGTGCTTCTTTGACGGCCTCAATGAATTCATCATGCATCGATTTTGGAATGATGGTCCGTGTTGCCGCTGTACAAACTTGTCCGGTATTCATCGCAACATTTAAAATGGCTGTTCGTGCCGCATCTTTAACATTTGCGTCTTTTAAAATAACTAACGGAGATTTCCCTCCTAGTTCAAGTGACACTTTCTTTATATCTTGAGCCGCATTTTCCATGATTTTCGTACCCACGGGACCCGAACCGGTGAAGGAAACGAAATCGATACCTGGATGAGAACTGATGGCGTCCCCAATGGTTGAGCCCGACCCATTTACTAAGTTGAATACCCCTTTAGGTAATCCGGCTTTATCAAAAATCTCTGCTAGGATGATTGCCGCAAATGGTGTCATGGCGGCAGGCTTTAGTACGACCGTGCTACCTGCAGCAAATGCACTTGCTAGTTTGGTAGAAGGTTGATTTGTCGGGAAATTCCAGGGGGTAATAAGACCGGCAACGCCAATTGCTTCTTTTTTGATTAAGGTGTTTCCTCTTTGTTCCGTAAACTCGAAGGATTTAAGAAGTTCCGCAGCTTTTTTAAAATGCTGTAAGCCCATCTCGTACTGAATCTGTTCACTACGAGTAATAGGAGAACCTAACTCTTCGGTTATAACTTTAACAAGATCATCTTTCCGGTTTTCATATTCTTTAGCAATATTCTCTAAAAGCTTAATTCTGTCTTCTATATCCATTCTAGAGAATGAGGGGAAGGCAGCACGTGCGGCTTCAACTGCACGATCGACATCCTCTTTAGTACCAGCACTAATTTTCCCGATGACTTTTTCTGTAGCTGGGTTAATAACTTCAATCGTTTCTGTACTTGTGGAATCCACCCATTCACCATTAATATATTGTTGTATATAGTTATGCATTATTCCAGCTCCTTTTCTTCATTTATATTAGGTTTTTTCCCTGTATAATGAAGAGTAAACGTTATAATTACTTGTAACTGGATAGGATAGTGAAAATGGGTTTAGGTACCAATTAATCTTAAATGATGTATCATATGGAAATTTAAATTTAAAATTCATAAACCTAAAATTATGTTTTCAAGCGGTGATAGGCAAGGTTTGATAGTTTTACTGCTTCCAATAAAATAGGGGGTGTGAAATACAAAAAAGACCTCAAAAAATTGAGGTCATTTCATCATTTCCCTTATATTAGTAGGGATCATCACTACTTCGGTTTTTAAATCGACCGGCCTAAATGTTTCATCGATACATTCTTTCCAATACTCTACATGTTTTTTATCTATCCAGTGATCTGAATCGTTCACTTCGAGACCATTATCACCTTGGACAGAGTACCAATATAGATATTCCTCACCATTTAGAATCTCTCTAAATATCGTTTCTACATACATCTTTTCACCTTCAAGCGTTATCAGCACATCATTCATATTTTCATTAAGAAACGTTAACCATTCATCTACTTGTTCTGATTTTCCTTCCTTCACTCTAAATCTTGTAAGTTCTACATTCATGCATATCCTCCATAAAATTTGATAACTTATCTACGTTACATATTTTATGTAGTTTTGAAATAAATAACAATGTTCAGTTCTACAGTGTATGATTATATATAAGGAACGATAGTATCTATCCATATAGTGTGATTTGAAGTATTAACCGATTCCTTTCATTTTAATAATATAATAATACGTAGTTTCGTTTTAAATGTATCTTTATAGAACCTATAAGCACTCTTATTCAAATATTAATCTAATTAAGATATGATTATAGTAAAATTACTGTATACCTGTATAAATTAAGAAAAGAAACTACTTTAATGATAAGGAGAGCTAAAATGCGTCGTTCACCTATAGATTATTTACGCATAGCAGGAATCTTGGATGGTATTTCATTACTGACGTTATTACTTATTGCTATGCCACTAAAATATTTTGCTGATTTACCGCTTGCAGTGACGATTAATGGTAGTATACACGGGGGTATTTTCCTCTTGTATATTGGAAGCATTCTATATGCAGCTATTCGCATCCAGTGGTCGATTAGTTGGTCACTTGCCGCTGTATTTGTCGCTTTTATTCCATTTGGGAATTTTATCTTTGACGTTTATTTAAAAAAAGTGAAAGATCGCTACCCTGTTAAGCCTTTCCGAATGTCATGGATTATCTATAGCATTATATTCTTTTCATTTATAGACTTATTTGCTCAGCTTCCGGTCATGAGTACATTTGCGAAGTCAGTAGGGGCGAGTGCATTTATTGCAGGCATTGTGGTCGGTTTATATTCTTTTACGAACTCATTTGGCAATATCGCATCGGGAATATTAACGGATAAAATTGGTCCACTCTCGATGATGTTATTTGGACTGGCCGCTACGAGTGCATCATTATTTTCTTATCATTTCGTTGATGACCCTCTGACTTTGCTTATCGTTCGATCTCTACACGGCTTTTTTGGTGGCCTAATTGTACCCGCTGCATTTACGCTCCTAGCGAATACAACTGCGCATGATAAACAGGGGAGTAAGAGTGCGGTAACTGGATCATTCGTGGGGATTGCTGCCATTATAGGACCAGCTTTCAGTGGAATAATGGCGAGTAAAACATCCGTTCCGAATGTCTTCACCGTAATAGGCGCACTCGGTGTCTTATTACTTGTTTGCTCTTTTTTATTACGTCAAGTACACGTCAAGAAGCAAGAGAGAGAAGCGTCGCATGTCTCATTCAAGTGGAACCGGGATGTACAAAAAGCATTTATGGGTGCGTTCTTTTTGATGTTTTCCCAAGGGGCATTGGCTTATTTGCTGCCTTTGCATGTAGAAGCACTTGGCTATAGTTCCCAGATGTCCGGTACACTAATGAGCATGTTTGGAATTGTAGCGGTTTTCCTATTTATTTTACCGACAAATCGAGTGTTTAACCGGGTAGATCCTGTGTATACAATGCTTATTGGTGTGGCTGTTTTAGCCATTAGCCAAATGCTGATTGGGCAAATGACGACGACGTTGACATTATATCTTGTAATGATTCTATACGGGATTGGATTCTCAAGTTTATTCCCGTCTATTAATACACTCTTGATACAATCCACGACGCCTGAAACACGTGGACAGGCTTATGGATATTTTTATGCATTTTTCTCTATCGGTGTGGTTGTCGGTTCATCGGTTCTTGGTTTTTTACGGATTGGTATCGCTGGAGGGTTTATGCTCACGGGTGTAGTGCTCACAGGATTTTTTATAGTTGTCCTTTTCGATATTCGAAAAAGGGTAAAGAGCAAGAAAATTTCTGATTTTAGTATGAAATGATTAATGAAAAAGGAATGCAGGATTGTTTTACGTGCTTAAGCTTATGCCTTTTTTCTATTGATGCTTCTAGACTTGTTCATTTCTTCGTGTAAATCTGATAAACTTGTAGCACTTATAGATTGAAAGGTGTAGGTATTATGATTAAGGAATTTAGGGAGTTTATTGCTAAAGGCAACGTACTTGATCTGGCTATTGCAGTAGTGATGGGGGCGGCATTTGGAAAAATCGTTTCGTCACTAGTTGAAAATATTATCATGCCGATTGTTGGGATTTTACTAGGGGGAATCAATCTTTCTTCACTGTCCATACCGGTGGGAAGTGCGGTCATTCAATATGGATCGTTTATTCAAGCCGTGATTGATTTCTTGATTATTGCGTTTGCTATTTTCATATTTATGAAGTTGGCAAATTCCATTTTTAGAAAAAAAGAGCAAGAAGAGGTAGTGGTGGAAGCACCAGCAACTGAACAATATTTAAAGGATATCCGTGACCTTTTGCAAAAAAATGTACGCGAGGATGACAGGAGATGAATCTCTTCATTTTCTGAGCACGGTAAGGTTATATAGAAAATAAATAGAATGATAAAGAACATGTCTGGAACAGTTTGGTTCCAGACATGTTCTTTTTTTATGTATATAGAAGTTTTATTAAGACCCTTTCAGTTGTTTCATATCTAGCTGGAAAGCTTGCTTCCCATTATCTGATGGCGCTCTATGTGTTGCTCTTGCCCTTGACTTCCTGTTTACTTTTTAGAGATGTTACACTGGGATTTTTTCAATAGTTTATTTTGGGTGATTTTTTAATTAGTACTATGGAATTATTCAAGGGTATAGATGGGCTTAAAGTCAGAAGGGTGAAGAAGTAACGGGCAGCTCCTACCATGAAACATTTAAGAGTACGGGGTCATTCAGGATTTAAACGTTCAGGAAAAACTACCTATTAAAATGGGTGATGTTTTCCATATCTCAACATTTCATAATGTTAGGTAATCTAACAAGTATATTGTGTAATTGAAAAACAAATGATACAATTTAGAAAATTCCGAAATGTGAAACTGACATTCCGAATTTCGGAATTGTATTAATTGGCTTACAAACTATCAATCTATGAGAAGCGTAATGGAATTATCGTTGAAATGGAGGAAATAATCATGCATACAGTTGATTTGAATTGTGATTTAGGAGAAAGCTTTGGGGCCTATCGAATGGGAAATGATGAAGAAATTTTAAATTACGTTACTTCAGTGAATGTTGCGTGCGGCTTTCACGCTGGTGACCCATCAGTTATGAGAAAAACAGTTCAGCTAGCTTTAGAAAAAGATGTGAAAATTGGTGCCCATCCTGGTTTACAAGATTTAATGGGATTTGGGCGACGGAATATTAATATTTCCCCCCAAGAAGCTTATGATATTGTGGTGTATCAAATAGGTGCATTGAATGGTTTCTTACAATCCGAAGGAGGCCGGATGCAACATGTCAAACCACACGGGGCACTCTATAATATGGCGGCTCAAAACAAAAATCTGTCACTTGCCATTGCAGAAGCCGTATATAAAATTAATCCCGAACTTATATTATTCGGTTTGTCGGGAAGTGAATTGATTCGCGCTGGTCAATCTATTGGTTTACAGACTGCTAGTGAAGTGTTTGCCGATCGTACGTATCAAGATGATGGCTCATTGACATCTCGAAGGGAAAAGAATGCATTAATTGAAAGCGACGATGAAGCTGTAGCTCAAGTGATTAAAATGGTTAAGGAAGGAAAGGTCTTGTCCCAGCAAGGAACGGAAGTAGCAATAAAGGCAGATACGATTTGTATACATGGAGATGGAACTCACGCCTTAAGTTTTGCGAGTCATGTTAAAAAATCGTTGAAGTTGTCTGAAATTACTGTTAGTTCGTTCGCTTAATAACAAACATCTAGGAGGTAGATTCTATTGGAGCCAATCAAAAATACATCGGTACATAAAATTCCAAATAAGCCAAAGACCAATAAGACTTTATTGTTGGGTGCAGCATTTCTTATGGCAACTTCAGCTATTGGACCAGGATTTTTAATGCAAACAACGGTTTATACTCAAAGTCTGGCAGCAAGTTTTGGATTCGTGATTCTTATTTCTGTTATTCTCGATATTTTTGCTCAAACTAATGTATGGCGAATTATTGCTGTATCTGAAAAAAGAGGACAAGAGATTGCTAACATGGTTCTACCTGGGCTAGGTTACGTTTTAGCGGCTCTCATCGTTCTGGGAGGTCTTGCATTTAATATAGGGAATATCGCTGGAGCTGGACTTGGTTTAAACGCGATGACAGGGATGTCTCCAACAACTGGAGCAGCCATTAGCGCAGTCATTGCTGTTTTAATTTTTGTGGTGAAAGAAGCAGGAAAAGCCATGGACCGATTTACACAGATTGCTGGCTTTGTAATGATCTGTTTGATGGTTTACGTAGCATGGACAACCTCTCCTCCAGTAGGGGAAGCGGTAGTGAAGACATTTGCTCCCGATAAGATAGATATTATTGCAATCGTTACGTTAGTTGGGGGATCTGTGGGTGGTTATATTACATTTGCAGGTGGACATCGTCTATTAGATGCGGGAGTCAAAGGTGTCGGTGCCCTTCCAGAAGTTACGAAAAGTTCCGTAGTAGGCATTTTAATTACCACCGTTATGAGAATTGCTTTATTTCTAGCTGTCTTGGGTGTTGTTTCAAAAGGTTTACAAATTGATTCTGAAAACCCCGCAGCATCCGTATTTCAACTTGCCGCTGGAAATGCTGGCTATAAAATTTTTGGTGTTGTTATGTGGGGAGCTGCCATAACATCAGTAGTAGGTGCTGCTTATACCTCTGTTTCATTTATCAGAACATTCAGCCAAAGGATAGAGAAAAAAGCGAATTGGATTATTATTGGCTTTATCCTTCTTTCCACCATTTGCTTTTTATTAATAGGTAAACCGGTTAAAGTACTCCTTGTGGTAGGGGCAATTAACGGCCTCATTTTACCGATAGCTCTTGGAACACTATTAATCGCCGCTTATAGGAAGAATATTGTAGGTGACTATAAACATCCATTGTGGCTAACGATTTCCGGTGTGTTCGTTGTAGTTGTTATGGCATTAATGGGTGGGTATACATTAATTACCCAACTACCATCACTATTTTAATAGCATTCAATAAAAGAGAAAATCCAATTAAATAGGAGATGTCTAATATGATTGATTTTTCCAAAGCGAGCCCTGCTGAGTTACGCTCCATGATCCGTAATAATGAATGGACCAAACCGACTGCTGGGATGGCAAATGGTTATGCCCAAGCAAACCTAGCTATCTTAAAAAAGGAGCATGCATTCGATTTTTTGTTATTTTGTCAACGTAACCCTAAGTCTTGTCCATTACTGGATGTAACTGAAATAGGTTCTCCTGTTCCTAAGTTCGCTGCTCAAGCAGGAGATATCCGGACAGATATCTCTAAATATCGCATTTATAAATACGGTGAATGGGTAGAAGAAGTGACGGATATTTCGGATTATTGGGAAGATGATATGGTGGGATTCCTAATCGGTTGCAGCTTCACTTTCGAACATGCTTTGTTGAACAATGATATTTCGATTCGTCATATTGAGGAAGACTGCAATGTTCCTATGTATAAAACGAACATTCCTTGTATAGAAGCAGGGATTTTCCATGGGGAAATGGTAGTAAGTATGCGTCCGATTCCTCAAAAGGATGTAGTTCGAGCTGCTCAGGTTACCTCACGTTTTCCTGCCGTACATGGTGGACCAATCCATATTGGAAACCCAGGGGCGATTGGCATCGCCTCTATTGATCAACCGGATTTTGGCGATGTGGTAACCATTCATGAAGGGGAAGTTCCGGTTTTCTGGGCATGTGGCGTGACGCCTCAATCCATCGCGATGGAAACAAAACCAGCCATTATGATTACGCATGCACCAGGACATATGTTCATAACAGATATCCGGGATGAAAAGTTGGGTGTTTTATAATAAAAGGAAAGAGATGAGTTCTATGCCGGAAAAGCTTTCAAGTAATACAAATGTTGTACTATCTCCATTAGGCGATTCCGCAATCGTGATTACATTTGGAAATGAAATGAAGGGTAACGTTCATAAAAAAATAAAAATATTCAAGGACATGCTTGAAGAAGAACCATTTATAGGTTTCATAGAATGTGTACCGGCTTTTACAAACTTGACGGTCTATTATGATGCGTTGATGATTTATAACGAACAAAAGCAAAAAAGTAAAGAGGCAAGCATTTCCCCATATGCAGTCGTTCAAACATTCATCGAAGCAAAATTAAAGCGGGTGAAGAAGGATAAAGCCCTGGACCAACGAACGATTAGTCTGCCTGTTTGTTATGGGGGGGAATTCGGACCGGATCTGGAGCATGTTGCTCGCTTCAATCATTTAACCACAGATGAAGTCATTCATATCCATTCCAGTGGAGAATACTTAGCCTATATGATTGGTTTTGCACCTGGTTTTCCATTTTTGGGTGGGCTTTCTGAAAAAATCGCAACGCCTAGAAGGCGGTCACCTAGGATGAACATACCAAAAGGTGCAGTTGGAATTGCAGGAATGCAAACGGGTGTATATCCCATCTCAACACCTGGAGGATGGCAATTAATTGGCCAATCACCATCTACATTATTTCTACCTAATGAATCACCGCCGAGCTTAATACAAGCAGGAGATAAGGTGAAATTCATTCCCATTTCTTCTGTGGAGTATAAAGAAATTGCTCGTAAGGAGGAGTTGAAATGAGTATGCGTGTCATGAAACCAGGATTGTTAACAAGCATCCAGGACCTTGGAAGAAAAGGGTTTCAGCAGCACGGAGTGATCGTAAGCGGAGCTATGGATCCTTACTCTCTTCGCATTGCCAATATGTTGGTTGGCAATGAAGAAGGAGAGGCCGCCCTGGAAATCACCTTATTGGGACCGACTCTTATAATAGAAAAAGATTGTTTAATTGCAATAACGGGTGGCAATTTATCACCGACCATTAATGGAGAAGCCGTGCCGATGTGGAGACCTATTTTTGTGAAAAAAGGAGCGGTTCTTGCATTCTCGGGATGTCGATCAGGCTGTCGCGCATATTTGTCTGTTGCGGGTGGATACTCCATTCCCTCCATCATGAATAGTAAAAGTACATATTTAAGGGCAGGAATGGGCGGATATAAGGGAAGGGCCTTACAAGTGGATGATGTGCTAGATTTTAATGAAGCTTCTCCTCATCATGCGAAGTACGGGGTAAACGTATTCTCAACAGTCAAATGGTTTGTTAACGCAAAGGATTTTATGCCCGAAAATAAGCCGGTTATCCGAGTTACAAATGGAAGCCAATACGGATTTTTTACGGAGTCCAGTAAAGTTCAATTCGAACAAGAGTCATTTAAAGTATCCAACCAGTCTGACAGGATGGGGTATCGAATTTCAGGGCCTTCGCTTGAATTAAAAGAAAAGCGGGAGCTGTTGTCAGAGGCGGTAACAAATGGTTCGATTCAAGTTCCACCGGATGGCAATCCTATCATCTTATTAGCGGATAGCCAAACAACCGGGGGATACCCTAAAATTGCTCAAGTCATTACGGCTGATATCCCATTTATCGGACAAGTCAAACCAGGGGATTCCATCCAATTTGCTAAGGTTACTTTAAGAGATGCGGAACAGTCATATCTTAAAAAGGAACAACTTCTAAAAGAATTGAAGACTTCGATTGCATTAGCCCTGAAGGGGTTTAAATGAAGCATTAAAATAGGTAGGGTTCAATTTCCATAAACGCCTTACTTAAGACATTCTTTCGGGAATGGGGCTCTACTTATTTTTTTCCATAACTTATAATGAAATATAGGAGAGGTGAACAAAGCTCTTCCAATAAATAATGGATACTTAAAATAAGAATGGGGACATTGTATGCAAGCTCATAATAAAACGGTAGTCAAATCCATGCAAATTCTTACCCTTTTCCTGAATCATCCCAAACTGTCATTTAATGAAATGATGGAGTATTCCAACCTACCGAAAACTTCATTGCATCGTATGGTTGTGTCATTAGAAGAAATGGCATTTTTAACAAAAGATGATGATGGCTATTATTCATTAGGCCTTATTTTCTTACAGCTTGGTCAACTAGTAAGTGAACGTTTAGATATTAGGAAAATCGCCTACCCCATTATGAAAGAACTTCGGGATGACGTTGAAGAGGCTGTGAATCTCATTATCAGGGATGCAGACGAAGCGATGTATATAGAAAAAGTTGATACGAAGCAGCCTGTACGCCTTTATACCTCCATTGGTAGGCGCTCACCACTTTATGCAGGGGATTCTAGAATCATCCTTGCCTATTTACCTGAAGAAGAGCGGGAAGCGTATATAGAAAAGGTAGAATTAAAGTCAATGGCGATAGGAACGATCAATGATAAAACAATCCTTCGTCAGGCTTTGGATGAAGCGAAGAAAAACGGGTATACGATCACTTCTTCTGAACTTGAAAATTATACAAAATCCGTTAGTGCACCCATACTTAATGGGGATAATCAAATTGTCGCCGGTATTAGTGTAGCGGGTATCGAAGCACGATTTAAAGAAGATCGTTTACCAGAATTAATTGAAAAAGTAACGAATGTAGCTAAACATATTTCTTGGAAATTGGGATTTAAAACTTCATAGTTTCATGTAGCCAAGACCTTCAGTAGGGGGAATAGAGAATGAAATCACTCTCTCGACCAGTAACAGCGATAAGCATCGCTTTCGTTGTAATCATATGGGGACTATGTTGGCCGGTCTATAAAGTGGCACTCGATTATTCACCACCACTGCTTTATGCAGGAATGCGTACATTATTAGGCGGACTGTTATTAGCCTTAACTCTTCTTCCCCAATGGAAGAAGATTCAGTGGAAGAAAAATTGGTACATCTATGTAATCGTTGCATTTTTCAATACAATCATATTCAATGGTGTCCAAACGATTGGCCTTCAATATTTACCTTCGGGGTTGTTTTCGGTCATCGTTTATCTTCAGCCCGTTTTAGTCGTGTTAATAGCTTGGAAATGGTTGAAAGAATCATTATCCGCTATTAAAATCATGGGGTTAATGATTGGTTTTACTGGGGTGGTGCTTGTATGTCTGGATGGAATTTCCGGTAAAATCTCTTATGTTGGTATTATACTAGCACTTATTACTGCAACTGGATGGGCATTCGGTGTGGTCTATGTAAAGAAGACCAGTACACAAGTGCATGGACTTTGGCTGGTGGCGATGCAAAGCATCATTGGTGGTTTGTTTCTGACAGGAAGTGGTTTGGCAGTAGAAAATGTATCCAATATTGAGTGGAATGTAACGTACATATCCTGTTTGATTTTCGGATCAATCTTTAGTATGGCATTAGCTACCGCAGTGTATTTCAAGTTAATGAGTTCTGGCGAAGCAAGCAAAGTCGGATCTTTTACATTTCTTGTTCCTTTAATCGCTGTAGGGATAGGAACCATATTCTTAGGTGAACCATTTACTATATCCCTCCTTGAAGGCATGGTCCTCATCCTACTTAGCATCTATTTAATTAATCGAAAAGGTGCATCGAAAGTTGCAAAAGTGAAAGGCAAAAATGTGGTTTAACAACATTTCTGCCTTTTACTTTTGCGTTAGGGGACTAGTTAATGTAGGTATAAAGGCGTTATGGTCAAACCTGCTTTATCCACCTCGTTTACCCTATTTCATCTAAAAACCAAATTATAAATGATTTTACCTATTGTAAAAATATACCTTTTATTTTATGGTTAGTTTAGATAAAAGAAAAAGATTCATAGGGAAAAATCATGAATGTTCAAATGTGGGCATGATTCGGAAACGTGCTATTCTAGTCGCAACATAATGTAAACGCTTCCTTTTTTGAAAATTTTAAGTGTGAGAAATTATGAGCGTTATCCCAACCAATTAAAGACTATGGATGATTTCTATAGTAAAAGAGATTTTACCGAATAAAGTGATATCGAGGGCATTTGTCACAAATTGCTGCCATAGCATAGGGAGAAGGTTAAATTCTTTTTTTCTGACTTCATGGTTATCTTGACTGACTGGGCTATACAGTACATCTAGAATGAAAAAGCACCGAGAATCGCTTGGTCTCAATATCATTGCAGGGGGTGCAGGTATGAAGCTTTCAGAATTACTTGATAAGAACGTTCGAGAGTTCGGTGAGTATCCTTTTATATTCTCCGGAGGCAAACAGTATACAAATGTAGAAACCATGAACTATGCTAATCAACTCGCCAATGGATTGCGAAATCATGGAGTTGATAACGGAGAACGGGTAATCGTCATTATGCCGAATTCCCCGGAAGTGTTATTTGCCTATCAGGGAATCACAAGGGCGGGAGCGGTGATTGTACCTGTCATGTATACTTTACATCCAAAGGAAATCGCCTTTATTGCCGATAATTGCGGAGCCAAGTTGATTATTACCTCTTCTTTACTTCTTGATAATATTGGACAGGCGATTGAGTTAATGGATAAGCGGCCATCGATACTTGTAGTTGATGCACCTACTACCGAACAAGCCCAGAATTTCTATGATTATCTGTCCCCATCACCTGATTATGATGCGAAGTTGATTGAAGTGATGCCTGAGGATACGGCTGTCATCCTTTACACGTCAGGGACAACCGGGAATCCAAAAGGAGTCAAGTTAACTCATAGAAATCTATGTTCCAATGCAGAAAACTCAGTAAAACACTCTAATGTAGAACGTGGAACGACACTTGGAATTCTTCCGCTTGCACATGTGTTTGGGCTTACCATTTCTCATACATGCTACATAGTGGGAAGCTCCATTGTAGTATTCCCGCGCTTCGAACCGAAAGAAGTATTGGCAGCGATTGAAGCCCATAAAGTAAGAGCGTTTTCTGTAGTCCCTGCAATGATTCATGCTTTGGTAGCTTTCCCCACAGCCGGTAACTATGACACAAGCAGTTTGGAATCAGTAAGTTCTGGATCTGCACCATTACCTATAGCATTACTGAATACATTTGAACAAAAATTTGGCGCTAAGGTATATGAAGGATACGGATTATCAGAAGCGGCTCCCATCGTAACGGCACATACTAAAGATCGCCCGATTAAACCAGGATCCGTGGGGATTCCGATACCAGGGGTAACAATAAAGATTGTGAATGAAAAGAACGAAGATGTTCCAAGAGGAGAAATCGGTGAATTACTTGTCCGTGGAGATAATGTGACACCTGGCTATTTCCGGAATGATGAAGAAACCGATCGTACTGTAAAGGAAGGCTGGTTATATACCGGAGATCTAGGACGCTTGGATGATGAAGGATATCTATACATTGTCGATAGAAAAAAAGATCTTATCATTCGGGGAGGATTTAATATTTATTCTAGAGATTTGGAAGAAATCCTTAGTAAGCATTCAGGCATTTCAGAAGTTGCGGTTGTTGGTGTACCAGACGAGAGAATGGGTGAGGAATTAGTTGCCTGTGTTGTGAAAGACCCGTCCTCGTGCGTATTGGAAGAAGAATTGATTCTTTATTGTCAGGACAACCTTGCCAAACATAAAACGCCAAAGAGAATCATATTTTTAGATAGTTTGCCACGAAATGGAGTAGGAAAGATTTTAAAGACCCATTTAAGAAAAATGGTAAATGTGACGGATTTAACAGATTCTAAAAAAGGATGATTTCCAATCTTGAGAGGGGTTTTCAATGATGAGAAAAACCATTACCGCAACTTCAAGAGGCTTAATGATAGATTCATTTCCATATCGCTTATATCAAAAAGCAAAAAAGGTGGGAACATGGAATCCCGCTACCATTGATTATACAAAGGATGCTGAGGACTGGGGGATTTTATCGATAGGACAAAAAAATAGCATCCTTCGACTACTTTCGCAATTTCAGGCCGGAGAAGAAGCCGTTACCCTCGATTTATTACCGCTCATCATGGCAATAGCAAAAGATGGACGGATTGAAGAGGAGATGTATCTGACCACTTTCCTATTTGAAGAAGCGAAGCATACAGAATTCTTCAGGACGGTTTTGGATGCTATAGGTGAAAAAGGTGAACTGAACCCTTTGTTAACTGACACGTACAAGCAAGTTTTCCATGTTATATTACCTACTGCCATGGAGCGTCTGATTACAGATCAGTCACCAGAGGCCATTGCCGATGCAGCCACTGTATATAACATGTTTGTCGAAGGGGTTCTTGCTGAAACTGGTTATTTTTCATTCTATAAGTCTTTGGAAACATCGAAATTAATGCCTGGTTTACTTGAGGGAGTCGGTAACTTGAAAAGAGACGAATCTCGCCATATAGGGTATGGAACATTTCTGTTGCAACGATTGATTTGCGAACATCCACATATATATGATGATGTCGTCATGAAACGAATGGAGGAGCTTACTCCTTTGGCATTCAAGATTATAGATGAAGGCTTTCAAGAACCTGACCTGGAAGCGTTCAATAATGAGCCCGACGAATTCGTGAATTTTGCTATGAAACAGCTAAAAGTCAGAATGGAAATTTTGTCACGAGCTAGAGGGAAGAAAATCGAAGACATTTACAAAACGACCGAAAGTGATGTTGGTGTTTATTGATAAGTAAAACAAATATTAGGGTCGATATGGATTCATAAGAAAAGCTCAACCATTTCAAGGAATGGCTGGGCTTTTTTGTGCGGCTTGGCTTGGGTGCAATCTAAATATAGGTAAGTCCCAATCTATGGTGGCAGTAGTAATAGTTAGCCTAATGTAAGTGTTTCTAAGATAGGATAGAGAAATGAAGCAGATATGAAAAAGAAGGAACAAACGGACTAAGGAGGATGAATGACTTAAACGTCTTATTGTTCCATACATCTCGGTAGAATATCATTAAAAAAAGCCCTGTAAAATAAGAGTGTCTTATTTTACAGGGCTTTTCCTATGGTTAAGTTATAATAGTTTATTCAATCAACGAATACATTTTTCTTATGCCATTTAAAGTATGGTTTATTATCAGGATGAAGGGGGATTTTTATGCCCTTTCTTAGCTGGTACGTATCATATTTTTCTTCGGGAATCTGATTAGAAATATGTAGTCTGCCTTGACCGTCAAAGGAGATAAGGCCTTTTTCATACAAGGCATCATGATTGAAGCATAATAATAATCCATTATACGGGTTAAGGCGCTCATCATCGGTACTGTCCTTCCATGGTTTAGAGTGACTACTCTTTAGTAGGGCATCCATTTCTATTCCGCATAGCGGGCATTTATGATTCCAAAGAGGCATAACCGATTTTCTGAATTTTTTTTGGCCACAGCGAATGTTCATTTTGGCTTCCGATTCTGTTTCAGCAAGAAGTGCTTGTAGCGGATTCCGCTCTTTAGCAATGACTTCATCGACAGAGAGTTCTAATTGATCTTCGTCCGAATTGAAGATGTTAAGCATACTCATATATTCTAAAAGTTTTAGTGTAAGTTCTTCATTACAAGGATATAGGTATCCTGAATTGCCGGTTGCATCCTCCTGGAATGCTGAATATTTAATAGGAAGATATGGAGCAATACCGTCAAAGTATTCACGTATATTCAGGGGGACCTCCAATTCACGATACTCGGTTTCAACTAGATAACCATTATCTGTCCATCTAGTATGATTTCGAATTTTTTGAGGTTTATTATCTTCTTGACATCCCTTCTTTACAATACTTATCGCGACAATCGATCCCTTTACGTAATGGAAAATCCGATCGCCACTTTTAACTTCTTGCATCAGTTTAGATGAGTGAGGTACTAAACCGGATTTATCGATTTGAGGGGACCAGATGATCCCTAAATGTTTTTCTTCTTGATAAGTAGTACCTTGCATGACAATAAAACTATTCAACGTCTTTCCTCCTACTTGCTACGATATGCGATTTAAATGAAAGAGCTGGTTTGCTTACTCTTTGGACATATTCTATGTAACTTATCATACCTTAATTATTTTAGAAATGTAACGATAACGTGTCAAATGACGAAGTATGTATGCGGGGTGAAAGAACTCATCCTGGGAAACCCATTCTAATGTAATGTATAGAGCGGGGATATACTAATCTGAAGTAAAAAAAGAGTAAACATCAAACAGTTACAGTGTTTGATGCTTACTCTAGTTGGTTTTCTGTAATGCGCTTAATGGCATTCAAATCATTAGTTAAGAATTCGAACGGCTTTTACGAAAAGAGGTTTCCAGTATGAACCGTTGATGTTTGCATACGATACACCTTTGGAAGTTGAAGCATTAATCATTTGATTATTCCCCGCATAAATTCCTACGTGATTAATCACTCCATCATGATTAGTATCATAAAACACCAAATCACCCTTTTTCAATGAATATGAAGAAACAGGTACTCCCATTTGAGCTTGCCCAGTTGATGTGCGAGGCAAGGAGATCCCTGCTGCTTGGAATGCTTTCATGGTAAATGATGAGCAATCAAAGGCATCAGTGCGCGATGTGCTTGCAGCATATTGATACTTGGCCCCTAAGTATTTTTTAGCGGCGTTTAAAACGCGGTCCACTTCAGAAGAGGCAGAAGACACAGTCTTTGTAGCAGCTGTAGTTGCCTTTCCAGAAAGTTTAATAGTCTGTCCAATACGTAAAGTATTAGCATTTTTGATGCTAGGATTTAATGAAAGTATAGCTTTGACGGTCGTTTTATTTTTACTTGCAATTTTGGAGAGACTGTCCCCAGACTTAACTTTATATGTACTGCCCGATTTGTTTGCTGTACTGGTTGCACTAGATGTAGTGGCTTTTCCAGAAAGTTTTATGGACTGTCCAATACGTAAAGTATTAGCATTTTTGATGCTAGGATTTAATGAAAGTATAGCTTTGACGGTCGTTTTATTTTTGCTTGCAATTTTGGAGAGACTGTCTCCTGACTTAACCTTATATGTACTGGTTGAACTGCTTTTTGCAGCAGTAGCACTAGTTGAAGTAGCTTTTCCAGAAACAATGATGGATTGTCCAATACGAATTCGGTCCGAATTGGAAATGGTAGGGTTCAACTTCAATAATGCATTTAGCGAAAGATTATATTTTTTAGCAATTCCACTTAACGTATCCCCAAGTTTAACCACATGTTTCTTTGTTGAAGTTGTACTTTTCACCGTGGATTCATTTATCTTTAACACTTGTCCAGGGAAGATAAGGTTATTAGAAAGTTTATTTTGCGATTTTAATTTTTGAACGGTTGTATGATTTGCTTTAGCAATTTTATATAGACTATCACCTGATTTTACATGGTATGTACTAGCATAAGCTGAATTGCTGGCAAATAGGGTACCTATGATAGAACCCGCGATAATGAAAGATTTTTTTGAACTATTCATAAAAAGGAAGATTCCTCCTGATATTCTATAATATTATTGCACTATTTTTATAGCGCAATAATATTATAAGGCAATTAACCCAATAAAATATTAAAAATAGAAAAAAATTCTGATTTAAACATTAAATTATCATTGCTTATATTACAGGGATGTTACGAAGTGTCGGAATGTTGATGTGAGCAAGTGAAGGGTGAACCCTATTACCTATAAGGTTTCAATAATTTAGAAAATATATATATTGCAAGTCAATGATTTATTTTTGTTAAAGGTACCCTTAAATGGATTGATTGCTACATTGCAATTTTGAAAAGGTAAAATGTAACACAATATACAAGATGGCCTTATATATTTTAAACGATATACTTCGCCATAAATTGTCTGAAAAGAGTATAGTAGTAGAATGATTCCGACTATTTTAAAGCATATTGTAATAGTTAATACTTTCATTTAGAATAATACCCATTACTACGAATCATCATCATATAAATATCCTTGTATAATATCAGTGATAAGGTCTGATAGTTTCTACCTGGCTGCCATAAAAAGCCGGACTACAGGGAAGCATGAATAAAAGAGATGAAACAGTTATAGGTAGCATTTTGTAAGTCACTTTGTGATTCTTGCAGAAGGTCCCACTATTACTTTGTTTTTTTGAAGAGGCTCTTATTTTTCATGCTTTCTGTCCAGTGGCCGAAAGCATGAAAAATAAGGGCTTTTTTATGTATGCATTCAACAGTAAAAGATAAAGGAAGAGGGTGCCGTATGTATTTCTTATTGAATATTCTAGGGGTATTGGTTGTCATGGGTATCGTATACTTGTGCTCACCTAATAGAAAAAACGTGAAGTGGAAAATCATTCTTACGTTGCTTGGCATTGAATTGATTATTACATGGTTCATGTTGTCGACCACCATCGGAACATGGGTCATTAAACAGATTGCTACTTTCTTCACCTGGTTGATTGCATGTGCTAATGAAGGAATCTCTTTCGTTTTTCCTTCTGTTATGGCAAACGAACAAGTGGATTTCTTTTTCAGTGCGTTGATGCCGATCATTTTCATTATTACGTTTTTTGATATTCTATCGTATTTCGGCATACTGACCTGGATAATAGATAAAGTCGGTTGGCTCATTTCGAAAGTGTCCGGTTTACCGAAACTGGAGAGCTTCTTTTCTATTCAGATGATGTTTCTTGGAAATACGGAGGCTCTCGCTGTTATCAGGATGCAATTAAGTTCTTTAAAGGATCAGCGTTTGCTGACCTTTGGAATTATGAGTATGAGCAGTATAAGCGGTTCGATTATAGGTGCGTATTTATCCATGGTTCCGGCTGAATTTGTATTCGTCGCTATTCCATTGAATTGTTTAAATGCCTTGCTTATAGCCAATATGTTAAATCCTGTTACTGTCAGTAAAGAGGAAGATGTCGTATATATTCCTACAAAAGAGGAACGTAAAGACTTCTTTTCAACCATTTCAAACAGTATGCTAGTTGGAGTCAAGATGGTGATCGTCATTATGGCCATGGTAATCGGCTATGTCGCATTAACGGCTAGTCTTAACGGTATTTTAGGGCTTGCGGTAGATGGATTAACAATCCAAAAAATCTTCTCTGTCATCTTTAGTCCATTCGCTTTCTTGTTTGGATTAAATTGGGAAGATACGATGTATGTTGCTCAATTAATGGGAATCAAACTGGCAACGAATGAATTTGTAGCCTTGCTCGATTTGAAAACACAGATTAGCGGTTTGGCCCCGCATACAGTAGCTGTGGCCGTTACGTACCTGACCTCATTTGCAAACTTTAGTACAGTCGGCATGATTTACGGAACGTTCAATTCGATTCTAGACGAGGAGAAATCGAATATCATTGGAAGAAATGTTTGGAAGCTATTGCTTAGTGGAATGGCAGTCTCCATGCTTAGTGCCATGATTGTTGGATTGTTTGTTTGGTAACGCTGTGTATTATAGTTTTACTAGAAAACCTTAAATATTGTGGCTTTAATACGTGAATGAAAAACAAATTAGCCAAGTGATTTTTAGGTATAAATGATGTTAATCCCTTAATCGGTAAGATTAAGGGATTGCTTTTTTTACATGAGTATAAAAAGAAACCAATAGTCACGTTTCCGATAAGGTGAAGGCGTGAAATACATTAGAGATGTCATAATAAAAGCATGAAGAGCAGAAATTTTGTCCATGTTTCTGCTCTTCCAATTGAGTCAATGTCAACTAAATCACCCCACTCATTTTAGATTTTCTAGGTATTTCTCCAAATCCTTATCAACTATGAAAACTTCGATTCGTTCACCCGTTTTGGTACTAATGTCACTGTGTGAAGAAAGGACTTTACAACCTGTTAGATCCTCGACAATTTTTTCATAATCCTGACTGTACATTTCACGTAGAAGAGAGCGCATTTTTTTTACAAGCTTCTTTCCAGAATCCTGACTGACGAGGTGTTTTTCTTCGACAGTCAAGACTCCTTTAAAACGAGTGATCAGCATGTCATTAATGATGTAGGTTTTAACTTCTTGTGGCCCTCTGCCAATTAAATCACGCTGGAATTTAATGAATGCTGCACTAATTTCGGCTTCAATTTTCTTTTTTTGGTTTAACATAATGCCTCCGATTTTTTTCATCGATCGTATATGGGATTCATCATAATGCCGGATTCAAGTTTTTGTCAATGCAAGTTTGTATATATATTAAAATATTAGAAATATATAGGATTAATGAGTAAATAATACTTTTATATAGAAAAACAGAAGTATATGGTCGAATATGAATCTATTTGCGAATATATGGAATTTTAATGGGGTTTACAAAGGTTTGCTGATGAGCGTAGAATATGCTCATCAATAACAATTTGATATCGGCCAAATCTCAAGTAATTGAGAACGGAGGACCCATTATTTATGGGGTTAATTCTGCTTTTGCAGAAGGGATGTGAACTCTTTCGCCATCCTACCCGTCAGCTAACTTCGTCGGCTAAAGCGAAGGAGGTCATAAGACCACCTTGATCCAGGAGGCTTTTTTGTTGTGTTTGTAGCAAAATAGCAACCTGTCATTTCAGTAGGTCTTTTTTATTATGCCTATAATTACATGAAAAGGTTTCTTGGAAGACAGATCGCAAAGAGCGCTGAAAAGCTTGCTGGGCGATAAGTAGACCAATGAGTACTTTTTCTCCACTAATACTGTTTGCTTTTGCAAATATTCTTGTTTGGATTGTGAATCATTTTTTTCACTATTGAAACTAGGATAGCCATGCAATGCGGACTATTGGAGAAGGAGTAAGCATTGGTCTATTTTTTGTGTTCTTTTGGCACCAATTTCTCCACTAATCGTGAAGGAGGTAAATTGTAAAGATTTTTAAAAAAGTGAAAGGAAGGTTCGGATGGATGCTATAACTATCTTTCTAATGGGTACACCCTTTTTACTTTTCTATGGATTCATTCATTTTTGTAACAAAGTTATAACGAAAAAAGGAGAGGAGTAGAACATGTTATTCATTCTTATTGTCCCAGCGGTTACCGTGTATTTAATTCACGCTTTATTATACCCAGAGAAATATTAATAGAACGATAACGGAGGAAATGTAAATGGATTTTTTACAAATCATTGTGGTGTTGTTTTTGGTAGTGATCCTAGCCATACCATTGGCCCAATATTTAGCGGCAGTATATTCCTTTGAAACCACAAGGCAAGATCGTATGTTCGGGTGGTTAGAACGAGGCATTTTTAAAATATCTGGTATTAAGACATTTGATATGAATTGGAAGCAATATGCACAGGCATTACTCCTAAGTAACTTAGTCATGTTTGTCATCTCATACATGATTGTACGGCTTCAGGGAGTTTTACCGGGTAATCCAAGTGGGATAGCCAACATGGATCCGTCATTGGCATTCAATACGGCAGCAAGTTTTCTTACTAATACCAATTTACAGCACTATAGCGGAGAATCCGGACTTTCGTATTTATCACAAATGATTGTCATCATCTTCTTGATGTTCACGACACCAGCAACCGGTCTTTCCTTATGCATCGCTTTTTTCAGGGGTTTGACCGGTCAGAGGAGTTTAGGGAACTTTTATGTAGATTTAATTCGTTCGATCACTCGGGTGCTACTGCCTCTCTCCATTTTTGTCAGTTTGGTTCTGGTATCCCAGGGGGTACCACAGACCCTTGGTTCTACGGTAATGGCTACTACGTTAGAGGGAGCCACCCAACATATTGCAAGAGGACCTGTGGCTGCATTGGAGTCAATAAAGCACCTTGGCACAAACGGCGGTGGATTCTTCGGTGTCAACTCGGCGCATCCATTTGAGAACCCTAATGGATTTACGAATGTATTAGAGATTTTATCGATGTTTCTCATTCCTGCTGCCCTTCCATTAACATTCGGATATATGGCGAAAAATAACAAACAAGGATGGATCTTATTTTCAGCAATGGGACTCATGATGCTTGTTTTCCTAAGTGTGAATTACGCTAGTGAACAAAATGGCAATCCCCGATTGGAGGCAATAGGCCTTTCACAAGAGAGTGGAAACTTAGAGGGGAAAGAAGTCCGATTTGGGATGGCTCAGAGTGCCCTATTTACAACGGTGACTACAGCTGCCACTACAGGTTCAGTTAATAATATGCATGATACGCTGACACCGCTCGGTAGTATAGCGCCACTGGCCATGATGATGCTGAACTGTGTATTTGGCGGTGATGGGGTAGGCACGATGAACATTCTTATGTATTCCATATTGGCTGTATTCATTGCTGGACTGATGGTCGGGCGTACACCAGAGTTTTTAGGTAAGAAAATTGAAGGGCCGGAAATGAAATTAATAGCCATGACGATCCTTCTACATCCGTTAATCATTTTGGTACCATCTGCTATTGCACTAACGGCACAGATGGGGACATCGGCCATTTCAAATCCAGGTTTCCATGGGCTCTCTCAAATTGTATATGAGTTTACTTCAGCTGCAGCCAATAACGGTTCTGGTTTCGAGGGCTTAGGGGATAATACACCTTTTTGGAACATTTCCACAGGTTTGGTCATGTTGTTTGGCCGTTATTTTTCCATGATAGCCATGATTGCTGTTGCTGGATCATTACTTGCTAAAAAACGTGTCCCAGAGACGATGGGTACATTTAAAACAGATAATCCTACATTCCTTGTCATTCTTTTATGTACGGTTTTAATTATTGGAGCTTTGACTTTCTTTCCAGTGATTACCCTAGGACCTGTCGCAGAATGGTTAACGATTAGATAAACGATGAAAAGGAGTAGTACAGATGAATACGATGCGTAATGGAAAAGTAAATAATGAAATGCTTTTTGAAGCAATAAAAGATGCTTTCAAAAAAATGAATCCCAGAGCCATGGCACGAAATCCAGTCATGTTTGTAGTGGAAATAGGATTTGTCTTGACCCTTTTTCTAACTATATTTCCCGATTTATTTGGTGGAATATCAGATAGGGGATATACCAGTGCAGTGACTTTCATTTTGCTCCTAACCATCCTGTTTGCCAACTTTGCTGAAGCATTAGCGGAAGGTCGTGGTAAAGCACAAGCGGATAGTCTGAAAAAGACAAAGCTTGATTCAAAAGCAAAGTTAATCCAAAAAGATGGATCTGTAAAGATAGTCGATGCCACGGAACTGCAAAAAGGTGACATGGTTTTAGTGGAGGCCAATGATTTAATTCCTAGTGATGGAGAGGTCATTGAAGGGGCGGCTGCTGTTGACGAATCGGCCATAACTGGTGAATCCGCGAATGTCATAAAAGAACCGGGTGGAGACTTCAGTTCTGTTACTGGAGGAACAAAAGTAATGAGTGACTATATAAAAATAAAAGTTAGTAGTGATCCGGGGGAGTCATTCCTGGATCGAATGATTGATTTGGTAGAAGGAGCTAAACGGCAAAAAACACCGAATGAAATTGCACTTAGTACACTCCTTGTGAGTTTGACGCTTATCTTTTTGCTTGTTTGCGTGACACTCGTACCTATTGCTTACTATATTAAAGTGACATTGCCAATCGCAACTTTGGTGGCATTATTGGTATGTTTGATCCCAACAACCATAGGTGGTCTTCTTTCAGCGATAGGCATAGCTGGAATGGACAGAGTGACACAATTCAATGTGATTGCCAAATCGGGCAAATCGGTAGAAGCTGCAGGAGACATCAATACTATCATTCTCGATAAAACAGGCACGATCACACATGGTAACCGGATGGCTCATGCCTTGCTGCCAGTACAGGGTGTGAATCAGAAGGAACTTACTACATTCGCAGCCTATTCATCCTTACATGATGAGACACCGGAAGGCCGCTCTGTTGTCGAATTTGCCAAAAGATCAGGATTACTTGAAAAAGAATTGGAAAAAAGTGACTCGGAAGGCATTGACTTTACGGCAGAAACGAGGATGAGCGGGACAGATTTTTCCGATGGAAGAATCGTCAGAAAAGGTGCCGTCGATTCAATAAAGAACTATATAAAGCAAGAAGGCGGAAACATTCCCAGCGATTTGCAAGACATTAGTGATGAAGTAGCAAGCCAAGGGGGAACGCCCTTAGTAGTCGCAGAAGGAAATCGGATCCTAGGTGTCATTTATTTGAAAGATACCGTTAAAGCAGGTATGAAAGAGCGATTTGATGAATTGAGGAAAATGGGCATCAAAACCGTCATGTGTACCGGAGATAATCCTTTAACGGCCGCGACGATCGCGAAAGAAGCCGGGGTAGACGATTACATTGCCGAGGCAAAGCCGGAAGATAAAATTGCCGTAATTAAGCGTGAACAAGCGGAAGGCAAACTTGTCGCGATGACCGGGGATGGCACGAACGATGCCCCTGCATTGGCACAGGCAGATGTGGGGCTAGCAATGAATACAGGAACAAATGCGGCCAAAGAAGCAGCAAACATGGTGGATCTGGATTCAGATCCTACAAAAATCATTGAAGTAGTGGCGATTGGAAAACAGTTACTCATGACACGTGGAGCATTAACAACGTTCAGCATTGCCAATGATGTGGCTAAATACTTTGCGATCATACCAGCTATGTTCATGCTGGCTATCCCGCAAATGAATGCCTTAAATATAATGGGATTAGCCACACCGCAAAGTGCGATATTATCAGCATTGATATTCAATGCCATTATTATCCCGCTCCTGATCCCGTTAGCCATGAAGGGTGTAAAATATGTTCCAATGAGCGCTTCAAGATTATTGACTAAGAATTTGTTTCTTTATGGATTAGGTGGCGTGGTCGTTCCTTTCATTGGCATTAAATGTATAGACCTAATACTTGAACTGTTTAAAGTAGCTTAAAATCAAATATAAGGGTGAGAATAGATGTTGAAAAATATACGTGTAGTTTTTGTGCTATTCATGATATGTGGTATGGCTTATCCGTTACTCATAACAGGGCTTTCACAAGTGATGATGCCTGCACAAGCTGAAGGCAGCTTAATTAAAAATGAAAAAGGGAAAATCATCGGGTCAGAATTAATTGGTCAATCTTTTGAAGAGGCTGGCTATTTTCATGGCCGGGTTTCTTCTATAGAATACGACGCTGCAGGCTCAGGGTCGCCAAACTATTCACCATCTAATGAAGAAATGATCAAGCGAACCAAAAGTGAAATGTCTGAATTTCTAAAAGCGAATCCTTCTATTAAAAAAGAGGAAATACCTTCTGACTTGATGACAAACTCTGGGTCAGGTCTTGATCCAAATATTTCTCCAAGAGGAGCACTTGTTCAGGTTCCACGTATCGCAAAAGAGAGGGATATATCTGAACAAAGTTTATATAATCTAGTCGAAGAAAATACGGAAAATCGTTCATTTGGACTTTTCGGCGGACCTCATATTAATGTGTTGAAATTAAATATTGCTTTGGATGATCTAAAATGATCGAGTTTAGGAGATTTCTATTTTCTCCTATTAATCTAGAAAGGAATCTGGGGGTAGTTATATGAATGAACACTTTCGAAGGAAAACACCAGATGAAATTCTACAATCTATTTCCGACATCAAAAAAGGCAGACTGAAGATTATACTCGGATCTGTTAGTGGGTCCGGAAAAACCTATCATTTGCTTATGGAAGGAAATGAGTTGAAAGGGCGTGGTATTGACGTAGTTATCGGGATTATTAGTGATGGGTGCAACCAAATGACAATGGAGCAAGTAGGTTGCCTAGAGGCAGTGCCCACAATTGAATGGAAGAGTAATGGACTTATTAGGAAAGATTTACATGTAGATGAAATTCAAAAAAGAAATCCTGAAGTGGTTTTAGTTGACCAGTTAGCTCACAAAAACCGGCCGTCTGCTAAAAATCCGACTAGATTAGAAGATGTTATGGAATTAATAAAAGGTGATATCAGCGTTATCACAACAATAAATATTTATGAATTGAAAGGAGTAAAGAAAGTTGCTGAACACCTACTGAATCTCCCGCTTCATGTAAGTGAGATCCTACCCGAGAATACGTTGACGCTGGCTGACGAAGTACGCCTCTTGGATGTGACACCCGAAGCAATACTTAAACGTCTGCAAGAAGGAAAAATCATGGAAAACAACAAGAAAACAGAAGCCGATATGAAACTATATAATCGAGATAACTTAGCGGTTCTTAGGGAGCTGTCACTCCGTTTTTTGGCTGGAGAAGTAGAAGAAGATCTTACTGAACATAGAGAACAGGAAGGGTTAATGGGACCATCAGGTGCTTCTGAACGAATCTTGGTATGTGTACAATACCATTGGAATGGCTCCATTTTAATTCGAAGAGGCGATCAAATAGCCAAACGATTAGGCGGAGATTTAGTGGTGGTTAGCTTTATTCCAAGTCAGAAAGAGCTATCTAAAGAGGAGTCGTTATTTAAAAGTTCTATACAAAAACTTATCGTAAAGCTAAATGGGAAGTTTGAAGAAAGAGCCATAAACGGGGGTGATATTGCAAAAGAAATCGTTGGATATGCCATGAAGCACTATATAACCCGGATTATCCTGGGTCAATCCAAAAGGACGAGATGGGAAGAAATCATCCATGGTTCTATAGTCAATAAGATATTGGGCCAAACGAAAAACATTGATGTATGTGTTGTAGCGGATAGGACAAAAGGAGAAGGGGAAAGGGTATTGCCTGCCGTTCAGTCAAAAAAAAAGAAAAAGAATCCATACCGTAGACTCTCGCCTGAAGAAATAAAAGAAAAAATACAGGGAGTGAAAAGAGGAACATTAAAGGTGTATATTGGTTCTGCTCCTGGCGTAGGGAAAACATATACCATGCTGAGGGAGGCCAATCAATTAAAGAAAAGTGAAATTGATATTGTGATTGGATTATTGGAGACACATGGTCGTAAAGAAACGGCATCCCAAGTTGACACGTTAGAAACATTACCCCGGAAACAGGTTCCGTATAAGAACGTCGTGTTAGAGGAAATGGATCTTGACAGAATCATCATCCGTAATCCTGAAGTTGTGCTGGTAGATGAATTGGCTCATACAAATGTGCCAGGAAGTAAAAACCAAAAACGTTATCAAGACGTTATGAACATATTGGAGTCTGGGATATCCGTTATTTCTACTATGAATATTCAACATGTAGAAAGCTTGAATGATAGTGTAGAGCAAATTACAGGGGTTCGCGTACGTGAAACGGTTCCTGACAGGATTCTACAATTGGCCGATGAGCTTGAATTAATTGATGTCTCCCCAAAGGCGCTTAGGCAGCGAATGCAAGAAGGGAATATTTATACCATGGATAAAGTGGAGCAGTCCTTGAATAATTTTTTTAAGACTCGAAATCTTATAGCCTTGAGAGAACTTGCACTCCGTGAATTAGCAGATGATGTAGACGATAGGTTAGAATCATTCAAGCGAAAAGAAGGGGTAAGGGGCCCTTGGAGAAAAGCAGAAGTAATCTTTGTTTGCGTTAACCTTAAACCAGACTCTGAGCGTTTGATTAGACGGGGTTTCCGGATAGCCTATCGACTTAAAGCAAAGTGGTATGTAGTGTATGTGAAGGATCAACGAACATTACCTAATGACAAGCAAATTATATTGGATAAAATAAAGAACCTTACGAAACGATTAGGTGGCACTTTCGAAATGTATTCAACAACCAACAGGCGAATGGTGGTAAGTGAAGTCACTAAACAATTACAAGACAAAAAAGCTACACAAGTCATCATTGGACATTCAGCAAAAGAAAGGTGGCAAGAAATCATTCAAGGTTCGATTGTCGCACAACTTTTAAGAGAAGCAAGACACCTCGATGTTTTAATTGTGGCTGATTGAATGGACGTTCACGAGTGATGTATATTCATAGAATGGATTCCTGCATCAATGAGAACCTAATAAACATTAAACAGGCGGTGTGTTCCCAGACACTTTCTTTCTGATTGCTTGTGTTTGAATGAATATCGCTCCAATTAACTCTAGCTGATTCATGTCAAAATATTGAGTTATAGGGAATGTATATAGAGCTTCATTTGTATTTAAACGACTGAAAATTATCTGCTTAGGTAACTACGAGGCAGCTTTCTGTAATATATGAGTCTTCCGATGTCATAAACATGGCAGAATATTATTTTTAGAAGGATTCATACTTTGATTTAAAAATAAATATCACAAGAACGAAGTATAGAGAAACCCCAAACAATGCAGGTTTCTCTTATTCTGATTAAAGGGACCAATAGCAAATCGATCTATATTTTCTTTTGCTTTCCCGTCTATTATTAACTCGCATAAAATCCATATCCTCTAGTTTATATCCGTTTTTGCTTTTAAAGCCTGCTTCCACCAGAGGCATCAATAACTTGCCCCGTGATCCATCGTGCTTCCTCAGATGCTACAAATGCAACGATATCGGCAACATCTTCAGTGGTGCCCACTCTAGAGAATGCAGAAAATGCCTCCGCTCCGGCCCGTCCTTCTGGGGTGGCGAGCATATCCTCGTTCATATCAGTAGCCGTAATTCCCGGGGCCACTGTATTCACAGTAATGCCTTTGGATGCAAAATGGGGAGCTAAGGCCAAAGTAAGTGTGTCTATGGCTCCCTTGGAAGCGGAATAAATGGTATGCATGGGACCAGCCACACGAGTAAAGCCAGAAGAAATGTTAATGATTCGTCCACCGTTCCGAATAAATGGGCTAGCTGCTTGAGTAATGAAGTACGGAGCTTTAAGGTTAACATTCATGATATCTTCAAACGTTTCAATCGATGTTTCTTCAAATGGAATGGCCGGTGAGATACCTGCGTTATTGATTAAGATATCTAAGTGTACAGTCCCCAACTCCGAGCGAGTAGCATCTTCAAATGCGGTCCAAAGCTTTTTTATACCGGAAATACCAGTGGTTAAATCTCCTTGCAGAGCCACATCTTTTGAACCCAAGGACTTGACATCATCCACAACTTTTAAAGCAGCATCCTTATTATTGGCGTAATGAACACCTATAAATGCCGCTCCGCCAACAGCTAATTTTTTGGTTATTTCAGCCCCTATCCCACGACTTGCCCCTGTAACCAATGCCACTTTACCATTGAATTTTCCTTTATTCGTCGACATATCATCTACTCCTTTAAAGATAAATTGAATGCATAATCAATATTAAAAGATTATAATCATTCTGAATAGTACGATATTTGTGTGTCGTTACGATCAAAGGGGATATTAAGAAAGGCGGACAACAGTTAAATGCAGGCTTGTTTTTTAGCATGACGAATAGAGGTAATATGAACTTAGAGTAAAGGAAGAGGTGGAGTTCCATGATTGAATTAACAAGTGCTGACTTAACTTGCCCGTTCACTACAGCTCAGAAAGTATTGTCGGGTAAATGGTCCCTCGTAATTATCTTTCATCTAAAGAACGGACCCATACGATTCAACGAACTCTTAAGGAAATTTGACGGCCTAACGCACTCGTCACTGACTAAACAACTGAGGCAGCTGGAAAACTTTCAACTTATTCACCGTGAGGTCTATCATCAAGTTCCGCCAAAAGTGGAATACTCCCTAACCGAATTGAGGGAAAAGCTCTTCCCAACGATTAATGAGCTCACGGAATGGGGAAGCAAGTATATCGATAATTGCAAGAGTGTTGAAAGATAACCGAAACCAGGCCACATTACGTTTGTAGTCGGTCGTTCATGACTTATTCGAATGCATTGGGTGGATTAAATGGAAGCATGGGCGGCATGATGTCACAAACCCAATAAAACCCCTTGATAATAAGGGGTTAGAAGGTTTATATGAATGATATACAAAACTAAGTCGGACATAACCTGAACCGCCGTATACCGAACGGTACGGACGGTGGTGTGAGAGGTCGGAGGCTAGGCGCCTCCTCCTACTCGATTATTCAACTAATGTCCCTGTTTGAATAAGTACATTCACAAACACCTTTAGCTCCAAAAAAACTAGAGCATCGTATCCGTTAATAAACAGAAACAGAAACTGAATAAACTAATATCTATTTGAATTATTTTTTAGAATAAGAGGAAAGACCCCGTCCGATAAGGTTTGCGGAAACAGGCTTTCTTCCCAATTCTCTTGCCCAAATTGATAGTTGTCCTATATGATGAATTTCGTGAACAATGCTATGTCTCATAACTTCGCCCCAAGTATCCGTTACAATTTTTCCATCTGGCAGGGTATCGTAAAATGATTTATTTTCCATACTTACATCCCAGTTATTCACAAATTTTTCCACTTCTAAATGAAATTCTGCGTCCAATTTTCGAACCTTATTCAAGCTTTTATAATTATGGAAACTCTCCTGAAAATCAGTTTTCCCCTGTAAGAGACGTATCCAGCTCCACTCGACATCAATAATATGGAAAAGTGTATGTAATATACTTCCCATTCCACCTGTTCGGTTTTGCAAAAGCTCATCTTCACTTAACTCTTCACACCAACGATACCAGTCTTCTCTTACCATCCAGTTATATCTGAAAAGTGTTTTCAATAAAAACCCTCCACAATAAGAAAATAATAAACTGATTTCACAAGCCCTCAATGGCTTCAGGGTGTTTTTGCTTTGATAAGTTCGTCACGGAATAATTTCAAAAATAGTACCTTGGTTAAAATCATTCACTTTCATCGAACCATAAACCCCTAAATATAGTGTAGTTTGATCAAGATTTGTTCCCAAGCTCACATAATAAGCTGATTGGGAACCAAAATTATAATCGGTTTGAATCACGTTATAATCATTTAGTTTACAATCTTCCCTTATACTAGTGTAAGCTAAAACCCCTCTAGCCGGAGATTGACTTTCTTCCTTCTGGGCAAGATCAGTAAACACAACATTTCCTGCTAAGGCGGGGATTTTATCCCCCATATAGGGTTGCACTCCTGTCAGTGCAGTTCCTCCAAATTTATCGGGTCGGGGATCTTTATGAAAATAACTAGTCACAGGTTCAAGACGATTTCCTGAAACTTTTAGTGCCTCATCATAATAAGCCATTGTTTTCTCTTCCAAAGTTGGATTCGCAGAGCAACCCTTTACAATTGGAGTAGGGAGGATACCTTCCCACGCTCGCCAGCCAAAGTTAATCAATCCTTCTTGACCCGCTTCAGATTTCATGAGGAAAGCTCGAGCAAGATGGGTAACCGGTATTGGTTTATACGGACCGAATGAAAAAATGGACTCTACCACATCCTGTCCGACATTTCCCACATATTTGATGTACTGATTATTAAATCTTTGAAATGAAATGCCAGGTATATTACGTACGCCTTTAACAATCATCGTAAGTGTTTCCTGAATAGGTAGGGGAAGTTCATTGAACCGTGTGACGATGGGGGGATTTCGGATGAATGTATTCTTACCTACATCAATTTCAATTATTTTACCGGCGATTTCCATGTCGTTCTGGCTTAAATTGAATGGATCAAACCCTGACCCACCATCCCCTGTGGTTAAAACGAGTTTTCCTGTTTCAGGTGAAAAGTTTAAGCTATTTACACCATTATGATTAGAAAATGGTCTTCTTATGTTTAGTAATGTCCGTCGTTGTTGAGGTTCACCATTCGAAGGTAAAACCCATTCTTCCAAAGTATCAATATGGTCATATTGAGTTTCTCTATCGTCCCACTTTAGGTTTAACGTCCTTAAATCGCACGGGTTAGGTGAAAAAGGATCAGGAAGAGCACCAGGGCCCTGTGCTCCAGCTACTGAATAATGAAGGTAAAACAGACCGTTATCATAAAATTGGGGATGAAAAGCTAGTCCTAGCAAACCGCGTTCATCATATCCACCTCTAGAAGCACCTAGTTTTACGATACGCAGGCGAATATCAATAAACGTCCGTATAACTCCGTCTCTTATATAAAAAATTTCCCCTACTTGGGTTGCGATGAATATTGTTTCTTTTGAGTCACCCGGGAGTATCGCTGTTTTCAAAACAGTCGGTAAATTTATCTTACTTACAATGGGCCGTAAACCAACCTTCACTCTTTTCAATAAATTTACACTCCTTCTTCGTTTTTCTTTTATAAAGATATGATTAGAACTGTTTTATTAATACCAAATAATGAAGGAGCGAACTAGGAGTTGACCATCTTTTCGTAGCCAGCTAGAAAAAGAGGTTGTCATAATGTACTATGCCTTCATAAATCAGTTATCTATCGTTAAGTTGGATAGATAACCAGTGATTTTTAGATAAAACAGTGAATAATATAAGGTTAGGTTACTATTTGATGGAGGTGGGATTTCTGAAGAGGGTAAAAAGTATAGCCGTACAGTATTGGCAGCATCCTTTTTTTGAAATCAAACGTGACCTTACGGAATGGTTACCTACCACTAAACTAATACTCACCGCGATATTAAGTTCGTTTGCAGCCATATTTCAATCAGCAGGGGGATATATGCCCGGCATTGGTTTTGTCGTAAGTGCGATGACGACAGTACCTATATGTTTAGCAACGATTGTATCGGTCAGATACGGATTTCTTTCTTATTCTGTGACAATCCTTCTGGTATTGTTTATCCAGCCTAGCGAACTACTTATTTTTTCCTTCACAACGGGTATTCTAGGATGGGTACTTGGTGTTTCCTTCTATAAGTCGAAAACAAGGCTTATGGTTGTTTTCTTGTCGGGAGTTACCTTATTTATGGGAATCATAGCGATTCTTTTCATTTTCCGCTTTCCTGTGTTAGGCCCAGGCTTTGGTACGTCTTTTCATTTTCCATCCTTATTTCTCATAGCGGTTTTCAGTATTCTGTATGCATGGATAGCAGCAGAAGCTTGTTCGTTTGTTCTGAAGAGATTGGCTCAAACCCTGCCTGATAGAGTGATCAAGCCGGTGAATGATGTTCAGGACAGGAAAATCAAGAAAAAATGTAAAAGTGAAAAAATAGAGCCGTAGCGAAGCTGCTTGGGCTCTATTTCCTGTGAAACTTAAGAAAAATGGTTTGGCTATCGAGAATAGACTCCTGGAGTACTTCATTTAACGAAGCAACAGATCCACCTACAAGTAAAGTGAGAAAGTAGATCACCAGGCGTTCGAGAGAAACAGAGCGTTCTAACAAGAGGAAACAGGGTTCCTTTATTAAAGGGACCCAGTTCGAAGAAGTAATCGTATTTGTTAGATGAAAGGTTTCTTATCATTATTCGAAATCATTGTACGTATATCCAGGGAATTTGACCACTTCCCATTTCTTTTTCCTTAATGCGTCCAACACTTCAGATCCCACATTTAAATTACTTTCCACAATTTCTTTAGGAACCAATGCCATCCACTGTGTTAATGAAATATCGGCATATTTGGGGCTTTTGAATACTTCTAGGTACGTAAGCGTCTCGCTGCCTGTATTTTGGATATAATGTCCAAAGCAGAACGGCATGTACCCAACATCTCCTGCTCTTACATCAAACGTACGAGCTGTTCCATCAGCTGCATAACCGGTCATCCGTCCTTGGCCAGTCAGGAAGTATTGCCATTCATCATTATTCGGATGCCAGTGTAATTCCCTCATGGCACCCGGCAAGACTTCGACAAGAGCTACAGATATATTTTCCGACACGGGGAAATTGGTGGAATCCGCAACACGGACTGATCCCCCTGGAGATGTAACAGGTTCTTGACCAAGGAGGCTATGCGTAAAATTCCGGGTACCGAAAGGATCTGGAATCGCTACTTGATCGATTGGACCGGGAACTTCCCCTTGATAAATGTACTTTTCCTGCTTCGGGATATCTTTAAATGCACTTTCCGGTACACCAAAATTAGCAGATAGAACTTCTTTAGGGGTATGGGCGAACCAATCTGAGATTGCGAAGGTGTCTAAATCCGAGAAAGCCCCGTTATCAAACACCAATAAAAACTCACACCCTTCCTCCAAACCTTGAATCGAGTGGGGGATGCCAGGTGGGAAATACCATAGGTCGCCAACACCAACGTCTGCAATGAAGTTTTTCCCATTCTGGTCTACAGCGGTTATCCTCGCTCTGCCTGCAAGCATAAAACTCCATTCGACTTCTTTATGCCAATGCAGTTCCCTTACGCCACCTGGCGTTAAACGCATATTAACTCCTGCAAGTGTCGTGGCGACCGGCAATTCACGTATTGTAATCTGTCTTGACCATCCACCATGCTTTAAAACCATATTCGTGTCGGAGAAGGAAAACCGTAAATTCGGAACAGTTCCCTCATCCGTCACTGGGGGCACAAGCATATCCGGATTTTCCAATGCTCGTAAAATATCACGTGGTCCGAGATCTGTTGCACCAGCACCGTCAGCTCGAATCGGTTCAGGTATTCTATCCGCATACACTGTAAAATCAATCGGCTTCGTCAATGATTTACCTCCTTAATCCATCCCGTTTAATTGAAATTAAACAGTACTACATGATATATATTACTCACATTACTTTTCAATGCCAGTAAGAACAGGTTGCATTTGGAAGTTAATACTTATATGACGTTTCCTCCCTTTATATTTCGTTTGATTCTTATTGTGTTGGCCATTTTTGTTTTAACGAACTTATAAAAGTTTGAACGTTTTTCTTATCTTTCATAATAGGAGAGTAAACATAGGAAAGCGTACGTGGAAACGTCTCATTTTTCACCTGTAAGATAGAAAGGGTATGATGCTGTACATCTCTTTCTATGACACTACGGGACAGGAGAGAGAGGCCCATTCCATTTTTTATAAGTGTTTCTTTAATTCCTTGGTTACTACTGATGGTCAGGAGCGACTTGACTTTCAGCCCGTTTGAACGGATAAGGTGGTTAAGGTATTCACGGGTACCCGATCCTACTTCTCGAGTGACCCATGCCTGATTTTGCAGGTCGGATATCGTTAGATCTTTTTTATTAGCTAGTTCATGTTTGTTGGAGGAAACGATAAATAATTCATCTTGCATGAAGGAGTGCACGGAAAGCTCCTTTTCATTGGTCTGGCCTTCAATCAAGCCTATATCCACTTTGTATAACTGGACGGATTGAACGATTTCTTCCGTATTTCCTATCATGACTTGAAGCTCGAGTTCGGGATAGTCATTTTGCAGATCGATGAGTAAAGAGGGGAGTATATACTCGCCAATTGTAAAACTAGCACCAATCTTTAATTCTCCTTTTATCGTGTTGTGACGCTCCTCGATGTCTCGTCTCGTTTGTTCGTAAATCGTGATCATCTGCTTTGCCCGCTCGTATAAAATTTCTCCGGTTGGGGTGATTTTTATATATTTTGGCGATCGCAGAAGCAATTTTGTCTGAAACTCTTGTTCCAGTTTTTTTATATGTAAACTAACATTGGGCTGTGACATTAGAAGTCTATCGGCAGTTTTTGTGAAATTTTTGACTTCGACAAGGGTTACAAACGTTTTTAATGCATCGTAATACAAATATATCCCACCTAATCATTAGTATTCCTAATAGTTTAAATAACATATATATATTTTACTAATGATTTTACATCTGGTAAAGTTTAACTAGAAATATATAGAATTGAAAAAATGTCGTTTCATTATTGTTATGCTTGTATACTAGAATAAAAGGTTATGCGACTATAACAATAATTATTTGAATATTCGTTATACATAAAATGATAGTTATTATTCTTTTGCGAGGTGGAAATCGTTGCAACTTCAGGTAATGAACAGTCCGTTTAACCAAGAACAAGTAGAACTTCTTAATCGTCTTTTGCCAACTTTGACAGAAACGCAAAAAGTTTGGCTGAACGGTTATTTGTCTGCGACGCAGTCTTTTTCTGCGATAACAGAGGCACCATCACAAGAACTTCTTGTTAGAAAGACAATATCAAAAGAAGTGACCATTCTCTACGGGTCCCAGACAGGCAATGCCCAAAGGATTGCGGAGAACGCGGCTAAGAAGTTAGAGGAAAAAGGCTTTCAAGTAGCCGTTTCCTCCATGAGTGATTTCAAGCCGAATCAGTTGAAGAAAGTCAAAAACCTTCTTATTGCAGTTAGTACACATGGTGAAGGTGACCCGCCGGATAATGCTTTGACGTTTCATGAATTTGTGAATGGAAGACGTGCACCGAAACTGGATGATCTCCATTTTTCCGTGTTGTCGCTTGGTGATAGCTCGTATGAGTTTTTCTGCCAAACGGGCAAGGACTTCGATGAGCGTTTGGAAGAGCTTGGTGGCAAAAGGCTTTATCCACGCGTTGATTGCGATTTGGATTATGATGAACCTGCAACGGAGTGGCTAGAAGGTGTTATTGCGAGCTTAAGTGAGGCCGGGGAAGCGGCTATTGTTGCTCCTGCTGAGCAATCAGTTGCTGGTGAATCCGTATATTCGAGAAAAAATCCATTCAAAGCCGAAGTTCTGGAAAACTTGAATTTGAATGGCCGAGGTTCAAATAAGGAAACATGTCATCTGGAGTTGTCGCTAGAAGGCTCTGGACTCACATTTGAGCCTGGTGATAGTCTTGGTGTATATCCAGAAAATGACCCTGCTCTTGTAGACCTTATACTTGAGGAGATCGAGTGGGAGCCTGAAGAAAAGGTGACCGTAAACAAACAGGGAGATGTTCTTTCGCTTAAAGAAGCACTCAGCTCCCATTTGGAGATAACTGTTTTGACTAAATCGCTTCTTGAACAGGCGGTACAGCTTTCAAGCAATGAAAACTTACGGGAGCTAGTGTCACAAGGAAAAGAAGAAAAACTAAAAGCCTACCGTCAAGGAAGAGATTTGCTTGATTTAATCCGTGACTTTGGTCAATGGGGGGAATCGGCACAGGAGTTCGTCTCCACTCTTCGGAAAATGCCGGCCCGTCTTTATTCGATTGCGAGCTCTTTATCCGCGAATCCAGATGAAGTCCATTTAACAATCGGAACAGTGCGGTACAATACGTATGGACGTGAACGAAATGGAGTTTGTTCTATATTATGTGCGGAACGGTTACAACCAGGTGACACCTTGCCAATCTACATTCAATCTAACCAAAATTTCAAGCTGCCGAGTAATCCAGACACCCCAATCATTATGGTAGGACCAGGTACAGGTGTTGCTCCATTCCGTTCGTTTATGCAAGAACGTGAGGAAGCGGGAATACAAGGTAAATCGTGGATGTTTTTCGGGGATCAGCATTTCGTGACGGATTTCCTTTATCAGACCGAATGGCAAAAGTGGCTGAAATCAGGTGTGTTATCTAAGATGGATGTTGCGTTTTCGCGTGACACCGACGAAAAAGTATATGTACAGAACCGCATGCTTGAACATAGTGGCGAGCTATTCAATTGGTTGCAAGAGGGTGCTGCTGTTTATATTTGCGGTGATGAGAAAAATATGGCACATGATGTCCATGAAACCCTTATAGGAATTATCCAAAAAGAAGGCAGCATGAGCCATGAGGAAGCGGTAAGCTATCTTAGCAACATGCAAAAAGAAAAACGCTATCAGCGAGATGTATACTGATTTCGGATGGAAAGGAGATAAAATAATGGTGGATCCTTTATTAAAATCAATACTAAAAGCACCAGACGGCCCGCCTAGTGACGTCGAGGAGATAAAAGAAAGAAGTAATTACTTGCGTGGAACGCTCATGGAAGTGATGCAAGACCGAATAAGTGCCGGTATTCCCGATGATGATAATCGTTTGATGAAGCATCACGGCAGTTACTTGCAGGATGATCGGGATCTTCGAAATGAACGACAAAAACAAAAGCTTGAACCAGCTTATCAATTCATGCTCCGTGTACGCATGCCTGGAGGTGTGGCCCAGCCAGCTCAGTGGCTTGTCATGGATGAACTTGCCCAAAAATATGGAAACGGCACGTTAAAGCTGACAACACGTGAAACGTTTCAAATGCATGGCATTTTAAAATGGAATATGAAAAAGACGATACAGGATATTCATGCGTCCATGCTTGATACGATTGCAGCATGCGGTGATGTGAACCGAAACGTCATGTGCAACTCAAATCCCTATCAATCAGAGATACATACGGAAGTATATGAATGGTCAAAAAGGTTGAGTGACTACCTATTGCCTCGAACAAGAGCCTATCATGAAATTTGGCTTGATGAAGAGAAAGTGGTCGGAACACCGGAAGTAGAAGAAGTGGAACCGATGTACGGACCGCTTTATTTACCACGGAAGTTCAAAATTGGAATCGCTGTTCCGCCATCGAATGACATCGATGTATATTCACAAGATTTAGGCTTCATAGCAATCGTTGAAGATGCTAAACTTGTCGGATTCAATGTAGCGATAGGCGGGGGCATGGGCATGACCCACGGCGACACTGCGACATACCCTCAGCTTGCCAAGGTAATCGGCTTTTGTACACCAGACCAAATTTTGGATGTGGCGGAAAAGGTCATTACGATTCAACGGGATTATGGAAATCGTTCCGTCCGAAAAAATGCCCGATTCAAGTATACGGTTGATCGACTTGGCTTGGAAAATGTAAAAGCCGAACTGGAAAACCGTCTTGGCTGGAACTTGGCTGAAGCGAAGAAATACCATTTCGATCATAATGGGGACCGCTATGGCTGGGTGAAAGGCGTGCAAGGTAAGTGGCATTATACCCTGTTTGTCCAAAGTGGCCGTATTGCCGATTTTGATGATTACAAGCTGATGACCGGCTTGCGTGAAATTGCGAAAGTCCATACAGGGGATATCCGGTTAACAGCCAATCAAAATCTGATCATTGCCAATGTCTCCAGTCAAAAAAAGAAAATAATTAATGAACTGATGGAACAATACGGTTTGACGGATGGCAAGCATTATTCAGCACTCCGTCGTAGCTCACTTGCATGCGTAGCTCTTCCTACATGCGGATTGGCGATGGCGGAAGCTGAGCGTTATTTACCGGATTTACTTGAAAAAATCGAGAGCATTGTTGATGAAAATGGTCTACGGGATAAAGAAATCACCATCCGTATGACGGGCTGCCCTAACAGTTGTGCCCGTCCAGCCCTCGCAGAAATTGGTTTTATCGGGAAAGCCCCCGGTAAATACAATATGTATCTCGGAGCGGCTTTTGATGGCAGCCGACTCAGTAAAATGTACCGCGAAAATATTGGCGAAGAAGAAATATTAAGCGAATTGCGTGTCCTGCTTTCACGTTACGCAAAAGAACGGCAAGAAGGCGAACACTTTGGAAACTTCGTCGTCCGCACTGGTGTCATTAAAGCAACAACAGACGGTATGAATTTTCATGCATAACCAAATAGTATTTGAGACAGGACTTGTGCCTGTCTCTTTTTTTGTGATTTTTGTTAAAAAATCCAAGAGAAACTGATAGTTGAGGGATGAGGTTTGAAGCAGGTTCTCAATAATCCCAGAAGGAGAATCAAGAACAACAAAAAAGAAAAGTATGAACGGGCATAAAAGAAAAGAATGCAGGAGAAATTGGAACGAATCAAAGAATATCCTGATGTAACGAAGCCCCCCAAAAGGATTTCATTGCAAGGCGAATCATGAGATATTTCAGTAAATAAAAAGTATGCCAGCCAAATAGAAATGCAGCATGAGGAGGGCACCCTCTTACAGGATATTGGTACAAGCAAGCATATAAAAAAAGCTAGGGGAATAAGCGATGAGTAAATGCAGTAACGCTATCTTATAGATGAAAAAGCTATCTTTTAATCGGATTCACTAATTTCATCGGAAAGATGTTTCATAAAATGGTTATCGATTATTTAAGAGTAGATTTTTTTTAAGATACTCAAGATTTATTGGAAACGGAGTATCTATTTAGGTTATTTTCGTTCAAAAACGATACAAGAAAAGTGACTGGCTTGCCACTGTAAACACAGATGGCACCCCTTCTGAGCAAAAAATCACCCGTCTTTAGATTGGTTTTTCAAGACAATAATCAAATCTTTGTTTACTAAAAGAGTTTCAAGGACGCTCATATGATTTACTTATCACCATACGACTTTGTTCTCGCTCGTTACGCTGTACTGGCGTGGGAAAATTACGGTCACACCGAAACACACTCGGTGGTTTTTTATGACTTTTAAACGAAATACTCAATTGGGCTGTCGCATTGCAGCAGTTAACTGAGCTTCTTCAAGAGAACGAATAAAAAAATACAGAAATTATTTCAATGGCTTGTAGGTTTACCTAGCTATATCAGGGCCTACCTGCCAAATTTGGTGTGCGAAAACTTAAGTTAATAATTTAGTTTTAATTAAAAAAATAAATATTCAAGAAAGAAGTTGACAATTAATGGAAAAATATGTTTAATTTAATTAAGGTATAAATGTATACAATTATACTAAATACAGAGAGGAGGGGGTTACAATGGATCTTTCCTCATTGGAAAGTAAAAGGTATTCAGCAAAAGATTTTGTCTATATGGAATTGAAGAAACTTATAATTTCTGGACAGTTAGAGCCTTCTCAACAAATCAATGAAAAAGCCTTAGCGGAACAACTTGAGATTAGTCGTACACCTATTCGCGAAGCTTTACATCGAATTGAGCTCGAAGAATTAATCGTACGCCTCCCAAATGGTCGTATTAAAGTAGCTCCTGTTTCAGTCCAAGAAGCAAAAGAAATCTTTACAGTTCGTAGTTTATTAGAGGGTCAAGTCGCAAAAGAAGCTGCAATAAAGATTTCCGAAAGGGAATTATCTGAACTGAAATTGTTCACGGATTTATTAGTTCAAGCTGCTGAGCAATCTGACAGTGATAAAGTAATTTTATATGGGGATAAAGTACACCACTTGTTGTACGATATTAGCGGAAATCGAACAGTTGTAAAAATCTTAAATAATATGAATGATCATATTATGCGCTACCGTGGACTAGGTCCTAAGACAAATAAATATCGTAGTTCTGCTGCTGCGAAAGAACATCTAGCGCTTTACAAAATTATTGAGCTAAAAGATGGCGAACAAGCTGAATTATTAATGAGAGAACATATCGAAAATAGTTTAGATGCAGCAATTCAATCAATAAAAGTTCATCTAATCAAATAGATAAAGCTTAAAAAGGAGGTTCTATATTGGATAAAAAATTACGTTTACGTGAACTCATAAATGCCCCTAACTCATTTATGTTACCTGGTGCATATGATTCAATGTCAGCTTGTTTAATTGAAGAGTTAGGATTTCAAGCAATTTATGCTACAGGTGCAGGTATTTCTAATGCCCAACTCGGTTGGGCTGATGTAGGTCTTACTAGTATGAAAGAAGTGCTAGATATCGTAGCGCGTATGACTGATGTTACTAATATACCAATTATCGCTGATCTTGATACAGGATTCGGTAATGCTATTAACGTAATCCGTTCGGTTCGAGAGTTTGAACGAGCTGGGGTAGCTGGCATACAAATTGAAGATCAAATATCTCCTAAAAAATGTGGTCACTTTAATAATAAAAGTGTTATTTCTAAGGAAGAAATGATTTATAAGATTCATGCTGCAGCAGATGCACGACAAGATGAGAATCTAGTAATTGTCGCAAGAACAGATGTACTAGCTGTTAATGGTATTGAGGATGCTATTGATCGAGCTAAAGCGTATAAAGAAGCTGGGGCGGATGTTTTATTTATTGAGGCTCCTACTTCAATCGAACAAATGAAAACGATTACAAGCTCATTGAAACATATCCCGCAACTTATAAATCTAGTTGAAGGAGCTAAAACCCCACTCATTACGCTAGATGAAGCTCATGAGTTAGGATATCAAATTGTACTTTGTGCTAATACCGTTTTACGCGCATCAATACAAGGAATTAAAAACGCTTTAAATATTCTGAATTTTGAATGTTCTCAAAAAAATCTAGGCGAAGCTATCTGCTCTTGGGAGGATCGTCAAAAACTATTTAAACTAAATCAAATTAATATTTGGGAAGAAAAATACTTATCTATCGATCCTAAGGAGGAAATAAAAAATGTCTGAATTACAATTAGCTGTTGAATCTAAAAATATTAGCATTGAACTTGCAACAAAAATGTTAGAAGTCGCCAAACAAAAAGGAATGGAACTAGGTATCAACTTTAGCATCGCAATTGTAGATAAGCCAGGTAATTTAAAAGCATTTGCAGCAATGGATGGTGCACCTGTATTAAGTTTAGAAATTGCCCAAAACAAAGCCTTTTCTGCCGCTACCTATAATCGCGCTACACATGAATGGTACGATAGATTAAAAGATGATCCACCTTTACTGCATGGTATTGTACACACAGAGCGTCTTGTGATTTTTGGAGGTGGATATCCAATTAAATTAGGCGAGGAATTAATTGGAGGAATCGGTGTTAGCGGCGGACATTATTCACATGACATGCAAGTATGCAAAGCTGCTTTAGCGATTATTGAAGAACTTACTTTAAGCAAAGAATAGGGGGATAAAATATGACATCAAATCTCGACTATGACATTGTTGTAATTGGTTGTGGAGTTGCAGGAACTTCTGCCGCTTTAGCTGCAGCAGAACAAGCTGAAGTTTTAAATAAGAAACTTAAAATTGCTATTTTAGAGCGCTCTGATTTTGACCATCGTGGAGGAAATTCGCGTTGGACTGCATCATATATGAGAATGAAAAACTTGAATGAAGTAGCAGACAATTTTGTGGAAGATATGCTTGCTTTTTCCGATAATTTTTCAGATCTTCGTTATGTGGAAACACTTGCTCAAGAAGCAGGACCAACACTTCAATGGTTAAATCAACATGGGGTCGAATTTGATTATTTACCGACCATGTTTTTAACTTCAAATAAACCGAGGCTACTACCCGTTGGAGGCGGCCGTGCCATCATCGATACGTTAGCTAGAAAAGCTGGGATCCAAGGGGTTGATATCATTTATGAAGCAACAGCATGGAATATTTCATTAAATGAAGATGGTGCAGTAAGTCGGTTGAATATCCGAGTTAAAGGTGGAAACTCACTTGAGTTAAAAGTGGGGTCGGTTGTTTTAGCTGCTGGTGGTTTCCAAGGGAATCAACGTATGATGGCTCAATATATCGGTAGAGATGCTCACAAAATTCCTGCTGTGTGTAAAGGTGGATATTTCAATAGCGGTGAGGCTATTGAAATGGCACTTTCAATCGGAGCAAAAAGCGCGGGACAGTTTGATTCTTTCCATGCTGAACCGGTAGATCCTCGAAGTAAACGAGAAGAAGCTGCTGTAATGCTCTTCCCCTACGCTATTTTAGTAGATCAAAATGGTAAGCGCTTCCTTGACGAAGGGAAAACAACTATTGATGAATATTACGAAGAAGTCGCTAGAAAGATTTTCTATGATTTACCTGGACATGTTGCCTATATGATTAGTGATCAAACTATGTATGATATTCCAAATTATGAACAAGCTCTAGAAACAGATAAACCTGCAATTGTAGCTAATACTTTAAGTGAATTAGCTGAATTACTTAATATTTCTGCTGAAAATCTAGAGGAAACAGTTCAAGAATTTAATATGGCTGTACAAGACGGGATTTTTGATCCTCTTCAGAAAGATGGCAAGAAGGCGATTGGTATTACACCTGAAAAATCAAATTGGGCTATACCAATTACAACGGGACCCTTTATTGCGTATCCTATTGCTTGCTCAAATGTATTTACTAATGGCGGTCTTGCGACAAATACTGATGGTGCTGTCTATTCAAACGATGATGAGTCAATTCCTGGATTGTATGCTGCCGGCGAAACAGCAGGTCTTTACTATGGAAAATATCCTGGTGGAACATCTGTATTACGTGGGTTAGTTTATGGAAAACGTGCAGGTACTCATGCTTCATCTTATGTGATAGATACTTTAGGTGTAAAAGTATAAGGGGGAAGATAGAATGTCAACTTTAACAGGAAAAGTTGCCGTTGTAACTGGCGGTGGTCGAGGTATTGGTAAAGAAACAAGTATTCTATTAGCGCAATTGGGAGCCACACTAGCTGTTTTATCAAATGATCAAGAAGAGATTAACAATACAGTTACCCAAATAATTTCTAATGGAGGCAATGCTAAGGCCTATTTTTGTGACTTAACCTCACGAGATACCATCGAACAAACGTTTAAACAAATTGAGACTGATCTGGGGCATGTTGATATTCTAATTAATAATGCTGGATCTATGGTTATCAAACCTTTCTTAGAAACTAGCATTGAAGAATGGGATAGCATGCAAGATTTAAATGTTAGAGGTATGTATTTAGCGACTCGTGCAGTAGTTCCAAACATGATTAAACAACTTGAAGGTATTATTATAAACATTTCCTCTATATGGGGATTAAAAGGCGGACCGGATCGTAGTGCCTACATTACAGCAAAACATGCGGTTATCGGTTTCACCAAGGCATTAGGAGAAGAGTTCAAGCCCTTTAACATCCGTGTAAATGCCGTATGCCCTGGACCCGTAGCCACAAAAATGATGGAAGACTTAGCGCCTACTGTTAATAAAGATAATTGGTTACACCCTATTGATATTGCTGAAATCATTGTTGATTTATGCCTTGAAAAAACCAAAGCTGTTACAGCAACAGCTATTGAAGCGTTTGGAATTGGAAGACCAGTAAATACATGAGAAAACTTTACGCTCTTTAGTCGAACTGCTAAAGAGTGTATACACTTTCTAATAATCAATCAGGGGGGACTTGTTTATGACGAGTAACGTTCAACCACATAATGAAAAAATGGATAAAGGAAAATATAAAATTTTTTTTGGTGCTTATATTGGCTGGGTTTTTGATTATTATGAAGTGTTTGTGTTAAGTTTCCTTGTAATTCCTATGGCAACTGCTTTACAGCTAACTACTGGACAAATAGCGTCAGTTTTTTCAGTTCAACTTGCTTTCCTAGCGATTGGTGGTGTTTTTTTTGGTTATTTAGGAGATCGAGTAGGGCGTAAGAAGATTTTAATCGCAACATTAGTTATTTTCTGTATAGCCACGTTAATGCGTGGATTTACATTCAATTATGAGTGGCTAATTGTTTGGACTGCTATCGCTGGGTTTGGTTTAGGAGGTGAATACGGTGCAGCTCAGGCACTCGTAAGCGAATCAGTTCCTTCTAAACAACGTGGATTTTGGAGTAGTATGCTATATGGTGGCGCCTATTTGGGGATTTTCTTGGGAGCAACTATGGGTGGATTTGTACTCCCCTTAATCGGATGGCGTTGGACATTCATTATCTCTGCTCTTCCAGTTTTATTTGCTCTTTGGCTCAGAAAAGATGTAGAAGAATCAAAAGTTTGGGAGGAAGAAGTGAAAAATAAACAAAAAGCTAGTGAAAAAGTCGATTGGCGTAAAAAGTACGGTTTAAGACGCTTCTGGAAACCATTCACAATTGCTTTAATTGCTGCAGTATTACAATATTTCGCTTACTATGGAATTACAAATTTTCTTCCAACGTATTTAGTAAAATACGAAGGATTTGAAATGGGTGCGGCGGGATGGTGGCTATTCTTTACTGCATTCGCAGGTCTAGTTGGATCATTTATTGCCGGTTATACAGCGGACAAATGGGGAAGAAAAATAACTTTAAGTTACCTTGGCCTTGTTGCAGCTCTTGGTGGTATCGCCCTTTACTTTACATGGTCTAGTTTAATTAACTCACTATGGATTTTAGTTCCTATTTTCTTTTTATACTTTGGTTCAAATGGAGCATCTGTATTTGGGTCATTATTTAGCGAAATCTTCCCTACAGATGTTCGGGCTACAGGTATTTCATGGGCTTTACAAATTGGACGCGGACTTTCAGCGATACCCCCCTTAATCACAGTAGCTATATTCCCTGTGTATGGGTATGAACCAATTATCTTAGGCGGGGCCGGTTTATTCTTCCTATTAGCTATTTGGGCTTGGGTATTCCCAGAAACCAAAAATCGTCGTTTGGATTATCTAGATGACGAAACACAAAAAGTGGAAGAATCCAGTGGAAATCCGGAACTTCAAAATAGGACATCATTAACTTAATTTATTAAAATTGTCATAAATCTTTTCTGGATGAGTAAGTTTAGGTGATAATTTTCACTTACTAAGTGCTATTTTGCACATGCGACTTTAAAACCCAGCTACCTTCACAGGAGATTAGCTGGGTTTCTTCAATATGCAGAAGGAAACGCTATGAAGTTGGTTTACGCTGATCAGAATGAAACGTTAGGCTTATTTCCATATACAACCCCCGAATGCACAGACAGAAAAGTCTTCGATTCGGGGCTTACGCTATCTTTAGGTTAGGATATTTTTAAAGAATAGCAGAGACATTCATATAGCAGTTACTTATAAATGGATATGTCGTTTGTCTAGACTCGTATTGGTACAAATTCAGATTGCTGACTGTTTCTTGGCAGGCCGATGTCAGCCATGGTAAGTAACCCTGGTTTTCGAATCGCATCAATTTGTTTAGCTGTATTAATAACCATGGAGGCAGTAGCAGTATCACCGAATACTCCATTTGGTATGATTAATCTTTGTGTTTCGTTTCCTTCAATTATAATCTCATCCTCTTGGTTAATTCCTACAGACATGTTCAAGTCCAAGCAGATTTCCTTTCCGGTAGAGGTCAAAGCTCTTGATACTTGGTGTAGCCCACTAACCGCCCCTTTTTTTAGAGACGTAAGTGGAACGGTTATATCTTCGGTGGCAATTGTTGGCTCAATGGTATTATTTATACTGGTAAGTTCCCAATCTAGCCCATATGCAATTAATCTAACAGATTCTTCAAGCCCAACATGCCCGATCTTATCCTGTTCAGCCAGTGCCTCAAATTCTCCTTTTGTCATACCGATTCCAACTTTTCTTTGTAAGGGGAGGCGGCGTTTCGAAACATCCACCTTACGATTGACAAGGACTCTGTTTACCGTTGTGACAACGGTTGAAAAACAGATCGCCATGGTATCCATGATGAAACCTGGATTAATGCCAGTCCCGATGACACTGAGCCCTTTGCTCTTTGCATATATATCTATCTCCTTTGCCAGCTCAGGATAGCGCTGCCACGGGAAAGAAAGCTGTTCACAGGTAGAAACCACTGAGAACCCATGATCTAAAAGTTCCTTGATTTGCGGCCAAACGTGGTTTGCATTGGAACTGGTCGCATGAAGGGCAATTGGATGCTCTACACTGGTTTTTACTTCATGAATACTGGAGACCACATGTACATTCATTTTATTTTCATTTATGATCAGCCCAATATCCTTTCCAACCTTTTGGGGATCAATATCTACAGCACCAATAATCGATTGAGGATTTGTAAGATATGCACTACGCAGAATTTCCATGCCGATAGGACCCAAGCCAAATACGGAAAATTTCGAAATACCACTTACCATTTATTTATCATCCTTTCAAATGTTGTATAACCGAATGCTAACATTGAAGGGAACATAACAAAAATAGTAAATTTTTATATACATATAAACCTTGATTATAAAAGGGACAAGTTGTACTTACTTTAGTTCTTTATCCTTATAACTCACAACGAAGTATTAGATTGGAGGGTATGTATGATTTGATTTATCAAGAAAGGTGTATGTTCGCTACTTTTCCAAACAGCTGATATTGAGCTAGACAGATTCATATTTTCGATGTTTAAGGCCTTTACCTTTTTAGTTCCTAACAAATCAATCATATCTTTGGGCATGAGGGCAACACCTAAATTATTCGAAACTAGGTTTGCAATCGTTAATAGCTCGGATCCTTCACATAATTTTTTTGGAGAAAACCCAGCAATCGAACATGCCTTTTCCAAAAGAAATTGAAGAGAGTGGGCTTGTACTGCATGATAATGAATAAAGGGTTCATTCTTTGCCTCAGTTAAATATATGGATTCTTTTTGAGCTAACCGGTGTTCAAAAGAAACGACTAATTGCAATGGAGATTTGTTGAATTCAATCATATTTAGCCCTTCATTTGTCAGTATATTGGCATGTATGGGTGTTCGGATAAAACCAATTTGATATTTTTGCTGTTTGACTAGCTTGACTGCTCTTGCGGAGGTTGTCTCTTGAAGATCTACTTCTACTTCAGGAAATTCAATACGTATCTTTTTCAATAAATTTGGTATATAAATACTTGCTGCTGATGGTATTGTGGCAATTTTTATTTTTGGTTTGGGGACAATTTTGTTTTCAACGATATTGCTAACTGTTTTTTCGATGTCATCGAAGGAAGGAGCGAGCTTCTTGTAGATATATTCCCCTTCTTCAGTCAATGTGATTTTTCTTGTTGTGCGATTTAGAAGCTTAAAACCTAATTGTTTTTCAAGTGATGAGATTTGTTGGCTTAAGCCAGGTTGGGAGATATGAAGGACCTTGGAGGCTTTGCTGAAACTAAGGTGGTTTGAAACCTCAATAAAATAACGTAGGGATAGGAAATTGATAAAATCACTCCTTTTGTTTAAGTGGTATCAGAATAACTGGATACAGCCAATAAGAAGGTATTTTATAATCAATAGTTATAAGTTTATAACAATAATATATTTCTCAAATGCAAGAGTCAATATTATCTTTAAAGAAGGATATAAAAAAACTGAAAATTTAGTCAAATATAAAGTGGGTTAAAAAAACGCACGATAATGACTGTGAGGATATGGGTTAAATTCCCATATGTAAAATGAAGGAAATTAGAGTTGGTCACAGAATACTATTAATATCGTCGCATTTAAAGATGATGAAATTGAAAAAGGAGGGATTTTTGTGAAGGGATGTAAAAGCCTTTTTTTATTCGGAATGATCATGTCCTTACTATTTATTACTGCTTGCAGTAAGGGGAATGAAGGGACCTCTGGAGACGAAAGACAAAACTTGAGTCTATTAACAGGTGGGACTGGTGGTACATATTACCCACTTGGTGGCCAGATCGGAAATATCATCACGGATAATACCAATGCGAATATCACACCACAAACCTCCGGGGCTTCTGCAGAAAACATGGAAACCTTAAGAGCTGGAGAAGCTGAGATAGCTTTCTCGCAAACGGATATTGCTGCATATGCAGTTGAGGCCAAAGAAATGTTCAAAGGGAATCCCATTGATAATATCCAGGCAATTAGCTCTTTATATCCAGAAACTGTACAGCTTGTAACAACAGCTAAAAGTGGGATCAAATCAGTGGAAGATTTAAAAGGAAAGAAAGTATCGGTTGGTGCCCCTGGATCAGGTGCATACATTAATGCCATGCAAATTCTAGCGCTTCATGGGTTAACGGCTAAAGATATAAAAGCCCAAAATCTCTCCTTCGACGAATCGACCGACGGAATACAAGCTGGGAATATTGATGCAGCATTTATAACAGCAGGTACTCCAACTGGTGCAGTAGAGGCACTTTCTGTTCAAAATGATATTGTTGTCCTACCAATTGCGGATGAAAAGATTAAAGAGTTGGTTAAGAAATATCCATATTATGCGGAGGATACCATTCCGAGCGGCACTTATAAGATTAAATCAGATGTAAAGACCGTTGCCGTGAAAGCCATGTTGGTTGTAAGAAAAGACATGGACAAAGACTTGGTGTACGAAATGACTAAGGCTATTTATGACAATACAGACAAAATCACGCATGCAAAAGGAAAATTAATTACGGCAGAGACGGCACTTGAAGGATTAGGGGAAATGGAGTTGCATCCTGGTGCAGCTAAATATTTCGAAGAAAAGGGAATTGCCAAATAAATGCTACGATAATCGATAGTTCGCTATCGATTTCGTTGTTTCTTGAAGTTTGGAGGTTTCGATGAGCAGCAATTTTTTTAAGAGATTCGTGTTTTTTATTATCCCTCTATTTCTGTTCAGTGCTTTACTTGGTTTCATACCATATAAACAAGTCCTTGCATTTTCCTATCAAGATCAAGAAGAGTTGTTGGCTTATTTACCTTTGAAAAGAGAAAAGACGTTTCAAATAGAGTATACACATTCCATTCACCTCTCGGACGTTCTCGAAACCTATCAGCTATCAAGGGACTCCATTAAGCAAACCGAGCTGGCATATGAAGACTTTGCTGTAGGCATGCCTTCTAATGCAGAGGGAGAGGAAGTCTTTGAAGAAAAAGACGGTGTATATCATATCAAAAATATGAATCGAACATTTGAATATATTGATTTAAGAATAGGGCAGGTTGGAGCCAATCATCGCTTAATCTATAGAAAACAAACTGTATTATTATCACGATTTATTAAGCCGGGAACATGGATCAGAATTTCAACGAAAAAAATTTCCTTTTGGGAGCAATTGGATGGGGTGAATATCAATGGATGATGATAAAGGAAAAGTGCAGTACTTAACAGAGGAAGAGCAGCAGAAACTTTTAGAGAAATACGATCCTGAAGCAGGGACCAGGAAATTAAAAGGCATATTGGGGTATATTGCTTTTTTCGGTCTCTTAGCATTTTCTTTATTCCAATTGTATACAGCCATCTTTGGGGTTTTTACAGCACAAATTCAACGGACGATTCATTTAGGTTTCGCGCTATCTTTAATCTTTTTATTATTTCCTGCAAATCGGAAGAAACGCCAAAAAGGCAAGCTTCAAATAGCATGGTACGATATGATTCTAGCAGTATTAAGTATCGGAGTCGGAGCGTACTGGCCCTTGTTTTTCGACGATTTGGTCATGAATGTCGGTCGTTTAGGTACGTTGGATTTCACGGTTGGTTTACTGGCCATTTTACTGGTGTTAGAGGCAACGAGGCGTGCAGTAGGGATACCTATAACGACAATAGCGGTGCTATTCATTTTATATGGTCTATTTGGTCAATATATGCCTGGTTTCCTTTCGCATCGCGGTCTAACTTTCGAGCGGATGGTCCAAACGATGTTTTTCTCTACAGAGGGGATTTTAGGAACACCGCTGGCGATTTCATCTACCTTCATTTTCCTATTTTTACTATTTGGTGCCTTCCTTATACGAACCGGGGTTGGTCAATATTTCAATGATCTCTCAACTGCGATTGCAGGTAGAAGAGTCGGCGGACCTGCGAAGGTTGCCATTTTTTCAAGTGCATTACAAGGAACCATCAGCGGCAGCTCGGTAGCGAATGTTGTCACTTCAGGGTCATTTACGATTCCGATGATGAAAAATCTGGGTTACAAAAAGGAATTTGCTGGGGCAGTAGAGGCATCTGCTTCAACAGGTGGACAATTAATGCCACCGATAATGGGAGCGGCAGCGTTTCTAATGGTCGAGTTTATTGGGAATGGCATCACGTATTGGGATATAGCAAAAGCAGCCACCATTCCAGCCATTCTTTACTTTACAGGGATTTGGATCATGACCCATTTTGAAGCAAAAAGGCTTGGATTAAGGGGATTGACGAAAGAAGAAATGCCGAACAAGAGAGAAGTGATAAGAAAAGTTTATTTATTGATACCAATCGTTGCTATCGTTCTCCTTCTGATGTCGAATATAACAGTTACACATGCCGCATTGTATTCCATTCTTATCTCGATTATTGTAGGGTTCATTAACAAAGATGTACGGATGAAATTTAGTGATATCATTCATGCCTTAGTAGATGGGGCTCGAACGGCATTGGCAGTAGCGGCTGCAACGGCTAGTGCGGGTATTATCGTAGGGATTGTCACAAAGACAGGACTAGGTCTAAAGCTGGCGAATGGATTAATCGATTTGGCTGGTGGCTACTTAATACCAACACTTATGCTTACAATGGTCGCGGCCTTAGTATTGGGAATGGGGTCACCGACAACTGCTAACTATGTAATTACCTCTACCATTGCGGCACCTGCCATCATTTTACTGGGTGTACCGGATTTATCCGCGCATCTATTCGTTTTCTATTTTGGGATTATTGCAGATATAACACCACCAGTGGCACTAGCCGCTTTCGCAGCAGCCGGGGTTTCTGGTGGAGATCCCTTAAAGACGGGGATCCAATCGTCTAAATTAGCCATAGCGGCCTTTATTATTCCTTACATTTTCGTACTATCCCCACAAATGCTGATGATTGATTCAACTTGGATGGAAGTGGTATGGGTCGTTTTTACGGCAATGACTGGAATGATTGCTATCGGGGCCGGGGTCATCGGTTATTGGATACGCGGAATGCATTGGTTAGAAAGATTCCCAGCCATTATTATCGGCTTACTATTAATTTATCCTGAAACCATTACGGATATCATTGGATTAGCTTCCTTTGCCGTCTTGCTTGCTTTCCAATATTTCAAGAAGCAAGACAAAAGGAACATGCCGACCATTTTAGATAATAATCATAATATTTAGGTAATGGACTGAAGACACTAGACGGTGGCTTTTACCCAACTACATCATTTATCAGTTAAGGAGGTGAGTGTGTAATATGAGGTTGAGCCACCGTCTTTAATTTATATAGTTTATAATTTTGATGTTTAAAAAGTCTGAAGTCTACTTGAGTTATCTCCATGATAAACATAGGAACTGTCTCCAACTTTAGAATCTTAACCAGAAGAAAGGTATAGGTTTTTCTAAGTGAACAGGATTAATATCCGTTTTGAAAGGGGACTTTATATGACCTATTTTAAGAGTTTAATTATAGCTGTTTTCAGTATCTTTTTAGTTGTCTCTACCGTTATTGCAAGTGTGCCCGGGGTAGATAAGTCAATGAAGCAAGGAACAAAAAAGGGAATCGTTTCGGTTTCCCATCCCATAGCAGCGGAAGCTGGTAGAAAGATTTTAGAGCAAGGCGGAAATGCTGTTGATGCAGCAGCAGCCATTCAGCTGTCATTAAATGTAGTGGAACCGATGATGTCGGGAATTGGCGGAGGGAGTTTCATCATGATTTATAGTAAAGAGGAAGATAAAATTACGATGATTGATAGCCGTGAAACAGCTCCAAAAAACGTTACACCTAAACTTTTTCTAGATAAAAACGGAAAAGTTATACCTTTCAGTAAACGTCATATTACAGGAAAGGCGGTAGGGGTCCCTGGAACCTTAAAGGGAATGGAAATGGCTCTTGAGAACTATGGCACGATGAGTTTATCAGAAGTAATAAATCCTGCGATCAAACAAGCGGAAAAAGGAGTGAAAGTAAATTGGTCCGCAGCTCAATATATTGATGAAAATAAAGCGAAGCTTCTAAATAATCCTGCAGCTGCCAAAGTGTTCATTCCCGGGGGAGAACCATTAAAAGAAGGTGATAAGCTCATCCAACCGGATCTTGCCAAGACATTCAAAATTATTCAGAAACAAGGGCCGGATGCACTTTATTCAGGGGAAATCGGTGAAGCGCTTGTCAAGGAAGTTAAAAAACGAGAGGGCGTCATGACCACGGATGATTTGAAAAGGTATGAGGCGAAAGAAAGGGAACCGATTCGATCGAATTATAGGGGATTTGAAGTCGTGGGTGCCGCTTCGCCGAGTTCAGGTAGTTTGACGGTCCAACAAATTTTAGAATTGATGGAAGGGTATGATGTGAAGAAGATGGGAATTAATTCCCCTGAATATCTTCATTATTTAACGGAAGCCATGCATTTGGCATTTGCTGACCGTGCAGCATACATGGCTGATGAAGATTTTTATGAAGTTCCTAAAAAAGGGCTTTTAGATGAGGAGTATATAAAGGAAAGAAGAAAACTAATTAATCCTAATAGATCAACTGCAGAAGTAAAAGAAGGAGATCCATGGGAATATGAAGGAAAAGAACCTTCTTCCATGCCAACTGTGGTGGAGAATCATCCTGAAGGTCAAACCACCCATTTCTCGGTGATGGATAAGTGGGGGAATATGGTGTCATATACGACTACGATTGAACAAGTGTTCGGTACTGGCATAATGGTACCGGATTATGGTTTCATGCTAAATAATGAAATGACAGATTTCGATGCTACACCGGGGGGCGTTAATCAGGTAGAAGCAGGAAAACGCCCTAGAAGCAGTATGTCACCAACTTTTGTCTTAAAAGATGGAAAACCTTTTCTTGCCTTGGGCTCTCCTGGGGGAGCTACCATTATTGCATCCGTGTCTGAGACCATCATGAATGTAATCGATCAGGGGCTACCAATCCAAGAAGCCATCTTATCACCTCGTATATACTCAGCGAACTATCCCACTGTTCGATGGGAGCCGGGAATTGAACAAAATACAAAATTGGAGTTAATGGCAAAAGGTCATGTCTATGAAGAAAAACCTCAGCATATTGGAAATGTGCAGGCCGTCGTATTCGATTATGAAACGGGAAAAATGTATGGTGCGGCGGATAATACGAGAGAAGGAACAGTTCTTGGAGTAGATAAGGGATACTATAAGTCGAAAAAAGCTCCTGAAATTAAAGAAGAGAAGCCAGGTCCATTCACATTAAAAGTAAATGGTGTACCTTTTCCGTATACAGCTAAACAAATGAAGATAATAGATGGTAAGCCTTATATTCAATCGGATAAATTGCTACTTGGTTTAGGCGTAATAGGCACAAAAGATTTAAAGACCTATAAACCAGATCAAAAATCATTCCTACCCGTTTTAAGGGTCGGAAAAGTATCAGGATTTAAAGTGGAGTGGAACGAAGAAGATAAAGTAGTATTATTGGAAAAGGATCCAACTGATTACGAGGATATAGACGATGATGGGTCCATCACCAACTAAGTTTATTAAGAAACCCTCCATTAAAGCCAGCCATGCTTTTATGGAGGGCTTTTTCATGCCCAATGATAAGGAATGGGTTCTAGTAACATGGTCATATAATTGTCCAATTTGAAAAGGAACAAGGAGCAATGAAACAAGGGGGACGATCACTAATTCGTTTTGTTTTTACCTTTGGTGGATAATGTATATAATACGGGTAACAACCAATTGAAGGGAGACTTATTATGAATGAATATAAAGTGACAGTGAAGAATGGAAGTATGGTAATTCTGACGGATGTTATCAAAGCTGAAGATGAAAGGGAAGTTCTAGGTACACTATTGATTAACAGTGAATTGTTCAATCAATCATTTACCGATATTAATATTCTAGAGCGTTAACATAAAATACAGTAGGTGATAGTATGTGTGGACGGTTTACCCTTTTTACGGGCATTGAAGAAATCATTGATCGCTTTGATATACAGGCTGCTTTTAATGAAGAGTACCATGCAAGCTATAATGTAGCTCCGACGCATTCCGTTCTATCTGTCATTAATGATGGTAATAAGAACCGGTTAGGGTATCTCCGATGGGGATTAATTCCGTTCTGGGCTAAGGATGAAAAAGTTGGCTACAAGATGATAAATGCCAGGGCCGAGACAATTGCCGAGAAAGTCAGTTTCAAGAATGCTTATAAAAAGAAACGGTGCTTGATTCTTGCCGACTCCTTTTATGAGTGGAAGAAGGATCCTGAACGTAAAATACCAATGCGGATTAAACTTAAGAATAATGATCCATTTGGAATGGCAGGTCTATGGGAATCATGGAAATCACCGAAAGGTACGGTTTATTCTTGTTCAGTTATCACCACGACGTCAAATGAATTGATGACAAGCATTCATGATCGTATGCCTGTCATTCTTAATCCTGAAGATGAAAAGGTTTGGCTGGACCCAACCATTCAGGATACGAACTATCTCCAACAATTCCTAAAGTCTTTTGATGCCGAACAAATGGAAGCGTTTGAGGTATCATCAGATGTGAATTCTCCTAAAAACAATTCTTCCAACCTAATAGAACGGATTTGTTGAGAACTTTTATTATGTAAAACAATATACGGCATATTTTGATAGAAATCGGTCCATAACAATTCTAGCCTATTGAATTGCTGAAAAGTTGATATAGTTGACAGAAAAAATAAATAATTATCATGCGACAATCCGGTTTAAACCGGTAGTGTTTTCTATTTCAATAAGATAAATGGGAGTGTAGATCATTACTACATTCATCATTCATATCTAGTTAATTCAACCTTAACTCTTGCAGTTAGGGTTTTGTTTTTGCCTATGTAGTAAAATTCAAATCAAGGATGTTCACTGTAATTTAGATACCACACACATATTGAAATGAGTTGTATATGGGACAAGCCTTTAAAATACACTTAGGGAGAACCTCATTAGAATCTTCAAGTGTAACTCCTTTACTTTTGTTAGAGGATGGAAGAGGAGACGGGGCTATTTCCAGTGATGGTAAAATCATGGGCACCTATCTTCATGGCATCTTTCATAATCGTCTGTTTACTAGGTCCTTATTCAATCAAATTCGTCGGGAAAAAGGGTTGGGGTTAGATGAAGTAGAGGATAATGTGCAAAGTGATTCAGAGCGACGAGAGGAAGCGTATGATCTCTTGGCTGCCCATTTGGAAGAAAATATTGATATGGATACAATCTATCAATGGCTGCAAATCGAAAATTAAAAATGACACCTGGAAATATAGATGGTTACATACTCTAGCAGAAGAGAGTCTAGAGTATGTAATTTTGTAATGGAAAGAGCTCTGTTGCCTATACATAGATATAAAACGTTTTATTTTACTGATAGCTTAGTGGTTCTTGGTTATGTAAAAGTAAGTTATGCAGCTTATCAAGTTCTTGGCTTATATGTAAAGTTTTTGGAGCGGTGAATCCATGGTTTAAAGCTGTATAGATTAATTCCTTCCTCAAAATTTCTATTTTTGTATGTAGTAGTTCCATACTTTCCAATGAAAATCCCTCAAGTTCTTATACTTTTTTGTCATGTATCTATTATTACATAAATTAGGATGACTTGCCGGTATTTTGCTTCAAATTGATTTCTACCATCAAAATGCATAAAATAAGGATTAAATTTCCTTTTTTCGGCCATATTAAGTGACAGACCTTTAGTTAATATGGTATGGTGTGTTTTCTACATACTTTATAGAATTAAAAGGATGAGGTGTTTTAATATGAATAAAACAGAATTAGTCACAACTGTAGCAGCACAAGCAGAATTAACAAAAGACGACGCTAAAAAAGTAGTGGATGCATTGTTTGAGACAATCACGACTACGCTAGCTAAAGAAGAAAAAATTCAATTAGTTGGATTTGGTACATTTGAAGTACGCGATCGTGCAGCACGTACTGGTAGAAATCCGCAAACAGGTGAAGAAATACAAATTGCAGCTAGCAAAGTTCCTGCATTCAAAGCGGGTAAAGAATTAAAAGAAGCCGTAAAATAAGGGGTTCCCTTTATTTTCAAATCTCTGGAGTTAGTTAGTCTCCAGAGATTTTTTTGTTTTTTAATTGCTACATAAGTGGATTTTATTGATTTAGAGCATAAAAACAGGCCCTGATTTTCAGGGCCTGTTTATTAGTTTAATTAAAGTTTGTTTACGTTTGTTGCTTGAGGCCCACGTTGACCTGATTCTACTTCAAATTCAACTTCCTGGCCTTCTTCAAGAGATTTATACCCTTCCCCTTGAATAGCTGAGAAATGAACGAATACGTCGTCTCCATTTTCACGCTCGATAAATCCAAATCCTTTGTCACTATTAAACCATTTTACTTTTCCACGTTCCATTTAAGTACCTCCTAGCATGGTAAAACCTGCATTATTATCTTACATCATTATAATATCCATTTTAAAAGCATTTAAACTTAAAAAATAAATTTCCTTCAAATAAAGGTAGATCATTTCTTTACTTTTTCTTCTTATGATGAAGTATTTTTTTGAACGTTATAAAATGAAATGTAATAAATTCCATTCGTAACTGATTTGATAAGTGGTTTAACACCATTATAAAATGTAAACTTTGCCTTGGTATTAGATATTAATAGCGATTCTTGGCAATGGAACAGTGACATTAGCAGGTGACGTCTTATTAAATGCTGGAGATTTCGTCGGATTATTTTATGAATCTGATGGGGTAACTTTAGGAATTGATTTAGGCCGAGATGATAATAGTATTGTTTGGTCAGCTCATCGCCTCATTCAAATTAGAGAAAGACCTTGTTAATAAGCTTCTAATGTTAGGATGATATCCCTTAGTGGGCGATCTTCCTTTTTGTATTTAGGCTAGATAGTATTGGAAAATAGCTATGAATGTGAAAAATGAATGACAATATATAAAATATAAGCAGGAGAAGTAACCCTCTCATTTTGCTTACATATTATACATAATTCAGAGAAATTCAAATTTGCTCTTTCTATATCAGAAGAGGTAAATTGTCATATCAATGTGAAACGTTTTACACTAAATGTCTATAGGAGTGAAAGATTTGCGCCTTATTTTATTATCTGGAGGTTCGGGAAAGCGCCTCTGGCCTTTGTCGAATAGTTCCCGTTCTAAACAATTTTTAAGACTATTGCCATCTGAGCAAAAAACAAATTCAAAAGTATCTATGATTCAACGTGTGTGGAACCAACTGGAAAACGTCAATCTAGCTGATCGTACGATTATCTCCACAAATAAATCTCAGGTTGATATGATAATTAGCCAATTAGGTAATGATGTACCTCTGATTATGGAACCAAGTCGAAGAGATACTTATCCGGCTATTGTTTTAGCCTCTCTATATTTATATTCAGTAGAAAGTGTAGACCCTGAGGAAGTGGTTGGAGTTATGCCCGTCGATCCTTTTGCAGGAGATGAGTTTTTCGAGCATATGATTACTTTAGAGAAGGTTTTGCAACAATCAATGGCTGATTTAGCTTTAGTAGGTATTGCACCTACTTACCCATCAGAAAAGTATGGTTATATAGTTCCTATTGCCTCACAAAATACAAAACATGAAGAAGCTTTTCAAAGAGTGAGTTATTTCACAGAAAAGCCAAATCATGACAAAGCTAAGCAATTGATAAAAGAGGGAGCATTATGGAATGGTGGGATTTTTGCCTTTAAGCTGGGATTTTTATTAAATTATATTAAAACGCAGGGACTTCCACTTAGCTATGCTGAAGTATTTAACCAGTTTAATCGGTTACCGAAAAATAGTTTTGATTATGAAGTGGTTGAAAAATCAAATAATATTATTGTTGTCCCTTATAACGGTGAATGGAAAGATCTTGGAACCTGGAATACTCTTACAGAGGAAATGAAAACGCCGATAGTTGGCAAAGGAAGTATTGGTCCGGATTGTCGAAATGTCCATGTGATTAATGAATTGGATATACCTGTATCTGTTTTGGGTGTTTCAGATCTTGTTGTGGTGGTTAGCCCTGATGGAATTCTTGTTACAGATAAAGAGGCCAGCCAAAGAGTCAAGGAAATTTCTCTTCAAATTGAAGAGCGTCCGATGTATGAAGAGCGTCGATGGGGTTGGTACCATGTATTGGATTATACAAAATTTGATGAAGCCAATGAAGTTCTAACTAAGAGAATTGGTATAACAGCTAATAAAAACATCAGTTATCAGAGACACTTCCATCGTAGCGAAGTCTGGACAATTATCAATGGAACTGGGTTATTTGTTCTTAATGATATAATCCGGGTAGTGAACCCGGGCGATGTTCTTGAAATTCCTTTAGGGGCTGCCCATGGTATTAAAGCACTTACTGATTTGGAAATTATTGAAGTGCAGTGTGGTACGGAACTCATCGAGGAAGACATCCTCCGTATTTTTATGACTTGGGAGGAAGTGGAGGCCAACTGTACACACCTAGAAAAAGAATGACCTCTCAGTTTTGTACAAGTAAATAAACATCAGATTAATAAAAAACGTTAATGGAAGGCTGTGTTTTATTAAATGGAAACTAATGAATTTGTAACCATTGCCATTCTAGCCAAAGAGAAAGCTCACGTTTTGCCCATGTACTTGGACTTAATTGAGAAACAAACTTACCCAGCATCTAAAATTAAACTTTATATACGTACAAATAACAATCGAGATCAAACAGCGGTATTACTAGAACAGTGGGTAGAAAAAGTAAAAGACAAATATTCAGAAATCCATATCGACTCGAGTGATGTAGTGGAGCGTGTACAGGATTTTAGACCACATGACTGGAACCCGGTGAAATTGAGTGTGTTGGCACGTCTCCGACAAGAATCGATTGAATGGGCTTTAGCTAGAGGGACGCATTACTTTGTAGTGGATTGCGATAACTTTATTATCCCGGAAACACTTCAAACGCTTCTAGATACGAGATTGCCAGTAATAGGTCCCCTGTTAAGGAATGGCGATGACCAATTAAGCAATTATTCAAATTACCATTACCTTGTAGATGAAAATGGTTATTACAAACATTCCCCTTTATACTACGATATATTAACTGGGTCAATTAAAGGACTTATTGAGGTCGAGGTAATTCATTGTACGTACTTGGTTCGAAAGGAAGTATTGAATCAAGTCAGTTATTTGGATAATAGTGGACGATTTGAATATGTAATATTTAGTGACAATTTAAGAAAAGCAGGAATCCCCCAGTACATCGATAACCGTCTGAATTACGGAAAACTCACTTTTTGTGATACTGAAGAAGAATTCAAATCAAAAAACATTTCTTTATAGTCCTACTTCCATTCAAAGCAGAAGGTTAATGGTTAGTATGGACGTCTCCCCTCTCCTTAATTAAACTCCAGATATTCAACAGTAATAAATTCATATATAAAGGTTACCTTCTGCTTATTTTTATTGACTGTTATCGTTAAAGCCGAATGATTTTTTTATGTAAACTAAAAAAGCATACGATTTGTAGAAGAAGCAGATGAAAAGTGCAATAATTACTGGGCAGGATGGAGCTTATTTGGCTCGCTTTTTATTAAACAAAGTATATGGGCTAATGGCTCGGAGAAGTACAAGTACAATTTGGAGATTAGCATTTCTGGAAATTCAAGACGAAGTGGAATTAATTGAAGGAGATATGACTGACCTAGCTTATTTAATAAAGGCGATGGAAATTTCCAAGACAGATGAATTGTATAATTTAGCAGCATAGAGTTCTGTTGGAAAATAATAGGAATATCCTATGCTTACAGCAGATGTAACAGGGGTGGTGTCGTCAATTTATTGGAAGCGATATGGTTTACCAATCCTGCCGTAAAGTTTATCAAGCATCGACAAGCGAGATGTTTGGATTGATCCAAGAAGAAAAACAATCCGAATCCACTCCTGATTGCATCTAAATCCACCTTATTTAAAATTTCTTCGATACTATTTGAATCCATGAAATCCAATGACTGTATAGCTTTGCTAATCCGTAAGGACTTCTCGGATAGAAAGCTGGTGAAGTGGGGCTGCAATTAGCGAAGAAAAACAAACTAGCATTAGTACATGTTAGACCCTTTAATCGTTTTGGGACTGGTCAAGCGGAAGGGTTTGTTGTGAGCGATTTTTCAGCTCGAATTGCCAAATAGAATATGGTCTAGCCTAGCCTGTTATTTATGTAGGGGATCTATCTTCACGACGGGATTTCACCGATGTTCGGGATATTGTAAGGGCCTATGCATTATTATTGGAGAGCGAAGTGGAAACAGGAATTTATAATGTAAGTTCAGAGATTCCAAGAAAGGTTGAGGACATTTTGTTGAACTTAATAAGTATTTTGGTACGTGACAACAACATTCAAGTAGATCCAAACAAGTTCAGACATTCCGAAGTACCAATCTTTATTGGCGATTCTTCGAAAATAAATAACTCTGTTCATTGGAAACAGGAACGTGATTTTTATGCTAGTTTGAAAGAGACTTTAGATTGGTGGAGAGCTAAAATTAGGGGGAAAACTGACTTTCCATGGGTTTTCTAAGTGTTCTAATATATCCGCCAAAATAATCGTATCAAAGGTAGCGGTTGGATATGGAAGGTCCGATGATTCAATATTTAGCGTATCGACACGTTCATAATGATTCTTAACAGTACGAGATTAACAATTTCAGGTCTTGGATGAACGTAATAAGTTAGATCAACTTTCCACTTATCAAGAAATCTCTGCCGATTTAAATGATATAAATGTTGGATGTTGATATCTTGATTTGCTGTAAAGGTGGCATGGCCATGATGATGTACAAATGAATCATAGGCTATTCTCAATTGATAACCTTCTATAAGTGTACGAAGACATAAATCGTCATCTTCAAAGGACCCATATTCAAACCGTTCGTCAAAACCACCGATTTTATCAAGCACTTCTTTTTTCACTAGTAAGCAAAATCCTACTAAACGCATGACTTGCTTAGACTTGCCAATATTTTTTTGACAGAAATCCGCTGAAAAATCATCGATACCGTCAATGTCGCTATAATCCACTGCAATTTGCTGTGGGCCACTTACATAATTACTTACGGGTCCGACCATGCCTATTTTTTTGTCACTATAAAGCAAGGTGAGCATGGATTGTAGCCAATTTTGTGTCACGATTGTATCATTATTTAAAAATAAAACCGTATCGCCCGTTGCGATATCAAGCCCTTGGTTACAGCCTTTTGCAAACCCGGCGTTCTTTTCATTGAAGATGGTCTTTAAAGAGGGAATACTTTTTAAATGGTCGACTGTCCCATCTGAAGAGCCATTATCAACGACGATAATTTCTATATCTTTGTCATCGGTATGTTCTTTAATGCTGGTAAGGCACTGTTTGGTTAAAGGTAATTCGTTATATGTGAGAATAACAATACTGGTTTTCAGTATTACCTCCACCTTTCATAGTTAATATTCAATTAAATATATGTGGGCGTTAAAGATTTAGTGAATCCTTCCAGGTGTTCGTTAAGCGATATAGGTGGAAAAGATAGAAATTTCTTAGGGCAAGATTCATGCATCCACCTATAATTCGCACTTGACAAATGGGTTTAATGAGCTTAGTATTTACTTACAATTACTAAGACTGCTGACCAGATTACTGGAGGCTTCCCATTCAAGTGGATGGAAAGCCTTTTACATTTTTATGCCTTTGAATGATTAAATTCATATGGGAACAAAGGACGAATCAAAGGAGGAAAGAAATATTGGGGATATTGCTTGAAAAGACTTTAGAAAAGAAAAAGTTTCTAATTGATCAATTAATAAGTAAAGGCATTTATAAAAAAAATAATATACATCTTTATGAATTAAGGTTATGTGAATTAGAAGAAGAGTATCTTAAAATTCAAATCCAAGAAAATAAATAGATTATGGATGTGGAAATACATGTAGGTATTTTAAATATGTGATAAAAAAGGAGAGGGTTGTGTGGGGGATACGATAAGGAAGGGTATGGAAGAAAGACGAAAAAAGTTAATTAATAAACTGAGTATCGCTTATCAAGATGAAAGCATGGAGCAACTGTTGAAGTTATCTTTAACTGAATTAGAAAATATGCATAGCAAACTTTTGTTAGAATACCATCCACATAATGATGTAGGTTCTCTTCGCTGGTCGAAAAAGAAATAAAGTCATTTTTGTAAACGCTTTCTTACTGTGCCTGGATAGGTAGCATCCATTAAGGATGCTGCTTTATTATTTGTTCCGAACGATGTATTTGCATTCTATTTCGGCTTTCCTTTGTTTTTAAAACCATGTATAGTTATCGTTATATATAATTGAATATTATGAAAGTTCAAATAGAAAGAAGGGGAAGTATGAACTTATCGATTTCTGAAATGTTCATCGGGCAGATTGCAAGGTTGCAACGTACATTTAGTATTTCAGACGTAAGGATATGTAGTGAATTAACAAATGACAATAGCCCGATTTATCAATTGAATAAAGAGGAGTGGAAAAGCAATTACGACCAGCCAGTCATTCCTGGTCTGCTAACGGAAGGGTTAATCACCCAAGTGATTAGTGAAAAACTTCCGGGTAGTGCCTGTGTTTTATTACAAAAGGAATTAATCTTTTATCATCCAGTGCACGTTGGTGATTTAATTACGGCGGAACTTGAAGTAATTGATATTAATATCGATAGAAATTGGGTTACACAAAAGGTCACTTGCTATAATCAAACGGGAATCGAAGTGATTAAAGGACAAGTTGTGATTCTACTCTTAAAAAACGATCAAGTTGTTTTGTGATGTATATGGAAAAAGTGATACATGAATTAAAAAGTTGGGGCTCAATAGAAGTGAACCTAAAAGGGAAAGTACTTGGTGTTAGTCCAGATTTTTTAGAACATTTTAGTGTCATGAAGGATGATGTAATAGGTAAATCAATCATGAATATCATTCAAACCTCTCCGAAAAGTCCTCTAGAAAGTCGTGATTCGAGGAATGTCTTCTCTGGTGTCATTTTTGGCCAGGCGTGTTTTATTAGGATCACTAGAAAAGATCAAAATAACGTTTATCACGTCATCATACGGCAAGAAGAGTTAGAGCATGCCGATTTATCATTTTATGCAAATGCATTGGAAAAGTATAAAAATAGGAAAAAATCCAGTATTGAAACAAATAAGTATGACTTCGAAGGGATTATAGGAAATAGTCCTGCAATCGAACGGATTAAGGAACTGGCGGCTAGAATTGCAATAAGCAATTCAACTGTACTCATAACTGGGGAAACGGGAACAGGAAAAGAACTGTTTGCTCAAGCAATACACGGTTTGAGTACAAGAAAGGCCCACCCTTTCATACCCATAAATTGTGCTGCCATTCCGGACGAATTATTTGAATCTGAGGTCTTTGGGTACGAACCTGGTGCCTTTAGTGGAGCAAAAAAGGAAGGGAAGCCAGGGAAAATAGAATTAGCTCAGAACGGTACGCTTTTCTTGGATGAAATATCAGAGCTTCCTTACCAGGCCCAAGGAAAGCTTTTACGTGTTTTGCAGGAACGGGAAGTAGAAAGACTGGGTGGAACAGGGAGTAAAAATATCGATGTTCGTATTATTGCGGCAACGAATAGGGATTTAAAAACGCTCATACAAGAAGGAAAGTTTCGTCAGGATTTATATTATCGTTTGTATGTGTTTGAATTGAAACTTCCATCATTGAGAGAGCGAAAGGAAGATATTCTTCCATTAGGCTATTATTTTATCAATCACTTCAATAAGATTTTAGGATGTGATGTAAGGGAGATAGATCCCACGCTTCAAGAATGGTTGACTTCCTATAATTGGCCTGGGAATGTCCGTGAGTATCAAGCATTTATCGAACGCGGGATGAATTTTGCTGAGGGGGCGACATTGAAAATGGATTCTTCACTTCTGGCTCCTCACATGAATGTGCGAGACTCATATGACGGCTCAAAAGAAAACGCTTACTTTGGGAGTTTGGATGAAGTGGTAAGAAATGCTGAAGCATTGGCTATCCGGCGTACATTAAAGGAGTGTGGCGGAGATCGTTCTTTAGCCGCTCAAAAACTTAAGATTCATATTGCGAGCTTATACAGAAAAATATCGAAGTATAACCTGAAATAGCATGGTTATTAAATGGTTTTTACACAAAGGGGCTGTCTAATAAGTCCTTATGCCAGTGAATTTCGCAAAAACAAAAAGGCAGAAATGTTGTTAAATCAACGTTTCTGCCTTTTACTATTTATTCAATTTCGGTGTAATTACACCTTTTGGGACAGCCCCTTTGTGTTTCAGTTTTGTATTTCGCATTTCTGTTTTGCAAGTTTGCGAAAAGTAGTAAAACTGATAAAATACTTTTCTTTTAAAACCCTCTAAAGCACAAATCCATCTTGGCACGCATCTTGCAATATAGAATAACAACAAGGGAGAATTCCCTCTTCCTTTTAAGAGGCATGAAACGATATGTAGATTCGTTTTGAACAGTTGATGTTCTTCACCAGACTTACAATTCTGAAAAAAAGGGAGGAATAAGATGATGGATTTTACATTTACGGAAGAACAAGAGCATTTTCGAAAAATGTTGAAGGAATTCGCCAAAGAAGAATTGCTGCCACACTATACTAAGTGGGACCGAGAAGAAGTCACGCCAAGGCATTTGTGGAAGAAGCTTGGTGAATTAGGGGTAAATGGTTTGCGCATCCCCATTGAGTATGGGGGTAGCGGAGCTGACTGCGTCACCACCGGGATTGCTGCTGAAGAGATAGGGCGTGGGGATTTCAATCTAACCTATGCAGTCATGCTGAATGCATTGATTGGCGAAATTATAACCAATCATGCTAGAGAAGAATTGAAAAACGAATGGTTACCCAAGATTGCAAGTGGGGAGAAGATTGTTGGCATTGCCATTACGGAGCCTTCAGCGGGTACAGATGCCGGGGGAATCAAAACAACTGCGGTACATAATGGAAATGTATATGTCCTTAATGGTGAAAAGTCGGGAATAAGTGTAGCGACTTGTGCAGATGCTTTCGTTTTATTCGCCAAGACAGAACCTGATTTGGGGAATCAAGGAATAAGTGCATTCATTGTTCCATCCGATCTTCCTGGAGTGGAATGCAAAGGGTACAAAGACATGGGGAATATACCAATTGGCAGGGGCTCCATTTATTTGAATGATGTTGAAGTTCCAGAGGAGTATATGATTGGACTTCAAAATAAAGGTTTTTCCCAAGTGATGAATGGGTTTGACCTAAGTCGTTTATTAATCGGGCTGCAATGTGTAGGGGCTGCTTCGCAAAGTCTCGATGAGACGATTGAACACGTTAAAGTAAGACAATCTTTTGGTAAACCATTGGCGACATACCAAGGGGTTTCATTCCCCATCGTGACTCATTTTACCCAATTGGAATTGGTGAAATGGCAGGCTTATCGTGGACTTTGGCTTCGTGATCAAGGTTTGAAACATAGTAAAGAATCTGCTTCAGTAAAGTGGTTAGGCCCCAAATATAGTGTGGAAGCCATTCATGAATGCTTATTGTTGAACGGGCACTATGCTTATACGAAGGAAATGCCCTTAGAACAACGTTTGCGGGATGTGATTGGATTAGAGATTGGTGATGGAACTGCACAAGCCAATATGATGGTCATTGCAAAAGACATTATCGGAAAAGAATTCCGGTCTTATTAGAATAGAGGAGGGAGGAATGGATAATTTAAATCGCTATTTTATTGGTCAAATCGCCAGAGTGCAAAAAACCTTTACAGAAGATGATGTGACAGGGTGGAGCTCTCTGACACATGATTACAATGATGTGTATGGTCTTGATATTTCTAAAAGGGATGGAAGGCCCTCAATGGTCCCAGGAATTTTAAGCGAGGGGCTCATCACGGAGGCAATCAGTAAGGAATTACCTGAAGGGCCATGTGTCATCATTCAAAAAGAACTGGTGTTCATTCAACCGGTACAAATGGATAGCACGATTACTGCCGAGATAGAGATCATTGATGTCGATGTACAGCGACATTGGATAACGATGAAAGTGAGATGTATGAATGAACAGCGTATTGACGTCATTCAAGGGAAAATCATGATAAAACTATTAAGTTAGGGAGGAATTAAACGATGGAATTAACTGATGTTTTATATGAAAAAACGGAGGGCATAGCAAAAGTTACGATTAACCGTCCTAAAGTCTACAACGCTTTTCGTGCAAGAACGATCCAGGAACTAATCTGGGCTTTCCGTGACGCATGGGATGATAACAGAATTGGTGCAGTAATTTTGACAGGGACCGGTGAAAAGGCGTTTTGTGTCGGTGGTGATCAAAAAGAAAAAGGAGAAGAAGGAGGGTATGATCATTCCGGTGGCTTAGGAGGTGGGATGGGATTAGAAATTGAAACCCTGCACCAAACCATTCGAAACATCCCAAAGCCTGTCATCGCGGCAGTGAATGGATATGCCATTGGAGGAGGCCATGTCCTACACGTCATCTGTGACTTGACAATTGCATCAGAAACGGCAAAATTCGGGCAAAGTGGCCCAAAAGTAGGGAGTTATGATGCAGGATTTGGTTCTGCGTATCTTGCCCGGATAGTCGGTGAAAAGAAAGCGAGGGAAATTTGGTATTTGTGTGAACAATATTCCGCACAGGAGTCAAAAGAGATGGGACTTGTGAATAAAATCGTCCCTGCAGATCAGTTGCAACATGCGGCAAAAGAATGGGCGATGAAGATTCTTGAGAAGAGTCCGACTGCATTGAAAATGCTTAAGTATTCCTTTAATGCTGATAGTGCAAACATCCAAGGGATATCCCAGTTATCGATGGGTAGTTTAGCGATGTTTTATAACACACCAGAATCAGAAGAAGGAAAAAATGCTTTTCTTGAAAAAAGGCCAGTGGATTTTAAACAATTCAGAAGATGATGAAGGGGATGAACTCTATTGAAATTCGATACGATTTTGAGTCAGGAATATGTGGAAAAATACCAATCTATTTGGCCAAATCGAACGATTCTGGATTATTTACATGATGTGATAGAGAACAATCCGGAGAAGACGGCAATCATTGATAAAAAAAGCCGTTATACGTATAAGGAGTTAGGAAAGCTGGTCGATCGGGTCGCTTTAGGTCTCATTCATATAGGAATGGGAAAGGGAGACGTCATCTCTTTTCAACTACCAAATTGGAATGAATTCATTATTCTCCATTATGCCGTCACTCGGATAGGGGCGATAAGCAATCCCTTGATTCCCATTTATCGTGATAGGGAAATTGGATTCATGGTGGAGATGGCGGAATCTAAGATGATTGTGGTTCCGGATCGTTTCCGTGACTACTATTATCCTGACATGATTGAGAGGCTAGCTCATCGGTGGCTTTCATTAGAGCATGTTTTTGTGGTCGGTGAAGAAGTACCGAATGGAATGAAAGCGTTCTCTTCCCTACTTGAGGAACCATGGGAAGAGCGGATGGATGTTTCCATTCTAGATGCCATCAAGCATGATCCGAACGATATTACAGAAATCATCTTCACCTCGGGAACGACCGGGAGTCCAAAAGGGGTCATGCATACACATAATACGCTTTGTGTATCAACAAATTATTGGATTGACCATCTGCGTTTAACATCGGATGACGTGCTCTTCATGGCATCCACCTTTGCCCATCAAACGGGATTTGGGTATGGTGTGCGGTTACCTACCCATTTTGGAGGTACTGGTGTCTATCAAGACATTTGGAACCCGAATGAGTTTATTGAGTGGATCGAGAAGGAGAAGATAACGTTTACTGCGGGTGCAACACCCTTCCTGCAAGATACCGTTCAATTGGAAGGGATAGAAAGGGGTCATATTCAATCTCTTCGAGCCTTTGTAGCTTTAGGTGCCCCAATTCCTAGACAGCTTGTGAGAGAAGCGAAAGAAAAAGTCCCATTCAAAATATTGTCGGGATGGGGACAAACGGAAAATGGTTTAGTGACATTGACAAGACTTGATGATTCGGAAGAAAAGTTAACGAGTACGGATGGAGCCCCTTTTCCCCATATGGAACTCAAGATAATCGATTTTAAAGGAGAAAGTTGTCCTCCTAATGTAGAAGGTGATTTACTCGCAAGAGGCCCTGCGATGTTTGTCGGGTATCTCAAACGAATGGAAGACACCATAGCGGAACATAAGAATGGTTGGTTCATTACCGGTGACCGGGCGGTAATGGACGAGGATGGATATATCCGAATTTCCGGTAGAAATAAAGACATCATCATTCGAGGCGGAGAAAATATCCCGGTTGCATATGTAGAAAACGTATTATACGAACATCCCGATGTTTCAACCGTACAGGTTATTGCTGTACCTGATACACGCCTTCAGGAAAAAGCATGCGCTTGTATCAGCATGAAACCAGGGAAGGTTCCCATTACAATGGATTCAATGAAGGAATTTCTCTCGAAGAAAGGCTTAGCTAAACAATATTGGCCAGAACAGCTAGAAATTTTGACGGAATTCCCACGTACCCCAAGCGGGAAAATTCAGAAGTTTCGTCTGAGGGAAATGATAAATGAAAAGATTGGAGACAACATTTAAGGCCAGGGTAAATGATCGATTAAAAGAAAATGAAAAAATGGAGGGATTGATATGACTAAACGAGTCGCTTTTATCACGGGGGCAGGAAGTGGCATTGGCAGAGAAATCGCAAAAAAACTGGCTTCAAGAAATATGAGAGTGATTGTGGCAGATATCAATAGTCAGAATGCGGATGAAACGGTTACTTTAATCGAGCGGGAGGGGAATGAAGCTAAATCCGTTTATTGTGATGTAACGAATTTGGATAGTGTAAAAAAAGCTGTGGAAGATTCGGTGGGCCATTATAAAAAGATTGATGTATTGGTCAATAACGCAGGGTGGGACAAGGTAGAACCGTTCTTAAAAAGTGATCCAAGCACGTGGAAAAGACTCATCGATATTAATTTACTCGGCCAAATTCATACGTGTAAGGAAATTTTACCGCTTATGATAGAAAATAATTATGGGAAAGTAGTCAATATTGCTTCAGATGCTGCAAGGGTCGGCTCTAGCGGGGAAGCGGTCTATTCCGCAGCAAAGGGTGGTGTCATTGCTTTCACGAAGACAATTGCAAGAGAAATGGCCCGTTATAAGCTTAACATCAATTGCATTGCCCCAGGACCAGCGGACACTCCATTATTTCAAGAGATTGGTTCGTACAATGAAGGGATCACAGGGGCCTTGGTAAAGGCGATACCATTCCGTCGTTTGGCTCAACCGGAGGATATTGCGGGTGCTGTTGCGTATTTTGTTTCGGATGAAGCGGGATACGTCACAGGGCAAACCCTATCTGTCAATGGAGGATTAACGATGGCTTAACAAGCCCAATGAGTAAGGGTTTTCCTTGTAGAGTTGAATGACCTATAAAGAATGCATGTTTCATAGAATGGAAGGAAACTAGATAGGGAATGACTTATGAAGGGAGTGGATTTTTTGGATTTTGAATTTTCAGACGATGTTACCTTATTAAAACAGGGTATCCGAGAGTTTATTGATAATGAGGTAGAGCCATATGCTATGTTAATTGAAGAAAGTGATGAAATTCCAGAAAGCATTTTACGGAAATCCAAAGAAATTGGTCTATTTGGTCTTAGTATTCCTGAGTCATATGGTGGACTGGGAATTGATATGGTGGGAAAATGTGCCATTCTGGAAGAGCTAGGGAGAACGCATAACGGCTATACCACTGTCATTGGCGGACATACGGGGATCGGTGGCGTCGGAATAGTAGAGATGGGAAATGATGCACAGAAACGAAAATATCTTCCCGATATGGCATCGGGTGAAAGAATCGGGGCTTTTGCTTTAACTGAACCCAGCGCAGGATCGCATGCTACCAATCTTAAAACGACCGCGATTAAAAGAGGTGATAAGTATATCTTGAATGGGAGCAAGCATTATATTACCAATGCGCCTATTGCGGACATTTTTACAGTCATGGCAGTTACGGACCCATCAAAAGGGGCAAAGGGCATCACTTCCTTTATTGTCGAAAAAGATTTTCCTGGATTCCACATAGGAAAAATCGAGAAGAAAATGGGACTTCATGGATCGCATTCTTCAGAGATTTTTTTCGAAGATTGTGAGGTGCCTGTTGAAAATGTTTTGGGTGATGTAGGGCAAGGGTATGTTAATGCATTGAAAATTTTAGCAAATGGACGTGCGGGAATGGCAGCAAGAAACTTAGGTTCGTGTGATAAGTTACTTGAGATGTCGATTGAATTTGCTCATATGCGAATTCAATTCGACAAGCCAATCTTTGAGCAGCAAGTCATTCAACATTACTTGGCCGAGATGGCATTGGATACGGAAGCACTCCGTTCAATGACTTATCGTGTAGCGTGGATGGTAGATCAAAAAAGGAACGTTATTAAAGAAGCAGCCATGGTTAAATTATTAGGGTCGGAAACGTATAATCGGGTGGCAGACAAAGCTCTCCAAATACATGGAGGGATTGGCTATATATCTGAATATCCAATCGAACGTTTTTATCGGGATGCACGTATTACCAGGATTTATGAAGGGACTTCTGAAATTCAAAAAAATATCATAGCGGCACAGCTGCATAAGCAATACCAAAGAAAATCAGGGAGTCAAAGGATAGGGGTATAGAGCTATGGATCTTAACCTTAAGGGGAAAAATGTTTTAATAACGGGTGCAGCCAAAGGGATAGGTAAGGAAATTGCTTTAGCAGCGGCAAGAGCTGGTGCCAATATTGCTCTCCACTACCATGAATCACAGAAAGAGGCAGCAGAAACAGCAGAAAACATTAAAAAATGTGGAGTGAAACTTGTACTTGTACAGGCTGACCTTTCCAGGTTAGAGGAAGTCCAAGAAATGAAAGTGGTCACTAAACGTGAACTGGGAATCATTGATGGTGTCATTAATAATGCAGGATGGACACAATTTAAATCATTTTTTAAATATGAACCGGGTGAATGGAAAAAGGAAATGGAGGTTTGTTTTTATGGAGTCCTTCATTTGGCACATACATTTATGCCGGATATGATGGATAACAATCAGGGCAAATTCATTAATATAGTGGGAGACTCCGCCCGGACTGGTGATAAGAACCTAATCATATCAGGTGCAGCGAGAAGTGGGACTATCTCTTTTCTAAAATCCCTATCCCAAGAAGTAGGCAAGAGCCATGTTCAGTGCAATACCATTTCACTAGGATTAATCGATCAAGGTCAATCATTTGATACCGTCATGTTAGAAAAGCTAATCAAGCAATACCCGATGGGACGATTAGGAAAGGTGGATGACGTGATTGGAATTACCCTCTTTTTGTTGTCCAATTGGTCTGATTGGATAACCGGTCAGGTTATTCCTGTAAACGGAGGACATAGTATGATCGGTTAGAAAATATGCGGGTAACTCTGTATCCTTTAAAGGTGTTCATAAAAAGCAGGCTTCATCATTTTACTAGGCAAAATAACGACCACCCGTGATAACGGGTGGTTTTCTCTGCGGCTGAAAGCCTTTATTACTGACCAGGCCCTAAAGGGCCCCTGATTGGTTCGCCAAATGTACTACTTTTACTGGCCAGACCTTAAAGGCCTTCCACTCACTTCCTTTTCTTTTTCTGTATCTCTTCACCTGTGAATGGATCAATATATTCCATCATACTTAATTGTTCCGCGACTATATCATCTTGTATCTGGTTCCGTATGTATTCTTCTATTACCTTTTTGTTTCGTCCAACTGTATCTACATAATATCCCGTACATCAAAACTTTCGGTTTCCATACCTGTATTTCAAATTGGCATGACGGTCAAATACCATCAAACTACTTTTCCCTTTTAAATAACCCACAAATGAAGATACACTTATTTTTGGTGGAATGCTCACGAGCATATGTACATGGTCTTTACATGCCGTTGCTTCAATGATTTCCACGCCTTTCCTTTCACATAGCGTGCGCAATATTTGACCGATGTCCTTTTTTATCCTTCCGTAAATCACTTGTCTTCTGTACTTCGGTGCAAATACGATATGATACTTACAATTCCAGGTAGTGTGTGCTAAACTATTAGTGTCTTTTGACATAAAACTCCTCCGTGATGCTGATATTTTGGTTGGCGAACCAAAAATATTTTAGCACCATGGGAGAGTTTTTTTAATACCATGCTGAAAGCTTTTTAGAACCCTAGGCCTAGCCTAGGGTTTTCTTTTCTACAAAAGAAAAGCTGTCGAGATTTTCTCGACAGCCTGACGAACTTGCTGGCATAGAAGTTCGTTTTTCTATTTAATGGAGTTATGATCCTGTTATTGTTACATGCTTTTAACTAGTAAATAAATAAAATAAGGTGCTCCCAAAATGGAGACAACGATACCTACTGGAAGTTCCATAGGGGCCAGGATGACTCTGCCTATCGTATCAGCGGATAACAGAAGAAGACCGCCCAATGCTGCCGTCATTGGCAGTAATCTCGTATGCCTTGGTCCCACTAATTTTCGGGCTATGTGTGGAGCAATCAAGCCTAAGAAAGTAATACCGCCACCAACGGATACACACGCGCCTGCTAAGGCCACTGAAATAAGCAATAATAGTCTGCGTTCTTTTTCGATAGGGAGACCAACCCCTATGGCAATTTGGTCACCTAATCCCATAACATCAAGTATTCTTGATTTATAGAAGGTTATCGGAATCAGGATGAGCAACCATGGTAATAAAGCCCAAACAAATGTCCAGTTCGTCCCCCAAATGGTCCCTGCCAGCCAAACGATGGTCTTCATGAAATCATTTGGCTCCATTTTCATCTGAAAAATGACCAAGCCTGCCCCAAATGCTGCATTTATACCGATACCGACCAACAATAACCTTACAGGTGTCACTCTTCCATTTTTCCACGATAGTACATAGATTAAGAAAGCGGCAAGAAATGCACCAAGTAAAGCGGTGAAAGGCATGATGAATATGGATGCCCAGCCCGTTAAGAAAGTAGTTCCCCGAAAGAAGAACATATACAATACAACGGCAAACCCTGCGCCTGAATTGATTCCGATAATCCCGGGGTCTGCTAAGGGATTTTGGGAAAGTCCTTGTAAAATGGCCCCTGAAATGGCAATTCCCATTCCGACAAGTATTGCCATGACTATACGCGGCAAACGAAATTCAAAAATGGTTAACTCGTTCTGAGGGGTGCCATCGCCCAATAGAGTTTTGATAACATCCCCTAAAGGAATTTTTATGTAGCCTGCATTAATGCTGATGAAAAAAACAAGTACGATTAAAAGGATGCTTGTAATAAGCAAAGACTTAAAGTGATTCCCCTTTTTGTACATTACATTCCGCTCCCTTCTTTACGAGCTAAATATAGGAAGAAAGGGACACCTATGATGGCCGTTATGGCTCCAACAGGTGTTTCAAACGGCGGGTTAACCAAGCGTCCTAAGATATCCGAAATTAGCAATAAGGTTCCGCCCAAAACAGCAGAGCAAGGAATGATCAAACGATAATCATTTCCTACTAAAAATCGCACAATATGCGGGATGACCAATCCAATAAAGCCGATCATTCCGGCAATCGATACTGCTGCACCTGTTAATAATAACACCACAATCGTACCAATGAACTTTATCAGGGGAATGTTTTGCCCAAGCCCTCGTGCCACTTCCTCACCCAGGCTAAGGATGGATATGGAACGTGAAAGGAATAAAGCCAACAAAAGCCCTCCCAGAATAAAGGGTAGAGCAAATGAAATGTGCTGTGGTTGGACGCTCGAGATGCTCCCTACAAACCAAAAGCTAATATCTTTTGAGACGTTAAATTTGATACCAATCGCTGTGGAAAGGGAACTTAGTAAGGAAGCAATGGCTGAACCGGCCAACGCCAACTTGACTGGAGTACTTCCACCCCTGGAAAGCGATGTGATTCCGAAGACAATGGCAGCACCCAATCCTGCACCAGCAAAAGAAAACATCATTAAACCTATATAGGTCATGCCAGGCAGAAAAGCGAGGGCAATCGCTATTAAAAAGGAAGATCCTGCGGTTACTCCCATAATGGAAGGATCGGCCAATGGATTTCTTGTCATACCCTGCATAATGGCTCCAGATACGGCTAAGGCAGCTCCTACGCATACTGCAGCAATGGCCCGGGGAAATCTTAATTCTCTAATGATGACATGAGATGAATTATTCTGATCAAATTCAAATAAGGCATTAAACACATCGCGATAATTTAAATCTGCAGCTCCAAAATTAACGGACAAGATAATGGAAATGACCATACCGCCCAAACCTACTAGTAGGATAACCATACTCACAAAGAGATTCTTATTCGTATGAAGCAATGTGGTGTGTTCCTTTAGTTTTGAATCCATATTAACAACTACTCTCTAAAAAATGATTGACAATATTACCTTTCTATAATTAAATTAGTTGATAACAATTATCATTACCAAACAAATAATAGTCTATCATATCTCTAGGGGGATTCAAATGTATAATGTCATGAGTAAGAAAAAAATCATTCAATTACTAGGCGCCGGCCTATTAGCAATATCTTTAGCTGCATGTGGTGACGATGATGCAACTAAAGACGATGTTTCGACAAGTCAAACAGATGAAACATCAAGTAAAGAAGCAGTTAAATCAAAAACACTGACGGATGCCATGGGAAATGAAGTGGTCATTCCAGCTAATCCGAAACGTATCATCGCTTCATATCTTGAAGATAATTTGGTGGCTCTTGGTATCAAGCCAGCCGCTCAATGGAGTGTAAGTGATGGAGCAGAAGTTCAAGGATATCTACAAAGTGAACTAGAGGACGTTCCAACCATTCCATATGATCTTCCATTTGAATCCGTACAAAAAGTGGAACCGGATTTAATCATTATGGATTCTGCCACCATGGTTGAAGGCGGTAAATATGACCAATATAATAAAATTGCACCTACATATGTAATCGGAAACGAAGTTAATAATGACTGGCGAGATGAATTGAAACGCGTCGGGGAAGTATTCGGCAAAGAGAACGAAGCCAAAAAGGTTTTGACGGATTATGATAAAAAAGCAAAAGAAGCAAAGGGAACCCTTGAGGAAAAAGTGGGGAATCCTTCTGTAGCTGCAGTTTGGTTAGTTGGCGGGAAATTCTTCATTGTCAGCGATAACCTTTCAAGTGGAGCTGTCATGTACGGTGACTTAGGGTTAAAAGAACCGGATGTTGTGAAGGAAATCTCCGCTAACGCAACTGGGAACTGGAGTGAAATTTCTTTAGAGAAACTAGTTGAGTTGGATGCTGAACACCTATTTTTGATCAATAGTGATGATTCCGCTGGTTCAAAAGCTTTAAGCGATACGTTATGGAAAAGCGTACCTGCTGTCAAGGCTGGGAATGTTCATGAGTTCTCTCCTAATGAAAGCTGGTTGTATACAGGTGCCATTGCTAACGGGCAAATCATTGATAATATTTTAAAAAGTTTAGTAAAATAGTATAGTGTAATAAAGGCTATCACTTTTGCGAGGATAGCCTTTATTTTTTGCGGAAGTGTGTAATTGCTCTTCCTGTTTTTGTGAGTGAATATCTACTGAAAGAAGGTCATGATATGGGCCACTTATTAACAAAAGATTTGTATGTAGGCTACCAAGATCACATCATCGTCGATAATATGAATCTTCAATTCAAGAGTAACGAAATCACTACTATAATTGGGCCGAATGGATGCGGAAAATCTACATTGCTTAAGGCTATCACTAGAATCATTCCTCATATGAGAGGAAGTGTGTTGCTAGATGGTCAGTCGATAGCAAAGGAAAATACTAAAGAATTGGCAAGGAAAATGGCCATCCTGCCGCAAACCCAAGATGCTCCTGTTGGTTTAACTGTCCAGGAGCTCGTTTCTTACGGGCGTTTTCCATACCAAAAAGGGTTTGGTAAATTATCTTTAAGAGATTATGAAATAATAGATTGGGCCCTGGAGGCCACGAATACGGCAGAATTCAAATTTCGCCCCGTCGATTCTCTTTCCGGTGGACAGAGGCAACGTGTCTGGATTGCGATGGCATTAGCTCAGGAAACGGAAATCATCTTTTTGGATGAGCCGACAACATATTTGGATATGGCACATCAACTTGAGGTACTCGAGCTGTTGAAAGATTTGAATGAAAAGCAAAATCGGACGATTATAATGGTACTGCACGATCTAAACCATGCCTCGCGATTTTCACACAACATGATTGCATTAAAAGATGGTGTCCTTGTAAAAGAAGGGCTGAGTGAAGAAGTGATGAAAAAAGAAATACTGAAAGAAGTTTTCAATATTGATGCGGAGATCGTAGAGGATCCTCGTACAGGAAAACCATTATGCATGACGTATGATTTAATTCGGAATAAATGAGGTGATAGCATGTTTTTCGTCATCAAGCGTTTTTTTGCTTATTATAAACCCTATAAAGGACTATTCATCATTGACTTTTCAAGTGCCGTTTTCATCGCCCTTTTGGAATTGATATTCCCTTTGGCCGTAAACCAGGTTATTGATGAATTACTACCGAGCAATAACTGGAGGATCATCATCCTATCTTGTGTAGGGCTCCTTGGTATCTACTTGTTGAGTACAGGGTTGCACTATGTCGTAACATATTACGGACATAAACTTGGAATTAATATCGAAACGGACCTTCGGAAAAATTTATTTTCAAAACTTCAAAAACAATCTTTCACATTCTTTGATAATAATAAAACGGGTCATTTAGTTTCTAGGATGACGAGTGATTTAATGGATATAGGAGAAGTTGCCCATCATGGTCCTGAAGATTTATTCATTGCATTCATGACCATTTTTGGTGCATTCTTCGTCATGTTTCAAATCAATTGGCAGCTAGCGGTCATCGTATTTGCCGTTGTTCCTTTTTTAATCGTTTTGTCGGTATACTTCAGCCGTAAGATGACTAAGGCGTTCCATTCCATGTTTGGTGACATTGCAAATTACAATGCCCGTATTGAAAATAATATTAGTGGCATTCGTGTTGTTCAGTCTTTCACCAAGGAATCTCACGAAATAGAGTTATTTAACCGCTCAAACTCAGAATTCCGTCATACAAAATTGTTAGCCTATAAAATCATGTCATGGAGTACCTCGATAAATTTCCTTCTGATGAAATTGGTCGCCCTAACAGTATTGGGCTGTGGTGCGTGGTATGTGATTCACGGGAAAATGACGTACGGTGAATTTGTAGCCTTTATTATGTTATCCAATATTTTCGTAGCGCCGATTCAACAAATAAGCGCCATTATTGAAACGTTACCAAAGGGGTATGCAGGGTTCAAGAGGTACCTCGAATTGGTTGATATGCTGCCGGACATCCAAGACAGGGATGGGGCAGTAACCATCGAGGGGGTTAAAGGTGATGTGACATTTGAAAATGTTTCTTTTGGGTATGACTCAAATAGAAACATCCTAAACGATATTACCTTCAGTGTGCCAGCTGGGGAGACGATTGCCATGGTAGGACCATCTGGTGGTGGAAAGACCACGATAAGCAGTTTATTGCCTCGCTTCTATGATATTCAATCAGGTAGCATAAAAATTGATGGCATGGATATCAGGGATTTCACATTAAGTTCTTTACGAAAGCATATCGGAATCGTACAGCAAGATGTATTCCTTTTTGAAGGAACGATTCGTGAGAACATCATGTATGGGAACACGAATGCTACAGACAAACAATTGAACAAGGCAATCGAGGATGCTCAATTAATGAGTGTGATTGATAATTTGCCTGAGGGGTTGGATACGCTAATCGGGGAGCGCGGTGTGAAATTGTCAGGTGGGCAAAAGCAAAGGGTTTCAATAGCCCGTATCTTCCTGAAAAATCCTCCCATTTTAATACTTGATGAAGCCACCTCGGCATTGGATACCGAAACAGAGAAGGCCGTTCAAGAGGCATTGGAGCGTCTTTCTATAAATCGAACGACTATTATCATTGCACATAGGCTAGCGACGATTAAGCATGCTGATCGGATAATCGTCGTCCAAAACGGCCAAATAAAAGAACAAGGAACTCATGAAAAATTAATTCATCACGAAGGAGCATATAAGAAATTGATTCTTGCTCAAACCGTATAATATAGCGCTCTAAAAAAGGGTTCACCAGGATATTGGTGAATCCTTTTTTTTGATTGCAAAGAAAAAGCATTTTGTAGTAGAACATTTAAATGGGAATCACTTTGATTCCTATTAAATATGCGGATTATTGAAAATAAACAGAAATTAAGGTTGTAATTTTGAATGCAGTATAATAAAATAACTTAAAACCAACTAAACTAATTGGAATATTTATATATTTTAGGAGGATAGCTCTTGCAACAGCAAATCATTGAAGTAACCAATGTAAATAAATCGTTTTTAACTGATAAACAAACAATTCATGTTCTTGATCAAGTCTCTTTCCATGTGGAAAAAGGGGAAATCGTCACGTTACTCGGAAAAAGCGGATGTGGAAAAAGTACACTTCTCAATATGGTTGGAGGCTTTGAAAAGCCGGATGAAGGAAGCGTGATTCTAGATGGTAAATCTATAAATCGCCCAACTAAAAAGTGTGTCATGCTGTTTCAACAAATCAATCTCCTTCCATGGCGTTCGGTTCTGAAAAATGTCGAGCTTGGTCTTACTGGAGAAAAGCTATCTAATGAGGAAAAAAACGAACGGGTGATGGAAGCATTGAAGTTAGTAGGGCTTGAAGCACATCTGCATCAGTTTCCACATCAATTATCTGGCGGGATGCAACAGCGTGTTGCGATTGCACGTGCACTTTCCATTGCACCTGATGTCATTTTAATGGATGAGCCTTTCGCGGCACTGGACACATTCAACCGGTATCATTTACAAGACGAACTTCTTCGAATACAAGAAAAGAAGAAGACGACGATTTTACTTGTTACTCATGATATAGATGAAGCTGTCTATTTGTCGGACAGAATATTGATCATGGAGTCACACCCAGGGAGAATATTTAAAGATATTCCTATTAAGCTTGTAAAACCACGTGATCGGGCACATGGGGATTTTCATTATTATCGAAAGAAGATTCTAGAAGAATTCAAGTTGAGTGGTAATCAATTCGTTCCGGAGTATAACATCTGAGAGGGAGTGGGGTTTTGAGCAAGAAAAGGTGGGGTGCTTCGATACTAATGGCTTTCATTTTGCTGTTTACGACTTCATGTGCACAGCCTACACAGCAACCAGAAGGTAAACCAACTATTAAAATTGGCTATCTTCCCATTACTCATGCTGGTGTTCTCTATATGGATAACCACCTGTATGGTGGGGAGTTTGCAGAGTACAATATCGAGCTTGTTAAGTTCAGCTCCTGGCCCGATTTAATGGATGCCTTAAATACGGGTCGGGTGGAAGGTGCCTCTGTTTTAGTGGAGCTAGCTATGAAGGCGAAAGTGAAAGGTATTGATTTAAAAGCTGTTGCACTCGGTCATAAAGATGGGAATGTTATCATTTCATCGAAGGAGATTGAAAGTACAAAAGATTTAATAGGTAAAACATTTGCGATTCCTCATAAATACTCGACTCAGAATATTTTGTTGAATAAAATGCTTAAAAAAGAAGGATTGAACTATGAGGATGTGGACGTTGTCGAGATGCCTCCTGCTGAGATGCCGGCAGCACTGTCCGAAAATCGAATTTCGGGTTATGCAGTAGCCGAGCCGTTTGGAGCGATGGCCGTTCAACTTGATAAAGGGAAAGTGCTACACCAATCGGATGAAATATGGCCTAATTCGTATTGTTGTGTACTTGTTTTGAGGAATGACTTTATTCAATCCAACCAAACCGCCACCCAATCACTGGTGACACAATACGTAAAAACCAGTGAACAGGCAGAACATAAAGATAAAGATTTATTTAATTCATTTGATCAATATATGAAGGTAGAGAAAGAAGTACTCGACTTATCACTTGAATGGATATCATTTGATGGATTACGCATTGAAAAAGATGAATACAATAAGCTCCGCAATTCAGTGATCGAGATGGATTTATTTGAAAACCCGCCATCTTTTGAAGAATTCGTGGACAATACATATATTGATAAAGCGATGTGATTATGATGATGGAACTATTAAAAAAACTAATGAATTTTTTTATCGGAATGGTTGTATTAGTTCTACTATGGCAATTGATCATTTGGATAGGGGGGTATGAAGAAGCCCTCTTACCTACACCTTTAAGTGTTGGTAAAGCGATCGTTGCTCTCATAGTTAATGGAACGTTATTTGTCCACCTAAAAGTGAGCCTCGGGAGGTTTATTGCAGGTTATTTATTGGCGGTCATTCCAGCGGTTCTTTTAGGAATGTTCCTAGGTAGATCTCCTCGTCTCTGGAATATAGTGGATCCCATCGTACAAGTGCTGAGGCCGGTTTCACCGGTAGCCTGGTCCCCATTTATCGTCCTATGGTTTGGCATCGGAAACATGCCAGCAATTGCGATCATTTTCATAGCAGCGTTTTATCCTGTACTATTAACGACTGTAGCGGGGGTCAAGAAAATTGATCGTTCTTATTTGAAAATCGCGGAAAACCTAGAAATCAAGAAGCTGCAATTAATGATGAAGATTATTTTTCCAGCGGCTTTTCCTTCCGTCGTGAGTGGTCTTCACCTTGCGCTTGGTACGGCCTGGATTTTCTTGGTTGCAGGTGAAATGGTAGGTGCCCAATCAGGTCTTGGTTATTTAATCGTGGATGCAAGGAATACATTAAATCTTGATTATGTATTGGCTGGAATTGTCTTCATCGGTATTTGCGGCTTTCTATTGGATCGATTGATTGGTTTGTTTGAGCTCTGGGTAGGCAAGCACTGGGGAAGCTTTTCAAATTAAACAGTGATTATAGTTCAAAAACTGAAAGAAACGCTAGCCCAGTGCTAAGCCTTTCTTTCAGTTTTTTCGTCTATGATATTCTTAGTGATGGTGCTGCTCAATCTTTTCCTTTTCGTCATACGTACCTAAAGTTGTAGCTACTGTGGATACGCCTAGTATTAATACAGCCAACGACACGGTCACAATAATTGTGGAAGGAATGGCTTTCCTGAAAATGGGGTATTCTTCTTTATTCCATAGCCCGATTGCCATGATTACGCTCGCAATATAGATTGTTGTAAAAAATACAATACTTAGTTCTAGATAATTTGTTGTCATAAAGCTAAGCATTGCTCCCATCATCGCTCCCATAAATAGTGCCCCTAGGCTTTCGATGAATATTTTTACAGGCAACTTATAGGTTAATGCTATAACTAAAACCAAGCTTCCTATCATAGCGATTATGGTGGATAGCACCATGTCTGGAATCCATATAGCTACTAAAATTCCGATAATTGTACTCATGGTCATTGTCACAAACATAGCTAAACAACTAGCCATATGATTTTGTTTATAATGTTGTCGAAAGGTGAAGCCAGTTAACACCGTTAAAATTACAACAATACTAAGACTGACTAGTCCTATCATAAACTTCCTCCATTCAGTTTGTGTAAGAAGTGAAATAATGGTTTCTTAATGTGAACAGGTTGAAGAAGTATTCTTGACGGAACATGAATTTTGTTTTGCGGCACGCGGTACATCAAGCGCGGGGTTACGATCAAAGAAGCCAACAGGTTTCAATTGGAAATTTATATAGGCAGTAGGCATAACCGGCCAGTCTTCCGGACGTGTAATATGATGATGTCCCATTGTATACCATACAACGATATCCTCATTATCGATCGATCGATTTGCTTGAATATATTTGGGAAGCCCGTCTCCACCTTTATGTTGATTGGGGTAATTTCCTGTTGCATACAATTCATTACGGTTAAATTGTGTTACATGTAAATGATTTTTGATAAATCCTGCGCGCTTGATGACGCTTGCGCTTTCATGCGCAAATGGAAGGCAGTTCTCACCAGCCATAATTTTATAACCAACCGGCTGATTAACGACATTCTTTGAGTTTTTATTGATGATTTTCCATGTACGCTGGGTTGGCATATCTAAAATACGTACAGCTTCTTTTTCATGTTGGAATGTACGTGATACTGGATAAAATGCATTTGAATATGGATTGTTCGGACCTTCTGGTTCAGCAAGTGTTTCGGTTTCCACCACTGAATTTTTCACACCATCGAGCAATGTATCCAACCGGAAGTTAAAGAAATGTTGATGATGTACAGCGTTTAAGCCAGGGGCAATTTCCGTACCGTATTTTGATTGCCCGGTTTCGTTAAATGTACCGGTATTTAATATACCTGTTAGCTTAACTTCAACCTCAATCGTACCATCTTGATAGAAGCTCCAATAGAAACCATAATCATAATTTCCTACTGTACAGAAGAATGAAATGACTAAGCGCCGTGAGCGACGTACCTCTACATGGTCAGTACGCCAGTCTGTATGTTTCCATCCGATTCCATAATCTTCTTCGTGTAGGCAAATTGCATTTTTAATCGTACGAGGACTGCCAGCCCCATCCGTTAATACCGCGTCGAAATAATGAATGTGTCCTAAACAATCACAACCTAGCTCAAGCGAATTAGCTAATTGACCCATTCCATATTCTCCGGCATCAAAAGCATTTTGTGTGTTATGTGCAAAGGATGCATCTCCATAAGGAACGACCATTTCAGACAATGCTCCGCGATATAGGATGGGCCGGTCCTTTCCTTTATCATTGTAATTCACAGTGTAAAGCACAAGTCCTTCGCGAGGGGTAAACCCGTATCGGAAACTCCATTTTTGCCATTTGATTAAATTTCCTTCTACCGTAAAACTTGCACCTTCTGGCTGAATGATCTCTAGTGGCTTCAGGTCCGTTCTAAACTCTATTGAATCACTTGTTTCAGGATAATAGTTAGCATCAACAGTAGGTATCTCACGTACACCGTAGTCTTCGATACGATCAACTTCCATTTTATTCAAATCAACGTACGCGACAATTCCTGTTAATGGATAAGCGTACCCATTATCATCCGCGAATTTTTTCTGCCAACAGATAGCACGAGCGATCCGTTTACCCTCATTTTCAGGAATATTAAAGTATCCTGCCGACCATGGGTCTACCATGATTAAATCTGGGTTATCAATTCCCCGTTTAGATAAAGCTACTTTAAAGTCAGGGTCTGCCTTAACCAAATTCTCGCATTCTAAGAACTCATCAAGCATTATTCCCGGCTGTACACCTGGGATTTCTTCAAATCGAACAATGGACGATGTATTTAATGAGACAACGACTTCAAACGTTGTCTTTAATTCGTTATCTAGTAATACTATAAAAACTTCTCGTTCGAAGTCATCTCCATCAGTGTAATTTAATACTACTTCTTTTAAAGGCTCATGTAATGTTACTGTTGGGAAGCGCACCTTTTCGCTTAAATTCTTCTCGATTTTCACTATGCTCACAGCTTTTTGAATCTCTTCAACGGTAAGTGGTGCTAACGGGTGATTTACCTTTAAAGTTTTTTCTTTTAAAATATCCACATGTAACATCTCCTTTCGTATATAAATTTATTCTATAGTCAGAATATTTAGTTTACAATGTAAAAAACGGAACTAATAGTATCTAATAGTAGATTGAAAATCCCAAAGAAAATAGTCAGTATTTTTGACATGAATATAAAATTTCCTTAAAAATATATTTCTAGAGGGGTATAACCTATGGATACAGTATTTAAGCCTATTCAACCTGAGTGGAATCAAAGATTACAACATATCAACTTGCTCGAACCTACATTATTTTTAAAAAGTTCTGTTGCATATGTATACCAATTTAAAGTGTCATCAAATGTAGAACCAACCGTTTTATTACCCGGAATACCTGATGGGTGTGTCGATATTATCTTTAATATGGAGGGGGATCAGGGCGATTGTTTCTTGATTCCAAGTCCCAAAATAAGGCAGGCCTATAGCTTTAAAACAAACACGACATACTTTGGCATTCGTTCACTTCCACTCCAGACATTGTTTTCTTTTGTATTATCTATGAAAGAAATCAACCAGTATATTCAGTTAGCCTTATTTGAGGTTGCCCCTTCCTTTTCCGTACTTTATAATCAACTCCTAGAAATTTCTACATTAAAGGAAAAACTACACACACTCGAATCATTTCTTCTAAGTAACTGTACTTCCCATTCACCTAATAGTGCTATTGTGAAATGTTGCATGGACATTAGCATACGTTCGAAAGGTAATATACACGTCAAGGATTTTGAAGCGCATACAGGGTACTCTGAGCGTTATTTGCGTACGCTTTTTCAAAATGAGGTCGGGATACCACCAAAACTTTTTTTGGAACTGTTGAATTTCCAATACACGCTTCAAGAAATCTATAGTGGCACATTTAATCTAGAAACGCATATTGTCGAAAGCGGTTCCTATGATACTTCTCATTTCTATAAGAAATTTAAAAAATTCACCCAAATGACGCCTTTCGAATATAGAAAGCTACTAAAAGAAGTTATTTCTTAAAGTGGTTCTTTCAAAGTGTTCTATTATTCTTTTTTTATGTAAATGAAGTCTAGCGTGTTATACAGCACTTAAGTGTTGTAGAAGAAAGATAAATTGAATGTATAGCGGGAAAATAAAGGTTGGATTAAGCCAACGAGAGATTGGCTATTTGGGGAAGATAAAAAGAGAACGTCCTGATACTTTTCAGGTGTTAGGACGTTCTCTTTTTTATGGTGATGGATAGGTGCTTACCTTTGAAATTCTTTCTCTACTGGAACAACTTTTATGTCCTGAACTAGTTCTCCCGTTTTTTTAGAATAATAGCCTATGCTCACTTCGTCGCCTGTTACAGGGTCGATTAGTTGTTTATAGCATTTTTGCAGATGGTGGCTTCCCCAAATGATAAGTGAATTGAAGACATCTTCTAACTCTTCGCCACTTTTAGTCAATGTATAACGGTAACGAGGAGGGTGGTCCGTATAAAGTTCTGCTGTAACGAGACCTTCCTTTTCTAAGTACTTCAACCGTTCTGATAAAAGATTGGAAGAAATTCCATTTAGCGCTTTTTTTATTTCGTTAAACATGGTATGCCCGTTTAGTATTTCATGTACTACCAATAAGGTCCATCGATCACCGATGATATTAAGTGACTGTGCGATATTACAAGGCAAATCGTACCTAGTTTTCATAAGTATCCCTCCAATGTTTGATTTGATTTTACCATAGTTAGTTAAAAAACAACAAAGTTGCTTTTTTTAACTAAGTATAATAAAATAACCTTATAAAGATTTCCACTTAAAAAATACAAAGCGAGGGTTTTATCATGGGACTATTTTTAATTGAATCATCATTGAAAGATATCGTGTCAAGTAAAGAAGAACTGGATCAAAAGGTGTCAAAACTTCAAGCGGATTTAAAGGAGAGCAACGCTTCATTAGTGGAGCTTCAACTATCGAAAGATTTCTCCCGTTCATTCTTCATTATTGAAGGGGAAGACCAAAATGCTGCAACTGAGACATTAAAAGGTTCAAGTATTCCTGTGGAACTTGTGAAAGAAGTTCGCCTAGTTGGTAAGGAATTAGAAGATGTGAAGAAAAACAATGAAGTCGTCAATTATTTAGTTGAATGGAATATCCCGGAAAATCTTACGATGGATCAATACTTGGCAAGAAAGAAAAAGAATTCCGTACATTATCAAGAGGTGCCTGAAGTGGCATTCTCAAGAACGTATGTGTGTGAAGATATGACTAAATGTCTTTGCTTCTATGATGCACCTGATGAAGCTGCAATTAAGCGTGCTCGTGAAGCAGTACAAACACCCATTACTTCCATTACCGAAATTCATACAGAAACTAAATAATTTTATTTGAGAAACGAGGGACGCCTAAACTTTAAGTTTGGGTGTCCTTTTTTACTTGGAATTATAATCTGAAAATTTTGATTAGATGGTTGCAATTTTATATACAGTATAATAAAATAACCTTAAACCGACTAAACTAATATGAATAAGTGTTTTTCCAAAGCATTTAAAAAATACAGGTTAATATAGTCGTCCGATCCTATACATAAAAGAACCATCATTAAAGTCATTACTTTTAAGGTTTTATACAAAGGCGGAATGAAAATAGGGGAGTTGTGGTCATGGAATCATGCGTAGTGGATAAAAAACCTATGATCGAACAATTAATTGAAAAGGAGTTAAGACCATTCGTAAAGAAAATAGATGCTGAGGCTTTTTATGCTGAAGGATTTTTGAAAAAGCTCGGTGAGGCCGGTCTGTTTTCTTCTACTAATAAAACGGAAAAAGAAATTTTATTAGATGAAATGTATGTAGTTAAAGAAACAGCTAAAGTATGCATGACAACAGCGTTTTGTCTCTGGTGTCATTTGGCTGCCTTAACCTATATCCGAAAAACCGATAATGTAGAAATGAAAACTAGGTTATTATCAGCTTTTGAAAACGGTGAAGTCCTAGGGGCAACAGGTTTATCCAATCCAATGAAGTATTACGCGGGGCTAGAAAAACTGAATTTGAGCGCGAAACCGACTGAAGGTGGCTATATTGTTAATGGTGTATTGGCGTCCGTTTCCAATCTTGGAGAGAACCATTGGTTTGGATTAATCGCAGGTGTTAGCGAAAATGAACGAATGATGGCCGTGGTTCCTTGTAAATTAGACGGCCTAAAGCTAAAAGAAAAGGTAGATTACCTGGGGATTAATGGGAGTTCTACATATGCATGTTCCTTTAATGATGTATTTATACCTAAAGAATGGGTATTGTCTGAAAATGCCGATTTGTTCGTGGAAAAAATTCGTCCGGCATTTATTGCCTATCAAATTCCTCTCGGCCTGGGCGTCACCCAATCATCTATCATGGCGATTGAAAAGGTATGTCAAAAGCAGAATGGCTGTAATCAATTCTTGAGAACCCAATCAAATGAACTGCAAGAAGAAGAGCGACACATACAGGAAAAGATTTTAACCTTATTCAATAATGATTCACTTGACTGGAAAGAGGTTGCAGATATTCGTCTTAAAACCGCTTACCTAACCCTTAAGGCTGTTCAAACAAATATGCTTCATAATGGGAGTGCCGGTTATCTGAAAGACAGCGCACCATCGAGGAAACTTAGGGAAGCATATTTCTTTGCAAACTTGACACCGACAGTTAAACATTTGGAAAAAGTCCTTACTGTATAACCTAACCCTCATGAGATTTTCTACTCATGGGGGTTTTTAGTGAAGAAAACAACTCTATTACATCTTAAATGGGTATAAAGGCCCGGTATTTTTTAAAAAGATAAAGGATCAGAACTAAAATAGTACAAGAAGATTAGTGTGGTAAATGGGAAAATGGGTTATTTTAATTTTGGGAATATTATCTAATTTATTCCAGAAAAGGGGGAGGTTTCATTGAAAAAGTATTGGAAAAGTATATTTTGTGCGTTAGCCGTCCTTGTGCTATCGCTAACGAGTTTGCAACCTGCTTTAGCAGCGACGGATTTGAAAAAAGCGAAGACGATAAGCCTTGACAAAAACTATACGGGACAGCTATCTGTTACTAATTATGAACAGGTTTTCAAAGTCAAACTCAAGAAAAATGGAAATTTGAAAGTTTTTGTTAAAACGTATAAAAGTAGAAGTTGGTATGTTGAAGTCTTGGACAGCGAGGGCAGCCGACTTGATGACTATTACACAAAAACAACCAATGGTACCGAAACCAACGAAATCGGATTAAAGAAGGGTACATACTATATTGTCATCTCCGGAAATAAAGATAAGCCTTACAAGGTGCAAGCTAAGTTCAAAGCAAGCGAGTATTATGAAAGGGAAAGTAACAATACAGTAAAAACAGCAAACACGATAAAAACAGGTAAAAACTATTATGGTGCCCTACAAGAATTTACGGATAAAGATTATTTGAAGTTCACCGTGAAGAATAAAAGGAAAGTGTCAATCACTTATAACAATACACCCAAAGAACAAAGAGATATCTTGATAGTGAATGCGAAGGGGAAGGTCTATAAAACGGTACACACCGACTATCATGTTAAAAAACCTAGTACTAGTTCATTCAGCTTGTCTTTACCAAAGGGGAGTTATCATGTTCTGATTCAATATGGGAGCGGAGCATATAAAATAAAGGTGAAGTAAACAAAAAAAACGGTGCAGTCCAGCTAGTGGCTGCACCGTTTTTTCTTAAAACGGGGTGTTTACATATCGTGACTACTGTTATGTTTTTGTCGAGAGTGCTGTCTATTCTTTACTTTGTGAGAACCACTTAGAGGTTCAGGCTGACCTGATTTTTTTTCTTGATTCTTTTGCATGCCTTTTCCATCATTTTTACTCATATGAATCCCCTCCTACTTATTAAGATAATCAGTTCGTTGAAAGTTATTCACAAGCATATTTATAAAAGCATCGTACATCCTAAAGATGAAAACTTATTGAGGAGCTGAATTTGATGCAGGACAAACAAGATAAGCGGAGATCTTTTCAAGAAGCCCAGCAAAGCTACAAACAAGTAAATGATGCCTATTCTTCGATTGAAAAGACGGCACCGAATTATGGAACGGAACTGAAACATGTGAAACAGGAAGTGAATGAAGCTTATCAGCAAATTCAATCTGCTTTAGTCAACGCATCTGAACACCAGCGTGAACAATTGAAGCAGTATGAACAGGATATACAGGAAATCGTGAACGAAGTCAATTCAGATGACTATTGAAAAAGGAATCCTATAGGCCCAGATTTAGATGTGCGTTTACCTAATAAAATGGGCTTTTTGAAGATTAGCACCTTCAAAAAGCCTCTTTTATGGATTCCTTCTTATTTATTGATTCTTCTTGCGCTTTTTATTGTTTTGCCTTTGTACCTCGGTTAAGGGTGGTTCATTACCTAATTCATCATTGTAGCCCACGCCATTGCCTTGTGCTTTTGCTGCGTTCATTCCCGGTATTACATGATTTGCTTTTTGCTTTGCCATTAGATCACCTCCATTTCATAGAGTGTCATAAGGAACGATGATTATGTATTAACTTCAAATATGTTTTGTTGGAATAATTTATCAGCTTGTTTTTGCGAAAAGCTAAGAATAATGAAGCCTTTAATGGGCGTGCTATGGGCATCTTAATAAGAAGTAAGGGATTTCACATAAGCTAAACTTATCAAAAACAATAACTTTCTTGTTATTTACTTATGCTGAATTCTATATTACTATTAGGTAGAAGGAAGAGTTAGGGTGGGAGAAGAGAGATAAATTTCATCAAACTAACTTTTTTACTTATATCCATTGTAAACATGGTTTTAATGACCAGGTTTTACTTTTATGTGCAGAATTGTTCTGACAGTTTAATAGGGGGTAATATTCATGACAAAGAATGACGTATATCAAGCGCGTAAGTCTTTTGAAGTTGAAGGACAACGCTACAACTACTACAGCTTAGATGCTATTGAAAAAGCAGGGGACGGCAAAGTATCACGCCTACCATATTCCATTAAAGTCCTACTTGAAGCGGTACTTCGCCAAGTAGACGGAAGAGTTATTACAAAAGAACATGTTGCAAACCTTGCTAAATGGGGAACAAGCGAGCAACAAGATATAGATGTTCCATTCAAGCCTTCACGCGTTATCCTACAAGATTTCACTGGTGTACCAGTAGTCGTAGATTTAGCTTCTCTACGTAATGCATTCGCTGCACTTGGTGGAGATCCTGATAAAATTAACCCGGAAATTCCGGTTGACCTTGTAATTGACCACTCAGTACAAGTTGATAAAGCAGGAACTTCTGATTCTCTTGATGCCAATATGGATCTTGAATTTGAACGTAATGCAGAGCGTTACCAGTTCCTAAGCTGGGCTCAAAAATCATTCAACAACTACCGTGCTGTTCCACCAGCAACTGGTATCGTTCACCAAGTAAACCTTGAGTTCCTTGCGAACGTAGTCCATGCTGTTGAAACACCAAACGGAGACTTTGAAGTATTCCCTGACTCTGTATTCGGTACAGATTCACATACTACAATGATTAACGGTATCGGTGTTCTTGGATGGGGTGTCGGTGGTATTGAAGCTGAAGCAGGTATGCTTGGACAACCTTCATACTTCCCAGTTCCAAAAGTAGTTGGAGTAAAACTTACTGGTCAACTTCCTAACGGAACAACTGCTACTGACCTTGCATTGAAAGTTACTCAAGTTCTTCGTGCACACGGCGTAGTTGGTAAATTCGTTGAGTTCTACGGCCCAGGAGTTGGATACCTTCCACTTGCTGACCGTGCAACAATCGCTAACATGGCACCAGAATACGGTGCTACAGTTGGGTTCTTCCCGGTTGATGCTGAAGCAATCGATTACATGCGCTTAACAGGCCGTGATGAAAAACAAATTAAAGTGGTTGAAACATACTGCAAAGAAAATGGATTGTTCTATACTCCTGAAAACGAAGACCCAGCATACAATGATGTTGTGGAAATCGACCTTTCAGCTATTGAGCCAAACCTTGCAGGACCTAAACGTCCACAAGATTTAATTCCACTTTCTCAAATGAAAAAATCTTTCCTTGAAGCAATCAATGCACCTATGGGTAACCAAGGTTTTGGCATGACTGATGCTGAATTGGATAAAGAAGTAACAGTTAAATTTGCTGATGGCAAAGAAACTACTATGAAAACAGGTGCGATCGCTATTGCTGCAATCACAAGCTGTACAAATACTTCTAACCCATACGTAATGCTTGGAGCAGGTCTTATTGCTAAAAAAGCGGTTGAAAAAGGCTTGACTGTTCCTGATTATGTTAAAACATCATTAGCACCAGGTTCTAAAGTTGTTACTGGTTACCTTCGTGATGCAGGTCTTCAACCATACTTGGATCAATTAGGATTCAACATCGTTGGTTACGGATGTACAACATGTATCGGTAACTCAGGTCCATTAGCAGACGAAATCGAAGCAGCAGTTGCTGAAGCAGATCTTCTTGTAACATCTGTACTTTCTGGTAACCGTAACTTCGAAGGTCGTATTCACCCATTAGTGAAAGCAAACTACCTTGCTTCTCCAACATTGGTTGTTGCCTATGCACTTGCTGGTACTGTGGACTTCGATCTTAATAATGATTCTCTTGGTAAAGACAAAGACGGTAACGATGTTTACCTTGCTGATATCTGGCCATCACAAGAAGAAGTTAACGCAGCTGTTAAATCAACAGTTACACCGGAATTATTCCGTAAAGAATACGAAACTGTATTCAACGATAACAAACGTTGGAATGATATCGAAACAAGCAATGAAGCTATCTATGCTTTCGATTCTAAATCAACATATATTCAAAATCCTCCATTCTTTGAAGGATTATCACCTGAACCAGGTTCAGTTAACCCACTTACTGGATTGCGCGTAGTTGGTAAATTCGGTGATTCAGTTACAACTGACCATATCTCTCCTGCAGGTGCAATCGGTAAAGATACTCCAGCTGGTATCTACTTACGTGAAAACGGAGTGAAACCACGTGACTTTAACTCTTATGGTTCTCGTCGTGGTAACCACGAAGCGATGATGCGTGGAACATTCGCCAACATCCGTATCCGTAACCAAGTTGCTCCAGGTACAGAAGGTGGTTACACTACTTACTGGCCTACAGGCGATGTAATGGCTATCTATGATGCATGTATGAAATACAAAGCTGATGGAACAGGTCTTGCTGTCATTGCTGGTAAAGATTACGGTATGGGAAGTTCTCGTGACTGGGCTGCAAAAGGTACGAACCTTCTAGGCATTAAAACAGTTATCGCTGAAAGCTTCGAGCGTATTCACCGTTCTAACCTTGCATTGATGGGTGTTCTTCCTCTTCAATTCAAAGAAGGAGAAAACGCGGAGACTCTTGGCTTAACTGGTAAAGAAGCGATTGCTGTTAAGATCGACGAAACAGTTAAACCTCGCGATATGGTAACTGTTACAGCTACTGATGAAGCTGGCAACGTAAAAGAATTTGATGTATTGGTTCGTTTCGATTCTGAAATCGAAATCGACTACTACCGTCACGGTGGTATCCTTCAAATGGTATTACGTAACAAACTTAAAGGTTAATTAACTTTTAGAAGACGACAAACCTGCCTGTCAGGTTTGTCGTTTTTTTTGTGTCAAAGTTATGAAATATAACAAGGGACTTCGATTTTACCTTTTCTGAGCATGATTTTATTGGTAAGATGATGTAAGAGGCTGACAGATATGGAATATGTACTATTTCTTTTGGCGAATGAATATTTTTATTGTAACGGAATTAGGGGGACGGGGTCATGTTAAAGAAAATTATTGCCTCGGTTGTCTTACTATCGCTGATAGCGGTGGCAATCGTTCAAGCAATGGATGATAAACCTGATAAAAATGAAGAAGGAAATTCGATGGGGGGGCTGAAAATTGGTGCCAAAGCACCTGATTTCACCTTAGAAACTTTGAATGGGAAACAGGTGAATTTATCTGACTATAAAGGAAAAAAAGTGATGTTGAATTTCTGGGCAACTTGGTGTCCTCCTTGTAAAAAAGAAATGCCAGATATGGAGAAATACTCAAAGCAGGCTGGGGAAGATGTCGTTATATTGGCTGTTAACATTGATCCAGAAAATGATGTGCAGGCATTTATTGATGATAATGGGATAACATTTACCATTCCATTGGACAGTCAAAGCGCTAAACAACCGGTAAACGATCAATATAAGGTTATGGCCATACCTACAACATACTTTATTGACAGTGAGGGCATTATTCGAAATAAAATGGTTAAAGCGATGCAATTTAATGAAATGGAACAAAACATCAATAGTATGAAATGACGGAATCAATAAGATTCCGTTTATTTAGTAGGATTTAAAAAATGTGTCTAATTTGTCACAAGTTTTTAGAAAAATCAAAAAACATTGCAAAAAATAGATTACACTCCGCCAATTTGGGTTAAAGTATAGAAGACGCGTGAAATGAGTTTGGTACGAACTAAAATGACTGATTATTCAGACTTTATATCAGACTGTCTGTATAGTCATAATTTTACGTTAATTTGGAAAAGATGGAATATACACTATATAGTAAGAAGGTGAAAATATGAAGAAAAGAAAACGATCTTTTGAAGAACTGATTAATGAAAATAAAAAGGAATTGTTAATGGATACAAAGCTGATGGAGAGACTTGAAGAACGACTTGAACAAAAACATATGCAAAAGGCTGAATAATAGCATAAGGGTATGAAAAAGAAGGGCTAGCGATGAATATTTCATTGTTGGCTCTTTTTTACATGCAGTGGTAAAAACATTTGAATTCTCGGAAAACCACTCAAAAACTGGAACTCATGAATTTCATTTTTAAAACCATCCTAAAAATAGGAGGCGATTTATAATGAGTAACCCAAAAAAAGATTCACAACACTTTAGACCGAGCCATCTGGGTACACAACCGAGAACAGGTGGAGGAAATAAAGGAAAGCAAATGCAAGATACTTCAGGAAAGCATGCCCAAGTCATTCAAACTAAAGGTGAGTAAGTAAGAATTCATGTCTTTAAAGGCTAGGTGGAGAAGGGAGTTATTCTTTCTCTACCTTTTCTATTTCAATAACATAACCGAATAAGAACGGAGACGCTATTCTTTAAAGGTATTCTGCAATTATGATAAGATGATGACAGTACGATTGAAAAGGAAGTGGGGAAACAAAATGTGGATAGCAGAAAATGAAATAGAGGTTCGGTATGCTGAAACGGACCAAATGGGAGTCGTGTATCATGCTAATTACTTTGTATGGATGGAACTTGGCAGGACGAAATTAATTAATGATTTAGGTTTCCGTTATGCAGATATGGAAGCGGAGAACATCCTTTCCCCCGTGATGGATATACAGGCTACTTACAAAATACCTGTACGTTACGGTGAAAAAGTGCTGATCAAGACATGGATTGAAGAATATGATGGGCTCCGTGTCGTTTATGGATATGAAATCATGAACCAGGATAATAAAGTGGCGGCAACCGGCCAATCTGTGCATGTTTGCGTAAAAAAGGAAAACTTTAAACCTGTGTCCATCAGAAGGCTATTTCCAGCGTGGCATGAAGCCTATGAAAAAAATAAAAAGTGATATTTACATAACCGAGGTGAACAGTATGGCGTTCGGGATTAAGCGGGTCGACGTTATTAACTGGAAACGTCAAATCGACCAAGGAAAAATTGCGTTTTTAACTCACTATTGGCTTGATGATCGTTTTCCTGGTTGCAAGACAGTGACCAAAGTCGGATGTAAGGACATGGATCGTTTAGCGGAGTGGGGAGAGAAATATGGTTTGAGAAAAGAATGGATTCATCACAGGAAGGATGGTTATTCCCATTTTGACCTGTTGGGGGATCGGCAAAGAGACATTCTTAAAGCTGAGGATATCAAAGAAAGATTAGTCAAGTAAAAGGCGAAACAAGGGAAACTGACAGCAGCAGGGTTCCCTGCTGCATGGTCAAGCTCCTTTTTTGTATACGAATTCAGGTTCAGCAGATTTCTCATTGAAAGTGATTAATAAATCATGTCCATCGAAAAACCATGTATCTTTTTCTTCTACATAAAAGGTGATTGATCTCATTGTATCTGAAGCTGCTATGGCTTCAGGTTCTTCCTGAATGATGCCCAATGAAAATCCGCTTTGGACAGTACTTACCCCTCCGTATCGTGCATGAAAGCGCAGATAAGCCCCTTCAGGCAATTCTAACTCATCGATATACCATTTGGCAGCCCGGTCGGAAATTTGTAGTTTCAAAAAGTGAACCTCCTCCCTTTAATTGAACATGTTCATTATAAGATAAATGCAGTAAAGATGCGAATAAAGTATGTTGTGGAGGAAAATCAAGAATGAATATACCCTATACGATTTGTTTTATTACCCGAGTAAGATCAGGCAGGGTCGAAATTCTTATGCTTTTGCGTAATAATGAACCTAATAAACATAAATGGAATGGCGTTGGTGGAAAAATCGAGGAAGGAGAGACCGTCAATGACTCGATGGCTCGAGAAATAATCGAAGAAACAGGGCTGAAAGTGAACAATCTGTGTTTCCGTGGTATCGTAACATGGAACGAGACGAGTGGAATGTACGTTTATCGGGCCGAAGACACAGGTGGAGAACTCATTGCTTGTGATGAAGGTGAACTTGCCTGGAAGCCCTACGAGTGGGTCATGGAGACTGATGAAGCTGTGTCGAATATTAAACATTATTTAAATGAAACTTTATTTGAGCAGTCTTTATACGAATTTGCTTTGACATATGAAAATGAACGACTACTTTCCTTTGAAAAAAAATCCTTACCTGATAATTATCCGCTACTACTTACTAAATAAAAGAGCATTTTTTATTTATGAATCATGCACTAAAATGAATTTTCCTGTACATATGTAGATGAATATAAAAGTAGGGGTAATGAAGAATTCCTAACATCACACATGGGAGTTAAGGGTACGGAGAAGTGAGAGATGAAAAAACGGTGTTTTTATAGGGATGTATTTTTCGGAATCGAATTATGTAATGGATATTGAGAAAGATGGCATGCTTTCCATGCAAAAAGAAAGCATGCCTAAATCGTAACTGCGGATCATGCTATTTTTTGTTTTCTTTTTCTTCGGCCTCGGCTAGTTTCTTTAACAAGATGGGTGTAGGCATATGCATAATTTGCTCTAAAGGTAGGTTAAGTGTCTCAGATAGCTTTATTGCGGTATCTGATGAGATTTGTAAAGGTTTCACGGTTTCTCTCCTAATCTTCTATTCAATATTTAATGGTGAAAAAGTGATGAAAAGCCCATCTAATGGGCTTTTTCTCTTGCTGAATTATAGCCATTTCACTTTCGGTTCCGTCTTATCGATAATTCGTTTAATATTGGCACGATGACGGTAAAAAATGAAAACGGTCAGTATACCGATCACGATGATAAGAGCCCAGTCGCCGAAATGGAATACTAGGCTGTATATGAGGGCCAGTAGGCAAGCAATCATTGATGATAGTGATACATATTTGGTTATGTATAAGGATATAAAAAATATGAGAACGGCAAAAAGGAAAAATAAAGGTTCATAAGCCAGTATGACACCAGCTGATGTTGCAACTGCTTTTCCACCCCGGAAATTCGCAAAGATGGGGAACATATGACCGATTACTGCACAAATTCCAGCTAGTAATTCAGGCATATCCGCACCTAGGAAGAATGGGAGGAGCGTGGCTAATGTACCTTTAAGTATGTCCATGATCGTTACGGTCAGCCCAGCCTTGACACCAAGCGTTCTGAAGGTGTTCGTGCCACCTAAGTTTTTACTGCCATGCTCCCGAATATCAATGTTGTAAAAGGTTTTTCCGATTATCAAACCTGATGGAATCGATCCGATTAAGTAGGCAGCCAGAATAATGATGATTGTAAGCATTCGATAACCCTTTCTTAAAGAAGAATATTCATATTTTATCGTGCATGAACAGGCTGAAAGTGATAGAAGGACCAAATCAGCCTCAAATACCTGATAAGTTTATCTTATTGTAACATTTTCATGATAAAATGGCATGGCTGTCTGGAAAAATCCTTATGAATTTTTTAGATATATCTTCGAATTCTATGATTTGAATGGTTTATAAGAAGGGTTTATCGTTAATATAAGAAATGTAACGTGTACTTCCATCCAAGTATCGGGATAACCATTCCTTTATGTCTGAAATGAAATTAATAGACGAAATATCTGTTCGGTAAGAATGAATTTTTGTATAATGGTTTTCTTAATAATGGTATTAAACTGCTTTTCTTTGTAAAATATTCTTAATGAGGCAAAACTATTCGTTAGTATTGTATTTTATATTAAAGGGGACTGATAAAAGTGATTGAAAATCCTAGTAGGGAAGAAATGGGCAAGATGTTAAAAAAATCGAAACGGATTGCTGTGGTAGGACTATCGAATAATCCTGATCGAACTTCATATATGGTTTCAAAAGCTATGCAGGATAATGGATATGAAATCATTCCGGTCAATCCTGCCGTATCCGAAGTGATGGGGGTTAAGGCGGTTGCATCACTAAAAGATATTGTTGGACATGTCGATATCGTCAATGTTTTTCGCCGCTCTGAATACCTACCGGAGATTGCAAAAGAATTCGCAGAAATTGATGCGGATATCTTTTGGGCACAACTAGGGGTTGAAAACGAAGAGGCATATAATTTTCTAAAAGAAAAAGGCTATACTGTTATTATGAATCGATGTATAAAAGTTGAACACGCTCTTACAAAATAAAGTAAAGAGCGGATTTTTCCGCTCTTTTTTTATAAGTGGGGAATTAAATTTTTTGAAAAACATAGCTTGAATTGAAAACGAAACATAGTTATCGCAATTAAACTACATATAAAATTTAAGAGAAATAGTAAAACGCTATTTGCCAAATGAAAATTTACGGCTACAATTAGAACGGTGGATCAGATAGATTTTACAATAAAACGAACATGATAAATTCCGATCAAGAATATTAACGTTTAATAAAGGGACGAAAAAAATAGAACACTTGTTCTTTTTGTTCGAAACCATTATACTTTATGTAAAGATAACGAACATATAAATTATTTGGTTTAAGGTTAAGAGTCATTTCATTGCAGTATGATTTGGCCCGGAAATTGTGTTTAGTAAGGAAAGGGGAATTTCTGTGGCAAAGAAAGTAAAGACAATCGAGTACAATGATGATGCAATTCAGGTACTGGAAGGACTCGAAGCGGTCAGAAAACGTCCCGGTATGTATATCGGCAGTACGGATGCACGTGGACTTCATCATTTAGTGTATGAGATTGTGGATAACTCCGTAGATGAGGTTTTGGCCGGTTATGGAGACCACATTAGTGTGAAAATACATAAAGATAATAGTGTAAGTGTAACGGATAAGGGTCGGGGGATGCCTACAGGTATGCATAAAACGGGGAAACCTACACCTGAAGTCATTTTGACGATTCTTCATGCCGGAGGTAAGTTCGGACAAGGTGGATATAAAACAAGTGGCGGTCTGCACGGGGTTGGTGCATCAGTTGTCAATGCATTGTCTGAATGGCTTGTCGTGACGATTAAAAGAGACGGGTTCATTTATGAACAACGTTTCTTCAACGGGGGTAAGCCGGAAACCACCTTGGAGAAAATCGGCAAAACCAATCAATCCGGAACAAGAATTCATTTTAAGCCGGATCCTAAAATATTTTCGGTTACCACATTTAATTATGATACGCTCTCTGAAAGACTTCGTGAGTCTGCTTTTCTTTTAAAGGGCATGAAAATAGAGTTGATAGATGAACGGAAAAACGAGCATGAAATATTCCATTATGAAACTGGGATAGAAGCTTTTGTAGAATATTTAAATGAGGAAAAAGAGACGCTCCATAATGTTGTCAGTTTAGAAGGGGAACAGAATGGAATTGAGGTGGATCTGGCTTTTCAATTCAATGATGGATATTCAGAAAACATCCTAAGCTTTGTCAATAATGTCCGCACGAAAGATGGCGGGACCCATGAAATTGGGGCTAAGACAGCGATGACACGTTCATTTAATGATTACGCCAGAAAGATGGGGTTATTAAAGGAAAAAGATAAAAATCTTGAAGGATCGGATATACGAGAAGGATTATCTTCGATTATTTCTGTCCGCATTCCGGAAGAGCTCCTGCAATTTGAAGGTCAGACTAAAAGCAAGCTGGGTACCAGTGAAGCGCGGTCTGCTGTCGATTCAATCGTTTCAGAGCATTTAGCATACTTTTTTGAAGAAGATCCGACGACTACCACACTATTAGTGAAAAAGTCCATCAAAGCTTTCCAAGCTCGTGAAGCGGCCCGAAAAGCTCGGGAAGATGCTAGAAGCGGAAAGAAACGGAAAAAATCCGATGGTAATCTTTCGGGGAAATTGACGCCAGCCCAATCGAAAAATCCCGAGCGAAATGAATTATATCTTGTTGAAGGGGACTCTGCAGGAGGATCTGCCAAGCAAGGTCGGGATCGACGTTTTCAAGCGGTGCTACCGCTAAGGGGTAAAGTCATCAATACCGAAAAGGCTAAGCTTGCCGATATTTTCAAAAATGAAGAAATAAACACGATTATTCATGCCATAGGTGCAGGAGTGGGGGCGGAATTCAATACCCCTGATACCAATTATGATAAAGTCATCATCATGACTGATGCCGATACGGATGGAGCACATATTCAAGTATTACTGCTTACATTCTTTTATCGTTATATGAAGCCATTAATAGAGGCAGGAAAGGTATTTATCGCCTTGCCGCCATTATATAAAGTGAGTAAAGGCACGGGAAAGAAAGAGATTATAGAATATGCCTGGAGCGATGATGAACTTCAGGGTGCAATTGATAAAATAGGCAGAGGCTATATGATCCAGCGCTATAAGGGTCTTGGTGAGATGAATGCCGATCAGCTATGGGATACGACCATGAATCCGGAAACAAGAACATTGATTCGCGTCAAAATCGATGACGGGGCACGTGCTGAAAGACGTGTAACAACGTTAATGGGTGACAAAGTAGAGCCGCGCCGTAAATGGATTGAAGCCAATGTTGCTTTTGGTCTCGAAGAGGAATCGAATATTTTAGATAATGAAAATATGTCGATTGAAGAGGAGGTCAATAACGATGGTATTTGAAGAGTCATTTCGTGATTTACCGCTAGAAGAGGTTATTGGAGATCGCTTCGGGCGTTATAGTAAATATATTATTCAGGATCGTGCATTACCAGATGCAAGAGATGGATTAAAACCGGTTCAGCGCCGGATTTTATATGCCATGTTTGTAGAAGGGAATACCCAGGAAAAAGGGTTTAGAAAATCTGCCAAAACGGTCGGTAATGTTATTGGTAACTATCACCCACACGGTGATTCCTCAGTTTATGAGGCCATGGTACGGATGAGTCAGGATTGGAAGTTGCGGAAGGTCATGGTTCAGATGCATGGAAACAACGGTAGTATCGATGGTGACCCACCAGCTGCAATGCGTTATACGGAAGCAAGGCTTTCAGCCATTGCCTCCGAGATGTTACGTGATATAGACAAGCGGACTGTTGATTTTGTCTCCAATTTTGACGATACATCCGAAGAACCTATCGTATTACCGGCAATGTTCCCGAACCTGCTCGTAAACGGTTCGACAGGTATATCTGCTGGTTATGCAACGGAGATTCCTCCACATCAATTAGGCGAAGTCATTGATGCAGCCATTATGAGGATCGATAACCCGAAAGCGACAGTCGCGGATTTGATGACAGTTATCAAAGGTCCCGATTTCCCAACAGGCGGTATCATTCAGGGAATCGAAGGCATTCGTAAAGCCTATGAAACCGGCAAAGGTAAAATCATCGTCCGTGGCTTGGCTGATGTGGAAACGATACGTGGAGGAAAGCAACAAATTGTCGTTACGGAAATCCCTTATGAAGTCAATAAAGCGAATCTTGTAAAGAAAATAGATGAGTTCCGGCTTGATCGTAAAGTTGAAGGAATTGCGGAGGTTCGTGATGAAACCGACCGTACGGGACTTCGAATCGTAATTGAATTGAGAAAAGAAGCAGATGCAAATGGTGTCTTGCATTATTTATATAAAAATTCCGATCTCCAGGTTTCTTATAATTTTAATATGGTGGCGATTTATAAAAAACGGCCGACATTGATGAGCCTGCCTAAAATGCTTGATGCATATATTGACCATCGTAAAGAGGTTATAATTAACCGATCTCGTTTTGAACTTCAAAAAGCACACGATAGGGCACATATTGTAGACGGCTTAATAAAGGCTCTATCCATTTTAGATGAAGTCATCGCTGTCATCCGAGGTTCTAAGGATAAAAGAGATGCTAAAGATAACCTGATTGCCAAGTTTACCTTTACCGAAGCTCAGTCCGAAGCCATTGTATCTTTACAGCTCTACCGTTTGACCAACACGGACATTACAGCTCTAAAAGCTGAAGCAGCGGAGTTAAACAGTAAGATTGAGGAATTGACTAAAATACTTGGTAGTGAGAAGGTTCTACTTCAAGTCATTAAAAAAGAATTACGATTTATTAAAAAAGGGTTTGATGACGGCCGACGTTCGAAAATCGAGAATGAGATTGAAGAAATCAAGATCAATCTTGAAGTCTTGATAGCAAGTGAGGACGTTATGGTCACTGTAACGAAAGAGGGCTATGTCAAGCGTACATCGCTACGATCTTATTCGGCATCCGGCGGGCTTGATTTTGGCATGAAGGATTCAGACCGCATGCTTCAGAAACTGGAAATGAATACGACGGACGTACTGTTGTTGTTCACTTCCAAAGGTAATTTCCTATATTGTCCAGTCCATCAGCTTCCAGATATTCGTTGGAAAGAAACGGGCCAACATATCGCGAATATCATCCCAATAGATCGGGATGAGCAAATCATTAAGGCCATTCCAATAAAAGATTTCAATCAGCCGGAGTTTTTAGTGTTCATAACGAAAAATGGCATGGTCAAAAAGACCGAACTAGCTTCCTATAAAGCACAGCGTCATTCCAAAACCCTAGTAGGCATCAATTTAAAGGGTGATGATGAATTGATTGATGTTCACCACACCGATGGCAAGGCTGATCTATTCATAGTCACCCACAATGGTTATGGCTTATGGTTTGATGAAGAAGAAGTGAGTGTTGTAGGCATCCGTGCTGCTGGTGTGAAGGGAATCAATTTGAAAGAAGATGATTATGTCATTGGCGGTAAGATATTAGCCAAGGATAGTAAGGAATCCATTTTGATCGTCACACAACGCGGGGCCATCAAGAAAATGAAATTGACGGAGTTCGAAAAAACAAGCCGTGCTAAACGTGGGGTTGTCGTATTAAGGGAACTTAAATCAAATCCTCATCGTGTCATTGGATTTGATACAGTCAATAAAACCGATAGTTTGTTCATTCTTTCTGAAAAAGGCAAAATTGAAACCGTTCATGCATCATCATTGAAAAATCATGATCGCTACACAAATGGTTCCTTTATTTTTGACGAAACGGAAAGCGGAAAAGCAAAAGAATTATGGAAAATTTCATTAGAAGATGAATCTGTAAAAGATTCGTAACATCCATTCATTTTATAGTAGGGATGCTGACTTGGTCAGCATCCCTTTTCTTTATTTCTATGGTTGATCTGTGTTCAAATCTAGGCTCATTCGTCCCTTACTGTCCGTGTAGTCAAATAACACCATTTACATTTACCCCGATGCCTTCTTTACTCACTAACTACTTAATATGTTCTTAATTCAAAAGTGAATGATTAAGTCAAAATTAAATCGTTGTAGTGTCCATGAGAAAATCTCAATAATTGGATGATTAATTCAAATTTGAATTTTAATGAAACCAGATTGCTAGCCTGGTAGCGTTTTTAATTTGGCACATTACTTGCATATGATAATTGTATCTTCTTGATTTTTGTGAATTAGGAAAGGGAGCAAAAATGGATAGATCTTATAACAAGAATTCTAATCTTGAAAAAAATTGAAATGACCTTCCTACATGCTCGTCAAAAAGACATATTTTTTAATCTTCGACTCGTATTTCTATTAAACTGCGGTTCATTTAAACAAAAGCCTATACATAGTGCTTTAAGTTAAGAAACAACTCATGTGAAAAAGGTTCGATCGGCAGAAACCAATTTAAAAAAAAGGGGGGCTAACGGCATGGACTTTCGCTTTGATGCAGAGACTCTACTTTTGAAAGAAAATATCCGGCAATTTATTCAAGACGAAATCGAACCATTTGCCATGCAGATTGAAGAGGAAGACCGTATCCCTGATTCTCTCATTCAATTATCTAAAGAAATGGGCTTATTCGGTCTTAGTATCCCTGAGAGGTATGATGGACTAGGTATCGGTATGGTCGAAAAATGTGCCTTATATGAGGAAATAGGAAAAACGCATAATGGGTATACGACGTTGATAGGAGCCCATACCGGTATCGGAACAGTCGGTATTGTGGAGATGGGGAATGAAGAACAAAAGCAAAAGTATCTTTCTGACATGGCAAGTGGAAATCGAATCGGAGCATTTGCTTTAACGGAACCAGCTGCAGGATCACATGCCACAAATTTAAAAATGACCGCGGTAAAATCAGGTGATAGATATATCCTGAATGGAACAAAGCACTATATAACGAATGCGGATGTGGCAGATATTTTCACCGTCATGGCTGTTACGGATAAGGAAAAAGGAGCAAAAGGAATCACTTCATTCATCGTAGAAAAGGGATTCCCAGGATTCCAAGTAGGTAGTATGGAAAGGAAAATGGGGCTACGAGGTTCCCATTCTGCAGAACTGATTTTTGAAAATTGCGAGGTTCCTTTGGAAAATGTACTGGGGGAAGTTGGCCAAGGATACGTCAATGCCCTTAAAATCCTGGCAAACGGTCGAGCAGGACTCGCAGCACGCAATTTAGGTTCATGTCAGTACTTATTGGATTTATCCATTCATTATGCAATGGAACGGGAACAATTTGATGTACCGATTATTGAACACCAGGCTGTATCCCATATGATAGCTGAGATGGCAATGGAAATAGAGGCACTTCGTTCTTTTACCTATAGAGTGGCCTGGATGGTCGATCAGGGAGAGAAAATCATTAAGGAAGCGGCCATGCTGAAGCTTTTCGGTTCGGAAGTATATAATCGGGTGGCGGATAAAGCGGTCCAGATTCATGGAGGACTCGGATATATTAAGGATTTTCCTATCGAACGTTTCTTTCGGGATGCAAGAATTACTAGAATTTATGAAGGTACGTCGGAAATCCAGAAAAACATCATTACAGGGCAATTGAAGAAAGCGCATTCAAAATAATTTTAATGGAAGCTGGAGGGATTGTAATGGATTTACGTTTATCGGATGAACAAAGAATGGTGCAAAAAACGATTCGTAAGTTTGTCGAAAATGAACTGATTCCACTGGAAAATGAAGTGCTCCGGAATGAAATAGCCGGAAAGCCCAGTTTACCTGCAGAGACATTACAGGAATTACAGGGAAAAGCAAAAAAGGCGGGGTTTTGGGGAGTTAATACACCTGAAGAATATGGTGGGGCTGATTTAGGGCAAATGATGATGGCCATCGTGCTGATGGAAGTTTCGAAGACATTCGTTCCTTTCAGTTTCGGTGGATCAGCTGATAATATTCTGTATTATGGAAATGAAGAACAGAAGAAGAAATATCTGATTCCAACGATCAATGGGGAGAAGAAGTCTTGTTTTGCGATGACGGAACCAGGGGCTGGATCCGATACACGCAACATAAAAATGACGGCCATTAAGGATGGAGACGAGTGGGTGCTGAATGGCGAAAAAACGTTCATCACCGGTGGAAATGATGCAGATTTTGTCATGGTCATTGCGGTTACGGACAAAGAACGTCACCAGGCAACGGGGACGGAAGGCGTCACCTGTTTCATCGTGGATCGGGACATGGGATGGAAATCAGAATATATCAATACGATGGGCGAATGGGGACCTGCCGGTTTAGTGTTCGACAATGTGCGGGTACCTGAGGAGAATATATTAGGGGAAATACATGGTGGCTACAAATTGGGTCTCGAGTGGATAGGTTTTGCAAGATGGATTGTTGGGGCAAGGGCAGTGGGTTCAGCTGAACGATTACTCCAAATGGCCATCGACTATGCAAAGGAGCGGGTAACTTTCGGGAAGCCTATTGCGGAACGTCAGGCCATTCAATGGCAGATTGCAGACTCTGCTGTTGAAATTGAAGCGGCAAGGTGGTTAGTCTTAAATGCAGCTTTCACACTTGATAATGGAGAAGACAATCGTCATCTAGCCTCGATGGCTAAACTTTATGGCTCGAATATGGGGAATCGAGTCGTCGATCGTGTTTTGCAAATCCATGGTGGCATGGGTTATACAAAAGAACTGCCTATTGAGCGTTGGTACCGTGAAGCAAGGCTCTGGAGAATATACGATGGTACAGATGAAATTCAGCGTATGATCATTTCAAGGAACTTAATTAAAGGACATGTTAAACTAGGACAATTTTTATAATAGATGAGGAGGAACAAACATGACAGGAAGATTTTTAGGAAAAACAGCATTAGTAACTGGTGGAAGCAGGGGGATTGGAAGGGCAATCGTTGAACTACTAGCAAGTGAAGGAGCAAAGGTAGGAATCATCGATATTAATGAAGAGGTCCTGAATGTAGCGGGAAATGAACTACGTGACCAAGGCTATACCATTTATACAAAAGTGGCAAATGTAGTCGAGGCAGAAGAGGTGGAAACTGCTGTCAAGGAAATAGCGGAAACATTCGGTTCACTTGATATCCTTGTCAATAACGCGGGGGTCATTCGCGATAACCTAATATTCAAAATGACCGATTCGGATTGGCAGACAGTCATGGATGTACATTTGAAGGGTACGTTCAATTCAGTCCGTGCTGCTCAGAAATACATGGTTGAAAGAAAATATGGAAGAATCATCAATATTTCGTCCACTTCGGCTCTCGGCAATCGAGGACAATCGAATTATGCAGCTGCAAAGGCGGGGCTGCAAGGGTTAACGAAAACGTTAGCGATTGAGCTCGGTAAATATGGAATCACAGCTAATTCGGTAGCCCCTGGATTCATTGAAACGGAGATGACGAAAGAAACTGCACGTCGTGTGGGGGTCAGTTTTGAGCAGTTCGTTGAGGGAAGTGTGAAGAAGATTCCAGTTGCTAGAAGCGGGAAGCCAAGTGATATCGCAAATGCTGTTGCTTTTTTTGCTGATGAAGCTTCTTCCTTTGTTAATGGTCAAGTTCTTTACGTTGCAGGTGGTCCAAAAAATTAACTGATTAGGTGGGGATGATATGTTTAAAGATTGTATCGAAAAACGTTCCAAACCGGTCAAAAATTCAGTCGAACGTGGGGCCGTGAAAAAATTCGCGGAAGCAATCGGTGACTTGCATCCTATTTTCATTGATGAAGAGATAGGAAAACAATCAAGGTACGGCACGAATATTGCCCCTCCTACATTCCCACGGGTCTTTGATTATGGAGTGATTGAAGGGTTGAACCTCCCTGCTAAAGGGTTAATTCACGGCGAGCAGATTTATCATTATAAGCGGCCCCTTCTGGTAGGGGAAGAAATCACGTGTTATACAGAAGTGAAGGATTATTATGAGAAGAGTGGAAAACAGGGGGATTTGGGGTTTCTAGCATTAAAAAATTATGGAACCGATGCAAATGGTGAGATAGTATTTACTGCCGATCAATTGGTCATCATCAATGATACGGTAAGAAAGTCGGTGGGGAGCCGATGAGTTTGTTAAAAGAATTGAATCCTGGAGATTCTGTACAATCGATAAAGTTGGATCCTGTTTCACGCCTAGATCTCATTAAATACGCTGGTGCTTCCGGTGACTTCAATCCCATTCATACCATTGATGAAGAAGCTAAAAAGGCCGGTCTACCTGGAATCATTGCCCATGGAATGTGGACGATGGGAAACCTTGCAAAGTTATTCAGTGATTCTTATGACATCGGATTTATTGAAGAGTATAAAATACGATTCAAGAGTATGGTTTTTCTAGATGATGTCATCACGCTTCAAGCCTATTTAAAAGAGAAAAAGGAAGATACGTACCATTTTGTTGTAGTTGCCGTCAATCAAGTAGGCAAGGAAACAATCAGTGGGGAGGTCATATTCAAAGTATATTGAATGATAGGTAGTGATGAAGTTATTTCATCACTATTTTTTATTGGAATTTCGACATTATTAAAGGGGATTCGAAAGATATCGAGAATTGAATTAGAAAGAATTCTTTTGCGGTGGTGAATGTATTGAATCAACTGAAACAGGATTCCCAGATCAAATGGATCAAAGAATGGCCATTTCCTGCCATTATCCTTGATGATGAAGGCAAGATTAAAGAATGGAGCCAATATTTTAAGGAACAGATGCAGAATAGAAATACCCTTTCAGATTTATTTGATAGATGGATATTTTTTGATAATAATAGGCTGGCAACAGCATACCATGGCACCAATCGATATGTATTTATCTCAGTGATGCAATTGGAAAAAGGCGAGCATTTATATGTAGGGGGTCAAACTTCATATGTCGATGATGTAATGGAAGAATTCGGGGAAACCAAAAAAATGAACCGCGCATTGGATGCCATCATTGAGAATTCCTATGATGGCATTTATATCACCGATCCTGATGGAGTGACAATATATACAAACCCGGCTATTGAGAGAATTACGGGGATTCCTAAAGAGTATTATATCGGCAAATCAGTAAATCAGTTGATTAAGCGTGGAATACTGAATGCCTCGGTTACACATAAAGTGGTAAAGCAGAGGAGGACTGTATCAGTCGTACAGGATAACTTCGCCGGAAAAGAGACGCTGATCACGGGAAGCCCGGTGTTTAATGGTGAAGGGGAGATTGAACAGATCGTTACGAATATACGTGATTTATCCGATTTGAATGAACTGATGCATGAATTGACGAAAGTGAATGAATTGAACAATCAGTATAAGCAGGAAATCGAAAAGCTAAGAAAGATTACAAATCAAGATGGAGTCGTTTTTGTTAGTGAAAAGATAAGGAAGATTTACGAAATTGCTGAAAGGATTTCAGACATTGACGCGACAGTCCTTATATTAGGGGAAACGGGTGTGGGAAAGGACGTATTGGCCCGCAATATCTTTAACGGGAGCATCCGTTCAAAAAAAGGGGATTTCGTTAAAATAAACTGTGGGGCGATTCCTGCCGATTTATTGGAGTCTGAACTGTTTGGCTATGAGGGGGGAGCGTTTACCGGGGCTAATCACAAGGGGAAACCGGGGATGTTCGAAATAGCTGATAACGGAATATTATTTTTGGATGAAGTCGGTGAACTCCCACTTCAGCTTCAGGTAAAATTACTTCGTGTTCTTCAGGAAAGGGAAATACAAAGAATCGGAGGAACGAAACCGAAGAAAATCGATGTTCGTATTATCGCGGCCACAAATCGAAATCTATTGGATATGGTCAAAGCGGGAGAATTTCGCGAAGATTTATATTATCGCCTGAATGTCATCCCCATTGTGATTCCACCTCTTAGGGAAAGAAGAGAAGATATCCTCGCATTGTCTGATTTATTTTTAACCAAGGCCAACAACCAATATAAATTGACCAAAAAGTTAGATTCAGCGTTAAAAGATTATTTTTTTCATTATGATTGGCCGGGAAATGTCCGAGAACTGATTAATATAGTGGAAAGACTGGTCGTGTTAACGAATGGTTCCGTCATCTCGGTAAGCGACTTGCCTGTAGAATATCAGCAAGAAAACATGAGCCAAACCAACTCTCGTGATTCTCAGTCTCTAAAGGAAGCGGTGGAGGGAGCTGAAAAAGAAATATTGACAAAAGCAGCGCAAACTTATCAGACCACATATGAAATTGCTGAAGCTCTTGATTCAAGCCAGGCTACGATTGTCAGGAAACTAAAAAAATATGGATTGAGAGTCAGTGAAAAGAATAGGTAAGCAAAGGGGGATTTCCGTAAGGGGAATACCCCTTTTCATTTCTTCCCTAGTAGTCATCTGGATAATAATATATCTATGAATCTGAAAGACAATCCATTCTAATTCAAAAGTGGTTCGTTCAGTCAAAAGTGAATGATGGTTATGCCATATGAATTCAATTATTTGAATCAAAAGTGAATCATTCTTATTTCGTAAAGTGACTTAGTATGGCTTTTTCAAGATGGCATAGTACTTGCATTGTTATTAAGGAAATGCTTTACAAATGATTTATGGGGAATGTGAGGTGACTGTGGAACGTTTCCGACGATTGCACAGCGTTATTCAGTTGACAGATATGAAGATAGTATTCATGAAATCATAAAATGGGATGCAGACAACTAAAAAAGTAGATAAAGATTACGGAAAAATGGGTCGAAACGAGGTTACAGAAGAAGCGGGTAGCCTTTCGATGGATTACGCGATGAAATAATGAAAGCGCTAACAAAAAAGGTTGGCATTAACAATTCGATAGGGTCATGGAGAAGAGTTCCTTATGGTTAGGGATGTTGTATTCAAGTAAAGCATTACCTACGAACATTCATTGGGATAAGGGAGGAAGGAAATGGAGATTTTAATTCAGCAATTGTTTAATGGTTTAACAATCGGAAGCGTATATAGCCTAGTTGCCCTTGGGTTGACATTGGTATATGGGATTCTTCATATCCCTAACTTTGCCCATGGTGCTCTCTATATGATAGGAGGGTATGTCACGTTGTCGATGATGACGTTATCTGGGCTGAATTACTGGATTGCTATGTTCGTGTCCGTCATTGTCGTGGGCCTTCTTGGGGTTTTATTGGAACGATTCGTATTCCGTTTGTTAAGGGATGCTCCACCGTTGCATGATAAAATTGCAGCCATTGGAATTTTACTTTTTCTTGAAGCCTTTGCACAATTTGTCTGGGGAGCTGATTTTCAAACCATGCAATCTCCTTATGGACAAGTAGTCAATATCATGGGCTTGACGTTCACGATGCAACGTTTGTTGATTATTGTGGCGGCAATCGTGGTCATGTCGGTTCTCTATCTGTTCTTAAAGAAGACGTATACAGGTTCCACGATCATCGCGATGTCCCAAAGTCGTGAAGGGGCTTCGCTAGTCGGGATTAACATCAATAAAGTTGCCATGCTGACCTTCATGATTTCTGGGGGGCTAGCCGCCATTGCTTCCTCCCTTGCATCTCCCATCAATCTAGTTTTTCCAGGCATGGGTCATTTAGTGATATTAAAGGCTTTCGTGATTATCATCCTAGGAGGGATGGGAAGCGTTCCAGGTGCAATCGTTGGTGGATATATTCTTGGATTCAGTGAAAGCCTTGGCGCAACCTATATATCCAATGATTATAAGGATATCATAGCCTTCTTCCTTTTAGTAGTCATCTTAACGGTCAAACCGACGGGTCTTTTCGCAAAGGGGGAGAGGTAGTTTGAATATCTTATCAAAACGAAATGTCATCTTAATTTTGATCATCCTGGCCTTTTTATTTCCAATCATCGCGCAGAATGACTATTACGTTCATATGTTAACGTTGTCTTTCATCTGGGCAATCGCGGTATATGGAATTAATCTGTTAGCGGGCTATACGGGCTATCTTTCGCTTGCCCATGCTGGATACTTTGCCATTGGGGCGTACTCATTGGGGTTATTGACGGTAAAAGCGGGAATGAACTTTTGGTTGGCACTGGTCTTGTCTTGCCTAATTTCCGGGGCGCTTGGTTTTTTGGTCGGCTTAATAGCATTGAGAACAAAAGAACACTTTTTCGCAATTTATACTTTATGCGTCGGATATATCATCTACCTGGTCATCGATAAATGGGAAGGTCTTACAGAAGGAGTTAGAGGCTTGATTGGGATTCCGGCCCCTGGAAATATCGGACCCATCACTTTCGAGACGGCCGCTTCACAATATTATTTGGTGCTCATTTTCCTACTTGGCGTCATTTTGGTCATGTATCGTATTGTTCATTCGTTGACAGGGAGAACCTATATGGCCATCAGGAATAGTGAGGAACTTGCCCAAACGATAGGCATATCCACGATGAAGAATAAGTTGACCGCATTTGTTCTTTCTACATTTTTTGCAGGCTTGGCAGGTGCCTTATATGCTTCATTCGTGCGGTTTATCGGACCGGATATCGGGTCTACGGCCATAATGTTCGACTTGTTGATGTATCTACTGGTCGGCGGAATAGGAACTCTATCGGGACCTTTGGTTGGAACTTTGCTTCTCGTCATACTATCCCAGAATCTACAATTTCTCCAAGAGTATCGAATGTTGATCTTTGGACCTTTACTTACGTTGATCATAATTTTCTATCCACGCGGTATTTCGGGTGCATTCTTTGATTGGAAAATTAAACGAAGAGATAAGAAACAACTGATTATGAGTAAGGACGTTCCGGTTAATGCGGAGGAGGGATGAAGATGTTTATCGAAACGAAGAATTTAACAAAGAGTTTCGGGGGATTGGCAGCTGTAAAAAATGTGGATTTCACCATTGAAAAAGGAAAGATCAATGCGATTATCGGGCCTAATGGAGCCGGGAAGTCTACGTTTTTCAACTTGATCAGCGGCTTCCATCGTCCAAGTTCTGGAGCAGTCCTCTTCAAAGGGAAAGACATCACGAAGCTTCCTGCCAATGAAATAGCGGGGCTTGGCATAGCAAGAACGTTCCAGACGACTAGTCTTTTTGAGCAATCCACCATCTTGGATAACGTGATTGTAGGGCATAGGCTTCGAACTAAATCGAATTTGGTAGATGCTATCCTAAGGACGAAGAGGTTAAAACGGGAGGAAAAGGCCTGTCGTGATAAAGCGATGGAAGTATTGAAAATTGTCGGCTTAATGGATTCGGCAAATAAGATGGTCTCGAGTATTTCTCAAGAGGAAAAGAAGCGGACTGCGATTGCCCTTGCCCTTGCGACGGATCCGGAAATCATCTTTCTTGATGAACCGGCCGCCGGCATAAACCCTGATGAAACAGAAGGGCTTACAGAACTGATCAAGGAGTTGAATCAGTCGGGCTTCACGATTTGCTTGATCGAGCACAAGATGCATATGATCATGAACTTAGCTGACCATATCATGGTCCTGAACTACGGGGAAAAGATTGCTGAAGGCACTCCAAAAGAAATCAGGGCGAATGAGGCGGTTATTAAAGCCTATTTAGGAGGTAGTGCTAGTGCTTAAGTTAACTGATGTTACTGTATGTTATGGGAGCTTCTCTGCGATCAAGCATGTGAATATTGAAGTGAAAAAAGGGGAAATTGTCGTTCTACTGGGAGCGAATGGAGCAGGGAAAAGCACGACATTCCGTTCTATCAGCGGCATAAGCAAGCTGGCTCAGGGTGAAATTCATTTTGAGGAACTGGCTATCGGAGGTAGGGATCCGGATAAGAATGTCCAAGCTGGAATCGTGCAATGTGCAGAAGGGCGGAAACTGTTTCCTCAGATGACTGTCCAGGAAAACTTGAAGATGGGAGCTTACGTACATCGAAAAAAAAAGATGGAAATCAAGGCCTCATTGGAAAATGTCTATCATTTATTTCCTATTTTAAAAGAAAAACTCCATGATGAAGCCGGCAGCTTGAGTGGTGGACAGCAACAGATGCTAGCCATTGGCAGGGCCTTGATGTCTAAGCCAAAGCTTTTGATGCTAGATGAACCTTCCGTGGGCCTCGCTCCTTTGATCGTTGAACAGATGTTCCAAGTCATTGAAGAAATAAACCGGGAAGGCATAACCGTTCTACTAGCCGAACAGAATGCGAATGCGGCTCTTAGCATTGCAGATAAGGGATATGTTTTTGAAAATGGGGAAATTGTCGTCGAAGGGACTGCAAAAGAATTATTGGCTAATGATGAAGTACGGAAAGCTTATATCGGAGCATAAGAGTTTAAAAATGAATGGGGGATTTTCATGAAAAAATTGAGTGTATTCTTTGTCATGCTATTACTCGTCCTAACGGCACTAGCCGGCTGTAACAAAGGAGACAGCCCTGCCTCAAGTGGGGGAGGAAAGGCCAGTAAAGGGAAGAATGTCGTCAATATCGGTTTTAGCGGTCCTTTGAGTGGAGCAGCAGCCTTATATGGAAAACGAACGTTAAATGGTGTGGAGATGGCAGTAAATGAAATCAATGATGCTGGTGGGTTTGAAGTGGAAGGGGAAAAATATACGCTCAACCTGGTTTCGTTGGATGATAAGTACTTACCGAATGAAACGGGTTCAAATGCTAAACGTTTAATTCAGGAATACAAAACTCCGATTATTTTCACTCCTCATAGTGGAGGGATACTCGCCCTTCAGGTTTTTAACGAAAAAGAGAAATTCATCATCGGTGGCTATTCGAGTGAACCAGCCATCACGGAAAGCGGTAATTCATTAACGGTGAGGATCCCGCCAAATTATGAAGGGTATATTGAACCGTTTTCTACGTATGCAATGGAAAACTTCGGAAAGAAAATTGCGGCATTGCCACCATCTTCCCAGTACGGGAAGGACTGGGCGGAAAACCTACTTCCTCATTGGGAAAAACAGGGTGGTGAAGTCGTGTATAATGCCTCCATTGATTTTTCTAAAGAAACGGATTTCTTCACGACTGTTACAAATGCCCTAAAAGAAAAGCCTGATGTCCTTTTCATCGGGGGGGCGTCAGAGCCTACGGCCAAGGTTGCAAAACAAGCAAGGGAACTAGGCTTTAAAGGCGGTTTCATTATCATGGACCAGGCGAAACTGGATCAAATGAAACCAATAGCGGGCTCGTACGAAACATTGGAAGGTTCGATCGGTGTTCTTCCGCTAATCGATTCCAAGGAAGAAGCAATACCGGCATTCATTGATAAATATAAAAAAATTTATAAGGAAGATGCTAGTTCTGAAGTGGGGTTGAATTACATTGCTATGTATGCCTTTGTGGAGGCAATGAAAGCGGCGGGAACAGTCGATGATGTGAATGCGATCCGTGACCATATGCAGGATGGGCTGACAAATACGGCACCTGAACAGAAAATTTACAATATACCATCGATTGACGAAAACGGTGGATTCGCAGCAAAAGTCGTTGTAGGAGCGGTCGAAGATGGAAAAGTGGTACCCATCAATGTAGAAGAATAAAGGTGCTTTCACACTAACTACCTTTTCGCCCCGAAAGCTAAAAACTAATGCATTCCATCAGTTTATAAAAATCTTTAATACTTTACCTTGCGAAAACTCTTAAAATGCTGTACTCTTATATTTGCTTTGAAAAAATGAATATTTCTTACTTCTTATCAAGAGAGACTGAGGGACTGGCCCGAAGATGTCTCGGCAGCAGACTTATTTAGAGTGCTGTGCCAAATCCAGCAGGCGATTGACCTGAAAGATAAGAGGAGTGTTTATAGATTAAAAGACCTCTTCTTGTAATAAAACGGAAGAGGTCTTTTTGTACTCATAGGATAGGAATCTGTTCTTGATGGTTTGTTACTATTCTATAATCAAGACCATATTAAAATGAAGGGATGCCGGAAAATTTAGAGAGTCCAAAAAGAGTATCCATTACCATTACCATGCAAAATACTAAAGAGGTGTACATCATGAGTTTAGACAATAAAGGGAATCCATGGGCTTTAACGCCGTTTATCGTTTTTTTGATATTATTTATAGGTTCAGGTGTTATTACAAAAGATTTTTACACATTTCCAGTGATTGTTGCCATAGCCATTGCATCTGCTACGGCACTGGCAATGAATCGAAAGGAATCATTCGATCAGAAAGTAGAAATCTTTTGTAAAGGTGCCGGGGATTCAAACATCATGTTGATGGTTGTCATATTCCTATTGGCTGGGGCTTTTTCGGAAGTGGCAAATGGGATGGGGGCCGTAGCGTCTACGGTGAATCTAGCACTTTCAATTGTTCCGCAAAATCTTTTAATGGTGGGGTTATTTATTATCGCCTGCTTTATCTCATTATCAATGGGGACAAGTATGGGAACGATAGTGGCTTTAGCACCTATTGGAGTAGGAATCAGTGATCAAACGGATATATCTGTTGCCCTTTCCATGGCTGCGGTCATTGGTGGTGCCATGTTCGGTGATAATCTTTCTTTCATTTCGGATACGACTATAGCAGCTGTACGCACACAGGGAACGAAAATGAAAGATAAGTTCAAAGTGAACTTTTTTATTGTGTTACCTGCTGCAATAATCACATGTTTTATCCTTGGTTTTCTGACGATGGGTGAACAAGCTACAATTTCTGGAGAAGCCTACAATTGGGTCAAAATTCTACCTTACCTTTGTGTTCTAGTGGCAGCATTGGCAGGGATCAATGTATTCTTGGTTCTCTCTATCGGCATCGTCTTTGCCGGAATCATCGGTTTAGCGGATGGTAGTTATCATGCAATGGAAGTGATTCAAAAAATGGGGGATGGAATGGCTGGGATGTATGAAATCTCCTTCCTAGCGATTTTGATTGCAGGCATGGTTTCTGTTATCAAACATAACGGCGGAATCGATTACCTACTGAACCTCGTGACGAGAAAGAGCAAATCAAGAAAAAGTGCAGAGTTCAGTATCGCGGGATTGGTGGCTTTAACGAATCTTTCAACGGCAAACAATACCATATCCATCATCATTGCTGGTCCACTCGCAAAAAACATTGCCGAAAAGTATGAAATCGATCCACGGAAATCTGCCAGTTTGCTCGATGTTTTCGCTTGTAGCATTCAGGGCTTATTGCCATACGGAGCACAACTACTTTTAGCTGCAGGTGTCGCACACATCTCTCCTATCAGTATCCTACCCTATTCGTTCTATCCAGTCTTAATCGGGATTTCAGGAATCATAGCCATTTTAATAGGTTTTCCCCGGTTCTCGAAGAAGAAATAAAAATAGTATGGGTGGAAGAGTATCAATAAATCATGAATGTAAAATCATGAATGTAAAATCATGAATGTTGGCCCTGGAGCATTGTCGCCAGGGCTTTTTTAGGGTAAGTGACTTCGAATGGAAAGTGTGGATGAAATCTTTAATTCTTTTATGTTCCAAAAAACTAATATCCTTCTTCAATAATATTAAAATAGTATAATTAAATACAATATACGGAGTCATCTTTATTCTTAAGTGTTTACTATTTTGCAAAAGCGGGAACTCTAAAGGTATTGTATTGAAATAATTAGAGGTGGGTTCGTTTAAAAATGGAGATAGTAGAAAAGTTTATTACTGAAACAAATGATTTATTATGGTCATCTATACTGATTATATTATTAATTGGAATGGGCATTTATTTTTCTTTTCGGACTAAATTCGTACAATTTAGAATGGTGAAAGAAATGATTAGGTTACTAGGGGAAGGTGCTACGGCAGATAAGAAAGGCGTATCATCGTTTCAGGCCTTTTGTATCAGCACGGCTTCCCGGGTAGGAACGGGGAATCTGGCAGGTGTGGCTATAGCCATCACAACTGGTGGTCCGGGAGCAGTTTTCTGGATGTGGTTAATCGCATTGATTGGATCCGCTTCTGCTTTCATTGAAAGCACACTTGCTCAAATTTACAAGGTCAAAGACGGAGAAGCATTCCGTGGTGGTCCAGCTTATTATATGGAAAAAGCATTAAATGCACGCTGGATGGGTATCACGTTTGCAGTTTTGATTTCATTGACGTTCGGACTTGCTTTCAATTCAGTTCAGGCCAATACGATTACAAGTGCGTTCCAAGCATCTTTTGGAGTTGAGAAATGGGTCACTGCACTTATTTTAGCAATCATTACGGCTGTAATCATTTTTGGTGGGATTAAGGTAGTAGCTAAAGTGTCCGAAGTCATTGTGCCTTTCATGGCAGGTGCTTATGTAATAATAGCATTAGTTGTCATCATTATGAATATAACCGAGTTACCTAGTGTTCTGGCTTTAATCTTTGATAGTGCATTTGATGGATTGAGGGAAATTGCTAGTGGTGCACTGGGTGCAGCCATGATGAACGGAATCAAGCGGGGATTGTTCTCTAATGAAGCTGGAATGGGGAGTGCTCCAAATGCTGGCGCTACGGCAGATGTCACCCATCCGGTAAAACAAGGTCTTATCCAGTCACTTGGCGTTTTTGTAGATACGCTTATCATATGTAGTTCTACGGCCTTTATCATCTTGTTTTCCGGCCTGTATTCGTCGAAGGAAACAGATGGAATTGTTCTCACGCAAAATGCCCTTAGTGAGAATTTGGGATCTTGGGCTGGTATATTCTTAGCTATTATTGTGCTTTTATTTGCATTTAGTTCAATTGTTGGAAACTACTATTATGGAGAATCCAATATCAGTTTTATTAATGAAAAAAAAGTTTGGATAAATATTTATCGTGCAGCAGTCGTTGGAATGGTCATATTCGGATCGATGGCCTCGCTCGAGTTTGTATGGAATCTAGCAGATTTGCTGATGGGATCAATGGCCATCATAAACCTGATAGCCATAGCCTTGCTAGGGAAAATAGCTTTCGCTGCCCTTGCTGATTATCAAAAGCAAAAGAAAGATGGTAAGAATCCCGTTTTCCATGTAAGTAACATTAAGGGATTAAAGAATGTTGAATGCTGGGGTGAACCAACCGATCACATGGAAGAATCCAGTAAAAAGGTATTGAAATAGAATCTAGATTGATGAATAAAAAGGCCTCGATATTTTTTCGAGGTCTTTTTTTATACATTTTGATAGCCCAATATAACCCCACATCTTAATCCGGGTTATGTTCTTTCTAAATATTCTATTACACTGTGAATAAATACCTTTATAAAATGAAACAATTTATAAATCAATATTCCTATTTACTAGTTGGTAATATATAATATTGTTGGAAAATGTCGGTATTTAAGGGTATCTTTAATGATGTAGCTGAGATACTATAATATTATAAGGCTCTACCAATATTTTGAAGCTAAAACGCAACCTTGTAGTTATTTGGTGCTCAACTAAGTGAGTGGAGGAATAAAAATGAGTATGATCCTCGATAAGGAAAAAGTAGAAAACCCTACACAAATGGAAGATGCAATATTGATAGGCAAATTTCAAGATGGTGACGATGAGGCACTGAATCAATTAATTACGAAGTATAAAGGTCTTGTCAAAACTAAAGCAATGAAGTATTTTCTAACGGGTGGAGATAAGGAAGATGTTTTTCAAGAAGGCATGATTGGACTGTATAAGGCTATCCGGGATTATCGAGATTGCAAAAATTCGGCTTCCTTTAAGTCATTTGCTGAACTTTGCATTACTAGACAAATTATCACTGCCGTCAAAGCGGCCACTAGACAAAAGCATTCCCCTTTGAATACCTATGTTTCACTGTTTAGACCTATTTACCAAGGGGAATCGGAGCAAGCTCTTATTGATGTCGTTCCTGAGCAAAAGCAGATGGATCCGGTTGCCATTTTAATAGGATTAGAAGAATTCAGTGAAATTGAACTGAAATTAACGGAACTCCTTAGTGACCTGGAAAGTACAGTCGTGGACTTGTATATGGGCGGGCAGACCTACTTGGAAATTTCACAAGAATTGAATGTTCAAGTAAAGACAATAGATAATGCACTCCAACGTGTAAAAAAGAAGTTGGATAAGTATCTAGAATCACGGTTGATGGTTGAATAGTCAATACAGTGAGCATCACTTTAAATTATAGATTTTCTTTATCATCATGATAGCCGTCATTTAATTCATGGAGAATAATACTTGAAAGTGGAGTGTGTATGCGCAAGGTTAAGTCAGTAAAAATAGATGGCGAAAGTGTTTTTATGTTTAATAGTGCTATATATATATTTGAGACAGATTCAAGGTATACATTGGAATTGGATATAATAGTGAGTGAAATAGTATTAAAAAAATTCGGCAATAATGAAAATTTAATTATTGAAATAGAATTGGAAGATGGTAAAGAAATCAGTGCGATTATGCATCTGCGCGGTTTAGTGGGGGAAGGATTGCCCCAGCTTAACCTATATTGTGAGATATATGATCTAGAAGGCTATGAAGATTTTCAGATAGTACATGAGAATGAAGCATCCTTCCCGAATGTTGAAGAGGGCATTACTCTGAAAGAAATAAGAAAAGTGGAAATGCCAAATGAAAGAATAAACCTTAAACTACTATTACCGATAGATCAGACGGAATGGTTAGCGAAGCAAGGAAAAAATCTAAATGGGGTATTGAAAGAAGCTATATATGACTACTGGAATAAAGAAAAGAAACGATAAGAACGAAAACTGGTTAAATGACCATTGAGATAATTGAAAATTAGGATAATATAAAATCCTATCGTTAAATATTTTTTTGTTGTCTTTTTTTATGAGTAAAAATCAGGATCATAAAAAAATATTGAGGGAAATGCATACGCTTTTAAGCCGAAAACTCACCTTGTATGGTATCTCCTTGTAACGCCATATCATTTTTATTAACTACTTATCTACTTTAAATGATAAAATTCGACAAAGTGGGGTACATGAATGATCGATATCTTCCATACTTCCTTAATGATAGTGAGGAAAGAGGAAGACTATTTTGTTCTATTTATACAATGAAATTTTCAATATTGTTCAAATGCTTACACCGTTCACTTTGAACGGTGTTTTTTTGTTTTTTTAATGGGGAACAGCGTAAACCTATGGTATACCATCCAGCAACAAACCTGCTATTTTTCGAAGTCGTTCATCTATTTTATATCTTACAATTGACCTCGATAGAATAAATGATATTTAACTAAGGAAAAACTGTTAGTAACAAAAGATAAAGAGGATTCATGGAACTTTTTTAAATATTTTCCTTTTGTGTGGAGAAGCTAACAAGAATAAATTAGGTTAGAAAGGAAATAAGTATGGATCACTTACAAATGGCAAGGGCGATGTTCGGGACTAATATGGGCGTACATATTATATTTGCCACTCTAGGTGTGGGATTACCTATGATGATGCTGGCAGCGGAATTGATGTATCAAAAGACGAAAGATCTACAATATGTGGTCATGGCTAAACGCTGGACCAAAACACTAGGGATTCTGTTGGGAGTGGGAATCCCGACAGGTACAATTGCCGGTGTGCAGCTTTCTCTTTTATGGCCTGGATTTATGGAGGTCATAGGTAGAGTTATGGCCCTTCCGTTCCAAATTGAGATTTATGCTTTTATGGTTGAGGCACTATTCATGTCCATCTATGTATATGCAGCTGAAAAAATCAGGCCATGGGCAAGAATCTTGAGTTTATCCTTTGTCGCATTTGGTGCTTTGGCTTCAGCTGTTCTTATTGCAAATGTCCATGCTTTCGAGGGGACACCTGCTGGTTTCCGGTTCGAAAATGGTGAAATCGTCGATGTGGATCCGTGGGCAGCTTTTTTCAATCCGAGTTTCTTCGTAACAGCAGGACATACGGCGCTCACTGCTTATATGACAGGAGCGTTTGCAATTGCGGCTGTTGCTGGTTATAAAATGCTTAAAAATAAGTATGGATCCACCGAATATAATTTTCACCAAAAGGCATTAAGGTTAAGCATTGTATTGGGGTTGGTCTTTTCTTTCTTGACCGCACTTAATGGTCACTCGACGACCCAGCATTTATATCGGGAACAACCAGAAAAATTAGCAGCTGCGGAGGGCCTGTTCGAAACGAAGGATCATGCAGGTCTAACATTATTCGGTTGGACAGACCGAGAAGCGCGGGAAGTGAAATATGGCATAGAATTTCCTTGGGTACTGAGTATTTTGTCAGGAAATAGTTTTGATACGGTAGTTACCGGTCTGAATGATTTTCCAGAGGAATACTGGCCGCCGCTATATGTTCACACATTATTCAATGCAATGGTGATCATTGGGGGGGGATTAATAGTACTGTCCTTGTTCGCATTAGTGTGGAATAAGGTCTTGAAGAAAGCGCGATATCCAAGGTGGCTTTTATGGTTGTTTGTGGCTTCGGGACCATTGGCCGTACTATCCATCGAATGTGGTTGGATATTCGCATGTACGGGAAGGCAACCATGGACAATTTATCGAATGCTTACCACGGCAGATTCGGTAACCACTTATGAAAATCTGGGGTACCTATTCACATTATTCATTATCGTTTACATCATATTATGTGTGTCTGTTGTATTTACACTTACCTATTATTTCAAGCGTCATTCCATAACGGATGATCTTTATAAAGCTGAACAGAAGGATGTCCAGTTATTCGATTCCAATTCATGAAAAGGAGGAATAGTGAATGAATGAAGCACTTCTAGCGATAACGCTTGTGTGGGGCTTTATTTTCTTGTATGCCATCATGGCGTCCATGGATTTTGGTGCAGGATTCTGGGCAATGATCTATATCAAGAAAGAGCATACGAATGCCACAAAGATAGCAAATAGTTATTTATCTCCGACTTGGGAAGTGACGAATACATTTGTTGTAGGTCTTGTCATTGCCATTTACAGCCTATTTCCGGGTGCTGTATTTTCTATTGGAGTTGCTTTAATTGTCCCCGCCAGTTTAATTTTACTTCTTCTTTGCATTAGAAGTGCTTTTCTCGTCTTCTCTCACAGCTTGGATAAGTATGCAAAGATGTTGACTTATATATCTGGAATAACGGGTCTCATTATACCTGGCCTATTAATCAGTGTTTTACCAATCACCCATCTTGGATTTCTCGAGAATGTAGGGGGGAACGAGGAATTAAATTTAGTTAAACTTTTCACTAGCGCAAATGAATATGCCTTTTTAGGCTTTGGTATTTTAAGTACATTGTTTCTCTCATCTTTGCTTCTGTCTGATTATTCGAAACAGGCTGATGAGCTAAAGTCGTATAAGATCTACCGCCGTGACGCAATGATTACAGGTCCATTGGTGTTAATCATGGCATTTCTCGTAATGTTCACACTGAAAAAAGAAGCATCGTGGATTTACGAAGGAATGATGGAGAACTCCACACTGCTATTGGTCTCCCTTATCTTTTTTATCATTAGCGGTGTAGCTCTTTACCTGCCCTATTTTTCCAAACAAGAGGTAAAGGGGATGCCAAGGCTCGCCGTAATATCGATTATCATCCAATATATGATAGGAAGCTATGTCTATGGGGTCGCCCATTTACCATATATCATCTATCCGAATGTCAGGATAATGGAAGCATTTACAGACCCCACTTCATTCAGGGCCGTGTTCGCTACCTATATTGTGGGATTTGCGATATTAGTTCCTGGTTTTTATTACTTCTGGTCCATTTTCATGAAAGATCAACGAAAAAAGTTCAAAAAGCGGAATATTTCGAATTAGTCAATTTGATATAAGAAAGGGAATTGCCATGAAAAAGTTAAAATTACTAAAATATTCGGTTTTAGTACTTTCAATCTTTTTAAGCTATCAAGCGGTCGAAGCACATGATAAAAATTTCCCAGAGAATGGGACCTATATCTCTTCGAAAAGGGATGTTACGGGGGATAAAAAAATTGACATAATCCAGGTCCAAGGCACACCTTTCGACAAAGGTAGCAAGTTCCTTAAAGAAATCGAGTTGCGAGTAGAAAGTAATCGCAACTCAATCAGTGTACCACTCGAAGCCGGGTATAAGCCGGAACTTTCACTGGTCGATTTGAATAAAGATGGGACACAAGATGTGCTTGTTACTGTCTTGACGGAAGGGATAGAGCGTACACTAAAGTGTTATGCTTATACATTCAAAGATGGAAAGGCCAAGGATTTGGATGTTCCGCCGTCCGTTCCAATCACCGCCCAATTTCTCGATGGGTACAAAGCGGAATTCAAAATTGAAGGGAAAAAGCCTGTGATTGTAGATGTCAGTTCAAGGAAGAGAGAGTATGAAGAGGCGGGGATTTATCAGGATGGCATGTTAAATGAGTCGACGGAGTTATTGGTTCATTCATACACTTCTTTGAAACCAAAGACTATCTTTGGAAAAGGGAAGGGATTATCGGGTGTCCAATATATAATGGGAATGGATGGGAGAGATCCATTGTTAGAAATCAAATCGGTTTGGTCATATAATAATGGGTGGAAATTGATGAAAACAGTGGTGAAACCCGTCAAGAAAAAGTAGATATTCACCAGGGATGGGCGACTGTCATAGTATAAGGTAAACCTGTATTTTTCAAAAGGAGTATGAAGGGATGCCAGAATTTCATCCGGAAAAATTAACGGTTAAGTTTATGCCACCCACGACCCCATGTCTCCCTGTAGACGGAAGGAAATATACACTGACTCATTCTGATGAAACAGGTGATCTATACCTTACCATCGGTACGCAATATGAGTGTTCTGCCTTGGATGCAAAAAAAAGAGATGAAGTGTTGGCTAATTGGGATGCATCTCTTGGTCAATATCTCTTAACGGTCAATGTGTTTGTAGATGGTTTGGAAAATGAGTATGATCAGGCAAAAGCCCGATATACAATTTTTCAGCAAAACCTGGATTTAGCTATTACGGCGATAATTAATGGAGATAAAGAATTTTATTGCTTTTTCCCATGGTTGATTGATTGCCCGATTCATGTTCAATTTCAATCCGGTTTCCCCGAATTCAATCAGCGTATCTTTTACGACACACCTCGATGCTATTGGATCAATTGAATTGTTCCCCACTTATCACTTTTCATGAGTTAAGTGGGGAATTCAATGTATAGATTCGAATCATCCACGATTATATATTAAAAAATTGACAAACTGATAATATTTGGTAAAATCTAATTAAATCCATTAAACAAGTTTTTGTTTAATGGATTTTATGTAAGCGGATACATAAGGAGTGATGGCCTTACGGAGTTAAAAGATAAAATCATTGAAACATCACTGAACCTTTTTGAACAAAATGGATACCACGGAGTTTCTGTGAACGAAATCGTGAAAGAATGCGGAACGAGCAAGGGGGGGTTTTATCATCATTTTTCCTCTAAAGATGAGCTCTTATTTGTCATTCATGATTGCTTTATATCCTATGTTTTAACGAAAGCACAGGAAGCCACCTCAGATAACATACACCCTTCGGCAAAAATGCAAAAGATCATCCTATCGTTTGTTAAAGTGTTTGACCTCTATAAACCACATATTTCGGTTTTCTATCAAGAAAGCATATATCTTAAACCACCTTATGTAGAAGCAATCAAAAAAAAACGTCACCAGTATAAAGAAATTGTATTCTCCGTTATTCAAGAAGGAATTGAAAAGGGAGAATTCCGTAGCGAGTTACCGGTGGAAATTACCGGGATGTCCATACTAGGCATGGTGAACTGGACCTACAAATGGTATAAACGGGACGGCGGAAAGACAATCGAAGAAATCGGACGAATCTATGTCGATTTAATTTTAAAGAGCCTATTAACGGAAGAATTCAAAAATGATGCAAGCATCCAACCTTATTTACTAAAGAATCAAATGGATATCGATTAAAGTTAAAGCGTTTACATTCGATACAGACCGACTAGTTGGTCTCACTATGAAAGGGGAATGAATAAATGGATTTCTCACTTACGAAAGAGCAGCAAATGATCAAGGAAATGGTAAGGGAATTCGCAGAAAAAGAGATTAAACCAATTGCTATAGAACTGGATGCGAAGTCCATGTTTGCAGAAGACGTTTTCAAAAAGATGGGAAAACTCGGGTTACTTGGTATTCCATTCCCGGAGGAATACGGGGGTTCAGGCGGTGACACGATTTCCTATGCGATTGCTGTTGAAGAAATTGGTAAAGCTTGTGGAGGGACAGGATTAAGCTATGCTGCGGCCGTTTCGCTAGGGGCGAGCCCAATTTATTACTTTGGTACCGAGGAGCAAAAGCAAAAATACCTAATCCCGATCACCACTGGTGAGACACTTGCAGCATTTGGTTTGACTGAACCGAATGCAGGTTCCGATGCGGGTGGTACGAGAACGACGGCTGTAGTGGAAGGTGATGAATATGTAATCAATGGCGAGAAGACCTGGATAACGAACGCAAGCTATTCAAGGACCATCACAGTTACAGCCGTTTCAGGGAAAGATAGCAGGGGGAAAAATATCATCTCGGCTTTCATCGTCCCAACAGATACACCGGGATTAACGATAAATAGTAATTACGAAAAAATGGGAGTGCGAGCTTCTAATACATGTGAAATCATTCTTGATAATGTACGGGTGCCAAAAAAGAATCTGTTGGGTGATCCGGAAAAGGGATTCAAACAATTCTTATTTACCTTGGATGGAGGAAGGATTTCCATCGCTGCATTAGCAGTCGGAATAGCACAGGCGGCGTTCGACAGGGCTTTGGCGTTTTCAAAAGAACGTGTTCAGTTCGGTAAAACGATTTCCAACTTCCAAGCGATTCAGTTCAAACTGGCTGATATGGCAATGGAAATAGAATTGGCGAGAAATATGGTCTATAAAGCTGCGTGGCTAAAGGATAATAAAAAGCCATTTGCGAAAGAAGCGGCATTTGCCAAGCTTTTTGCTAGTGAAACCTCATTCCGTACGAGCAACCAAGCGATTCAAATCCACGGAGGATCAGGGTACATGCGTGAATATGAAGTGGAGCGTTACTTAAGAGATGCGAAGCTGCTAGAGATTGGGGAAGGTACTTCCGAGATTCAAAGAATGGTAATAGCTAGACAATTGGGTTGCTGATCTTTGGGGAACCTGAAACTAGGTTCTTAGAGGAGTCCTGCAGATTTTATCACTTTTAATAAAAAGCGTTCATCTTACCTTTATTTGATAGGAGGAGTTTGATGTCAGATCTGCAAGATATTACGATTGGCAAACTGCTTGAAAAGACCGCTACTGAATACGGGAGTAATGAAGCGGTGGTATATCATGAACTAGGTTTACGATATACCTATAGTGAATTCGAAAAGGTTTGTCGTCAGGCAGCGCGCGGTTTTATGTCACTTGGTATTGAGAAAGGTGAACATATTGCCATTTGGGCTACCAATAAGCCTGAATGGGTCGTTTCCCAATTTTCAACCGCCAAGATGGGTGGGGTGCTCGTCACGGTCAATACGAATTATCGGACGAGTGAACTGGAGTACCTCCTCCGACAATCGGATGCGACAACAATCATTTTGATGGATAAATATAGGGATCACTCCTATATCGAGACACTTTATGAGATTCTTCCCGAACTAAAGACTGCGGAGCCAGGTAAATTAAAATCTGAGAAACTACCAAAGTTAAAAAATATCATCATGCTGAGTGACATTCGTTATCCCGGTACTTTTTCATGGGAGGATGTCCTAAGGGGAAGTAATCGGATTTCAGAGGAAATGCTCGATAATCGGATGAAGGACCTGAAGCCGGAAGATGTAATCAACATGCAATATACATCGGGTACGACGGGCTTCCCTAAAGGGGTCATGTTGACCCATTCGAATCTGGTCAATAATGGATTGAATACTGCGTCTTGCATGAAACTCACAAACGAAGATCGGCTCTGTATCCCGGTCCCGATGTTCCACTGTTTTGGATGTTCCCTTGGGACGATGGCTTCCGTTACTGTTGGGGCTACGATGGTGCCTGTTATTGAATTCAATCCACGTACCGTACTTCAAACCGTGGAGGCAGAAAAATGTACTGCACTTCACGGGGTACCGACGATGTTCATCGCCGAGTTGAACCTTGAAGACTTCGATCAGTATGATTTGCGGTCATTGCGGACAGGAATCATGGCCGGTTCCACTTGTCCGATTGAAATCATGAAACTAGTAGTGAATAAGATGGGGATTTCAGAAATCACGATTACGTATGGTCAAACGGAATCGTCACCAGGAATTACGATGACCCGTACAGATGATCCCATTGAACTTCGAGTTTCTTCCGTCGGTCGGGCGTTGCCAAATGTGGAAGTGAAAATCATAAATCCCGCTACCGGAGAGGAACTAGAGCGGGGCCAGCAGGGAGAACTTTGTTCAAGAGGTTATCATGTCATGAAGGGGTATTATAAAAACCCAGAGGCAACGAAGGAGGCCATTGATCCTGAAGGGTGGCTCCATACAGGGGATTTAGCGGTAATGGATGAAAACGGGTACTGCAAGATAACCGGTCGCCTGAAAGATATGATAATTCGCGGTGGAGAAAATATTTATCCTAGGGAAATTGAAGAGTTTCTTTACCAGCACCCCTTAATACTCGATGTTCAGATCTTGGGCATTCCCGATAAGAAATATGGCGAAGAGGTAACGGCATGGATCATCTTGAAAGAAGGAGAAAGCCTGACAGCAGAGGAGCTGAGGACATTCTGCAAAGGGAAAATATCTCATCATAAGATACCACGTTACATTCATTTTACGGATGTGTATCCAATGACTGCATCCGGAAAAATCCAAAAGTATAAGTTACGGGAGCAGACTCTTGATTTATTAGCGGAACGGACTAAATAAGGAGGTAATGGGATGATTAAAAAGGTTCTTATTGCAAACAGAGGTGAAATTGCTTCGCGTGTCATTCGTACTTGTAAGGAATTGGGTATAGGGACTGTTGCAGTCTATTCAGAAGCTGATTCCGAATCTCCATTTGTTTCATATGCAGATGAAGCTTATCTTCTAGGAGGATCCCGCGTTCAGGAAAGCTATTTGAATGTCCCAAAAATCTTAGAAATTGCTAAAGAGGCTAAGGTTGATGCCATACATCCTGGTTATGGATTTCTTAGCGAAAATGCAGATTTTGCACGCTCATGCGAAGCAGCAGGTCTGATTTTCATCGGTCCCAATCCAGATGTCATTCAACAGATGGGCAATAAAGTAGAAGCCAGAAAAAAGATGGAACAAGCGGGGGTCCCGTTAGTCCCAGGTTTTTCACGCCCATTAATCGATAGTGCTGAGGCAGCAGCTGTTGCCGAAAAGATTGGTTATCCTATTATGCTGAAAGCGTCAGCTGGAGGCGGGGGTATCGGTATGCAGATGATTACTAACGAGGAAGATCTCTCGAAAGCATTCGAAAGCAATCAAAAAAGGGCTCAGTTATTTTTTGGTAATGGGGATATGTTCATTGAAAAATTAATTGAAAAACCGCGTCATATCGAGATTCAAGTGCTGGCTGACAAATTTGGGAATGCCGTTTATTTATGGGAGCGGGAGTGTTCGGTTCAAAGACGTCATCAAAAGGTCGTGGAAGAGGCCCCATCTTCTTTTCTGGATGAGGAAACAAGAAAGAAAATGGGTGAAGCGGCTATAAAAGCTGTAAAGAGCATCGGTTATCACAATGCTGGTACATTGGAATTTTTAGTTGATGCCAACAAGAAATTCTATTTCCTTGAAATGAATACACGACTTCAGGTGGAGCACCCGGTCACGGAGGAAATTACGGGTCTCGATCTTGTGGAACAGCAAATCAAAATCGCCAACGGAGAAAAACTCTCTTTTACACAAGAGGATGTTAAAAGACAGGGGCATGCCATAGAAGTGAGGATTTATGCAGAAGACCCTAAGACCTTCTATCCAGCACCAGGAACAATGACCGGTTTGTCCTTACCTGAAGGCGAAGGGATCCGTCATGAGCTTGCGGTTCAGGATAACTCGGTCGTTTCCCACTTTTATGACCCGATGATCGCCAAGTTGGTGGTTAGCGGAGCTTCTCGTGAGATTGCAATCGATAGATTAAAAGAAGCATTGAATTTATATAAAGTAGAAGGAATTAAAACGAATCTTCCGTTGCTCAAGGAAATCATTGAACATACGGCTTTCCATAAAGGGGATACGACGACGGATTTCATCAATAAATATATTAAAAAAATCACGGTATAAGTTGGGTGAGACCTACTGGGTCTTATACCTTTCATTAAGAAAACAGGAGGAATCAAAATGGGAGAATTAAAAGCGAGCATGGCAGGAAGCGTTTGGAAAATCGTAGCAGGTGAGGGACAAAGTGTTGCTGACGGACAGGATATCATCATTTTGGAATCTATGAAAATGGAAATTCCCATATCAGTAGAAAAGGGGGGCACGCTCAAAGAACTTAAAGTAAATGAGGGAGATTTTGTGAATGAAGGCGATGTTTTGGCCGTCATTGAATAAAGGGAAGGAGGGATAGGATGAAATGGCCTGAAAGCGTAACTATTAAGGAAGTAGGGCCTCGGGATGGCCTTCAGAATGAGAAGGTCATTATCCCGACGCAAAGAAAAATAGAGTGGATCGATCAGCTTTCCGAAACCGGTCTTACTTATATAGAAGCGACATCTTTTGTTCATCCAAAATGGATTCCTCAATTGGGGGATGCCTTGGAGGTGGGTAAAGGAATCAAGCGAAATCCAACTATCACATATGCGGCCCTCGTTCCGAACCGAAAGGGGTTAGAGTCTGCCCTTGAAGCAAATATGGATGAAATATCGGTTTTCATGTCAGCCAGTGAAACCCATAATCTGAAGAATATTAATAAAACAATCTCCGACACATTCCCTGTTCTAAAGGAAGTCATTGATGCAGCAAAAGATTCAGGAAAGACGGTAAGAGGGTATGTTTCCACTGTGTTTGGGTGCCCTTATGAAGGACCAATTGATATCAATCAGATATTCAGGGTATGCGATCAATTATTCGAGTATGGGATCAATGAGCTATCACTAGGAGATACGATTGGCGTCGCCTCTCCTAGACAAGTGGATGTTTTCCTAGAGCAAGCGGTGAAACGGTATGACAAGGACAGTCTGGCCCTCCATTTCCATGATACTAGGGGGATGGCCCTTGCGAATGTCCTCAAATCTTTGGACTATGGAATTGACACGTTCGACTCGGCGCTAGGAGGACTTGGGGGATGCCCATATGCACCGGGTGCGAGTGGAAATGTGGCTACAGATGATCTAGTTCACATGCTTCATAATATGGGCATTGACACGGGAATCGACTCCAAAAAACTGATCCAGTCAGCCTCCATGATGCAAACCTGTTTGGAAAAGCCTTTACCTAGCCATCAGATGGCCATCTACAACGCACAATAAACGCACGAGAGGTGAAGTAATGTTATCGAATGTAAAGGTTAGCCATGAGGAAAATGGAATAGCCATTGTGACATTGAATAGGCCGGATGCAGCCAATGCGTTATCCAGGGAACTTCTTCATAATTTATATGAAACTCTGAATGAATTGAAAATGCTGTCCAATCTTCGGACAGTGATTTTAACAGGGGCTGGAAATAAGGCTTTTTGCGCAGGCGCAGATTTAAAGGAACGGGCTGCGATGAATGAGGCGGAAGTCAAGGAAACGCTTAAACTGATCGGTGACACGATATCGGCAGTTGAAAGTCTTCCGGTTCCTGTCATTGCTGCGATTAATGGATCCGCTTTTGGTGGAGGTCTCGAGTTAGCTCTAGCATGTGATATTCGTATTGCATCAAGCACAGCAAAGATGGGGCTAACGGAAACCTCACTTGGCATCATTCCGGGGGGCGGGGGGACCCAGCGTCTCCCTAGGATCGTTGGCATAGCGACAGCTAAAGAACTGATTTATACGGCAAGGAGACTGGACGCCGAAACAGCAAAACAGATGGGCATCATCAGCCAGGTGGTCGATTCCGAGCACTTGCTTGAAGTAGCCAAAACACTGGCTAATGAAATTGCCGTTAACGCCCCTTTGGCCCTGCGAGCAGCCAAAATGTCGATCAACCAGGGAGTAGAAACCGATTTAAAGACGGGGCTGCAAATCGAACAGGACTGTTATCAGACGACGCTACAAACCGATGACCGGTTGGAGGGTCTGAGAGCCTTCAAGGAAAAACGCAAACCGATATTTACTGGTCATTAACTTCAGTTGAAGGAGGAAGATAAATGGTAACAACCGATAAACTCAGTGAACAGGTTGAAAAAATAAGTAAGGGCGGTTTGGAGAAATACCATCAAAAAAATGCGGAAAAAGGGAAGCTGTTCGTCCGCGAAAGATTAGAGCTGTTATTTGACGATGGGATAGATATTGAGGATGCCTTTTTTGCCAATTGTACGAGTGAAGGCCTTCCGGCGGATGGAGTTGTCACAGGGATTGGAAAAATCAATGGACAGACCGTCTGTGTCATGGCCAATGATTCAACAGTGAAAGCCGGATCATGGGGAGCAAGAACGGTTGAAAAAATCATCCGTATTCAAGAGACGGCCGATAAACTACAAGTACCCCTACTGTATTTGGTCGATTCAGCAGGTGCCCGTATCACGGATCAAGTCGAAATGTTCCCAGGGCGGCGTGGGGCTGGTCGGATTTTTTATAATCAAGTGAAACTGTCCGGTAAAGTACCACAGATTTGCCTCCTGTTCGGACCTTCAGCCGCTGGTGGGGCATATATTCCGGCTTTTTGCGATATTGTTGTCATGGTTGAAGGCAATGCGTCGATGTACTTAGGTTCACCGAGAATGGCTGAAATGGTCATTGGAGAAAAAGTGACCGAGGAGGAAATGGGCGGAGCAAAAATGCATTGTTCCGTTTCAGGTTGTGGAGATGTTCTGGTACAGTCAGAACAAGAATCGATTGCCTTTGCCCGTCGATACTTAAGTTATTTTCCAGGGAATTATCAACAAAAGCCAAAAGCGTGCCAATCAGAATTGCCTGCTGACTTTGAAAAAACGATTGAAGATTTGATTCCGAAAAATCAGAATGCACCATTCAATATGTATGACTTAATCGACAGGATCATAGACCGTGACTCATTTTGTGAAATCAAGAAGCTATTCGCACCTGAATTGATTACAGGTCTCGCCCGACTGAATGGTCAATCAATCGGAATCATCGCTAATCAGCCACGAGTCAAAGGGGGAGTATTATTCCATGATTCGGCTGATAAGGCAGCCAAGTTCATTAACTTATGTGATGCGTTCCATATCCCACTACTGTTTCTTACGGATATACCAGGTTTCATGATTGGTACAAAGGTGGAACAAGCGGGAATCATTCGACATGGTGCAAAAATGATTTCTGCCATGAGTGAAGCTACAGTACCAAAGATTTCTGTAGTGGTGCGAAAAGCTTATGGAGCCGGATTGTATGCAATGGCCGGTCCCGCTTTCGAACCGGATTGTGTATTAGCTTTACCGACCGCATTAATTGCCGTTATGGGTGCGGAAGCTGCTGTTAATGCCGTCTACGCAAATAAAATTAACGCATTGGAAGCAGAAGAACGGCCTGCTTTTATTCAACAAAAACGAGAAGAATATAATAAAGATATCGATATCTATCGTTTGGCTTCCGAGATGATTGTCGACGCAATCATCCAGCCTAATGATTTGCGAGATGAATTGAGTAATCGTTTTGAAGCATATGGCAGTAAACAGCTAACATTCACTGATCGGAAACACGGGGTGTATCCGGTTTAATCAATCACTATCAATAAAAGCCCCCTTTATTAATAGTGGATAGGCTTTAAAATATGATGTGAATACCTCCACTAGCTTATTAAGTGGGGGTATTCCTATGTTTTGGAACTCCTCGCTTTACTATATATTCGTATTTAACGAATATAACATCATACAGTACCCTTCGGCCCAATGCTTTTGTTTCTATTATTTTCCAATATATAATCTCTACAATAATCTTCATATAATTTTCATAGGGACGATAAATAGGTATAAGACGTACTCATCCTACTGTTCTTAAATCATTTTATGAGGTGAAACATCTTGATTAATATATTTCAAGGTAAATCTATAAAAACATCGCTAATTAAGTTGTTATTTGTTTTAATAGCATGTTTGTTACTATTCAATCTGGCAACATTATACTATGATTCTTCCCAATCGGTTGAACAAACCTTTAAGGAAACAGGTATAAAAGACGCAACAAGAGTAGCTTCAAATATCGATCCAGTCCTCTACCAGAAATTTCTTGATGAGCCCAAAGTCAATGACACATACAATCAAATTAAAAATCAATTAAATGATTTTCGAATTAAGTCCGGTGTTCTGTATGTATATACATATGCAGTGGAAGACAACAAGGTCAAAATGATGATCAATGGTTTAGATTCTGGTGAAGGGTCGCCCATTGGGGAAATTATAGAGACGATTACTTATGAAGAGTTATCACCTGTCTTGATGGGTGAAACGTTGAGTACAGAAATCATTAAAGATGAAAAGTACGGAAACTATATGTCATCTTTCGCACCCATTAAAGACAAAGATGGAAAGGTCATAGGCATTCTCGGTGTCGATACGGAGGCCGAAACTATTAAATCTATTAAAAATGGCGTACTATCCAGCCTTTTACCGATTGTCATTGCAATTTCGATTATTTTTACTGTACTCATATTGGGAATCGTCTACTATTATCTTGGTAAGAAGCTTAATCCTCTCAAGCGACTATCGGATATTGCAAATGCTATTACGAAGGGGCAGCTTGAAGAGGCCTCGACATTAACGCGGGAAAATAGAATACAATCTACTGATGAAATAGGATTACTCTATACATCTTTTGAAAAAATGACGGAGACTTTATCTGAAATGATAAGAAAAATGCATGGTCTATCATCATCATTACACGAGCAGAGTAGTAAATTGAATAATTCCTCTAATGAAGTAAATGAAGGGACAACTCAAGTGTCCGTCACGATGGATGAAATGGCGGTTGGCGCAGAGTCCCAAGCTAACTTAGCCTCTACACTTTCGGTGGATATGAGAGAGTTTTCCGAAATCATTGCCGCAACAAATAAGCAAGGTCAAGAAATTACCCAGTCAACAGAGGTAGTAATTAATGATTCACAGACTGGCATGAAATTAATGAGCTCATCAATTGAGAAAATGCAGGAAATCTATAATATTGTCTCGGAGTCAGTGAATCAGGTGAAAACTTTGGAATCGCAAAATAAAGAAGTAACCACGCTTGTTACGCTCATTAGCAATATAGCTGATCAAACGAATCTACTCGCTTTAAATGCAGCGATTGAAGCGGCTCGAGCAGGAGAGCAGGGGAAAGGATTTGCGGTGGTAGCGGATGAAGTAAGGAAACTTGCAGAACAAGTTTCTGATTCTGTCAACGGCATCTCTACAATAGTCGGCAACGTTAATAACAACTCAAAAAACATGGTGGAAATCCTTACATCAGGCTTAGAGAAAGTGGATGAGGGAAGAGGAAACCTTCATAAGACAGGTGAAACCTTCGATGATATTTCTACGGAATTGTCCACTATGAATGTATTGGTTCATTCCATGGCAAAACAGTTAATCCTGTTGACAAATAAAGAAGAAAAAATCAAAGGGTCCATTGAAGAAGTTGCGGCCATATCTGAGGAAAACGCTGCTGGTATCGAGGAAGTATCAGCATCTGCTCAAGAAATAAACGCAATGACTGGAGAGATGAAACAGTTAGTTTCCAATTTGGCCGTTGCTTCTGAAGATTTAGAAGAAATGAGTAATCAATACTCAGTTTAAGAATTCAATAAGAGACTGTCCCTTAAATGAGACAGTCTCTTTCTTGTATGTCAACAATTTTACTACTGTAAAGCTACGAGTCAACTTTCAGAAGCAATAGAAAATAATTATCCTTAAAAATGGAAATAATTAAATGTTAAATGTTGCAAAAAAGTGAAAACGAGAGTATTATAATTAGTAATTAAGGATTTACTAATTACTCATCCATTTATTTAAAAGAAAGAAAGTGAGAGCTGCCATGGTTCAGCAAGGTAAAAAGAAATATATCACTCCAGATGGATACACTGCAGACATTGCTATCTTTACGATAACGGCTAAAAAAACTGAGAAAAAAGCACCACCTGAAATGTTTTTGAAACTACTATTAATTAAACGAGCGGCTACAGATAAGGAAGGAAATCCAAATGTTGAAGGCAATAAATGGGCCTTGCCCGGTGGCTTTGTAAATGCTAATGAAACGGCCTATGAAGCCGCAGAAAGGGAGTTAAATGAAGAAACTGGAGTCTCAGGACTTCAAGTGAAACATTTTGGTATGTATGACCAACCGGGCCGTGATCCGAGAGGGTGGATCATCTCAAATGCTTTTTATGCAATTGTTCAGGAGAAATTTCTCCATCAAAGGAAGGCCAACGATGATGCCGCAGAGGTCGACTTATTTACGATTAAGGAAGTCTTACAACTGAATTTGGCTTTTGATCATTATAAAATCATTAATGAAGCGATTGAACTACTGAAAAAAGAAATGATGCAAACGACCATTGCAAAAAACTTCTTGCCGGATGAATTTACGCTTTCGGAGCTACAACGAGTTCTATTGACAGTACGGGATGATGCAAAAATCAGCGCAGATTCATTGTTTTTTTCTAAAGCTCCAAAGCTCCCATTCTTGGAAAAGGTTTTGGATGAAAAGGGTTTACAGAAGAAAACGAAACGTAATTCATTTCGTCCCTCACAACTTTACCGATTTAATGCTGAGATAGTCACGGACTCGATTTATTATTGAGGAGGAATGAAAAATGGGTAAAAAAGCATTGATTAATATCGATTATACGAATGACTTTGTAGCCGATGATGGTGCATTGACTTGTGGTAAGCCTGGTCAGGAGATAGAAGATGCACTTGTCAGTATTACAAAAGAGTTTATTAGACAAGGCGATTATACAGTTTTTGCAATCGATCTTCATGAAAAAAGAGACGGTTATCATCCTGAAGCGGATTTGTTTCCCCCTCATAATATTCGGGGTACAATGGGGAGAGATTTATATGGAAAGCTTAAAGATGAATATGAAATCAATAAAAATCTTATAAATGTACATTATATGGATAAGACACGTTATTCGGCCTTTGCAGGCACGGACCTGCATATCAAACTCAGGGAGCGGGATATTTCAGACGTATACCTAGTCGGAGTATGCAGTGACATATGCATTCTTCACACAGCAATGGACGCTTACAATTTAGGTTATAATATTTTCATTTATGAAAATGCAATCGCTTCATTTAATCAGGCAGGACACGATTGGGCACTTACCCATTTCGAAGGGGTCTTAGGCGCAACGATCATAAAGTAACGTCACAGAAAAAAAGGGAGGTACCGCTTCTCTTTTGGGAGGAACTATCATGGAAAACAAATATAATGACGATAGCTACGCGCTACACACTGATCTATACCAAATCAATATGGCTCAAACATATTGGGAGGATAATGCCCATAACAGAAAGGCAGTATTTGAAATTTTTTTTAGAAAGCTTCCTTTCAATAGTGGATATGCAATTTTTGCGGGACTAGAAAAGATTGTCCATTATCTTCAGAACTTTAGCTTTTCAGAAAGCGATATTGAATATCTAAAAAAAGAATTGCATTACGAAGAGGACTTTTTGAATTATTTGCAGAATATTTCATTTACTGGGACGATACGTTGCATGAAGGAAGGCGAGCTTGTATTTGCCAACGAACCGATATTACGGGTAGAGGCACCTCTTGGTGAAGCACAACTCATTGAAACGGCATTGCTGAACATTGTGAATTATCACACACTCGTCGCTACGAAAGCTTCACGAATTAAGCAGGTTATTGGCGATGAGTCTGCACTCGAATTCGGATCACGCCGGGCACAAGAAATGGACGCAGCCATTTGGGGAGCACGTGCGGCCTATATCGCCGGGTTTGATTCAACAAGCAACGTCCGTGCAGGAAAGCTGTTCGGAATACCGGTATCAGGCACACATGCACATTCTATGATCCAAGCTTATAAAGACGAATACACAGCATTTCATAAATACGCAAGCTCTCATAAAGACTGTGTGTTCCTGGTCGATACCTATGATACATTGCGTTCAGGCATACCAAATGCCATTCGTGTTGCTAAAGAATTGGGTGACAAAATCAATTTCATCGGAGTCCGTCTTGATAGCGGGGATCTAGCTTACCTTTCAAAAGAAGCACGACGCATGCTTGATTCAGCCGGTTTTCCAGATGCAAAAGTTGTAGCATCGAATGATTTGGATGAATATACGATTATCAACCTGAAGCAACAAGGAGCCCGGATTGATATTTGGGGTATCGGTACAAAATTGATCACCGCTTTTGACCAACCTGCATTGGGTGCCGTTTATAAAATGGTTTCAATAGAAGATGAAAACGGGAATATGAGAGATACCATCAAAATTTCTTCCAACCCTGAAAAGGTAACGACACCTGGTCTTAAACGGATCTATCGGATCATTAATAAAGTCAACCACCATGCAGAAGGTGATTACTTGGCGATGGAATTTGAAAAGCCACAGGAACAGGAAAAACTAAAAATGTTTCATCCCGTGCACACTTTCTTAAGTAAATTTGTCACAGATTTCGATGCAATTGACCTGCACGAAGACATTTTTGTAAATGGTACATTAACGTACGAATTGCCATCGATTGATGAAATTAAAGCTTTTACGTTAAGAAACATTCAAGTATTGTGGCCGGAATACTTAAGGGCCTTAAATCCGGAAGAATACCCCGTCGACCTGAGCCAGGAATGTTGGGATAATAAAATGAGAAATATAGATGAAGTGAAAGCCAATGTGGATAGAAAGCTTACAAAATAACGAATCTATTTGGGAAGAGGGGTTATACAGTGCGTCCATTACAAAAAGAAATCATAGAAAAATTACTTGTTCAACCAACAATCAATCCAGAAATTGAATTCCGGAAGAGCGTCGATTTTCTAAAGAACTACTTGAAGAAGAACACATTTCTAAAAAGTTTCGTCCTTGGAATTTCAGGTGGTCAGGACTCAACCATAGCTGGCTACATGGCCCAAGTAGCGATCAATGAATTGAATCAAGAGTTGAAGACCACCGAGTATACATTTATCGCTGTCAGCCTCCCCTACGGTATCCAGGCTGACGAAGAAGATAGGCAGCTAGCTCTGAAATTTATCAAGCCAAGCATGACCGTCACCGTCAACATTAAGGACGCGGTTGACGCATCTGTACGTGCAGTAGAGGAAGCGACAGGGAAAAAATTGACACACTTCCTAAGAGGCAATGCAAAGGCACGCGAGAGAATGAAAGTCCAATATGATTTAGCAGGACTATATAAAGGTGTAGTCCTCGGTACAGATCATGCAGCAGAAGCCATTACGGGATTCTTCACCAAACATGGAGATGGTGCGGCTGATATCATTCCGCTTTACCGTTTGAATAAAAGACAGGGCAAAGAAATCCTTAAATTCGTGGGAGCACCTGAACGACTATATATGAAAATTCCCACAGCGGATTTAGAAGATGATAAACCATTGATTCCTGATGAAGTTGCCTTAGGGGTAAGTTATGATGAAATTGACGACTACCTAGAAGGTAAAGAGATTAGGACGGAAGCGGCCGAAATCATTGAAGGCTGGTATACAAAAACGGAACATAAAAGAAATGAAGCCATTAATGTGTATGATACATGGTGGAAATGATATTAAATGTAGCCATACTGAATAATGACTCAATACAGAACCAAAAAAAACCGTACAACTCTTTTAACTAAGAGTGTGCGGTTTTTTTGGTTCAATAGGGATTACTGAAGAGTAATATGATGAAGATAATAACTTTACATATAAGGAACAGGATCCATTGATCTCATTTTATAGTATAAAATATCTATTTATTAACTTTAAAGCCATTTATAAACTCCGTAATGGTACTATAGAACAACGTTAGAACAAGGAGCGATGGTAAAATGAGTATGGATGTAAATGTTTCCCCTTTGTATGCGATTTTTGGAATATTGGACATAGTTCTCCGGATAATAGCTATACCTGCAATTATATACGGTATATATTTATTACGTAAAATATCTAAAAGGTAGTTTTAAGAGTCGATTGTTTAAAAGCTGATTGATTCCTTTTAATATAATAATGAAGTAAAACAAAGAAAAGCAAGGAGTGTTCAAGCACCTATGTCGAAAATGGTTCGCGTATAACTAAAAACTGAGTGTGATACAACTCATAAATACTTCTATACCGATGAAGTGCTGGATATGTAAGTTTTAAAGAATAAAGGGTTTTATATTAACCTAACTCAGAGTAAGGAATATTTTAGCCATAGAGCCACATCCAGAAGACGACGAGGAGCCGTTGTCACAGAATGGGGATACGTATGGGAATAATTATCCGGTTATAAATGTGAATCCGAAAGGTAATGTAAATTGGACGGTTAATAGTGAAGGCATAGATGCTCGTTTATGGGCGATAAATAGAGGATTATTAAAAAAAGCGATAAAGTTATGGGTATCTAACATCAAGAGAGGCCAAACAAACTTCATATGTGATATTCAAGGATTTGAAAATAGAACCTTACTCCATAAGGATAGGTTTTATTTAGGTAAGGTTTGTGTGAATATAAGTTTCTAATGGTCGGAAAATTTAAACTTTTACTGCTATCATAAATACATATTGGTTTTGGTCGATAAAAAACAGGGGTTCTTTTATACTGAGTAACAAATTTATATTAATTTTATATTATTCAAAAAAGACTCATATTTAACTTATAATTGAAAGGTGTGCAACGATGAAAATGGGTCTTTATTCTATACAACCGAAGTTGGAAGCTTTTGCATCAATTGCTCCACTCCTTAACGAGTTAATGCCTGAAGACATCACAATTGGAGTATGCGATACGGAAAAGTTTTTGTTAAGTGTACCGGGCAAGACTTTTTCCCTTGGTATTGAGCCGGGCTATCCACTTCAAAAAAATGATGCTATTACGGAAGCCATTAGAACTGGAAGAACTGTAAGAGTTTTTGTACCAGAAGGAGTTTTCGGTGTCCCGATTATTGCAAGTGCAATCCCTCTTTTTGATGAAAAGAGACAGGTGATTGGCGGGGTTGGACTTGGTGCAAGTATGGAGCAATATCATGCATTGTTTGGAATTGCTTCTAAATTATCAAAAGCAGTTGAACAAGTAACCGGGACAATTGAAGAGCTTGCTGCCAGCACTATTGTTTTATCCGAGAGCATGCAGCATATTTCCAATCAATCGAGTTCTGTTTTGCAAAGTGTTAGTGAAATCGAGAAAGTGTCTAAGATGGTAAGGGAAGTCTCTGATCTTAGCAATATTCTAGGTTTGAATGCCTCAATCGAAGCAGCCAGGGCTGGAGAGTTTGGGCGAGGGTTTTCTGTAGTTGCAAATGAAATCAGAAAATTGGCGGGTAATTCCAGAAGTCATACAGAGGTAATAAAGAAATCGGTCAACAATATTGAAGATCTGATTAAAACCCTAAGTACCTCCATTACGTCCATAAATGAAGAAACAGAAAATCAATCGGCGGTAACAGAAGAAATTTCAGCAACCATGATGGACATCAGTTCTCATGCAAGTTATTTGGCAGAAATGGCACAGGATATGTTAAAGGGAAAATGATAAAATAAAAATCACTGCATTGAACTGTATCCAATTGATAGACATCCATTTAACAATTGGCGCTGCAGTTTTTTGTCTATTTTCTGCAGAAAAAACCACAGGTTGTTGAACGATATACCTGAAGAAAGATAGAAAAAACCAAATATTAGTGGAAGGCTCTATTGAAGCGCTTCATAATGAAATTGAGTGTTTACATATGGAAACGATACATGAAAAAATTGACTGCTTTAATTCAAAATAAGGAAAAATCACCAAATAGGACAAGCACCAATAGTCTAAGAGTTAAGGTATAAATCCGTTGACTGACTCGAAAAGCTGGGAGTCCCTATAGTACGTATTATGATTTAGTGAAGTGTATGATTTGTTTCATTCCAAATGATGATGTAAAGGTGGAAATTAAGGCTATTCATGAGGAACATAAAATACAATTATTTAGAGGGGCAATAGGGAAAGCCACACCCAATATCCTAATTCTATAGCAGTCGCCCCCTAACGAAAAGTTCCTAACCGCTTTCTGGATGGTAAGATAAAGGAGGGAGAAAAATGCGTACATTTGATTACGAAGTGAGTGAATCCATAGAAAAGGATGAAGTATTGGATAGGATCTATAATCCTCCAATAGATCTTATATACTTTTTTAGAGATGATTCAAATAATGGTTTAACCTATACTTTTCTATTGAATACTGTGAACTTCCCTTTCTTTATTGTAATGAATGATGGCATGGGTTTTTATGAAGATTTTGAACACTTAAAACTATCCAAGCTGGTTCATTTAAATGATATAGAAAATATAAGCTTGAAAGTTTTCCAAGTACAAAGTAATAGGGATTTAAAGTTATTGATGCCTTATATACTTTTTTGTATTACCAATGGATGTTACGGGTTAGTATGTGATTGTCAACAGATGCATCTTCATAAGATTATTTCGTACAATATGGAGGATAAGTATAAACTTAAAAACAATACTGATTTAGATCCAAACGCAACGATTTACTTACTCTCAGATGTCGGGATAAGGATTTATAGCAATGATATGGTTTTAGGTAATATAAGCAAAACAAATCTATTAATAAATGAAGCATTTAATTGAACGCTTATCTAACTTTACAACGAATCAACCGAAGATATCCAAATACGTTTCAAGTTATAAATAATAGTCCAAAAGATTTATGTTATTTCTTCCAAAACCGTTTTCAAATGGTATAATAGGTAACTGTAATGAGAATGATGTATTAGTAAACTGGTAGAAAAGCCATGTGTACGGGAGTAATAATATAATAGAAAAGGTGAGATAAGTGAAAGTTAATTTAAAGCATCCAGAAACGAATATGGTTAAAACAGTGAAAGTGGGTTTTAGCTGGACAGTATTTTTCTTTAGTTTTTTACCTCCTCTTTTTAGAGGAGATTGGAAATGGGGGATTATCATATTTTTAGCTGCATCTTTTACCTTCGGTTTTACTGGTCTTATATTCATGTTTATTTATAATAAAATTTATTTGAATGAGTTATTAGAAAAAGGATACGTAGCTGTGGATGATCTTTCTGAAACGATTTTAAAAGATAGAGGGTTTATTGCAAGTTAAGTAATGATATTCCTAGGATAAATTAAGTCACCATAGCGGTGGCTTTTTCTTATGCTAACAGTAATTTTCACTAGTTAGCCGGGGTTTTTCAAACTATTATTTATGATAGGTTCTACACCAGCGTGTCCCTATGAACCAAGAATAATTAGTTAATAAAATCGTATAATATCTTCCAAAATAGTCCTCGATAGAATACATAATAAAAATACAAGAGGTAATAAGATGTTTTATAGCATAGGGGTCTACACATCTAAGTTAAAATTTAGTAGATAATTAAATGTTCCATGGAGGAAACTGAATTAAAACTTACATTTCATACATATTTATCGATTCGAACGTACCCAACATTCATCCAGAATGATTACATTGGCAAGTCCAATTAACATATTTGTACAAACTATTTACTTGCATTTTACATACATAATAGTAGATAGATAATTAATAAGGTTTGGGGAGTAATAAATGAAATTCATTTTCAAACTTTTGAATAATATCGCTAAGTATCTACTAATATCATTCTTCTGGTGGCTAGTGATTATATATACATTAATAAAATAGGGGGGCGACAAGATGTTACATAGATAAGACGATGAAACGGATGTAATTTGATAGGAAGTTATAGTAGAAGAAAGGAAAAAATGAAAAAACGCGCTTTCAAGCGTGCACGTTTTCTCATTGTGGTGGAGATATATTCAGGCTTGTATCTTGTTATCTTTTTTTAGTCTGTTTCAAAATTCTTTTAATGAATAAGTATAAAAATGATAGAACAACGAAAATTAAGAAAAAGACGATGAAACCCCAGAGACCTATGGCAGCATCTTGAAATTCCATATTCCCTCTACTAGTTAACGCCTGTTGTATTTCAATTGCAAAAACCAATACTACCATGACGGTGAATGTATAAATGAAAGAGAGTATGGTAATGCCAAATCTTAGTCTTGAAATGATGTTAGATAAAACTAGTACAAAGATGAATATGATAATCCCAATAATGCCCATTATCCAAAAGTGTAGATCTTTATCCGTAGCATTTAAGTTTAGTGTATCACTTACAAATATCAGGATGAAATCATGAATGTTATTGATGATCTCGGTTAAAACCAGAATAATTTCCTTCAAATAGTGCACCTCCAATTTCTAAATTATAGCAGGTTGTAATTTCATAGAGAAGGAATAAGGATATAAAAAGGGTACATCAAACAGATTTTAATAGGATTACCAAATTCAATTTATTTTATCATTGCTTAAATAGAGGGAAGGTGTAATATCTTAAATATGGGCAGGACGAACCGTTTTGATATGTATATTTTATAAATAACAAGCAAGCTTTGGGGGAAGAAATATGAATCGTGAAAACCAACATATTTTAAATGTAATCGATTTTATAAAAACGGGACATAACACTTGTTTCGTGAAAGTGGTAGGATATGATGCGGATGCACAAGTGGAGTTTGAAGGGGAAATCAAGTTTGTTCGGGAGAGACCATTTGGAGATTTGATCCATCCAGAAAGGTCACAGCTAACGCCTTCCAGTAGAGAATTTGTTAGGGATAATTTGATTAATCGGTATAATAAAGGTGAATTTAACTGAGCAGAAAATATTGTGACCTTCTCATATTCAAGGATTTCACCTACGAGAGTGGTATAAAGCCATTCTTTATTTAGGGATTGTCTTGTACGCCTAAGAAACAGACATCAACACGTACTCTTGTCACCATTTCCCACTAATTATATAAGCAACTTGTCCACACACTCCGACAAGTACATGCATATAATTTAGTAAGGAGGAGATAGTTATGAGTTCAAATTGCTGCTTTGTGAAGAAATGCTATGAGGAGAATGACCCTTATTCAGTCTGGGTTCCAAAAAGACCTTGTTCTTGTAAAAAGAATAAAAAAAGTTGTTATTACTACTAATATCATTTCATCATTAGGTGAATGAATATTTTTTAGGGCAGTTCTTGGACTGCCTTTTTACTTGGATTAAAAAAGACTATTTTGTAAGATTTTTTGCGAAGGAGCTAAAATTTTGTAGTGAAGAAAAAAGCACCTTACCTACGGGTATTGTGCTTTTATTTGTATTATTTATCCTTTAATAATTGCCTGCTTTGAAGGATAATTTCCCTATTTTTATTGATGGCTTCCACATTATTTAATTTAATATGATCGTTAAGGTTTTCATGATCTTCCATATATTCAAGTAGTAATTCCACAGACTTATCCAGCAATTTCTCCATCTGGATATCCCTTTCTTGGGCTAAACGAGTGAGTCGCATGTTTAAATGAGAAGCCAGCGTAGTATCAATTGGATCTCTACTTTCACTCATTTATATTCCCCCTTAAACTTTATTACTTCTATTATATGTTGGTAAGCATTGGATGGCAATGCAAATTATTATTGGTCTCTTCTACAATCAAAGGGGGGAGTTAGCCTTGAATGGACAGTTATCAATCTCTGATAGTATAGTTTCCAAAGAAGGCCAATAGTCAGGTTGAAATCAAACCGTGGAGGATCCAAAAGATTCGTTTAAAATAGAAATTCTATAGATAAAAACCACTCTGCTTTTTTAGCGGAGTGGCTAGAATGATATTTTATAAAATGAAATCCTTTAAAATATAAGCCATAAATCCTTAATTTTTACTTTTTGTGATAACAATTGCGGTCGCAAAAATGCGAGAAATTATAGTTATATTCATACTGTTGGCGTTAGGAAACCAAAATTTCAAACTCTATATAAAATCCCCTCAATACTCTCCAACACTCTTCTTACTAATCCGCTCCACAATCTCCATCAAATCATCCGGTCTATGAAATTCAATCGGGGAAACACCTTTATCGAACTGAATCGTGTCGGCTTCTATCATTAATACATACTTCCCATTAATTTTGCCTAAATGAATGCTTTCCCCGAAATCGGCTAGAAGGCCTTTAACGGAGGTACTGCCTAGCTTCATTCGCAGTTCGGCCTCAGGTGTATGTTCGACGATTTGGGCGGTTGCTTCGACGACCTGGTGGGTTTCTAAGCGTTCCTGGATTTCTCGTTTTTCACTTGATTCCCAGATTTCGAGGTCTTGCTCGAATTTCTGCAGTTCGTCGCTGTTTTCTTCGAATTGTGCTGATACATGTTCATGGACCATATGGATGACCTGGTTTTTCATGATTTCTGGCATGGATTCCCCGTATTCTACGAACTTAAGGAAATCCTCGAAGTAGCGGGCATGTGAAGCCTGATGGATTTTCAGTTCACCTTCTTCGACAATTCCTTCTTCGGGCATGAAGGGGTACTGAATCGATTTCATATTTTTTGTGGTAATGGCCATTTCCACATGTCGAATTAATGTTCGTTCGTCGGAAATGGAAGCGACTTTTGGCTCGAAATCACATTTCAATAGAAAGATGAAAGGTTCATCAAGATATTGCGTCAACTTAGCCGAAGCAATAAGGAAAACCCCGCCACGTACAGCACTTGTATCTATATAAGATTGGGCAAAAAGTTCATTTTCCTTTTGAAACTCTTCTTTTGATCGTGCATATCGGACTCGATTGAATGCATTGTAATTTGGGTTTGAGTCGAGCGCATGACCTTCTTCTACTATAAATGAACCGATTTTCGTCGGAATTTGTTCAGTTTTAGGATGACGGTCCACTTTTCGTTTGGAGATTTTCATCAATTCACCATCTAGAAAATCCTTTAAAGGACTATCTTCATATTCCTGGGTATCAAGTGTTTGAAAGTGTTTAAAACGTTTGTCCGCCTGATCGCCTTTTCCTTCGACTTGTATTAAATAAAAAGACAGATAGGTAATCGCAAAATCCATGAAAGTCACCTACTCCATTATATATATTTCCTCTTTTAAGACTTAATAAGTATAGAGATGCCAGTCTCATCCGTCAATATTAATCTAGTCACCTTGAACATGGTATTAGGACATTATGCTCCGAAGGTGAGCCCTGTAATGAAGTAAATTTATATACATATTACTAGTGAAAGTTGCCTTATAATTAAGAAATATCAAATGTCTAATATTTTGTGAGTATATTAATAGTGTATATAAATCTTGTAAGCTTTAATGAAAATAAGGATAGTATTCTTTAAAAATTATACTATTACAATAATAAAACCATTGACGGGTAAAAGGGTAATGCGTATAATTTGAAAGTCTGATAATTCAGGATTTGTTGAGTTTTGTCGAAATTTATCTTAACTAAACAATATTTTTAGCCATTCTATTATTTACTTATTGAATGTTTTTTATTTTTTATGGAGGAGAAAAGATGAACATTTTTAGAAAGAAGTCCATCGAGGACTTATTGAACACAGGTTCCAATAACAATGGTTTGAAGAGGGAGCTAGGTGCTTGGGATTTAACGATGCTAGGTATAGGCGCCATTATTGGGACAGGCATTTTTGTATTGACGGGTACTGGAGCGGTCCACGCCGGGCCTGCACTATCCCTTTCATTTGTCATTGCAGGTCTAGCTTGTTTATTTGCCGCTCTTTCATATGCTGAATTTGCATCCTCCGTTCCAGTTTCGGGTTCGACTTACACTTATGCTTACGCAACACTTGGTGAATTCGCTGCTTGGATTATCGGGTGGGACCTAATTCTTGAATATCTCTTGGCAGTTAGCGCGGTATCCGCCGGTTGGTCTGGTTATTTCCAATCGTTCTTACATGGAATCGGGATTAACTTACCAGAAGGGATTACTGCAGCACCTGGTTCTATTGAAGGCACCACAACGTATATGAACCTTCCGGCATTTTTAATCGTCATAGCAATCACGTTATTAATTTCCCGAGGTACCAAAGAAACCAAACGAGTGAATAACATCATGGTCATCATTAAATTGATTGTTGTAGCATTGTTCATCATTTCATCTATTTTCTATGTGAAGCCAGAGAATTGGCAACCATTTATGCCATTTGGAATAAGTGGTGTGTTTTCAACTGCCGCATTGATGTTCTTTGCGTTTATCGGATTCGATGCAGTAGCTTCCGCAGCTGAAGAAACGAAAAATCCCGGAAAAAACTTACCCCGAGGAATCATTGGTTCATTGATCATCTGTGTTGCTTTATATATGGTTGTTAGTTTAATCATGACTGGTGTGGTACCGTATGCACAATTCGGAACTGCGTTGGATCATCCAATTTCTTTGGTTTTACAAGTTGTAGGACAAAATTGGATTGCAGGATTCATTGATGTTGGAGCCTTTATTGGAATGACGACGGTCATCCTGGTTATGTTATTTGGACAATCCCGTATCATGTTTGCGATGTCTCGTGACGGTTTAATGCCGAAGCCATTATCTAAACTGCACAAGAAATATAAAACACCCTATGCCGTTACTTGGATGTTCGGAATCATTGCCGCGTTGCTTGGTGCATTTATTCCATTGAGTGATTTAGCTGAGTTGGTCAATATAGGAACACTAACGGCGTTTACTATGATATCCGCTGCAGTCATCGTATTACGAAAAATCAAACCAGATTTGAAACGTGCTTTTTATTGCCCATGGGTGCCTCTCGTACCAGGATTAGCAATCGTTTTCTGTGTGTTTCTGATGTTCCAATTAGGGAGCCATACATGGATTCGTTTCTTGATTTGGATGGTCCTCGGTATTATCGTGTACTTTGTATATTCACGAAAACACTCCAATCTGAATCAATAAATCGTAAAAACACTCTTACGGAGTGTTTTTTTTAGGGCAATACCAAAAATAGTCCTAAAGTAATGTGAAAATATGTTCAAAAATGAGGAAATTTTCATCAAAATAGCTTAATATTAACATAGAATATGACTTACTATCATAAATCGAAAGCAGATATCCGGAGGCAAGTCTTAATGAAAATCATATGGAAAAATAACCTTACCAATGATATTGATTATATGAAGTATAAGGATCAAGTTGGTATACAAATTAAAAACCATTCAGGTGTGTTAACCCAAATAGACATGATTCATTTAACTACAAAGGATCTCTGTGTTATTCGTTCATTACAGGACGATGTGAAGGAACATATTATTAAAATTGTAGACAATTTCTACAGAAACTTAGAAAAGGAACCCTCTTTAATGCAGGTGATTAATAAGCACAGTTCTGTTGATCGGTTGAAGACGACGTTACACCATCATATGTTTGAAATGTTTAGTGGTTGTATCGATGATGAATATATTAAACAGCGTTATATCATTGCACATGTCCATGTAAGGATTGGCTTGCAGCCAAAATGGTATCTGAGTGCATTTCAGGATTTGCTTCAGTCAATCATTCTCCAAGTGATGACTCATATCAAGGACATAGAACTATACCAGGACACGATTTTGGCTGTCACAAAAATCATGAATTTAGAACAACAAATCGTTCTAGAAGCATATGATCTTGAAAATGAGAGAATTCGCCAACAAATCCAGGGTGATAAGGAAATGATTAAACAACAAGTCAATCGGAATGCAGAAGAATTGTCTGCCATCAGTCAACAGACTAGTTCCGCCACTCAATTAATGGCGGATAAAGTAATGGATATCCAAGTTGTTACCCAAAAGGGATCCGATACCGCCATCAGGACAGAAGAGCAATCCAAAGAAGGGGTTGAACTTTTAAAGGGGCTCGAAAAAAGGATGGTTAAAACCCAAGAGCAAATAATTATTATCTCAAAGGATATGGAGCAGCTATCCAATACATCCAAGGAAATTGAAAGAATTGTATCAATCATTACTTCAATCGCAGAACAGACGAATCTTTTAGCTTTGAATGCAGCAATTGAGGCAGCTAGAGCAGGTGAACATGGTAAAGGCTTTGCGGTGGTGGCTGGTGAGGTTAGAAAGCTATCGGAAAACACGAAAAAGTCCGTTACTGAAGTGGCAAAATTGGTAAACGGAATAGGGGACTTTACAAATGTGATGAATACATCCATTGCTGTCGTGAGTGATGAAATTATTCAAGGTACGCAACAAGGAAAGGAAACTGGATTATTTTTTACTGATATTGCGGAGGCCATGCTGTCTGTCAAAGAGCAAAACATTAAAGTCGCCAAAGAAATGAACGAGCTTAACGAAATATTCGATGGAATCAGTAAAGCGTTCGATCAAGTGGCGGTATCCTCTGAGGAATTAACAACAATGACAATGAATTTATAAGATCATGATAGAAAAGATACGGAATCTGCTAGATTCATTCCTTTTTGACCAATAGCGTGTAAAAGGGAGGGAGTGAATCATGAAATGTATACCCCTCTAAAACGCTTTTTTAGAAAAGTATTCTTAATTCCTTCTTTTTTTGGGAATGAGTGAGTATAGGTGCTACCTAGTAAGGGGACTAAATTAAGAATAGAAAAGTCTCAAACATTAACTTGTAATAATTTCAGATTAATGTTATATTAATAAAGCGATGAGCTAATTTGTGTAAGCCGTAGAACATGCTTTTAGCTAAACGTCGGGATGTGGCCTGACGGTTTTGCGCCACAAACGCATCAAGACGCCTGCTGCGTGCAGGCGTCTTTTTCTATGCATTTTTCTATTTAATGGACTCTTTTTTAGCAGCTTGTACGTCTTCTTTGAAATCGGCTTGTATATCATCGGTGATCCCTTTTGTGGCATCCTTGAACTCACGAAGCGAAGTGCCGACAGCACGTCCAATTTGAGGAAGTTTACTTGGGCCAAAGACCATTAAAGCTAAAAGAAGGATTATAATTAAACCAGGTATTCCAATATTTGAAAACATAGATAGTCACCCCTAAAAATATTGATATCTAATATTATAGACTTCACACCGTCAATTGCAAAGGTTAATTACTATTAATTGTAAGCCTTGTTTGCTTATAATCTAAACATATTGCCTCCATATTATTCTCTGCTTGCAAGCTAAATTGTTTGATTGTTCGATTCCCTCATCATAACTTTACCTTCCTACCATATTTTGTGTTACCATTAAATTACATGATGGATAAAAATATTGGATTGGAGGTGTTTATGTGTCCAGTACACTTATTTTTACCCCGCTCAGTTATGTGGGCTGGGGGTCATTGAAACAACTTATTCCTCAAGTGAAGAGGTATGACATCTCCAGTATTCTGATCATCACGGACCCGGTGCTTATAAAAATAGGGGTGACGAATAAGATTACTCTCCCATTGGAAGAAGCAGGGTATCAAGTTCAATTATATACAGAAGTGATTCCTGAACCCCCTTTAGAATCAGGAGAAAAACTGGTTAGCTATATAAAGGAGCATCCATTCGATCTTATCATTGGTCTAGGTGGTGGCAGTGCTCTGGATTTAGCGAAACTGGCTGCGGTTCTTGCTGTTCATGAAGGATCTGTGGCAGATTACCTGAACCTAACGGGAACACGGAAGATTACTGCAAAAGGGATTCCCAAAATATTAATCCCAACCACAGCGGGAACGGGTTCTGAAGTAACCAATATTGCCGTGCTTTCTCTTGGAAACACCAAGGATGTTGTGACCCATGACTTTTTATTGGCGGACGCTGCCATAGTGGATCCAGAACTGACCGTATCCGTGCCACCACATATAACAGCTGCAACAGGTATCGATGCCCTAACTCATGCAGTAGAAGCTTATGTTTCCGTCAATAGCAGCCCTACGACTGAAGCCTTATCATTACACGCTGTCAGGCTCATTAGCAAATCTCTTCGTACTGCCGTTCATGATGGGCAAAATCAACAAGCAAGGACAGACATGAGCCAGGGAAGTTATATGGCCGGCCTTGCCTTTTTTAATGCTGGCGTAGCGGGAGTACATGCACTTGCCTATCCACTAGGTGGCCAATTTCACCTATCACATGGTGACTCCAATGCCGTCCTGCTTCCGTATGTTATGGGCTATATTAGAAAAAGTTGTACGAAAAAGATGGCTGACTTATTAAATGCCATGGGTGGAAGCTCAGTTTATTTATCCGAAGAAGAGGCATCCCTTAGATGTGTTGAAGAAATTAAAAGATTGGTGCAAGATATAGGGATCCCAACTACATTAGGTGATTTCGATATTCCTAAAAATGCAATAGACAAGCTGGTGGAAGATGGAGAAAAGCAAAAAAGGCTTTTAGCGAGAAGCCCCTTGCCACTTGGAAAAGAAGATATTCTAACCATCTATCAATCCGCCTTTAATGGCCGTATTACTGAACCTTTATAAAATTTATTGCATGAAATGTAGTGGATGGAAATTTTTGACCTTGCAACTTAAGATAACATTAGGTATTATAAATACATAAGCTGCGTTGTTCGTAATGATAATTAAGTTTTAACCTTTAAGCTGTAATAGGGAGTTTTATATCAAGGTTGGAATGTTATGCCTCGTCACTGACTTGGAAAACAGGAAAATTTTTGCAAACACCCACTTTGAGGAGTGGTGGTTTAAAACTTTCTTACTGAAATACGGCAATGGCGGCTTTATAACTTTTACAATTTGAGGCCAGTCCCTTATGGGGGCTGGTCTTTTGTATTTGTACCATTTAATTGGGCGAAGGTTAATAAACAGAGGCAATGTTATATAATAAAAGATTTTAGAGGCGTTATTATAGGGCAGTATTCAAAGAGTTAATTTCTATGTAAAATCTCATAAATGCTTTAAGTAACTCTTTTTTCCTACATAATTCAAAAGTGCTTTTATATAAAGCGATAGTTGGAGGTAAACTTGCGGATCGTTTTGGTTCAAAAGTCGTACTCGTCTCCTTTTTAATCCTGGGGTTCCAGACACTCACGATGTTGAGCTTTAAACCAAGCATGTTCATGCTTTATTTGCTCCTAGCCATAGCAGGGGGAACGACAACAGGTACACAAATCATTACGAATGCCTATGTATCACAGTATTACCCATATGAAATTGTCCCTTCAGGTCAACTTCTTGGCCTTTGCCATTCCTTGTATTATCGCAGCGATAGCGATATGGTTCATACAAGAAAAATTCAGCAATGCAGCACTAAGTTCAGTAAAGAAAGTAAGTTAACAGAGTATTGTATGATTAGTATCACTTTAGAGTAAAACGTAATGATAAAATATCCGGTCAGTGTTATGATTAACTCTATCATTTCATTTGGAGGATAAAACATGAACATAATCGTATTTGGGGCTTCAGGTAAAACAGGAAAATTGGTTGTGGAGCAAGCACTAAATTTACAGCACGAAGTAACAGCCTTTGTAAGGAACCCAACTAAGCTGCAATTGAATCATCCGAACTTGCATATCATTCAAGGGGATGCTCTAGAAGAAGAGGCGGTACAAAAGGCCATATCGGGCAAAGATGTGGTCATATCATGCCTAGGCTCAAGCAGTGGGTTGGGAAAGACGACCGTTCTACATGAAATGACGCAGAATATTGTCAATGGAATGAAAGTCAACAATGTTTCAAGAATCATTTATATGGCGTCAGCGGGTATTGAAAAAGAAATCCCAGGATTAATTGGGAAGTTGACAATGAAGATGTTGGGGAATGTATTGGAAGATCATCGTAATGCAGTGGATGTTATTAAAGCAAACAATTTGACATGGACCGTGGCAAGACCGATGGGGTTATCTGATAATCCGCCTACTGGTTCGTATCGGGAAGAGCATCAAGGTGTACCAAAAGGAAGCCGTAGCATTTCCCGTGCAGATGTTGCCGATTTCATAACACGAGCACTCACGGATGATAAATATTTAAATCAATCTGTTGCTTTAGGAAACTAAAGGGGTTAATAGCCCTTTAGTTTTTTTAGTTTCTTGGTGCCCATAGGATGATGGATGCCCCGATTACACAAATGATAGCGCCAATCCAATCATATAAATCAGGTGTTTTCTTATCTATTCCCCATCCCCATAAAACCGATAATACGATAAAAACGCCACCATATGCTGCATATACACGTCCAAAAGTAGGGAATGTTTGAAATGTGGCAATTATGCCATATAAAATAAGTGCAATTCCTCCGGCCAATCCAAAATAAATGGATTTTCCTTCTCGTAGCCACATCCAGATAAGATATCCGCCACCAATCTCGGCCAGACCAGCCATAAGAAATATAAGGATGGTCACAATCATATGTATCCCTCACTTTCCTCATTGAATTCTATCATAACTTGTATAACGTTGGCAGACTTTGCTACCTATGTTTTAGGAGCATCAACTCCATCTCCTTTTCTTCGATCCATGGGTCATTCACTGAATTCTACCCAATGAATATTCAAATGAATTATTATTGGATTGCATTTCAAGTACAAAGGGTACTAGAACTAAAACGGAATCATAGTATCCTAGTTAAGGAGATGCAACCATGAAAACCAAATCATATGCTTATATGCTAGCCATATTGCATGCCAGCATTGTTGGCTTATCCTTTTTGTTTACAAAGATGGCAATCGCCGAATCGAACCCACTTGATACGTTGGCGTTCCGTTTCAGCATTTCTTTCGCCGTTATATTAGTTCTGGTCGCACTAAAAGTAATTAAGGTGAGCTATACAATTGAGTCAATCAAAAAACTGCTTCCATTATCATTAATGTTTCCCACCCTTTTCTTTGTCTTTCAAACTTTCGGACTTAAATATTCCCAATCCACGGATGCCGGAATCTTATCGGCTATCACCCCAATCATTACAGTCATCATTGCGGGATACTTTCTAAAGGAAAGAACCTCTCTTTATCAAAACATCTCTATTGTTTTATCGGTAGTAGGGGTCATTTTCATTTTCCTTATGAAAGGAAGTACGATGAATGCCTCTGATTTGCTCGGTATGGGATTAATCCTTCTATCTTGTTTAGCGACAGCAGGATATACGACGATGACACGGTCCTTGGCAAAGGAATATACGCCTGGTGAAATGTCCTTTTTCATGATGGGAACAGGTTTCATCCTTTTTAACCTGGCTGCAATCATATCTCATATGAGCAAGGGAACGATGCCGGAATTCATTTCACCATGGTCAAGTATGGAATTTGTCGGTTCTATCTTATATTTAGGAATCTTGGCTTCGTTGGTCACGTCGATGCTTTCGAACACGATATTATCAAAAATCAAGGCTTCTCAAATGAGTGTCTTTGCAAATCTATCGACAGTGGTGACCATTATTGCAGGAGCACTCTTTCTTAATGAAAAAATTACGATTTTCGATATAGTGGGTTCAGGTTTAATTATCCTGGGCGTGTTCGGTACCAACTATTTTGGGGAGAGGAAAGATCACCCTATTAAAATGAAACTTCATTTTGATGAGAAAGAGCATAGTGTAAAATGAAAAAATCAGCTTATCCTCAATAAAGGGATAAGCTGATTTTATTTCCACCATATTGTGTCAGGGAATTCCATTCCGCCAATGTGAACAGGCTCGCCGATTTTTGGGGTGGCTACTTGTACGGTTTTTTCCTTGGCAGCTTTTGTCACCCTTTCAATGGGTTCTGTCCAATCATGAAGAGATAAAGTGAAGCCTGCCCAATGAATGGGAATCATTAGTTTTCCTTTTACGTCGATAGTTGCTTGGACCGTTTCTTCAGGCATCATATGAATGGTAGACCATCGTTCATCATACTGTCCGCATTCCATTAATGTAAGATCGAAGGGACCGTATTTTTCGCCGATTTCTCTAAAATGTGTGCCGTACCCGCTATCACCGCTGAAAAAGACCTTATCTTCTTTTCCGTATATCACCCATGAACACCAAAGTGTAGAATTTCTATCATTTAAACTTCTCCCGGAAAAGTGTCTTGCTGGCGTACAAACTAAATGGAGTCCGTCGTAGAATACTTCATCCCACCAGTTGTGTTCCTGTATCTTTTCCTTCGATACACCCCACTTCACCAAATGGTCTCCTACCCCTAGGGGAACAATGAATTGACCGACCTTATCTTTTAATTTCTTTATGGAATAGTAATCTAAATGATCATAGTGGTCATGCGAGAGAATGACAGCATCAATCGGTGGAAGGTTTTCCAAATCGATTGGCAAGTCACCGCTAAATCTCTTGTTTCCAAACACCGGAAAAGGAGTAGGGGCTTTACCAAACATTGGATCCACCAATAAAGTTTTACCGTCCAACTCAAGCATGAAGGCTGAATGTCCATACCAGGTGATTTTATTGGCGTCTTTGTATGATCGGACCGTCGAATCAATCAAAATGGGAACGGCAGGTCGTCTGTTTGGATTTCCTTTCATATACTCCCGAAGTATGGAGCCAGTATGTTTAAGGCTCATCATCTGACTCGCAGGAATTTGATTGATGAATTGCCCATTCTTAAAATTTTCTTTCGTACTGAAGTTTTTGATTCTTTTCTTTGATGCACGTCTTCCTAGTGGAGGATAAAGACTTATAAAAAGTATCCCGGTTAATAGGATGGACATGAAAATTCTTAACGTTTTCAGCATATATGTTCCTCCTGAATATTTAGGGATTTATTCTGAACTAATCATAACATAAAAATTGGTAATCACTCACTGAAGTGGTTCTGAATGAAACGCGTGAGGGTCGCTGTTCAAGTGCAAATGTAAACAGCAATCCTCACTTATACTTTCTCTTTGCTTGCAGGAAAAAGAGGGAGACATCCTGAATATAATTTATATAAGAATTATAGAAGCTGAAAAAAGGGTAGGAGGATAAAAACAGTGTTGATGTTTTTCAGAGTCTTTGTATGGGCCGTATTTATTGCATTATTAGTTTATGTGGTTTTATCCTGGAGGTATAAAGATAAAATCAGCATGAAAATAGAAGCCATTCGAAAAACATGGTATGTCATTTTCATATTGGGGGCTTTAATATACTGGAGTTTTTATCCGACGAGCATTTTTGATGAGTGGAAGAATTTCCTCATTGTCGCCGTTCTGTTTGTGCTGATAGATATGTTCGTATTTTTGAGCATGTATATATCAAAAATTGGCGATAATGAGCTCTCCTATGCAACTAAAGCGGTTGCGGAAAGCGATAAGTTATTATCGGATAATCGGGAAAAGGTCAAAAATATGTTTTACCTTTTGAAAAAAGAAGGGATTCCGGAGTTTTATCAGACGAATGAGGAATACCTGGCCTACTTGCATATCATGCTTCAGGCTTATGCAGCCAAGGAAGGGATGAATGTCAAAATTATTCCTTTTAAAACGGAACAAGACAAGAACTTGATGTTAAAAGCTTACCCGACCTTGTCTGGAAGTACGATCCGTGCTACATTGGAAAGAGAAGATACGTATTACAATGATGAAGAGAAAATGGCGCTTCAGCCCGTTAATGTTTTGACATTTCCTTATATTTTAGAGATAAGATCGGAAAGCTTCGTGTCAGAAGTGGATTGTTTATTAATAGCATTATTGATCATGATGTTTGATATGGTCATAAAACAAAATTAAGGGGAGTTGGTTAAATGAGCATTTATGATAAAGCTGGAAGCAATGTTTCCGTCGCTGTAATTAAACCCCAGGTCAAAATTCCCGATGTGGCTTTAAGTCCACATACAAAAAAGGTGATGAAACAAAATGAACGTGTTATCCTGAACCATAAAGAAAAGACAACACGTTTGAACAAATTGAGGGATGTCCTCTAGAAAGAAGGAGGCTTGGGATTGATGATATTTTAAGGGCACCTGCATATACTATTTTATAATGATAAATAGGAAGGGTCCTTTAGATATGAACAAAAAACCTGTGAGAGTAGACATCCCAGCCCCTTCAGCATCGCCATCCGAAAACAGGATACATAAAAAAAATGCTGAATTGTTGAATGTTTTACGTAAGTTGAAAACGAAACGTTGGTTTTTTATACGGTAATTCAAAAAAGTGTGGATGATTACAATCATCCACACTTTTTTGAATTACGAATCAAGTAGGATAATATTCAATATGTTTTTTGCCTTCTTTAGCAACATACATAGAATGGTCCGCTTTTTTCAGTAACGTAACCATGTCGTCCCCATGGACCGGGTAAACGCTTATCCCCATACTTGCAGAAATCAAATGTTCTTTCCCACCGACTTGAATAGGCATGGAAGATAATTGTTTTAAAAGGAGTTCGGCTGTCTGTTTTGTGCTTTTTATTCTATCCTCAGTGCGTAATAAAATAACAAATTCATCCCCACCAATTCGAGCGACATAACTATTGTCAGGTGAAGATTTCAAAAGACACTCCGCGGTCCTTTTAATGACACTATCTCCAAAATCATGACCAAAAGTATCATTGAAATATTTAAAATTGTCGAGATCGATATAAAGGAGGGACATTTCGTTATAAATTTCATCCTTATTATATTCAAAATAGTTATAAATGTAGTTACGGTTATAGAGACCAGTCAAAGAATCCCTGATTATTCCATTCTCGATGTTGACCGTTTGACTGATCAGCGATGCCAAGGAGCTAAGTAGCACTACATCATACTCTTTAAATTCATAAGGTTTAATATCGAATGCACATAATGTTCCGATGATTTTATCCTCATTTTTAATAGGAGCACCCATGTAGCATCCATTTTTAATCCTATCCAATATGGGGTGATTACATGTCAGGGTACTATTTTTTATATCGTTAATAACTACGGGTTCCATTTTATTCTCGACGACCAGGTTACAAAGAACTTCATTAAAGGGTATGGTATCGCCGGTCTTGATTAGATTTGCTTTCCGATTGAAGGACTTGACGATAAAACTTTGGGATTGATCGAAAACCGTGAGCACGAATGTATTGACTTTAATCGTATGCGCTAGTAATTCTAAGACTTCGTTAGCGATGGAATCAAAATTCTTGTAGTAATTAATGTCGTGGTGAATCATTTTCTGAATCCCCTTTCCATAAGTCAGGTTGTTTGATGGGTTCTATATGGGTGATTTATCATGGGTTGAATCTATTTATATAAATGACGGTATGTTCGTCGCGTTAGCTCATTGCTAATTCGAGGTTACTACGAAAAATGGATACAGTTTTGCTTGAAATTTGTTAGTATTAGTTTAAACCATCATTATAAATGTAGAAGTTACATAGCTTATTGTAGACAGAGTCACCATTTACTGTACATGTAATGGAAGTAATACCATTAATCTATCATACATGTCATATTTTATCACTATTTGCATCATAGCACTTCCTTTGTGCTTTCTCACAGTTCCGATAAAATGGCTTATCGTGCTGATTTTAAAAAAAATTTTGGAAAGGATAATAAATAAGAAGATTCAAAAGGGGATTATCATGGGAAAATTAGAAAATATACACCCACTTTCAATTGAACAGACAAAGCAAAAATTACTCCAAGATATCGACCGCTATGTAGAAAATAAAGATGTAATGCCGACCTTTGAAACATACCTTTCAGATCGGATGTCTTATATCGAACAGATTTGGATGAATGTTTGGTTAAATAAAGCGTCCAATGACGTTCCGAGAAAAGAAAAGAAAGTATTTTTAAAAGGCAGGGGATTCGTTACAGAAGGGACAGATCATAAGCATATCAACCATTTGTTTCGAAATGAGTTAAGGACGTATCACCCTTTTGATACAATATCCTGGCTGGAGGAGACCTTTTCCGAAAACGATCAAGATTGGGAACAGAGATATGTGAACGCAAGGGAAGTCTTCTTTAAAAGGCAAGAGGAACAAAAGCTAGCACATAAGCGATGGCTGGTACAGGAAAAGCTTGAAAATGAAGCGTACACTTTTTTAGAAAATAACTCTCTGCTAGTTTATTTACATGTCCGTTATTATATATCAGGCAAAATTGCCACTGATCTTCTTAATAAGCCGAAATTTCAGTCTGTAGAACCGTATCTACTTGAAGAACGGTTGATTGAGGAGGGATCATTCGAATCTACCGATTACCTTATGGTGACTGATTTCTTCGATGAACTGACGGGGGATATTCATTCTACTTTTGATTGGGGTAAAAGTCGTTACGAGTATGAAAATTATTTCTATCGTTATGAACGGTTGGTATTAGACTTTATCTTTGAATATATACCTAAAAAGGTTCTTGAGAACTTGACTACAGAAGTGTTGAACGATTATTCAGAAACCTTAGGGGATATCGTCACCCCGGAGATCCTTAAAGAGTTACTTCAAGAGGATTTGACAGATTTGTCACAGGCTTGTTTCGACGAACTTCAAGAAGAATACCTATCTGACTTACTGAAGCTTGCCCAGATTCCCTTTGATGAATCTGTTCATCAAGAGATTTTTGAAAGGGACGAGGCAACCAGGGAACGAAAAAAAGCAGAAGCGCTGGCAGAAGCTGCTCGAAAGAAGGAAGAAGAGAAAAGAATCCTTGACGACATTTTTGGAAAGGCCTATACACCATCATTAGGACTAAAGGTCAAATACATTTTACACATTGGAGACACGAATACAGGAAAGACACACCAGGCCCTGGAGAAAATGAAAAAGGCCGAGAGCGGATTGTATCTTGCACCACTTAGGCTTCTTGCTCTGGAAGTGTTTGATAAGCTGAATGCAGACGGTGTGCTTTGCTCATTAAAAACGGGAGAAGAAGAAAAGCTGGTAAATGGGGCACAGCATATCTCTTGTACGGTTGAGATGTTTCATGAGAAGGACTACTATGATGTAATTGTCATTGATGAAGCTCAAATGATAGCGGACAAGGACCGTGGATTTTCTTGGTATAGAGCGATTACGAAAGCAAATGCAAAAGAAGTACACATTATAGGAAGTAGAAATATTCAAAAGATGTTGCTGAATTTACTTGATGAAACGGATTTGGAGATTTATGAATATAGTCGGGAAATACCGTTAGAAATAGAACCGAAAGAATTCGAATTGAAAAATACCAAGAAAGGGGACGCCCTTATTTGCTTTTCAAGAAGGCAAGTACTCGAAACGGCCTCACGTGTGCAAGCTAGTGGGCATAGGGTCAGCATGATTTATGGGAGTATGCCACCAGAAAACAGAAAAAGGCAAATTGAGCTTTTTAATCGGGGGGAGACATCCGTCGTTGTTTCAACTGACGCAATTGGGATGGGATTGAATTTACCGATTCGCCGCATCGTTTTTCTTGAAAATGAGAAATTTGACGGGACGAGAAGAAGAAGGCTGACTTCTCAAGAAGTAAAACAGATAGCAGGGCGTGCTGGAAGAAAAGGGATTTATGATACGGGTAAAGTAGCATTTACGGGCGACATAAAAATCATGAGGAAATTACTTGAACAGGTAGATGAGCCGGTTCAAACCTTTACGATTGCCCCGACCTCTGCGGTATTTGAACGGTTTCAGAAGTACTACAGGAATTTAGGGACATTCTTTGAGTTATGGGAAAAGTTCACTCCGCCAAATGGAACAAAAAAAGCATCACTTTCGGAAGAGCGGGAGCTTTATGAACTGATCCGTGAGACTGAAATCGAAGCTCGTTTTTCATTAATGGACCTATATGGTTTCCTGCATTTACCTTTTTCGGCAAAAGAACCTCGCCTTATTCGCCAATGGCTAGAAACCATAGAAGCAATTGCTGAGAGTAGCGAACTTCCCGATCCCTTTATAAGGACTAGGAACTTAGAGGAGTTGGAACTATCTTATAAAGCAATAGGTCTTCATCTTTTGTTTCTATATAGGATGGGTAAGAGAACCGAGGCTGTCTATTGGGAACGGGTGCGGGAAGAAATCAGTAATGGCGTTCATGATCAGTTGAAAGATGAAATAATCAATTATCAGAAAAAGTGTAAGCGCTGTGGAAAACAGCTTCCAGATACCTCGCGTTTTCAAATATGTGACGCTTGTTATCATAATGGCCATAGAAAAAATCGAAAATATTAAGGAAATAATAAAGAAAAACCCCGGATATGGTACACCTTTACATGGTGGCAGATATACGGGGTTTTTGAGTTGAATTCATTTTTTTCGATTGGACTTTGCAATCAAGGCAGCTTGATGCTTCATTCGATTATCCGCTTTTTTGTCATGAACAACCAAAATGGCATGAATTAGGCCTGGAACGTAGAAAAATAAGGTGAGAATCAAGTTAAGCAAGGCTTGAATTGGTTTACCGGCCAATAAGACGGCTAGAGGAGGAAAAAGAATGGCGATTAAATATAGAATATTGATCACTCTCCAAAATTAAAAGTAGATACCCCTAATATAACACTTAACCTATTTCGGTGCTATGAATGGGGTTGGGAATTTTCTATAGAGGTCCCACTGTCGCGTAAAGCCTTCGAATGAAAGTTCTTGATATGATTAGGGAATTGCCTGGGAAATGGGAAACCAAGATATTTGACCCATTAGAAAAAGATATGGACAACATATCCATAGGATAGGGATATATGAAACAGAGCCACTTGCGTTACTAGTTATTTCAATGAAGTGAGCAATCAGCCTCCATTCACTTTATTACGTATCTGTTCAAGGATTAATTCCAACTCTTCAACAGGAAGCTCTGCAAGGGAACTTTTAATTTTTTCTTCAACCCGTTTTCGGTCAAGCTCGCGGTATTGATCCCACCATTCCCTCAAACCATCCGTATTTTCCAATAAGTACTCGATGTCAATTTCTTCTTGCTCGTCGTCGGATAAATACCTCATGACGGCTCCTAATAATCGATTGAGTCGAGTTACCTCGTTTTCTTTCTCTTTCTTATCTATAGTTGATACTTTTTTCCCCTTATCGTTCTCACCGGAAACTTTTTGATTTGCCATGCACATTACCCTCCTGTTTTAAGACTAGTATTCCTAAAATAGCCAAGTTTAATAACTTTGAGGATGGAGGGATGCAAAGTATGAGAATTCAAGTGAAATGCCAACCAATAATTTTAGCATGAACCTCGGTAGAATATATTATTTGATCTTTCAACTCAAAGTATAGTTTAAATAAATTAACATCAATCATTAGGAAGAAAAAAACAAAATTATAAAGGGATAGAGCACCCTATCCCTTTATATGAAGTTATGCTGCAAGTTTCCTGCATTCTTCTGCACACGTTAAGCAAGCCTGGGCACATTTCTGACAATGTTCATGATCATGCTTTTTACATTCATTCCCGCAACTTTCACAAATCTTAGCACAGGTAGCTGCCAATTCAGAAACGAATGGTGTATTTCTTCCTAATGCTTGTTCCAAGTATGAACACATATCCGCGCATTCTCGATCCAAGCGGATGCACTCGGCCATCATCTTTACGTTCTCTTCTTTTAAGCAAGCATCAAAACAATGGTTGCATGCAGTCATGCATTCGTGCAAAGTTTGAATGACTGACTGATAATTTTCGTGTGACATAAGTAAGTTCCTCCTTAATGGTTATCTCATATTGTCTACATCTATTTCCTTAATAACAATTTTCAAAACATGAATAGCCAAACAGATAAAGTACAGACATAGTCGAACATAGCAAAAAATCCAGGTTGAGAAGAACAGGGCAAGCAAAATCTTTTAACGGAATGAATAGGGAAGCTAGTGCATAAATTTAAAGAAAAGGAGGTTGCTTGCATGTATATTAAATTAAGCGTGGCTAGTGTTTCCGGAGCTGTCGTCTATTTGATTTATAATTTAAACAAGACGCTTCGAAAAGGAATGGGTACGCTTGAGGAAACCAATAAAACCCTAGAAGAGGTAAGAAAGGCGGTTCATGGGTTAACAGATGAATCCAAACAATTAATCCATACCGCGAACCAAATTACCGTTGATGTAAAAGGGAAAATGAGTAATGTAGATCCGTTATTGGAATCGGCCCAAGATGTTGGCGAAATGATTCATAACGTCACCAGTACCATCAAAGAAGGAAGCAGGACCGATTCAGAAATTCCTTCAAATCCGACTGCTCCTAATAACCAGCCAGAGGGAGTACACATCAAAATCAAATAAAAGATTTCATATTAGGACCATGCACCCCGAGAATTACTAACATATACATCTAAACTACGGCAATATGCATGTAATGAATTTTTTGAGTTTAAGGGGGATTTTTTCATGGTTATGGAATATAGCGTCGCAGCAATCGCATTGGCTTTCATTTGGTTGGTTGTTTTCTTGATTGGTACATTACAAAAAGTGATGGTGACGTTAGGGGAGGCAAATAAAACATTGATTGATGTGAGAGGAGCGATACAGGACCTTTCATCCGAATCAAAACAACTTATTCATACAGCGAACGATATCACTGTGGATGTGAAAGGGAAGATCAAAACAGTGGAACCATTATTCGACTCGGCCCAAGACGTCGGGGAAGCCATTCATTCAGTGACGGATACGGTTAAAAAAGCTACAAATACCTATAATACAAAGCTTTCACCCAAAAAAAGCAATCCTACTAAACCCAAAAGTAATATTAGATAGCACAAAATCTTCTTCTTATTCTTTCTACATACATCTCATTTACCTCATAGAACAAAAAAGACACTTCCAAATTGGGTAGTGTCTTTCCTTTATTAATCTCATTATTTAATTGTCCAATCTTCTTCTATGGATTTAATTGAATGAATAACCCGTATTAGAATCTGAGACAAGAAAGTTTATTTGTAGCCACTCGATTAAGTGGATTAATTATTTCTCGCTTTTACTACTCGAATCGTTACCATTGGCTTTGGAATCATTGCCATGTTTGACGCCCTTACTTACGTACGGCTTGGCACTCTTTTTCTTATTGGCTCCCGTTTTCCAACGATTCCAACCCTTCTTGCCCGTACCTGTTCCTGTTCCCTTACCTGTTCCACTCTTAGCTTTAGCCTTGCTCATGAAATCACTCCATTAATAGTCTATGCTTAGTTTAAACCACATTGCTTGATTAATACCCAAGTATGTTGAAATATACATCAAATAGCGACATAAGTACAGGAAAAGGGACAAATATTTTTCAAAATCCTTATAGATCAGTTTCTGGAAATAGGTTACGTGTACAAGCATTAAGCAAGATGGTTGGGATTTTGAATGACCAAATTGTCCAAACAATCCATTATTAATAAACGTTTTGTTTGGATTTCGTCAACCAGAGGCTTATCCCGATTTTTTTACAGATGGTTAAGTAATGCATTAATGTAATTAAAACAGCACCTGTATTCATACCCAAGATAACGCCTTCCATATTAAGGACAGCTTGAGATCCAAGAATATACATTAGGGTAAAGGAAACAATATGAGCCCACACGGTATGGATGAATGCATCTTTGACGAGACCTAATCCAATGAGGTAGGCTTGCATCGGTATGATGAAAAAGTGGAAAAGGAAATAAGGACAAAGCATTTTCAAATAAAGAGAAGCTGTTGTGGAAGAAAAGAAGAGTGCTGTCAGAGGTTCCGCAAATAAATAGATAATGAGTACGGCTGGGACTCCATACATAACCGTAAACCACATTGATTTTTGTAACAGGACTCTAAGCTTTTCTTTATCCTGATTTTTGTGAGCTTCCGATACAGTCGGAATAAGCATGATCATTAGAGAATGAGCAATAAATGCCGGAAAGAAACCTATAGTCATCGCGACACCCGTTAACATCCCAAAGTGCTCGGTTGCAAGAACGGCACCAAACCCTGCTGAAAGAAGCGCAGCATGAATAAGAAAGGGTTGAATGGCATTAGTGATTGCATGAAAGATTCTAAGTCCCATAGTTGGGAGGGATACCTCCAAAAGCTTTTGTCGGGCATGTTTACCTGTGGTCCTTAAATTCGTACCACGGCCCATGATCCGAACTTGAAGGATCAGTATGCTGATCAAGTATAAGAATACAAGAAATTCACTTCCTACCAATACGAAAAAGGCCATTAGCAAAGACTTTTCCTGGTTAAATTGAAACAAGTTAAAGATGACGAGCAACAGGCCGAACTGAAAAATCTTCTTTAAAAAGTTTGAGATTGCAATTTTGTTCATTTGTTGTACACCCATAAAATAACCTCTTGCAATCGAGGAAAATGCGACGATAGGTATCAAACCGATCAGCATCCATTTTATATATGGGTGAAACCCGTCCATTATTGAAGAAAATGAAAGGATAAAAGGAAGGATGATACACATGATCAGCACGACCACAGTTGCCAATTTGAAGGCATGAAGCAGTAAATTATAATGTAATGCAGGTTTGTTTTCAGCGACAAACTTGGCAATCGAAACATGCAATTCAAAACTGGCAATTACATATATCAGAAAGAATACAGGCAAAATGGACATGTAAAGCCCCATGCCTTCCTCTTGTAGTTCCCTGGCGAGAATCATGTTTACAAAAAACTCGATACATTCACCAAAAAACGCTGCGACTATCAAGATGAGCGTTCCTTTATAAAAAGATTGCATGCTGTCACACTCCTCAAAAGGTGTTTGTATAAATATATGAGACAGGCACCGGAATATTCATATTGAAGGATGACATGACATGGCATGCTATCCATACAGTTCAAAATGACAGCATGTAGCCATGGTGATGATAAAGTGTGTAAAAGTAACTATGTTATGTCCTTTGTAATCTAACTAATATTTTGCTATCCTGTATTCAGAGGAGATGTTAAAAATGAAATTTTCAGCGATTGACCATTCGAACCTAGACGAATTATGTATTGCATTTGAAAGCTGTTTGACCCAAAATCATATTTCATTCAAATATGTTGACATGACTGAAGAAAATGGAATTATCTCGTTCATATTCTGTAACAATCCCGAGTATGCCCGATCTGTTGAATTGGACGGAAAACAGTTTATCGGTTTAGAAACGGATTACATAGCAAATGAAATATTGGTGCCTATTTTACCTAGATTAAAAGAATTCTCACAAGAATGAACTCCTCTAAATTGAGGAGTTTTTATTTTGATCCGTTTTCTTATATAAGCAATCAGGCAAGAAAATTTTAATTACTCTAGTTCAAAAGAAGGGTAAAGTTAATGCTTATTGAATATATGTAATAGGATGGGTATTACCTGCTCTTTCATTAGCTCCATGTTATACATCTCATTTTTATATATCTTAATAGTAAATCTTGAGCGGTTACGTATTTCAATGGGGAGGTATTCATGCAAAAAAATATAGATGGTAAGCAAAACGAAACAAAAAGACCAAATAGCCAGTCGAGTGGTAACATGCCAACTCTTCCCTGGTCAAACAAAATAAATAACTTTTTGGTGCTTTGCATCTATGAATCAAACAACCAATATAATGATTTTCATAAAATGTATCACATTCATAAGGCTAAAGGCCGGACAGGTTTTCAAACATTTAAAGAAGGGTTTAGTACATCTTTTGTTATTTGGGAAGAGGCATACAAAAAAAATGAAGAGTTGTTTTTTAAACTAAGGATTACAGCACGAAATGAAACCGTTTCACAGATAGCACAGAATGTTGTGTTTTACCTTATAAGCAGATATGAGAAGTTGTCTTCAAAAAGCGAGGCTGTTTTTAATGATAAACAATTAATTGAAGATTCCATTTATCAAATGGAAAACAAATTAAAAACAGATACCTTTTTGGCTAAGGAGACTGTTTGGGTCAATTTTTATAGTTGGTTTAGAAATCAGATAAAGGATTGGATCATTGAGGAAATTGCTGGTTTGTTAGGCACTAATCATTTGGCAAGACTGGATAATGATGAGCTGAATAAACTATTCTATCAACAACTTACGGATAAATTCGCTAAAGACACCGATTTTGTATTGAAATTAATAGATATCGTAAATGGCTATGTACAAGAATGGGTTAAATTAATCATCATTCATTTCAATCTGGAATCTTGTTCTGTAAAAAAAATAGAAGAGTTTCTTTGTATTAAGAAAGATGGTTTTCGAACACCTGATTTATTATTAACAAATATCAGGGATTTTTCTTCAAGCTTTACTATCCAAGACCACTTACTGGTAATGAATAGTGCACCGTACCAGTCTGTCAGAGACGCCATTTATAAAAAGAACTTTCAAAAAATCGGAAATGCCCCATGGCCATCCACACCTATTCTACGTGGAAACACAGAAGGATTTATACAAATTATCCCTATATTCAACCACTCTCTAAATATGGAACAGAGTATAGTCGACAAAGCATGGAACAGAGTACAATTATTGTCGGATGCGGATGTGGATGTATTCGATGCCCTTTGCAGCCTGTTTTTATCCAAGGCGAGAAACAATGAAGAAATTATAGAAATTCACCTGAGTGATTTACTATCCATAAGAGGCTTAAAACCTAAACTTGGTGGAGATGGGCGAAGAGGGGGATATGAAGCGAAACAACGAGAACAAGTTTTGAAATCGCTTACAAATATTCAGAGCATATGGATTAATATCCAAAAAGCAATCGTCTACGAAAAAGGTAAACCAGTTCATACAAGGTTGCAAGGACGGACATTTACTTTTATCGACCGTAAGGGGGAAGAATACTCCATTTCGGAGGAAACATGTAAGAAAAAGATTTCCTTTACAATTGATCGGGTTTTCGCGAAGTTCTTGAATGGATCTGGCAGGCAGGTTGCACTTCTTTCAATTAAAGCTTTGCAATATAACCCTTATAAACAACTGTGGGAGAAACGACTTACTAGATATTTAAGCTGGCGTTGGAGGACACAAGCGAGAAAAGGAACCTTTTTACAGCCAAATAAAACAAGTACGCTCTTGGAATCTATTGGGGAAGAGATAAATATTCGAACTCCATCGCGTACGAGAGAACGTTTTGAAAAGGCTTTGGATAAGTTACTTGATGATGGAGTAATTGCATCATGGCATTATGAAAAGTGGGACGAGTCTATTGCGGATTTTAAAGGATGGGCGAATATTTGGTTGAATTCCATGATTTTAATAGAACCTCCGGAGATTATTAAGGATCAATATCGCTCAATTGAGAAAAAAAAGCCTATTGATGATTCGGAACAAAAACATTCTAACCAAAAGAATGAACAAATTGGTAAGCAAATAAGAAACACTAGAAAAGTGCTCAATCTTACCCTATATCAATTGGCAGAAGAACTAGAAATTTCTGCCCCTTACATTAGTAATATTGAGAGGGGAATTAAAATCCCATCAAAAAAAATTCGCATGAAAATGCTAAAATGGTTGGAAAAACATGAAACGGTTCATTAAACATAGTGGTTAAAACGCCGAATTCCGCTCATTAAATTCCTTTGAGCCAAAGAGTCCAATACCTACACTACACTCTAATAAAAGGGAAGGAATTGGACTATAGCCCCCGAAGTAAGCAGGAGGGATTTGGCCCTAATGCAACTACTGTTTTCGGAGGGGTGAATGTTTCATATTGTCATATGTATTTAAACATATCGCTTCATTATTTATATTTGTATCCCTTATCATATCGTTACAACTAAACAATTATTTACTTATTGGTATATGGCTAATTACGTCTATTTTTATTTTTATAACTTTCGATAAATCCATGAAATCGTTTATTATCACAAGTATTCTATTTGGAGTTGGATTTTCCGCTTATTTATATGCAATTACTCATTGGACGGTACAGTTTGAAACAAAGGAATTACGTATACTTTTCAGTAGAGTATCATTAATTCTAATTTTGGTCCCCTTATTCATTTTATCTTTCTTTTCCAAGTCTCCATTTATAGCATATTTGAAAAAACCACAATGGAATGAACTGATTTACTTTCCATTTATATGGTCCGGTTTTCACCGAACGAGTGTTAAGTTTTTTCTATTCATAGCATTAATCGTTAATACTATTGTCTTTACACCTTTCATTATTCAAAATGGTTGGTTCGCCATCAAAGAAATGTGGCTACTCACCATCATATTTTCAATAACAAATGCTGTATTAGAAGAACTTATTTGGAGAAGTAATCTGCTGAATCGGTTCTCAGAACTATTAGGTGAAAAATGGGCGGTCGTACTAACAAGTTTGGGTTTTGGATTGCAACATTATTCACTTGGAATTCCATGGGTTACTTGCATTGCCTTTTCAATTGGAGGAATGTTTTATGGAGGGATTACTATCAAAGGCAGAAGTGTGATTCCTTCGATTCTTTGGCACTTTATTTTTAATATTCTTATGGTTTTAAGTGGTTTCCTATTGAACTAAGAAAAGGTACGAATTCAAGTATCACCAAGGAACAGTAGAAAAAATTTAATAGAGTTTATATAGGAAATCCTTAAACGGGGTTTCCTTTTTTATTTCAAACTAAAAAGTTAAGCGTTTATCTTGTTCAGATGTCGGGGCTATCCCCACGCATAGTCGGGGTTATATAGAACGTAATTTTTTTAGTGTCTCCTTGTATCCCTTGCTGCATCAAGGTTAAATGAAAGGTTTTACATGAATTAACCTCCTAATGTTTATATGAATTTAGCGATAGTTAATTTTCTTATCTTTTTTTCTCTACATGTAAGATGAAAACAGAGAAATGATTTATACATTACGAGGTTGGGGGAGAATGTATGACAAATGAAAATCAACTAGATCTTTCAAATCAATCGCTTGATCCTTTATTTAATCCTAGGTCTGTAGCCATACTAGGTGCATCTGCGAATAAATATAAGATTGGTAATCTACAAGTGAAGACACTTTTGGATGGGGAATTTATCGGAGAGATTTATCCAATCAATCGCAAAGCGAAGGAGATTGAAGGATTAAAATGTTACCCTTCCTTATTGGATGTACCAAACGATATTGACTTGGCCATATTTTGTTTAAATGCCGAACAAGTACAGCAAGGGTTAGAAGAATGTGCAAAAAAGAATGTTAAAGCGGCCATCATTTTTTCTGCGGGCTTTTCTGAAACTGGACAGGAAGGCATTGAAAAGCAGAAGGTGCTCACAGAGATTGCCAAAAAGAATGGTATTCGAATAGTCGGTCCCAACTGCGTTGGGTTAGTTAATTTGTCTAATGGATTAATCGGGACGTTTTCACCTGCGATATTATCAGTTCCGTTGGATGGTCAACAAGGTGTGGGGTATGTCTCGCAAAGTGGGGCATTTGGTGTATTAACATACATGGCTGCTGCACAGAATGAACTAAGTTTTAACTACTTTGTGAGTGTCGGAAATGAAATGGAAACCGAGTTTGCAGATATCGTAGAATATATGATCCATGATCCAAAAATAAGCGTAATAAGTGGTTACTTGGAAGGATCTAAAAATCCAGAAAAGCTAAGAATTTTGGCTAAAGACGCACTGGACAAAAATAAACCAATTATTGTCATGAAAACAGGCAGAAGTATAGCAGGAAGTAGAGCTGCTGCTTCTCACACTGGTTCACTCGCTGGTTCGGATCATGTTTATGATGCATTCTTTACGCAATCCGGTATTGTCAGAGCTGATGATTATGAAGATATCATCTCTTTTTCAAAGTTATTTCTTTCCAACAAGTTGCCTAAAGGAAGAAATACAGTAATCATCACAAGTTCTGGAGGAAGAGGCATTAATGAAGCAGACCGTTGTGAAGCAAATGGTCTTACCATCATTCCTCTAAGTGAAAAAACAAAGGAAAAAATCATGCTTAATATTCCTACTTATGCAAGCGCTTCCAATCCAGTTGATTTAACAGCTGCTGCCTCTGTATCCAATCCAGAATTATTTATCGCTCCATTAAGGGCTCTTATTGAAGATCCTGAAGTAGATAATATTATTTTCACTGAGTTTCCTAATTATTGGGATGCTGATCATCCTTTGTTAAAAGAGTTTATAGGTCTTTGTAAAGCTTCCGACAAATTCATATTCATTACCTCTTTCCCACTGGTAGGCATGTCCATTCCTCAAGGCACAGCAGAGCTTGTTAAAAATGGAATTCCTGTTGTACCGGGTAATTTAAATCCAATCAGAGGATTTGCTAAATTAGTCGAATACAGTGAATATTATCGAAAAAATAAGGAGTTACATGCATTTGAACAACTTGAAATTCCTAAGTTGATAGAGAAGCAAGATATAGAAAAACTATTGCCTGCTGGCAAGACACTGAGTGAATCAGAAGCAAGCGCTATATTGGATCATTATCAAATTCCAACTACAAAGAGATCTTTAGCTACAACAGCTGAAGAAGCATCAAATTTTGCAACAAAAATGGGGTACCCAGTCGTTTTAAAAGTGGATTCCCCTGATATTCCACATAAAACAGAAGCAGATGCCATTCGATTGAATGTGAAAGACGAACAAGAAGTCGTAAAAGCTTTCAATGAAATAACCCGTAATGCACTGAAGTATAAACCAGACGCTATAATCAATGGAATTTCCGTACAGGAAATGCTCCCCGAAGGTGTGGAAGTAATTATAGGGGTTAATAATGATCCGGTTTTTGGACCTGTTATCATGTTTGGTCTGGGAGGGATATTTGTAGAGGTCTTCAAAGATGTGTCACTTAGGGTTGCGCCAATTTCGAGAAAAGATGCTCATGAAATGATTGAAGAGATCAAGGGAAAAGCCATCCTTAAAGGAACGCGGGGAAAAGATCCGGTTCATATCGAATCCATTATTGATGTGTTACTAAAGGTTTCAGCCTTGGTCACTGATTATAAAGATTCCATCAAAGAGCTGGATATAAATCCTCTAATTGTTTATCGAGATGGAATTAAAGCAGCGGATGCGATGCTTGTTATCGGTAACGAATCTGAAGTGAAAACAACGATTAGGGGGTAGCAAACTATGGAGTTGGATTATTTAAAGGGTTTAACTGGAAATCAATTTGTATTTGAAGTCGAAAAAAGGCATATACGGCAATTTGCCGAAGCAATCGGTGATTTTAATCCTTTATATATCGATGAAGAGTATGCTGCAAAAACAATATATGGAGGCATTATTGCTCCTCCCACTTTCCCTATAGCAATAGGGCAAGATAGTGGAGAAAACTTGGATCTAAAGCTCGATCAAAGAAGAATGCTGCATGGTGAGCAGGAATTCATCTATGAACGCCCAATTCGTCCGGGGGATACACTATATTGCCAGATGAAGGTCTCTGATGTGTATGAACGTGAAGGAAAAAAAGGGCCTATGCAGTTCGTGGTTCTCGATACGGAAATCAAAGATGAAACGGGTAAATTGGTTGTGATAAGCCGTACGAATATTATCTATAGGCCCTTAAAAGCTAAATCATCTACAGTTTAAGTAGGGAATAATTGCTTATAAATAGTCGATTGGAGCAAAAGGAAGACTTCCAATGAGAGGAGTAAAGGGAAATGTTGAATTATGAAGGCTTACAAGAAGGACAAAGACTCAAGTCACTTACCAAGCCAAGTGTAACAAAAGTTCAATTAGTCAAATATGCAGGTGCTTCAGGGGACTTCAATCCGCTCCATACAGATGATGACTTTGCCAAAAAAGTAGGAATGCAAGGGGTGATTGCTCACGGAATGCTGGTCATGGGCTTTCTAGGGGAATATGTAATGAAATTGGCTGGCGATACCGCTATGCCAACGAACTTTAAAATGAGATTCGGTGCTATCACTGTACCCGGAGACCAAATTACCTGTTCAGCATTTGTGAAAAATGTGTATGAGAAAGAGGGAAAACGCTTTGTCAAACTGGATCTTATTGCAGAAAAAGAACCAGAGCATGTTGTAGGATCAGGGCAAGTCGTCTTGCAATTTCAATAGGGGGTTGCTTTAGAAATCAAAAGGGAGGCTTTTTTATGGGAAGTATAAAAGATCGCTACGCCATTGTCGGAGTTGGGGAGAGTGAACGATCCAAGAATTCTGGAACAACGCCCCTTCATTTGGCATTGGATGCAGCACGGGCAGCATTGAATGATGCTGGTCTTCAAGCGAAAGATATTGATGGTTTCATGAGTTATTCCGAACATGATTCTTGCACTTCACATCAGTTAGCCACGTATTTAGGCGTTCGTCCGAAATATGTAAACGATATTATGGGTGGAGGAAGCAGCACGGAGATGTTAATTGCTGATGCTGTTGGTCTAATTGAAACAGGTCAATTAAATACGGTATTAATCTACCGCTCTATGAATGGGAGATCTGGCGTCCGAATGGGCGGGGGCGGTTGGGATGTGAATCTGCTCCAATCGGCCATTGAAGGTGGGAGCTTTATCATTCCTTACGGAGCGGGTAGCCCATCACAGTGGTTCGGACTTTTTGCGACTCGCCATATGCATGAAACCGGGTTGACCCAGGAGCATCTTGGACATGTCTGCACGAGCTTTTATGAGCATGCCCAAAGAAATCCAAAAGCATATTTTTACGGGAAACCGTTAACGATGGAAGAATATAAAAATACACCATATTTGAGTTACCCATTCAATAAGCACGACTTCTGCATGGAATCAGATGAAGCAAATGCAATCATCGTCACTTCAGCAGAGCGAGCTGAAAATGGTAAATCTAAACCAGTCTACATCATGGGCTTATCTGCAAGGCAATGTGTGTCACATGCCCATTATTGGAACAATTTAGATGAAGTCGCTTCTGACTATGTTGCACCTGAAGTATATAAAATGGCAGGGGTTAAACCCGAAGATATTCAGGTTGCGTCCATTTATGACTGTTATAGCTGGGTGGTGCTACGTCAATTAGAGGCTTATGGATTCGCGCCACGAGGCGAAGTAGGGGATTTTGTAGCCGAAGGAAACTTACGGATGGGTGGGAAATTACCATCGAATACTGCTGGAGGAATGTTATCAGAAGGCTATACACATGGGATGAATAACGTATTGGAAATTGTTCGACAAGTCCGACATGAATATAAAGGGACAGATCGCCAGGTGGAAAATTGTGAAATAGGTATATGTACTGGCTGGGCTGGTCCTGATATCGCAGGAGCTATGATTCTTAGAAACTAGGAGGGAAAAAGATGGAATATCAAAAACCAATTCCGGTAAAAACCCAAGATAATACCCCATATTGGGATGGGGCAGATCGTCATGAACTGATTCTACAAAAGTGTAATAGCTGTCAGGAATATTCGCATCCTCCTGGACCAAGTTGTGCAAAATGCGGAAGTACGGAACTAAGTTGGGAAAGTCAAGGTAGTGACATAAACGGGAAAGTTTATTCGTATATCATTTCCTATCGTCCATTTCTGCCAGGATTCCAAGATGATTTACCACTCATCATTGCAATTGTCGAATTAGATAAATTGCCTGATGTCAAATTAATCGGGAATATTCAGCAGTGTCCTACCGATGATGTTCATATCGGAATGCAGGTCAAGATGACTTGGGAGAAAATGACGGAAGAACGTTCTTTGCCACAATGGATTCAAGTATAGATCATTCAATTTAGACTGGTAAAAAAGGGGGAAAGAAACAATGGACTTTTCGTTTTCAGCAAAGGAAGAAGAATTCCGACATGAATTAAGAATGTGGCTTGAACAAAATTTACCTGAAGGTTGGTTAGAAGGATCTAGCCAGGTTTCTAAGGATGAAGGTGAATATGCCGCTTTTTTAAGAGATTGGCAAAGGAAGTTATACGAAGGGGGCTGGGCGGGAATTGCTTGGCCGAAAAAGTATGGTGGCCGGGAAGCTACGTTGATGGAGGAAATTGTTTATCATCAGGAAATGGTTCGTGTTAAAGCACCTCCTTTGGTGAATTATGTTGGACTACATATGGTTGCACCAACACTTATGCAAATAGGTACGGAAGAACAAAAAACAAAGTATATTCAAAAAATCCTCACAGGTGAAGAAGTTTGGTGTCAAGGATACTCCGAGCCAAACGCTGGATCAGATTTATCAGCTATCCAAACGAGTGCAGTAAAAGATGGAGACCGATGGATCATTAATGGTCAAAAGGTATGGACAAGCTTTGGGCATCTAGCGGATCGCTGCTTTTTACTTGCTAGAACAAATCGTTTTGATAAGAAACATAAAGGGATTACAGTGTTCCTCTTGGACATGAAACAGCCAGGAGTGGAAACGCGACCTATCATTCAAATGGATGGGCAGCATGATTTTAATGAAGTGTATTTAAATGACGCGATTGCATATGATGCTGAAATTGTTGGAGAAGTGGATGAAGGATGGAAGGTTTCAATTGCGCTCCTTATGCATGAGAGAACGGGTATAGGAGCACAGGTTTTCACATTGGAACAGCAATTCAATGACCTCGTATCATTGACAAAAGAATGGAAAGTGGATGACAAGCCGTTAATGGCCGATCCACTTGTTAGAAAAACGATGATAGATTTATATACTCGTTCCCGTGGTTCTCTATTAAATTATTATCGGAATTTAACGAAAACAATAAAAAATGGTTATCCAGGAGCCGAGGGTTCCATGGATAAATTAATAGTAAGTGAACTCACAAAGGACTTACTTTCTGAATCAATATCCCTGCAAGGTCATCAGGGAGTTCTATGGAAAGAAGATGCCATTTCAGGTCAGTCATATTGGCAAGATAATTATCTCTATTCATTCGGCCAGACAATTGGTGGAGGGACGAGTGAAATACAAAAGAATACAATTGCTGAAAGAATTCTAGGCTTACCGAAGGATATGGGACGCTAAGTCTAAATAGGGGTGATGAAAAATGGATTTTTCTTTAAATCAAGAACAAGAGATGTTTCGGGGGTATGTCCGAAAGTATTTAGATGATGCAGGTCAAACAAAGGCAGCTCGTGATTTTATCAAGGGTGATACAGAATCATTACTAGCCCTGCAAAGAGGAATGGCCGAATTAGGCTGTACTAGTATTAATATATCAGAAGAATATGAAGGAATGGGATTAGGACCTTTGGATTTAATACCTGTTCTTGAAGAATCCGGTCGTTCATTAGTACCAGGACTTTATTTAGAAACGAGTGCATTGGCTGTTCCCTTATTAGAAAAGTTCGGTACGGAAGAACAAAAAGAAAACTATCTACCCAATATAGCGAATGGGACTCAATCATTTTCTCTTGCATGGTTAGAGAGGGGCGGAAGTTATGGTCCTTCTGGAATTAATCTATCTGGAAAAGTAGAAAATGACCAAGTGATATTAAATGGGGTAAAATCGCTTGTTCCAGATGCCGAGTTAGCCGATCATTTTATCGTAACGGTCCGCACAGATATAGGAAAAGGTACAGAAGGGATTTCGTTAGTTATTGTCAATCGTACCGATCCCAATCTGACTATTCAAAACCAAAAAAACATGGATGAGACGCGCAGCTTAGGAAAGCTTACATTTAGTAACGTTAAAATTCCAAGAAATCAAATCCTCGGAACTCTTCACAAAGGCTGGGATGTTCTCCAAGAGGGTTTACTTTCCTTCAATGCTTCACTTTCAGCTGTAATAGTGGGAGCTATGGAGAAAGTAGTGGAGATGGCTACCGAGTACGCAAAAATTCGTGAACAGTTTGGCCACCCCATTGGAAGATTCCAGGCGATCAAACACAGAATAGTAGATATGAAGACAGACTTGGAAATGGCAAGATCTTTGGCATATTATGCGAATTGGGCATTGGAAAGTCATGCATCCGATCGTGTTCAGGCCATTGCTTGCGCAAGAATCTTTGCTACGGATGCCTTTACCCGTATCTCCGCTGATAATATACAAATTCATGGAGGAATTGGTTTTACAGAAGAAATGGATTGCCAGCTATTTGTAAAACGGGCCCGATTCTATGAGAATTATTTAGGCCGTACAGATCAGTTTTATAAACAAGCCGCAACAGCATTAGGATGGTATGACGAAAGTGCGGTAATCATGCCTGTTTGAAATATATACTCATTTTGAAAGGCGGAGTTGAACTTTGAAAATAGCAAATGAAATTAGGGATTTTCAAAACATGATCAACGGGAAATTAATTCAATCTTCTTCCGGAAGACAAATAGAAAGTATCAATCCATCTACGGGAAAGGTATGGGCCACTATTCCTAACAGTACAGTCGAAGATGCCGAATCGGCAGTAAGGGCAGCAAGGCGTGCTTTTGAGGGCTGGTCTACCCTACCAGCTATGGAGCGGGCAAACTATTTGAGGAGAATTGGTGATCTGATTGTCCAACATGGTAAAGAACTTTCGGAGTTAGAGACTAGAGATAATGGGTGGGTCATTAGGGAAACGAGTTACGGACTCATTCCAAGTTTAGCAAGTTACTGGTACGATGCAGCAGGAGCGACAGCTGTAGGAAGCAAGGGAGATACCGTCCAGTTGGGTTCATCAAGTGTTGGATATACATTACGGGAACCTTATGGGGTGGTTGTAGGAATACTTCCATGGAACTCACCTCTTTTTACTTTTACCGTTAAAGCGGCCTATGCCCTTGCTGCAGGGAATACCGTCATAATCAAACCATCTGAACTGGCCTCTGTCGCATCATTAAGGTACGGTGAATTAATTAATGAGGTTCTTCCCCCTGGTACTCTGAATGTTGTTTCAGGGGATGGAGTGGAAGTAGGTAATACATTGGTCAGTCATCCTAACGTGAATAGAGTCAGCCTAACTGGATCCGGGGCAACGGCCAGGGCAATTGCCCAATCAACGGCTAAAAATCCAAAGCCTATGACGTTTGAACTTGGTGGAAAATCAGCAAACATCGTCTTTGAGGATGCCGATCTTGAAAAAGCTGCACAAGGTGTTACACTCAATGGGATTTTCACTGGGAATGCAGGCCAACTATGTGTAGGTGGTTCCAGGATCCTTATTCAAAGATCGATTATTGATGAGATGGTGACCAAAATGAAAGAAGTGATCATCGAGTATATCCAACTAGGAGATCCGATGCATCCTGAAAGCGCCATGGGGCCAATTGCTAATGCCATACAATATGAAAAAGTGTGCTCGTATATAGAATTAGGTAAAAAAGAAGGGAGAGAAATTATCATCGGCGGTCGCCACGGAGGAAAGGATCTATTGCCGGATATGCCACATTTAGCGGAAGGTTACTGGATTGAGCCTACATTAATCAGGGTGGATAGTAACACCCTTCGAATTTGTCAGGAGGAAATATTCGGTCCGGTGGCGACCGTCATCCCTTTTGATACGGAAGATGAAGCGATTGCTATGGCCAATGATACTGAATTCGGTTTAGGAGCAGGCGTTTGGACGACCAACTTGAACCGGGCACACCGAATGATTCGGAAATTGGAGTCAGGAAATGTCTGGGTCAATACATACCGGACAGTAGGTCCTGAGTTGCCTTTCGGTGGACAAAAAAGTAGTGGATACGGTGTGGATTCTATTATGGAATTCACTCGTGAGAAAACATGTTATATTGATATCGGTTAATCTTCGAAGGTAATTGAAGTGGTTGGAGAAAGGCGGTAATGTATGGAGCAAGGAGCTAAAGGCGTATTCTATGGTTGGTATGTTGTATTATGTGGGTTCTTTATAATGTTTGCCGCTTACTCTATAATAAATTCTTTACACAGCTTATTTATGGTTTCTGTTACTGAAGATTTAGGAATAAGTAGAACCACTTTTTCAATTGCTCTTTCCATAGCTGGTCTTGGCGTGGCAGTAGCTTCCCCCTTTATGGGAAAGCTACTGGCTAAGGGTAATATGAGATTGATCATGTCCATTTGTGTAGTGGTGGCGGGCTTGGGATTCATGTCATACTCATTAGCCAATTCAGCTCTATACTTTTGTATTGTTCTCCATCCGTAGTTTGTGATGATGGTAGTTAATACAGGACTAAGCACCGCAGCGCCTATTCCTGATCCTGCAAAAGCAAAACCCATGGCCTTTCCCTTTTTCTCATAAAACCAGTTCGTTACCATAATGGAAATGGGAATATTTGAAAAACCCGCGACACAGATACCTATCATAAAGCCAACAGCCTATGTTATAGCGGGAATACTTCTCATTGTCTTAACATTGCCGTTTGTTTTACTATTTGCCAAGAAAAGTCCTTCCGAAAAAGGCCTAGCCCCACTTGGTGCTGATAAAATGGAGTCAACTGAGAAAATAGAGACAGAGAAGAGCGGATTAATGATGGGCGAAGCCAAGAAGACAGCGATGTTTTGGATTTTTGTACTAGGAATCGTTTGTTTTGCATTGGTGGCAGGGGGTGTACAGATGCATATTCCCGCTTATTTAATAGATATTGGTCATCCCGCCCTCTTTGCCGGTACGATTTTTGGCCTGCTTTCCCTCGCAAACACAGTGGGAAAATTGATTTTAGGTGCTGTATTGGATAAGTTCGGTACTACTGGAGGAGCTATCTATGTAGGGATATGTATGACTATTGCCATGCTATCCCTTCTGTTGGCTAAAGGCCCTGCTTTCGCCTACTTATTTGCGATTGCTTTTGGATTCAGTGTCGTGATCTCGACATTAGGACCTCCATTCATGACAAACGATATTTTTGGTAACAAAGATTTCGGAGCAATTTTTGGAGTCGTACAAGTCTTCTTTGTGGCAGCAGGTTCCTTAGGGGTCATTGTTTCCGGTTTAATCTATGATCTCACTGAAAGCTACCGTGTTGCATGGATTTTCTTCCTTGGATTATTTATCTTCAGTATGATTTGCGTGCTAGTTGCTAACAGCATGAAAGGAAAAACAAAGGATAAATTTACAATGGAGTCAAATAAAGAAATCATATCATAAGAAGTAGTATGCCTTTTTCATCACTAAAAAAATGAATAGTCAGGTTTAGACACTGTTTATATAAACAGTGTCTAAACCTTTGAACAGGACCCATATTGGCAATACATAGGTTAAAACGTTTTTCGCCATTCGTCATCTTCTAATGCCACTCCATCAATGCTGACGTAATTCACGATGAGTTCACCTCGAACAAGAGCGCGGTCGGTTTTAATGGATTGAATAATACTGTTAAAATCATTTTCATCTGAATCTTGTTTTTTACGGTGAATTGTAAGAAGGATAGATGGTGCAACATCATACTCTTTATAACTTTTTGGATGATTCGGGTCAATATCTAATTCTCTTCCAATCTCCCTATCAAAAAGGACAACTAATTCACTAGAATCCCCTATTTTAGCCTGGATTTCTTCATAATTGTTACTATCAGTAATTTCTTTCATTTCCACTGATGACTTTACATCCCCAATTTTTTCTTCGATATAGGGCTTTATTTCTTTTTCTGAATCATCTCTCCATTTGTTGGAAATAAAGGAATCCTCCATTTTTCCAGTATGCACGTTAGAATACACAAGAAATTCTGTACCATACTTTTCCTCTCTAACTTTAGCGGCGTATTCAAACTCATCAAAGTTACCCATGTTATCGTATAACACGTCGTATACATACGTTTTTTCTTTAAAATTTTCCACTAGATATTGTTCCGCTTGCACCCGGACTTTCTTTTCTTCATCAGGATCACCCTTCATACCTTGTGTGAAGGAATACATCAGGATGACTACTCCGGCTAATATAAATAGAAAAATTACAAGTAAAATCAATAAAATCTTTTTTGTCTTACTCACGATATGCCCCCTATTATCCATTCTCTTATTTCCATTATATTCTAATGTTTGAGATATACAAAAAGATATCCAAATTTACTTATTTATCTCTTGGAAAAATACCATTTCCTTGTTGCTGAGAATCTCTACATTAGAGCAGTCTTTTGATACAATAGTTTAATCAGTTGTACATAAAGGAGTGTTAAGTCTTGGAAGCCTTCCAAAGGGATTTGAATCATAATCGTGACGAATATAGAAGGATTAAATGGGGAAAACATCGTGAACGGGTAACAGAATTATTTGATACCGTTTTTTCCAAACAAGCTTTTGTAAATAAAATAGGGATTATTGGAGCGGGCAATTGTGATGATCTGGATTTAAATCATCTATCAACAAAATGTAATTCGATTTATTTATTCGATATAGATAAAGAAAGCATGGTAAATGGAATCAAGAACTTTTCAGAAAGTACTCGCAATAAAATTCAGTTAGTTGCAATGGATGTGACCGGATTGGATAAAATAAATTTCGAACAAACACTGACTTCCATGTTGGAGCATGGTGAAAAGACTGAAGACATTATTCAATACGTATTGAATATGAAGGATAAGTTATCAGAAATCGTTCATAATGAATTCAATGATTATATTGGCCAATTTGACATATTCGCAACATCGGCCATTTATACTCAATTATTTTATAATTGGGCATTAGATACTCTTGAAAAGAATAAACACCACTATGAACAGTTGGATTTAGTAAGAATAAAAGATGGATTTTTGGATGTAAGAGATCAGGTTGTGCTTAATTTGCAGGATGTAGCCTTCAAGTGTTGTACTGGAAATGGGTTCTACATAACCTGGTCCGATATCTTGAAGATGGAACCAGAATACATTGAGACTACCAATCAAGGAATTAACGCCATTTTTTCATTAGCTTCCAATGTCGGGTATGGGGCCGCATTAATTGCCATCCAGCATTATATGAGTAAAGTGGATCGGCAAGATTTTTCCTTGCGCCATTGGTTATGGGATTTCGATGAAAATAAGCAATATTTATCAATCGGGCTATTGGGAAAAGTGAAACAAGTTTAAGGAACATCAGAGGACAATAAGGATATTAGCACAGACCTGCATCAAAAAAATCAAAATCCTACTTTCATATAAAGAGATCCTTTCTACTAGAAATCGAATAGAAGGGATCTCTTTATTTTTGAAAAACCTTACTAGTTATCTGCCACATCCAAAATAGGAAATATATTATTTGTAAGATTTTTCATAAACTTTTTAAACCCTCCATATACACACCAGCGAAGTTTGAATCGTTAAACTAGTGATTACTGGTAAAAAGGAGGACGATGATGATGGACTCACGAGAATTAACATATTTCGAACATACTATAGAAAAGCTAAAGGAAGCTTATGAACAAGTTTCAAAAGATATTACAAAACAAGACCACTCCTATAAAGAGTTACAAAAATATATGATTGATTACAAAAGTGAAATCGATAAATTTGAGATATATGATTATAGCCAAACGTTGAATATGATTGACCGACGGGGTTTTGCTCAAGTTACCGAACGAGAGCAACTACAGAAACTGATCGATTCCCCATACTTTGGTCGATTTAATTTTGTTTATGAAGGCGATGAACCAGATGAAGTGGAATCATTTTATATAGGCCGTTTTGGATTTAGTGATGAAGCCAGTAATAATCTCATCTATGATTGGCGTGCTCCGGTTTGTAATATGTACTATGAATTTGAAATAGGAAAAGCTTATTATGAGGCAAAAGAAAATCATTTTGACGGTGAAATTGTTTCGAAAAGGCAATTCAAAATCGAAAATTCCAAAATTGAGTATATGGTTGAAAGCTCATTAACAATTCAGGATGCTGTGTTACAAAAGACTTTAAGTGAGCATGCGAATGCTAAAATGAAAACGATCGTGACCTCAATTCAACGGGAACAAAATAAAATTGTCCGTAATGATTCTGCCTATAATGTCATCATACAAGGTGTCACGGGATCGGGGAAAACGGCAGTTGCTCTGCATCGTATTGCGTACCTTTTATACAAATTTCGAGATACACTACAAGCAAATCGAATTTTTATACTATCCCCTAACAAAGTTTTCGGTGATTATATATCTTCAGTCCTACCGGAACTTGGCGAGCAGCCAATCCGTTCCTTTACTATAGATGAGTTAACGGAACAGTTACTTCCTAACCACTTAACTTACGTATCGTTTGAACAAGAGGTAAAAGATATTTTAGCAGATCCCAAAAGTGACTATGCAATAAGAGCTTCGATCAAATCAACTTATGCTTTTGTAGAACAGTTAAATGCTTTTTTACAAAGATTGAACTCAACCTTATTTAAAAATGGTACCCTTTCGGTTGCTGATTATGAATTCACAACAGAATATTTGCAGAATCGTTTCAGCAAATATGCAAAAGAACCCGTACTTATTCGCTTAGAGATGATAGCTGATGATGTAATGAATGTTCTCAAGACGAAGCGCCAAGGTGAACTAAAACTACCCAGTAAAAACGAAATCGTAAAACGATTAAAAAAACGGCTACTTATTAACTCCGCAATCGATATTTATAAAGCATTTATGTCGGAATTCAGTGAAGAAACATTCTATTTCAAAAAGCGGCACTTTGAATTTACCGATGTATATCCCTATCTTTATTGTCAGCTTTACTTTGAGGGTATAAAGACATTTGATATGATACAGCATTTTGTCCTAGACGAGATGCAAGATTATACACCGATTCAATATGCACTACTCGAAAAAGTATTTGAGTGTAAACGTACGATTATTGGTGATTTTAGTCAGGCACTTCTACCATACGAAACAATTTCAAAAGAAGGTTTTGAGCAAATTTTTTCAAACCTAGAATATGTTGAACTAACGACTAGTTACAGGTCATCTTATGAAATCGCAATGTATGCGAAAAAATTCATGCGGAATTCGACAATTCATCCAATCGCTCGTCACGGAGAGGAACCAAAAGAAATCCCCTATAAAACATTGAATGAAATGATTTTGAGATTGCTTGGATCTATTAAAAATGATTTCAAATCTACAGCCATCATTTGTAAAACGGAATCAGAACTTGTTTTGTTAAAAGAACATGTAAACCATTTGCCGATTCACCTAGTAGATGCTCATACAGAAAAATTTGAAAAGGGGATTATTTTAACAACAATCCAATATGCAAAGGGACTTGAATTTGACTCGGTAATAGTGCCATTCGTAAATGGCACGAATTATCGGAATGAATTCGATCGTGGGTTACTCTATATTTCAACGACAAGAGCAATGCATGAACTAACCATTTTAAAAGACGAAGTAAATCCGTCTCCTTTATTATAAGTCCTCTAATAATGGGATGATTGACTTTACGTCTTTCATCGCATTTTTTAAATTTATCTCAAGTTCATCTGTAACATGTAAAAATTCATCAGCAAACTTTGGTGAATTTAAAAGGGATTGAATATCCCGTGCGGTTTGCACTTCTTCAATACCTTCTATTAAATGATGTATGGCTGCAATGGAAAAATGAGCAGTACGAAGCGTACGAATAATTAATAGTTTCTGAATATCACGCTCTGAATATTGACGTCGGTTTTGGGAATTTCGTTTTACCGTAAATAAGCCATTTCTTTCCCAATTCCTAAGGGTCTCTTCCGTTAATTGCAGATTAATTGCTACTTCTCTATGAGTGTATGTCTCAGTATGAACTACTACCTTCGTTAAAATCTTTTCAACTATTTGGACAGCACGACAAGTATAAGAATACTCCGCTTCTAAAAATTGCAGATATTTATTTGCTTCTATTAATGCCTCGCTAAACAGCTCACTACCACTTAATCGGACAATTCGGGTAGCTTGTTTGCGCAGGTTATTTTGAATGAATTCTTGTCGAAAAGCATAGCGAGCGATTTGCATTTGAATTAGATGGATGTTTGAATATCTCCTGTATGTATTTGCTTCTCTGGGAACTGAAGAAATAAACCCCCAATCCTCATAAAGCCTTACAGTGTTAGGGTGAACTTTCACTTTTTTTGCTACTTCATTTGTTCGCATTAAATCACTCCTTCCTTTAGCTTTTCCATTATAGTTAACTTTTAAAAATACAACAACATTTCATATCCCTTAGTAAAAAACAATTGTTGGTAGTGTTTTTTGTTGTTTTAGATAGTAGTAATTGAAAATAGATAAAAGGTATAAAAAACGGTCCAAAGAATTAACTTTTTGTCTAATGAATGTAACAGTCTATGCAAGTATAATAAAAAGAATAATCCGAAAATTAAGTTTTATAGAAAGTCATCATGTTTTTTAGTAAGTATTCGAAGGGAGTAGTGCTCTATGAAAAAGCAAAAACTACTGATAAATGGTAAGAGGTTAAGTGACTCACTTGAAAAATTTGCAGATTTCGGACGTACTGAAAATAATGGAGTCACCCGCCTTTCGTTGACTGAAGAAGACCGTTTAGTCAGAGATTACTTTTGCTCTTGTTGTGAAGAATTAGGAATGTCGATTAAAGTTGATGATATGGGTAATATTTACGCTACATTAGAAGGTTTGGAGAATAAACCGCCAATCGTCATGGGTTCACATATGGATACCGTGAAAAAAGGTGGGCGCTTTGATGGAATCCTAGGGGTGGCTGCTGGGTTGGAAGTGGTTCGTACCTTAGTAGATAATGATATCAAACCAAATGTTCCAATCACGATCGTCAATTTTACAAATGAAGAAGGAGCTAGATTCGAGCCTTCGATGATGGCCTCCGGGGTCCTTTCGGGGAAATTTGAAAAAACTACGATGATACAAAAAAACGATAGTGATGGAATTACTTTCGAAGATGCCCTGAACTCGATTGGGTATGCAGGAGACATTGAGTCCCGCCTAAAAGAGGCCACAGCCTTTTTAGAATTACATATTGAGCAAGGACCTATCCTTGAAAGAGAAGCTTTGAAGATTGGTGTAGTGGAATGTGTTCTTGGAATGGTCTGCTACGAAATAGAAGTGACTGGCGAATCAGACCATGCTGGAACCACTCCTATGAATATGAGAAAAGATGCCTTCTTTACGACAAATAGTCTTGTCACAGAAGCCATTCAAAAGTTAAATCTTCTTGATGAAGATTTAGTTTTTACCATAGGGCGGGTAAATGTGCATCCTAATATTCATACAGTCATTCCGAATAAAGTAGTTTTTACATTAGAAGCGAGACATAAGGATCAACAGGTTATTGAGCGTGTAGAAGAAATTATAAAAGGGCTAATACAGTCAGGCTCAAATGATGGGTGTGAAGTCACTGCCACAAAGCTATGGGGACGCGATACGGTTTGGTTTGATGAGTCACTTTGCGATTTATTAGAGCAATCTACTAATTCATTGGGGTATTCCTACAAAAGAATGGTAAGTGGAGCTGGGCATGATGCACAATTCATCGCAAGCTATATCCCTACCGCGATGGTTTTCGTTCCAAGTGTCAACGGAAAAAGCCACTGCGAAAACGAGCTGACATCTTGGGAAGATTGTGAAAAAGGTGTGAATGTCATCTTAGAAACAGTCCTTGCGATACAAGCTAAATAGGCAGATTGAAAAAACACTACTAATATATTACGTGGTTTCCTAAAAGGGCAGATTTCATATGAAATCATGCCTTTTTTTATTGCAACTTACCATGTTAGTGAAATGTATTTCTAAAGATAATGGAGCCTTCCGGATTTAGCTAAATGAAGGGTCGGAATTCTATAATAGGAAAAAAATGGTTTTAAAATAGAGAGGATGGGTAATTAAAAAAAACAAATATATTTAGGGTGTTCAATGGCAAGAGGATGCGAAGGAGAGATGGAATTGTTCTTTTCTAAGGAGTTTTTACCAATAGGGAGTGTAGTTGGAGTCCAAGGTGATTCAAGGCGTTTGTTAATCATCGGTCGTCTGGTGTTTTCTGAAAATCATAATGTGGTTAAAGATTATACAGCTATTGAATATCCAAATGGTTATATCCATTCGAAAGAAAAATTCATTCTTTTTAACAAGGATGATATAGACGTTTTGTATCATTATGGGTATGTGGATGAAATGGAAGTAAAAGTTGATCAATTACTTAAAGAGGCGGAAACAAAGGGAGGCGATTCGAAAATTGAGGGAGGCCAAATAAGTGGGGGTATTTAAATTTAATAAAGACTTGCCTGATATGATTTCTGGAAGCGTCCGAAAATTAGAAGATACGATATTAGCCGTTTATAAACCCATCGTTTTTTTTAGTAAGGAACTTGAGAATCATAGCGGTGAAGCTGTTACAGCGCTTAAGACAAAATTGAGTAATCATATCGAATTTTTTAACAAAGCTAGCGTTGGTTTACTGTATTTTGCTGATACTGTTATGAACTTTGTATCAATGATTTTGAGTACGGATGAATCAGGTTCAGTAGAGACTGTACCTCAGAACAACCGTGCAGTGCAGCAATACGAGTTTTCTTATGAAAATATGAGTAACGAAATTAAACTAAATGCCTACACATTAAAAACAGCAAAAAAAGAATTTTCTTCTAACTTAGCTAGCTTAAACGAGTTGTTAAAAGACTTTGAAAAATTATTGAATGATGTACTTTTTCATACGGAGTTTCCTTGGGGGGATGTTGCCGATGTGTGGGAGGAAGGAAAGGTGCAAATTACTTTCCTTTTATCCACGTTTTTAAAAAGTGTCGAAGAACTTAGCGCTGACGCGGATGGAATTATTAAAGAGCTTGAACGAGTAGATAATCTCATTGCTCATAACCTAGGGAAGTGTGAATAACCAGGAAAGGATAAAGAACCTATGTATAAAGAGCCAGAAGTAACGAGTTTGATCAATTTACACACTAGCCGCGCAAATGCTACGGTATTATTAGCAAATTCCAAACTTGTAAGAAATGCATATGCAAAGATTTGGGGTTTTATTGATTCAGGCAGTATAACGGAATTGGCTGGTACTATGATTATGTTTGACTTCTCTGATTTGAAAGCTGAAGTGGACCAATACATAAGTGATTTAGACGAGTTAAGGTTGAAGTCGGAGAACAAAAAACTTCAGTTAAAAGGCGATCAGATTGAAGAAGAACTATTAAAACTTACGAATATTATTTCTCAATGTCAGGAAATTTCACTTTATTATAATATGCTCAAAAGTGAAATATCTGAAATTGAATTAGATTTCGAAAATGCTGTCCGCCGCTATTATCGTTCGCCGATGCGACAGGGATTAAATGATATTTCAATCATTTATAATTCCATGAAAAATATTAAAGGACCTATGGGGGACTTTGAAGAAGTATCAGTTTATATTCATGGAATCGAATCAAACGGGAACGAGTTTTTGGAAAGTGCTAAAAAGGCTTCTGTTGAGGGTGACGTAATCGTTCATGTGAAACGTAACGGAAAGAAAGAATATTATGTTGTGAAAATGAATGAATATGGCGAAAAGGAAGTGCTTGCACTAGACGATTTTCAATCCTTACAAAAGGAAGATGCCTTTAAATATCCTGAAGGACGTATTCATTTAGTTTATGATACAGAACAGTCAAATGAACATAGACAGGAAACCAGTGATGATTTAACTAGATTGCTCTCAGAAATGGGGCTTATAAACAAAACGACAAAACTTAATTTGTTTGGTCATAGTTATGGAGGCAGAAGATCTATGCAATTTGCAATGGATTATCCAGACTATGTACAGAGCATTACTACTATCGGCACACCTTATGACAAAAACAAACTAGCTAAAATGGGAAACAGTTTACCTTATGTTGCTGAAAAAATAGGGCAAGACCCACGGCAATTTACAGATTTTTTGGATTTCAATCCAGAAAATAAAAGGGAGGATAATGGAATTCTCCATAGCAATGTCTATACCGATCTATCTAAGGAAGAAATGAAAGAGGACTTACAAAATCTCAAATCTGCAAATCCTGAAGTATATACTAAACTTGAAAAGATGAATATAATAGCTTCTGCCGGTTATCGAATGGAGACGGTATATTATGAGGGTGGGTCTATGGAAGTTAAAACAGAAAGCGACGATGTAGTCTCATTGGAAAGTCAAAATGCAAACAATCTTGAATCATTGATTGATGAAAGACCGCAATATGAGGTAGAGGGTGTTAGCACAATAAAGAATCCAGGTCATGGTAATGAAATTAAAGATGAAGAATTCATTGAACTCATAAGACAAGTTAATACAGACAAATAATTAGGAGCTAAAATCTATGAAAAAGTGTTTCTTTAACGGAATCGTACTTTTAATCATTATTTTTCTCATTGGATGCGGACCGGATCTTTCAACAACAAAAAAACAAGAGGAAGTGAAGGACTTGCTTTATATAAAGGGATTCCCTGAAACGGATAATGAGTCACTTTCTCGATTTATGATCAATTTTTTCGCTCCGAATTATGGTAATCCTCTTTTTATGGAAGACGGCGTTAGCGTAAATGCCATAAGAAAAGGGTCTGAAGAGTTCTCCCCCATTCAATACTTTTCGTATGGTAAGGTATTCCGTGACTTTTACAAGCCCTTGTTAGGTTTAGAGGATGTTTCATCAACATTGAACTCATTACAAAATAAAAATATAAAGCAGGAGGTTTTTCTACCAGTAAAACCACTGCATGAATATAATCTCCCTTTAGTTGAATTGGAAAAAAAGAATAGATTACGAATTAAGACCATGGAAGGTGAGAAAACACTCAATTTGCCTGGCATTTTAAATCGATATAGTTTGACGGAGACCGATTGGCTCAGTTTTAATATAAGGGGATTAAGTAAGGAATCAATGGCAATTGAAATACAACAATTAAATAAAAAAGAAAGTGGGTCAATTTTTCTTTTCGTAAAAAGTGATTTTTCAACGGTAACCGCCAGTAAACTGGTACCAGATGAACTTCAAAACGTCGTTGATTCTGAAGAATTGAAAAACTTTGAAGATTTATTCGTTAAGACTGATCCATCAGGGGAATTCTTTAACATCCTGCATTCCGAAACGATATGGAATAAAAAGGAACATACTGTTTTTAGGATTCATGAAAAAGATGTTCTTCTTAGTGATGATGGGAAGTTTGTCTATTTAAATGGAACGAAAGAAAGCTTTAAAGATGGGATACAAAGGATACAGACTATAGAAAATTATAAAAAAGGAAATGAGAAATACGAAAAAGTATTTAAAATAGATTTTATGGATATAGCAAAAGAGCTTAATCTAAAAGCGGATAGTGTCAACTTTGCCCATATTAATTTTTTTTACGATGACTTAATCGTATTAAGTGTTGATTACGAAGCAAAAGTAGTTGGAACAGCAGGTTTTACGAATGTATTAATTGATCTTAACGAAGATAGCGATAATTCTAAGGCTTATCTGGTGGATTTGGGGGTCCAATAACACCTTAAAGTTGATATATCAATACCCATGTCAAACTTCGATAAGGTAAACTATATAGGCAATTATTTGGCTAACCGACATCGGTTGGCCTTTTATTAGTTGCGATGAAATCCTGTAAATCATAAGGACACCAAGATGCCTTTTTTAGTGGACTTTGCATGTTTCATTTTTTCTCAATATTCCGTATACTTATATTATTAGGAGTTACAGAGAGAACGTAATGTATCTCAAAATGAAGGTGCATGAGCGGGGGGATTAACATGAAATTTTCCATGATATTGGTCTTTATCATCATGATTGCTGCCTTATTTGGTACCATGGCTTTGGGTGGAAAAAGCGATGAAAATTATTCAGGCGCTGTTAGAGGCAATTTAACCAGGCTAACTTGGATATATGCCGTCCTAGGGATTGTCTTAGCTCTAGGAGTGGGGATTTATATAGTCACTGTATAAAACTAAGGGAGCGTTTCTTCTAACCGAGAAACGCTCCTCTTAGTTTAAGTTGGTATATCCATGCTATTTGTTCATCCTAAATACACGGTAGCCTAAACTATTTCCATAAGTGAGGGTTAGACGATAATGTTCTTCCAGTATTCGGCTGTAGGCTTCATTAGAAGGCAGAGGCTTGACATGTTCCGCTTGAGCATTCTCTAATTCTTCTATAACCGTATTGGATTTTAGAATTTCCAGGTGTGAAAATCCTTCTTTTTCAAAAGCACTTATCCATTCAGATTGTGTCAAGATGGTTTTAAGCTGATAAAAATTCATGATTTCCTCTTTATGTTCACCAGGCAAAATACATTCCGCTGTCATATCTATAGAGATTAACGTGCCTCCAGGTTTAAGGACACGGTAGTATTCCCGAATGGATTTTTGAATGGTAGTGAATGATGTAGATGATTCAGCTATGATAAAATCAAAAAAATCTTTGGGGAAGGGCATTTTTTCAATGGAGCCCATAAATACATTCACCGGTAATTGAACTTGTTGTAATCTTTTGGTTGTCTTATTTACCATTTCCGTATGATTATCCATTGCATAAACCTGACAACCATAAGTTTCGGCTAGATATTGTGAAGTCTGGCCAAGTCCACATCCAGCCTCGAGGATCTTATCATTTTTATGAATGTCTTCATTTTTTAGAATACTTTTGGTTAGTTCAAAACCGCCTGGATGGGCCCCTTCCAATTCATAAAAGACCAAGGCATCTTGGTAAGAGTGTTTCATTCCTGTTGTCTCCTTTTTCCATGTGATTGATTCATAGTATGTCACGGAAGTTAAAGCGGATATGATAATTGCTTTTCATAGTGGGTGTTTATCTATGCAAGCTAGTCCCCTTCTGCATACCATGTAGAATCGAATATAAGGGAAGTGTTTATTAAATTGGGATATAACAATCAAAACTATTTTCATAAGTGCAGCCAAGGAATTGGGAGACCGGTAGAAATCCGTACAAATAGAGGAACAATCCATAGGGGCATTATTCATAGGGTAACACCCAACAAAGTCTATATTCGCCCATTTAATAATGGAGGTAACCTTGGTGGATTTGGCTATGGTGGATATTATGGGGGATTCGGTTGGGGAGCGGCTTCTGGGTTCGCTTTTGGAGCAATCACCTCATTAATCTTCCTTGCATTCCTTTGGTAATAGAAAAAGATTCTTTAAAAACCTGTAAGGCAATGGCCACAGGTTTTTTTCTATCTTTGTATTCCCAAGCAGAAAGGTACAATTAAATATTAAGGTACTAACAATAAGTATAATCACTCTAAACAATAGAATCCCCTTAATAAAAATTGTAAATGATCTATTATTAGGGGGATCATTTCATTCGAGAAGATATTCTTTTATAACAGCTTCACATAAAACTACAGCCATTTCGCTAGATTATTAGATGATACGGCAATTTATTGAAGAATCCTTCGAAGGAGACAGAAACCATTGGAAAGTAAGACTGCTATCCCTTGCTCACCCTAAACGCACGGTAACCTAGACTATTTCCATGAGTAAGCATAAGGCGATAATGCTCTTTGATGATATCATTTAAGGTTCCTTTGAAAACCGGAGAATCGCTCGAGCGTTGGTTGGCAGCTGAGTATCTTTTTAACTCTTCTAAAACTGTACTGGAATGAAGGATTTCCGTATGTTTGAACCCTTGTTCTTTAAAGGCACGTACCCATTCCAATTCAGTCGGAATATTTTTAAGTTTATAGAAATTCATCAATTCAACTTTCAAATTGGCATGCAATGCAATTTCCGCAGTCATATCAATTGAAAGCAAAATTCCGCCAGGTTTTAATACCCTATAATATTCTGCAATGGACTTGTTGATTTCCGTAAAACCTGTGGTGGACTCAGCCACAATATAGTCAAATGAATCGTTGGGAAACGGTAATTCTTCTAAGGAACTCATATACACTCGAATAGGCAGATTGGCTTGTTGAAATCGCTGTGCTGCCTTTTTAACCATCTGTGGATGATTATCCACCGCATAAATGTGGCATTTAAAGGTTTCTGCCAAGAAATGTGATGTTTGCCCTATCCCGCATCCTGCGTCGAGTATTGTGGTATTCGTATCAATTCTCTCATTCATCATGATGTTTGATGTCAAATCGAAACCGCCTGGATGAGCACTTTCAATCCCGTAGAAGGCTAAGGCATCTAGATATGTGTGATACATAACTTTTATCTCCCTTGGTGTAGTCTTATACATATTTTATGCTTTAGAATGAAAGGGTGACTAAAACATTCATGTCCTAGGTTGAATATTAGTGGACGTATTAGGAGTTGCCTCAGAAATAAGGGGCGGTTTGTATGTGGAATCGGTGTTATCAAGTTCATCCCGCGAGCTTGCACTAAGGAAATGATCATTAGTTCTAGAATATATACTCGTTGTTTAATTCAAAATCACAGATATTCTCTATCTTTAAAGGTAAGAAATTGGTGTGAAGGCACTTGAAAGAAGGAACATAAATGAATAAGACAATTGGAATAGTGGCACATGTGGACGCTGGGAAAACAACATTTTCCGAACAGCTTCTTTTTTATACGAATAGCATTAAACATAGGGGGCGTGTTGATCATCAGGACGCATTCCTCGATAGCCATGATATCGAGCGGCAACGAGGAATTACGGTCTTTGCAGATCAAGCCATGTTTTCTTACCGAGATTCGAACTATAATCTCATCGATACGCCGGGCCATGTTGACTTTTCACCGGAGATGGAGCGGAGTATTCAGGTGATGGATTATGCAATCATCATCGTCAGTGCAGTGGAAGGCATAGAAGGTCATACGGAAACCGTTTGGGGGCTTCTCCAGAAGTATCAAGTGCCCACTTTTTTCTTTATCAATAAAATTGACCGTGTAGGAGCAGATGTCGATGCTGTAATGAAAGATATACAGTTGAATTTAACCCAGGACGTCTGTAATATCACAGACTCTTTCACAGATGGAGTGATGAAAGAGGAGCTTGTGGAATTTGTCGCTGAACGTAATGAACTCTTACTGGATCATTATATGGATCAAGGTTATAACCAGGATTTGTGGTTTAAGACGATGAAAGATTTGTTTCATGATAATAAAGTATTCCCACTTGCATGTGGGTCAGCACTGCATGGTGTCGGAGTAGAGAGTTTTATGAAAAAGGTTGACCAGTTAACGGCCACGGATTATCGCAGCCAAGGACCATTTTCTGGGCGTGTGTATAAGATTCGTCATGATGGTAACGGAACGAGAATAACATTTATCAAAGCATTAAGTGGAACATTAAGAGTACGAGATGAAATCGAATATGGAAAACCAGAAGATTCCGTCTTCGAAAAAATCACATCCATTCGCATCTATAATGGTAGTACATTTAAAAACGTAAATCAGGTTGCGGCAGGGGAACTCTTTGCAGTCACCGGTTTATCCTTGGCATCAGTTGGGGATGGTCTAGGACTGATTAAAGAAAGTTCCGTTTTTGACATGATACCGACATTAAAGTCAAAAGTTACATTTGAACCTACTGTGAATATCAAAGAAGCATTACAGTATTTTAAAACTTTGAATGTTGAAGACCCCTCATTGGATGTGTCATGGGAAGAACGCTCTCAAGAAATACACGTTCATGTCATGGGGACCATACAGCTAGAAGTATTGGTGCAGTTGGTCAAGGACCGATTCCTATTAAATATCACTTTTGAAAAGCCTGAAATCCTCTATAAAGAAACAATCGGTACAGACGCTATTGGATATGGACATTTTGAGCCTTTAGGACATTATGCGGAAGTTCATCTTCAATTAGAGCCGGGAGAAAGAAATAGTGGGATTACGTTTGATAATAGATGTCATGCTGATGACCTTACTGTGGGAATACAGAACTTAATCCGCCATCATCTCTTTGAACGGGAACATCATGGCATACTTACAGGTTCTCCCCTTACGGATATACATGTAACACTACTTACTGGACGAGCTCACAATAAACATACATCAGGTGGGGACTTTAGAGAGGCTACATACCGGGCATTAAGGCAGGGATTGGAAAAGGCGGAAAATATCTTGCTTGAACCTGTTTACCTATTTAAGATCAGAGTAGACCTGGACCAGATGGGCCGTGTACTTTCTGATATTCAACAGGCACATGGGAGTTTCGATTCTCCAAAAACGGAAGGTGACAAAGCGATTTTAACGGGTCTCGTACCAGTTGCCACATTTATGGACTATAGTAGCCAACTGGCTTCTTTCACCCAAGGGAAAGGGGCCATAAACTTGACCTTCGCTGGATATGACTTGTGTCATAATCCCAAAGAGGTCATCGAACGGACCGAATATAATAAAAATGCTGATCCCGATTACACCTCATCCTCCATTTTCTGTTCCAAAGGGCAAGGGTATACAGTAACGTGGGAAGAGGCCGAGGGAAATATGCATGGACTTCAATAAGAAAAATCATATGGAATTATACAGTTAAAATAAAAAGAAACCAGATGTCGCAGCTAAAATGCTTCATCTGATTTCTCTTCAATGGCAATGGCAGGAGTGCTTTTTGTAAGTGTATCAAGAATCTTTTCTACTTTATCACTATAAGAAAAGTCCCCGTAACAATATGGGTAACGGAAATTTTCCTCATTGCCACCACAGTCGTAGAGTTCAGGGTTCTTTTCAACTTGCAGGGCAGAGAACTGTTTTGCTAGCTCCTCAGTATGTTTGCCGCCGGAATTTGCAACGTAATCAATATATCCAATCCCCATATTATAAGATTGGATGATGGTTGAGAAGTCAACGGCTTTTTCGTTCCCATATTCCATGATTCTCTGGAAATGTTTCACGCCATATTCGATGCTTTCATTAGGGTCGGTTATTGTATTGGGAGCGAGACCGGCGGATTCGGATGCTTGCATGGGATCTCCTCCTTTTCCTCGACTTTCTTGTTGCATCACGGCAATCAATGTTAGCGTTTGATCCTCAAGGCCATATTTCTTCAATTCAGATTGAATTTGGGTGCTATATTTTTCAACGATTGCAAACGAGTTCATCTTATTAAGCGGTGTTGATAGTTTTACTGAAAAAGGTGTCTGCAACACTTGTTTTATAAACAGAAATAAAAAAAGCATCATCGATATTATCAGAATGACCTTTGATTTTTTACGTAATCTTCTCATGTTTTCTCCCTATTATCACTTTATCTTCTCTTATTCTACCAAAAAGAATGAGTAATAACTATTTTAGTATTCTTTTAAACATCCACAGTATATAGAACGAGTCTAGTCGTAGAAAGTAACGTATCAGAATCTATTCGCCTTCAATCATTTTTTAAATTGAAGGGCACGAACGATTTATATTTACCGGATGAAAATATATGTTCATGAAATGAGTAAACCATTGTTTTTTACCGGTGTTTTGGTTGCTTTTTATGTAAAGGAAGGCATATGATAAATAAGGAGTCTCAACTAGAAAAGATAATTTAAGATGAAAGAGGATTTTAAATGATTACATTGAAAAGTGAACGAGAAATACATTTGATGCATGAAGCGGGCAAGCTTCTTGCTGAGACGCATAGAGAAATCGCAAAAATGATCAAGCCGGGCGTAACGACTTGGGAAATTGAAGAATTCGTTGAAAAGTTCTTGGCTGATCATGGTGCAACACCGGAACAAAAAGGCTACCAAGGTTATAAATACGCGACGTGCGCATCTGTTAATGATGTAATCTGTCACGGTTTCCCACAGAAGAAGCCACTGAACGAGGGAGATATCGTAACGATCGACATGGTTGTAAGGCTTAACGGAGGATTAGCTGATTCAGCTTGGACATATAGTGTGGGTGAAGTTTCCGAGGAAGCACAACGCTTGATGGATGTAACGAAAAATGCTCTTTATAAAGGAATCGAGGCTGCACAAGTAGGCAATCGTCTTGGAGATATCGGGCACGCCATCCAATCGTATGCTGAAGGAGAAAAATTCTCTGTCGTACGTGATTTCACAGGACATGGTATCGGTAAAACGATGCATGAAGATCCAACCGTGTTACATTACGGTAAACCTGGTAAAGGCGCTCGTTTAAAAGAAGGCATGGTCATCACGATCGAACCTATGTTGAATGCCGGAACATGGCATATGAAAGTGGACAAGGATGGCTGGACAGCAAGAACAACAGACGGCAAACTTTCCGCCCAATATGAACATACAATAGTTATTACAAAAGAAGGACCAATCATACTTACAGAACAATAAGATATAACAAAAGCGATGACCTAATTTTATGGTCATCGCTTTTGTTATATCCTCGGTGTAAATTTATTCCAGTAAATACCTCGTCAGAATACTATGAATGAATTTGACAACTAAAATGGACGGTATACATAGTTTAAGTACTAAGGTAATTAGGCACGAAACCCTTTACTAATTTGTGGGTGCGCAGGATAATAAGAAGAAGCTGAACTATTTTGTGACAAACAATATATAAGGGGGGTTGACAGTGAAGAAAGGGGAAAAACTATCTACAACGGTTGAGTCTGTTGGATTAAGCCAGAGAGAATTCTTAACGATTTTTTTACTGCATTCTTTGACGGATAAAGCTAACTATCCACGTGCCATTCATCAAGACCTGAAAAATATGTTTACAGGGAAAGTCCATAGTTATGACTACTTATGTAAAATTTCTAATAATCTCGTCGAATCCGGCCATTTATCATTATATACGAGTAAAGGAAGAAATTATTATCAAATAACAGAAAAAGGGAAAGACCTTTATACATGGTACCAAGAAAATTTCCTGGAACGTTTTTCTGAAGTGAAAAAGGTCATTGACAGGTTTATGTTCGATTTAAAAGGTTCTGGTACGAATCCTCCGGTTGTGAATGAGCTACCAGAAGAATACCGCTCTTATTTCTCGAAAATCATTTCTGTGAAGGATCTAGTCCGTTACGTTACTTTGAAGGCCGCTTTCACTAAAAGACCGATTTATATGGGGGAAATTGCCGACTTGTTAAAAAATCAATTCGGCTGGATTGCCTCCAATGGATACTTATATGATTTATCACACGAAATGGAGGAGAATGGGTTACTTGTTGGTAGATGGGAAAGTGAAAAACGAACGAAGCGTTATTTACGGATTACAGATGAAGGACAGCATCACTATAAACAAATTGCCGATTCTGCGGCTTACCAAGTGCAGGAAATCCAAAAGTACCTGGCAAGCGTAGTGACCTTTCTCGAAGAAAAATCCTAACATCTTTCAATCTCCATTTACTTCGTTAAGAACAACTATTGCCTAGTGACTGAAAAGATCAATCATCTCATGTATATGCTTAAGACGAATCGTTCAGGGGTAAAGTTTAATAAAACTGTTCTTAATTAAGGGGGAATCACAATGAAAGAAAAGCGCGATGAAATGAGTAGTATATATACATTGATTAAGAGCCAGGTCGATAAACTTCCTATTTCAGAATCTAAAAAGAATAAAATGCTGGACCAACTCTTAAAAGTAAAAACGATGACGGTTGATGCTAGGGAGCCACGGATTGCTCTTGTCGGAAGGCGTGGTTCAGGAAAGTCCTCTCTTATTAATTCGATGTTCGGAGAAAAACGGCAATATGTCAGTTCTGTTAAGTCTGGAACGGGTAAAGGCAAATGGCTGTGGTACCCTAGTGAAAACAATCCAAAAATCCGTTTGCTTGACTCTCGCGGTTTGGGAGAAAGTGAGGCGCCTACAGAGGCGTTTGAAGAAGAAACACCAATGGATGAGTTAATTAATGCGGTTACTGGGGAACAGCCGGATGTGTTTCTTTTCTTGATTAAAGCGAAAGAAACCGATTCACGGATTGAAGAAGATTTAAAAGAGCTAAATAAGCTACGGAAAATCGTGAAAAATAAACATCACTATGATGTACCAGTAATCTGTGTGGTTACCCAAGTCGATGAATTGGATCCACCTCATTATAAACAAGTGCCATTTGATGCCCACCCTAAGAAAAAACAGCATATAGATGAAGCAGTTTCGTTGATGGAAAAGCGATTTAAAGAAAGCGACATCCCACTTTTGAATATCATTCCGATTTGTTCTTATATTGATTTTGATGAAAATGGCAATATCGATTACGACATGAGATGGAACATCGATGAGTTATCTACCTACTTGATCGAGGCCTTACCCAGTGAAGCGAAATTAATGACGGCTAAGGCCATGCAAAGTCACTTCGTCAAGAAGAAATTCGCACGGACAATCGTCAGCACATTTACCGCTATTGCCAGTTTAATCGGCGCTGAACCCATCCCATTTGCTGATTTTCCAATATTGACCGGTATTCAAGGACTGATGATTGTAGTGATTGGATTTATCGCGGATAAAGAAATTAACACAAAAACAGCAAGTGAATTCATCGCCGCTCTAGGCATTAATGTCGGATTAGGCCTCCTTGTTAGGGAAGGCGTGCGTGCCGCAGTCCGTTTGATACCCGGCGCAGGTCTAGCTGTTTCGGGTGCTGTAGCGGGAGCCGTAACATATGGCATTGGTCAGGCTGCCATTGCTTATTTCATTGAAGACAAAAGCATGGAGCAAGCGAAAGAAGCATATAAGCATGCTAATAATGTATATGAAAAAGAAGAAAAAGAAGAAATTATCCCTTAATCAATTCGATTAAGGGAATTCTCGAATCATATATATGACTAAAGTGATAAGATATAGGTGAGTTATAGTGATGGATGATACTCGCGAATACTTGTAAGAGTATTTGGTTACATATCTAGAAGGGATGATCGACATGTTTTATCAAACAGACGCGCAAAAAAAATATATAGAAGAATTAGAGCGAGCGATACAGTCCTTCCCGGATCGTTCCGAATCACTTGATGAGTCTAAAGGTTTTCCTTTTGACAACATTCAGGAATTAAAAGCATTCGGTTATCCAATATTAACGTTGGCTAAAGAGTTTGGAGGACAGGGCGGTTCCTTATATGATTTTCTCTTAGCCCAGGAGAAAATTGCAGAATATTGTGGACCAACCGCTTTAGGAATTGGTTGGCATGTTGGGACGGTTTTATCTTTAACGGAGAAAAGGCCGTGGAAAAAAGAGGTCATGGACGAATTTTTCGAAGAAATATCTAGAGGAGCCCTTGTCAATACGGCTGCATCAGAAGCCGGAACGGGTAGTCCCACACGTGGAGGACGTCCTGAAACGACTGCACGTAAGAAAGGCGATAAATGGATACTTAGTGGCCGTAAAACGTTTACGACGCTTTCCCCAGTCCTTGATATTTTTCTTGTTACCGCCTGGGTAACGGAAGAAGAACAGATGGGTACTTTTTTGGTCCATCGAGACGTTCCAGGAGTATCGATAGAAGAAACATGGGATATGATTTCCATGCAGGGAACAGGTAGTCATGATCTTGTCCTAGATGACGTTATCATTCCAGAAAAGTACTATGTCATGCAAAAAAATCCCGGTAAAAGAATACCGGATGCTTGGCTACTGCATATACCAGCTTGTTATCTGGGAATTGCGACCGCAGCAAGAAATTATGCAGTCGAATTTGCAAAGACGTATTCCCCAAATAGTCTACCCGGACCCATCCGCGACCTTCCGAATGTGCAAAGAACAATTGGGGAAATTGAATTGGCATTAATGGAAGCGCGACATTTTCTCTTTTCCGTTGCGGAAAAATGGGAAATGCAACCCGAAAATCATGACGAATTATCAAAAGAATTAGGAGCGGTTAAATTATCGGTCGTCAACAAATCCATAACCATTGTCGACAAGGCGATGAGAGTCGTTGGAGCGAAGAGTCTGCAACGGTCTAATCCGCTGCAACGATATTACCGCGATGTACGTGCAGGACTTCATAATCCACCCATGGATGATGTTACGATTACCACACTTGCGAAATCAGCCCTTTATTAAGAAAAAAGCTATTTAGACACTGAAATGGACCATTCGTTTCAGTGTTTTTTACGTTTAGTTATAGGGAAGCTTTAAATTTCTTTAAGACAAAACTTGTGAGGGATTCTCAGAAGAAGAACCTCATTCTTAGCTTTCATGGGTACAAATTAATGGAGATATTTATCACTTCGTTTTAAGTAAATATTCAATCTAGCTTTTATAGTACGTGAAGGTCTATAGGCGTGTTTGAAGGGAATTATCGAATAATTCAGCCTTCTTGACTGTATACGGATTGACGGTATTTCAACAATCCAGTATCATCAAGTTGAATTACCATTTATAGGATGTGTGCATTGATAAACAACTAGTAATAAACTGTTTGATTTTCGATAGCGAAGGGGGAAAATGATATGAAGTCACTTACAGAAGGACAAATCATTTGGGAACCGACACAAAAGCGGATTGAGCAAACGGGATTGACACACTATGCAAACTGGTTGAAAGAAAAGAAAGGCTTGGAATTTCAAGATTATCAACAACTATGGAAATGGTCAGTCGATGAACTCGAGGAATTTTGGGCATCTGTGTGGGAATTTTGCGAAGTGATTGCAACTAGACCATATGATAGGGTTTTAGCGGATCAGACGATGCCAGGTGCTAAGTGGTTTGAAGGCTCGCGGTTGAATTATGCGGAGAATGCCCTATCGAAAGAACAAGAAGGCAAGACGGCCATTTTCTTTCGTTCCGAGCATATTGTCAATCAAGAAATCAGCTGGAAAGCGCTAAAAGAAAAAGTTGCCTCTGTTTCTCACTCATTAAGAAAACTAGGGGTGAAATCGGGTGATCGAGTTGTTGCATACATGCCCAATATCCCTGAAACCGTCATTGCGTTCTTGGCTACGGCCAGTATAGGTGCCATTTGGTCAAGCTGCTCACCTGACTTTGGGGCAAAAAGCGTCATTGATCGCTTCAAACAGATAGAACCCGTTGTTTTATTTGCTGTTGATGGATATCACTATAATGGAAAGTCGTTCGATAAAACATCCGTAGTTGCCCAGTTACAAAAAGAATTGATTACAGTTAAACATACCGTACTAGTTCCTTACATAGATATAAAGAATCTAGAGCAAAAAATAGAAAATATCATTCCATGGAAAACACTTTTAATAGAATCATCAGAGTTGTCCTTTGAAAGCGTTGCATTCGACCACCCACTTTGGATTCTTTATTCTTCAGGTACCACGGGCATGCCGAAACCGATTGTTCAAGGACATGGAGGAATCATTCTAGAGCATTTAAAAGCCACGCGCCTGCATCAAGATATGACATCTGAAGATACGGTTTTCTGGTTCACAACGACTGGCTGGATGATGTGGAACCTGTTGATGGCCGGACTACTCAATAGGGCGACCATTGTCCTTTATGATGGTAGTCCTTCCTATCCTGACATGGATACACTTTGGAAATTGGCAGAAGATGCAGGTGTGACTTCATTTGGTACTAGTGCTCCTTTTCTTACCAGCTCGATGAAACTAGGCATTAAACCAATCGAAACATATGATCTATCAAAATTAAAATCTCTTTTTTCTACGGGGGCCCCTTTATCAAGTGATGCTTATAAGTGGGTGTATGAACATGTTAAAAAGGATATTTGGCTTAGTTCATCCAGTGGAGGGACTGATGTATGCTCCGGCTTTGTGGGGGGTGTATCCATACTTCCTGTTAGGATTGGAGAAATACAGGGTCGCTCGTTAGGTGTCCATGTTGAAGCATTTGATGAACAAGGGAACTCACTAGTAAACGATGTCGGTGAACTAGTGATCACTAAACCGATGCCTTCCATGCCGCTATATTTTTGGAATGATCATGATGGTGCAAGATACTTCGATAGTTACTTCGATACGTATCCAGGCATCTGGAAGCATGGCGACTGGATTAAGATTGATGATAGAGGCAGCTGCATCATTTATGGACGTTCAGATTCTACCATCAACCGTTCAGGTGTACGCATGGGGACCAGCGATATTTACCGTGTCGTGGAAGCGATGGATGAAGTGATGGAGAGCCTGGTTATTGATAGGGAGGTACTTAGTCGAGGATCATCCTTGCTGCTATTCGTTGTCCTTAAGCAAGGGAACACTCTCGATTCGAATCTGATGACAAAAATCAAAAATGAAATTAGGGAACATGTTTCCCCACGCTTTATTCCAGATGAGATTTATCTCGTCAATAAAATACCAAAAACGTTGAATGGTAAGAAGATGGAAGTGCCAATACGTAAACTACTATTAGGATTCGAATTCGATAAAGTAGTAAATCCCGATTCTATGAGCAATCCTGAATCACTGTCGTTTTTCAAACAGTTGGCAATCGAGTTAAACGAGGAGAGAATCTTTTAAGAAAGATGGGCGGGGTTCAAAAACTCCGTCTTTTATTCGTTTTCTTAATGCTATTTTAATCTATCATTTTGTTAAGCTCATACTGTTGACTGGTAAGGCTTTGCAGACGTAAGGGGTTTAAGTAATATGTTGGGCTCAAATTAGAAGAAAAAATCAAGGATAGTGGCTTTATGGCCATTAAAGACGTACCCATTCAAAGTAACGTACAAGTTTATTTAAACGATATTGGTATTGGAAGGTTCAGACTAGATTAAGAGAAAGGACATCTACTTTGGAGATATGCATACATAGGGAGAGGAGTTAAGTGGATTTTGTAGAGTAATTCATGATTAATTGAATTCGTACTTGATATCACGGAGTTTCATAATGTGATAAAAATTATTTATAGTTCTATACTTCATTAATGGGGACTTGGGGCAACTTTTCATATGAATTAACGTCTATGTAATAAAGGTGGGGATTCTATATGAAAAAATGGTTAGCATTATCATTCTTTGCGCTTAATCTAATGGGGTGTTCAAACAGTAATGAAATGGATGGGGAAAAGCCCCCAAAGGTTCAGATTGAACTGGCTAATGAAGCATATGAAACGAAACTAGGTACTTACTGTTGGAGCGATAACAAAGTAAATACTTGTGTAGATATGGCAGGACCAGTGGAACTATTAGCGGATAAAAAGCCTATTGAGGCACTACCAGGTGAGAAGGTTACCATAAAGATGGATTATGAACCTAAACCAAATGAAATGTATATAACACAGTTTAATGCGAATGAGAAAAATAAAGAAACAGACATTCATTTAAGGGATGATCAGTTTACTGTTCCTAAAGAAAAAGGGATTTACTATTATTCATATAGTGTGTGGTGGATGGATGGAGAAGATGCTACTGTGTCCAAAGGTGATGCTTTGTATGCATTTGTACTAAAAGTTAATTAGGAAGGGGATGTTGGTTGATGATACCTAAATTCTAATAGTGAAAACCCCAAACCAATAAATACCTATTAGTGGTTTGGGGTTTTATTTTGGTAAGTATCAAAACTAGAAGAGTGAATACATTTCTAAAAAGCAACAGGAAGTGAATCAAGACTTTGGGATGAGAGTGAAAACTGCCACTCAACTTTCTCCTTAGGAATATTTAACCTTAAGTTGGGCATTCGTTTTAAAAGCGTAGTGAAGGCAATATCTCCTTCTATACGAGCAAGCGGAGACCCTAGACATACGTGTAGGCCATGTCCAAAGGCGAGGTGACGATCTATCTTACGTTTAATATCTAAATCTTCTGAGTCAGTAAAGACTTTCTCATCACGATTGGCGGCTTTCACCATCACAAGTAGTAAATCTCCTTTTTTGATTTGCTGCCCACCCAATCGTGTATCTTCTTTAGCAAAACGTGGTCCTACAATCGTTGATGGACCATTGAATCGCAATAGTTCTTCAACAGCTGAAGGAACTAAAGTTAAATCAGCCTTAAGCATTTCTAGCTGTTCTGGATGTTCAAATAACATCATAGTGCCAGTTGCAATTAAGTTCGACGTTGTCTCATGACCTGCAAAAATAAGTAAAGTGATCATCGAAATCAATTCTGACTTATCAAGACGCTCACCTTGTTCTTCAATGGCAATCAACTGGCTAATTAAGTCATCGGAAGGATTCTTCCTTTTTTCTTCAACTAACATTTCAGTATATTCCCCGAACTCTTGTAAGTGCTTCCCAACTGTCGGATCTTGTTTACCCAAACCTAGGCCATTAGCGATTGCGGTGGACCAAACTTTAAGCTTTTCACGATCTTCATGGGGCACACCTAACATTTCTGAAATTACGTTTATCGGTAAGGGGTAAGCATAGTCTTTAACAATGTCCATCTCACCTTGAGACTGAACTTGATCCAGTAATTCATCGGCGATTTCTTGAACGCGAGAACGTAACCCTTCCATGTATCGAGGTGTAAAGGCTTTTGAAACTAACATACGTAATCTTCTATGATCTACACCATCGGCAAAGAGCATGGACTTCCCAGTGAAAAAGGTATCGGGCGACGATGAATCTACATCATTAGCCATTTTATCCCTAAAGCTTTTGTCATTCTCAATCGTTTTTGGGTCTACAGTATATATAGCGTGCTGTTTCAAAACTTGAATCGCTTCATCCATATGTACAACTAGCCATGCTTTACTATCTGTTTGGCCAAAAGGGTTTGGAATAGAAATGACAGATCCCGCTTTACGTATTTGCGCGAATATAGAAAATGGATTCTCTTTATTTTCTCCACTTAATAGATTTAGAACTTGCTCTGGCATCATTTGATCTGACTTATTCATGTTCTATCATCCTTCCTAATAAATATTGGTTATTAGTTCATACTCGTGTAAGTTGTCGTAAAGCAAAACTATTTCATTCAAAGAATCCAAAATTATTAATTAATTTGCAGTTTAGTAATAAGTACATGTACTATGATTACTTATTTCACTAACCTCCTTAATTAGAACTTCATCTTACTCAAAACACATTACTTTAATTTGAGTAAGATATTATTAAAGGTTACAATTGATTTTTTTCTTAGTCAATGCGAGTAAAGTACTTTACTGATAGTAGGTATAATGGAGGAATGTTTAGAAATATAGTTTTAATTCTGTATAACTTTGCTTATAAAAGAAATCTATATCTAACTAATTAATTGACTAAAGAATGTTTTCAATTAATTAGTTAGGAGTGACAATTGTCCATTTATACTCAGCGAACTTATTAGTGAACGTATTAACGGAATTGCTATCATTCGTAACAAAATCAGACTGGAGGGAAAACGGAAAGGAAACATAATTATCATTTTCAGTTTAATTTATGGAAAGCGGCTACAGTTATATTTAACAATTGGGAAGGTTGTGATGTTGAAAAGAATTTATAGATATTATTAGTGTTAAAGTGGAAATCACTAATAAATTCGAATGAGTTTATTATTCTGATATACTTTTATTGAAGTGTTAACCCGTGATTTTTATCATTTTAGTTATATTTATATATATTGATATAGTAATGGGCGTTTTAAGAATATCTTGTTCATTCGTTATACTTTTGATTGATCGAAGCCAGTGAAGTAAACGGATTTTACTAATATATATAATACGAGATAGAAGGGAAGGGCGGGTAATATTGATAGTGGGTTTAAAAACAATTCAAGTCAATACACATCCAAAATTGAGAGATATTACTCGTATGGTAAACCAAAGTTTACATAACAATAAAAAAGTATTTTGGATGTTGTTTAATCTAGAATTAAAGACTCTTGGCGGTTTGCTGTTATAACGTATGGTATGGGGAGAATATACAGGCTTGATACAAAATGTGATACAAACACTTGTTATTATCTGGTAAGTAATTTAAAGCGAGACTAATATTAATAATATAAGCAGGAGCTCATATGAATATATTTCTGTTATGGAAATAAAATAACACTGGAGTTTCCAGATTACATTTACTGTGAGTGCATTAAAATGAAAATTGTAAGTGATCCTGATCAAGAATAATCAATAATAGTTTTATAAATTATTTACATTTAATCTTAAATCATTTAAATAGATGAAAACTTGTATGTGTTATAAAAATCATAGAGCTTTAAATAAAAACATAAATTTTGATTTGGTCTCACTTAGTTAAGTATTCTTATGATATGAGACAAAGATTGATATTATTTTATAACTTCCTATAATATATATTATGTAAACTAGAATTATTCATTTTGCTCTGTGACAGACTTTCTGCCCTAACCTTTCATGACTGATGACATTAATCTATTATATATTTTACATTCCATTAAAGTGTTACCTTCTTTCCATAGATTCTGTTATACTTTAATATTGATTTCAAGAATAACCACTTTTTGTGATCTTTTTATTAATCTAAAGCCCCATTAGTTCCCGTTGAAAATCAAAATAATTCTAAAGTAATTCCTGCATTTCATAACACTATGGTAGCTGGAATTTTTGATGCTCCAGGTCCTAATGCTGTTCTTTCAGAATTGGGATCAATGTTACAAGGTTATGTATAAGCACATCTGAAAAAGCAGAATTAATTGCTGTTAAACGTTCAATTGGCTCATGAGAATAAAAAGCTCGGATAACCTTAAGCCCAACCCCTCCTTCTCTTTCTAATTTTGGGTGTCAATGGTGTAGTCATTTCCAGAAACCTTTATGTCTTGTTTATCTTATACTTGATAACTAAGATCGGTTTTTATTTTGCAGAAAAGAAGAAGGATTAGCCGTATAAAGCTAGTCCCTTTTACTTTATGTTTAACATCTTATTTTCCTCCCTTCCATAGAAAGGCAGCCATTTCCGGCTGTCTTTTTTATTTCTACATATCTACATAAGAAGGAATACATATGGCTAAAACTAAAAAGAAAACAATAGGCGAACTAACAAATAGTAGAATGTGTTGGGCTTTCGACCCCTCCACTCGTGTAATCAAGAATAAGAAAGGAAAGGGTTCTTATAATCGTAAAAAGGTTTCCGTATAAAATGCTACACAGGTTTCGCTCTTTAATGCACCAAAAACTTTATAATGCACCAAAACGATTTAATGAGCGGAGCTGAGATAATAAATAAGAGCAGTCCATTTAAGGCGCTGCTCATTCCTATAATATCTATACTAGTGAAGTTTTCTTCTTCCAGTTCCTCATAATGACTTCTCCTTCTCAATGTCCGATAATCTCTCCTTTTAGTAAAAGGAAGTGCCCGACTCGTTATTGAACTAAAGCCCCTATTTGCTCAATAAGTGTATTACTTTTTTAGGTTTTTCCATTATTCTTTGAATTCACAATACGTTCATTTCCTCTTTTAAAGTTCCCTGTGATCTTTGCCAATATCAGTTGCACTGCTTTTTCATTTTCAGCAATGTTAATCTTTTCTAAAATTTTTTCAGCATCTTTACCTTTTAATAATTTTACTTGTTTTCCCTTATAATCGATAAAAACAGTATTACTTTTGGTAATTCTGTAACTAAACGGAGCTTCATCTAATCGTTTTCTATTATCAATATTGCCCACTTATAAACCTCCCTAATAAACTCCGAATCTACATTCCATTTAATCTCATTCGATTCCCGCCCCGTGCTCAAAGGCAATTATTTTGCCCCATTTTCTTTTTCATAAGCATTTCACAGAAAAAGGCCAATCCTACTTGGTTCAGGAATCCTTCCAAAATCTTTTAATATGCAAATACCATTCGAAATATTTTACAGATTTCCTTTTATTGAACGACAATATATTGTTGCTGTCGAACGTAGTTCTGAATTTTTTCATTATATGTTCAAAGGATCTCCAAATAGAATGAAATTTTATTTGGAGACCCAATAATAGATACTATTTCATATGATGTACATGATTATGTGAGACAAAGTGTTACTTTCACCTTGGCTGAATTCTTGTCTGATCACAAAAAGTCTACTGTTCGACGTTCTACTATTGGATCTAAATTCTTTGGACTTTTCAATTCAGACAAAAAAAGAATCCCATGAAGAATGGAATTCTTAAATCATTCATATTTATACCTTCGTCTCCATTGGCTGCACCGGTATTTCCTCGATCCCTTTATTACCAGCAGACTTTTTTGACCAGTATGTCGCAAGAATGGGTCCGGATATATTATGCCAAGCAGCCGCCAGAACGCTTGGGAGCGCTGCTAACGGTCCGAAATGAGCAGTTGCAAGGGCAACGCCTAATCCAGAGTTCTGCATGCCCACTTCAATTGAAATCGCCCTTCTATTCACTTCATCAAGCCCAAGCGCTTTTGCCGCAAAGTAACCAATCAGAAGTCCGAATCCATTGTGAAGCATGACTGCCGTGAAAATAAGGAACCCAGATGTAGCAATACTGGAGGCGTTTCCTGAAACTACTGCGCTTACAATCGTGATAATAGCTACAACGGATATAAGCGGTAATACGGTTAAGCTTTTCTCTACTATAACTGGGAAAAACTTTTTAATGATCAGACCTAAAACAATGGGAAGAATGATGACTTGAACGATGGACATGAACATTGATGAAAAATTAACCGGCATCCATTGGCCTGCCAGCAACAGCAGAAGCAATGGTGTCATAATTGGAGCCAGTAAGGTTGATACCGAAGTCATAGCAATTGACAAGGGAACATTCCCTTTTGCTAGATATACCATAACGTTCGAGGCGGTCCCGCCTGGTACACAGCCAAGTAACACCAACCCTGCAGCCAATTCAGGTGGTAAATTCATGACTTTCGCAATAAAGAATGCCACTAATGGCATGATGACAAACTGTGCGGCAACACCAATGATTACGGGCAGAGGTTTTGTAATGATGATTTTAAAATCAACTGCCTTTAACGTAAGACCCATTCCGAACATGACAACGCCTAACAATATCGTAATATACCCTCCAAGACCCAAAAAGGGATCTGGAAACATAAAGGCAATGACGGATATTAAGATAACCCAAACAGCAAAATATTTTCCGGCTAACGCACTGAGAGTTTCTAGAACTTTCATCTCGTCACTCTCCTTCTTGCATGAATATTTTACTTGGATTTAATAGATTGTCAGGATCAAGGGCTTTTTTTATTTTTTCCATCACCAAGAGTGACTCCCCATGTTCTTGTTTCTGATATTTTTGTTTACCGACTCCCACTCCATGCTCTCCCGTACATGTTCCGTTGCGTTCAAGGGCGTATAGAACAATTTGTTCATTTAATTGTTTAGCCCTTCCCACCTCTTCTTTATTTTCGTTATCGATCATTAAGAGGATATGATAGTTGCCATCGCCTACATGGCCAACGATTCCACCGGTCAGACCTAATGAATCCACCGTTTCCCTGGCGTGGTGAATGGCTCCAGATAGCTCCGATATCGGCAGGCAGACATCCGTTACCATCAGTTTTTTCCCAGGATGGCCGTGAATATAAGCATAGGCAAGATTATGGCGAGCTTCCCATAGGCGGTTCCTAGCAGCATTATCTGTTTCGAATTCAATATCGAGGCAATTATGTTCTGCTACTATTTCTTTTGTGAAAGCTACATCTTGTTTCAATCCAGCTTCATTCCCATGAAACTCCAAAAATAGCGTAGGGCCTTCGTTATAGCTTGTTTCGCTATGGAGATTCACCTGTTTCATGGATGGCTCATCCACTAGCTCTACCCTTGCGATTGGAATGCCAGCCTGTAATATAGATACTACGCCTTCAACTGCATCATTCAATGAAGGAAAGGATGCTCTTGCGGCCATAATATGCTCAGGAATTCCGTAAACTCTAAGGGTTAATTCAGTAAAACATCCTAGGGTCCCCTCAGAACCAACGAATAGGCCGTTTAGATGGTAACCTGATGATGATTTAGCGGCCAAATTACCGGTATGTATAATTGAACCATCCGCAAGAACCACTTCAAGATCACGGACCTGGTCTCGCATTACACCATATTTAACTGATGTAGTTCCACTAGCATTGGTAGCAGCCATTCCTCCCAGGGTAGCATCTGCTCCCGGATCGACGGAAAAGAATAAACCGTATTTTTTCAATTCTTTGTTCAGTTGAGAACGAGTCACGCCAGGCTGCACCTTTACAAGAAAATCATCACCACGTACTTCCAATACTTTATTCATTAGTGAAAAGTCAATGGTGATACCATGTTGGTATGGGATGACATGCCCTTCTAAGCTAGATCCCAATCCAAAAGGAACCACAGGAACTTTATGTATACTTGCTACCTTTACAACTTCGCTCACTTGCTGCGTTGTTTCTGGAAATACAACAATATCCGGAAGGCTTGTAGCATGATAGGATTCATCTCTGCCATGCAGTTCTCTTACTGTCTGGTTTTCGGTTACTTGACTTTCCGATAGAACTTCTTTTAAAGCCTTTACTAAACCTACGCTAGTTGCTTCCATCCCCATCTCCCACTTTCTACTCAAATATCTGATTGTAATAAAGTAAACGATTTCATAAACGAGTTATTTGTCCACGAATCATTATGAATCTTAATAATTGGTCCAACCAGTTTTCATTATACTAAATATTTTGATTTTTTCAACAAATTTTCGTTTTCTTGAAATTAACGCTAATAAAACACATATTTATTAAAGATTAGTAGGTTCCGCCAATATCACCATGTATGAAATCTCTCTTTTATTTAGGGAGGAATTTATCAACATTGGTCTAACCAGTGTTAATACTCGTATTTATTATGTAAGGTGAAAATAACATTCCACTTATCCGCTTGCTACAATGAGAAATGCTTGTTAAAATGAGTCCACTTATAGTGGGATAAGGATGTGTAATGAGTAATGGATTCTATACCAGTTAAATCGCCAAAAGTATACGAAATAATCTTCAATCAAATTAAAGAATCTTTTATTACTGGGGAACTCAAACCTGGTGATAAATTACCCTCTGAGCGGGATCTATCTATACGGTTTAAGGTGAGTCGAACTTCAATCAGAGAAGCTCTTCGGGTATTGGAGATTAACGGAGTCATAGAGGTAAGACCAGGCGATGGGAGATTTATAAGACATTCTGAAGTTCAGTCACTGATCAATCAGTTATCCACCACCATCATTGATGCTGAGAATGATATGGTTTATGAAATGCTCGAAGTTCGTAGAGTAATTGAAACGGAGTGTGCATTTTTAGCTGCACAGAAAGCAACCTCGCTAGATTTACAAAAAATGCTTAAGGCTTTAGAAGATATGGCGAATTCAGAACACGATGAGGAATTGGGTTTACAAGCAGATCTGTTGTTTCATAATAGCATTGCACAAGCTACAAACAATTCCATATTTGCAGGACTGGTACATACCCTTAGTGATCAAATGAAAGAAACGATTCAAGCGACTAGACAGCACCGTTTTTCAAAACCAGGTCACTTTCAAGAAACCCTTCAAGAACATAAAGATATCTATATTTCTATCGCATTAAAAGATGCCGACAAAGCCAAGCACCTCATGGATGTCCATATTAAACGTATTAGAGAACAAATGGCCACAGCTACACTTGATAGCATTGGAGATAACGGAGAAAATAAGCTTCCAATTGTTTAAAAGAATGGGAAAGGATATATTTTGTATTATCGTCCCCATTTTCTCTTCCTACTTCATTTCATACAGTTATTGGAAGATCAACTATCTACTTTTTTTGTTTAATTTTGGAACCAGTAATATCAATTTCATTATATTTACTCTTGTAATATACTTTGTCCCCTTTATAATAGATGTTCTTTTGTTCAGTAGTCATTACATTACCATCAGGCAATTCAATTATTAACATTTGATCACTTTCATTTGAAGTTCCCCCAGCTGGAACGAAAGTATTCTTCTTATTGGCTACCTGATTCCATGTGCCGAGAAAAAGGATAAGAGTAAAGATTGCTATGGCTATATATAAAGTCCATTGACGCTTTTTTAATCTATCACTTCTGTTCAATTTAGTTCTCCTTTAGTAAGTTTTTCATAAGTCACAAAATAATGTACTCCTTAAAAGGAACGAGTTCAAGAGAAAGGGTTTGGAACTTATAACCAACCTCCGAAATCAGGAAGCTATTACCCTTTTAAAACCTCATAGTATCAGTAATCAAACGATATCTATCCATATAGAATAACGTTTTGAAAATAGGATAGCGTGCTTTGTCTTCATTTCATTTTCTCATTTCCAAAGCCAATGCCCTTTTCCTATATATTTTATGACAGTCTGCAAAAAGCCCTACCGCTTCCAGGTATTCCTACATAAAGTATTATAGCTAATCCCTCTTAGGAAAGAAGGCGGTATTTTGAACAGAAGTAAACGATTAAATCGAGGTTTTTGTGTACCAGGGTATAGATGGTGTGGTCCGGGTTGTTCGGGACCTGGTGCACCTACTAACGCGGTCGATTCGTGCTGCAAATCACATGATATTTGTTATGAAAAATATGGACCTTCAGAACACTGTGATCGAATCTTCCAGAATTGTCTTCGTCCATACATGAATACACGTAACAAAATGGGTAGGGATGCTTCCTTATTTTATGGAATTACGAGATTAAATAATAAATTCAGGTGAAGGCACGGCTCACCTTATGATGTAATTAATATAGGGAAAAATCTATTTTATAACCCATGTTTTTTCACTATTTGTCTTACCTGTCGCTCTCTACCTATTATGCTTAGGTTATGAAAGAAAGGGATGGCTCACTTGTCACCTAGAAATAATGCTCTCTAATCAGGAACTCTGGTTAAGCAGGGCTGTATTTAGTGGATACCTTCTGATCACGGTCTGTCACTTAATTGCTCTTCCATTGAAGAGTCCAATATTACCTGTCACTTTGGTCCATGAAGTGTATGAAATAAGAAAGGTAAAGCCATTTGATATGCTTTACCTCTAAATTTCTATAAAATGATGACAATTCCTTTTTTAGTTTATTGGTCCGTGGTTTTTTGTTGAGTGAAGAAAAAAATGAAAAAAATTATTGGAAGAACTATTAGAAATACATTATACCTCGAATTTTTTACGGTAGGTATATCAGTTAATGACATTATACTCATTCCCTCTTAATTTAGTTACCATTTCTGGAGGAACGTTGTAATGTTTACTTACGATTTTATTGAAAAAGTCATAATCTTCAAAGGGCAGTGCGGGGACAACTTCTGGGTAACCAAAAATGGGGCCTGAAACATTAATGGAGAAGTCACCGGATGAAACGAATGTGCCCGTAACATGTATGACGTTATTGATGAGTAATATAGCTAAAATAATATCAAGTATATCGATGAAAAGATTTCCCACTTCCTCATGATTCTTTCCCTCTAAACGATGCCCTCCAAAAAGTGGCCCACCTAAAGAGAGGCTAAATCTACCCGGTCTTACAAACACGCCAATAATTGTGATTTGTCCGGTCAATAATAGGATGGCTGTCGTAATTTCAATACTACGCTGAAAGGAGTGAATTATTGTTAAATTGGTATCCTTCTCACAGGATTCATTCAATATCATCACTCCCCATGTAGGCATTTTATTCAGGTAAACAGAAATCTGTCACTTCATTCAATGAATTTTATATTGTGTATGGCTGAATGTATCGCTTCTTCAATTTCTTTGTACCCGGTGCATCGACAAATATTAGAAGAAAGCCATGTTTTGATTTTCTCAGGGGTTGGGTCGTCGTCATTAAGAAGTAAAGCCGTAGCATTCATGATAAATCCAGGTGTACAGTACCCGCATTGAAAAGCAAAATGCTCAACGAATGCCTGTTGTATGGGGGTTTTGTGAAGACCTTCAATAGTAATGATTTCTGTATCATTGGCTTCAATCGCTAATACTAAACATGATTTCATTGGCTGTTTACCCATTATTACCGTGCATGCCCCGCAATCACCATTTAAGCATCCTGGCTTGGCTCCCGTGAATCCTATTTTTCGCAATACATCTAGTAATAGATCTGAGGCCAGTATCTCTCTCTCGTACCTCTCCTGATTAATTTTTAAGCGAATTGTTGTATTTTGATTCCCCAAATTCCTATTCATATTCTTCATCACCCAACTTAGACAAAATAGAAGTTAGCGTATTTTCCAATACAAATAGTCGATATTCATTAGATCCTTCAATGTCATTTAAAATTGAATTAGGCAAGTATTCAAAAGATGCCAAAACTCGGTCTTTATAGGATAAATTCTGGTCATTGAGGGTTTCTTCCATTGGGATCGAACGAAAGGGAAATGGACAAACTCCGCTAAATGCAAAACGTACATATCCGTCTTTTTTTAGGGAGGCCACAGTTAAAAGTGGATATCCCGTATCCCATTGTTGCCGTTTCTTAATACTCAGATGGGGAGCAGGAAGATACTCTTTTTCTGTAAGGATTTGCACTAGAAATTCACCTTCTTCCAGTTGTAATTCTTTATGAAAAACTTTGCTTAATAATAATTTTCTTATTCCTTTAGGTCCTGCAATAATTACAGCACTATCCGCTAATAAGAATGGCAGAACAGACTCCCTATAAAAAATGTTCCCACATATATTCCCACCAATGGTAATCTTATTTCTTGAAGTATAATCTGCAACTTCCTTTGAAGTCTTCGTTAATAAAGGGAAAAGCATTTTCTCTTCAAAAGCGCTTAGGCTCACTGTAGAACCAATAATGAGTTCATTATTTTGGAATTCAAATATATTACATTCGTAAATCCCTTTTAAATCAATAATAGCATCGGCATATACAAGATTCAGTCGTCCTAATGTTATAATCTCTGTTCCTCCACCATAGTACAAAGGAGTCTTCCCTAGACCTTTTAATGTTTGAAAAAGGTCTAGAGCTTCTTGTATGGATTCTGGTTTATAATAATCAAAATGGAAGGGTAACATCAGTGATGCCTCCCTTCTTTCTTCCCTTCCCAAATTAGTTCGGGAAGTAAGGGTAAGTGATTTAAAGGTATACCCGCAGCAAGGGATAAACAGTTACCTAATGCAGCTGGCATTCCTAACAGGCCATGTTCACCGAGACCTCTTGCCCCATATGGTGCTTCTAGATGCGGTGTCTCTAAAAACTCACAAATGTATTCGGGATTTTCACCATATCTTAAGGGTCGGTACGTCCGGAATTGCGGGTTAAGGACCCTGCCTGCATGGTCGAAATAGAACGTTTCACGACCAGCAAAGGCTAAGCCCATACTCATTGCCCCCATTATTTGACCTTCTGCCGTTTTTTGGTTCAGCACTTTCCCTGCATCGATGACGGATATGGCTCTTACTACCTTATAGGTATATTCATGGGTATCATATTCTACTTCAACCCCTTGTACGCCTACTGTCCATTCAGGTCCTGGGTTCCCTGCTCCCGTTTCGGAATCTAATTTGGAAATATGGGGAGTTATATAATGTCCTCTACCGATGATTTGTCCTCCAATGGCATTTCCGTTTGGATAAGTATATCCATAAACTAGCTCCTTGAAAGGAATGCGTATTGTTGGATCACCCTTGAGATATACAATTTCCTGACCGATTTCAATGTCTTCCAGGGGAACTCCTAATACAACCGAAGCAAGTTTCTTGATTTGAAAGATAGCATCTTCAGCAGCTTGGATCGCTGCTCTTCCAGCCATGAACGTTCCACGACTAGCGACCGTCTTCCAATGCTCAGGAGTACTTAGCGTATGGACTCCCATCTGAACATTCACACGATCGACTTCTATCTTCAATTTATCTGATACAATTTGTGCCAACACCGTTTTCGTACCTGTGCCGATTTCCACTACTCCTGATATAAGGTTAACACTCCCATCAGGATTGAATGTTAAAATCACACCGGACCCTGCGTTTGTATCAATGGTGGAATTTTTCCATACGCAAGCTATCCCCTTCGCCAATACTGTTTTGTCACTTTTTCTAATGAACTGTCCTTCTTCCCAATTCATTTTTTTCTTGAGGACATGTATACATTCAGGAAGATTCCCTACGGTACTTGAATTCAACGTAACTTGAGTTGGAGTAGAATGTCCAGGAAGTATCGCATTCCGTTCACGAAGTTCAAGTGGATCCATGCCAAGTTTTTTTGAAAGAGAATCCATGGTCCTCTCAAAAGCAAACAAAACCTCTGCATGGGCAAACCCTCGATATGGAGAGGCGTATGGATGATTTGTATACATACAAAAAGAATCACACCAAACATTTTCAATGTGGTAGGGTCCCGTGCAATCCACTGCTCCAGCACGACTAAGGTCTGTAGCCTTGTCAGCATACGCTCCCCCATCCCAGAGATAAGTCAATTCAGCTACCTTAAGGACCCCAGACTGTGTGCATCCCAGTTTCACTGTTGCATCTAAACCTATATGGCAAGGGGATGTAATAATATCCTCTTCACGACTATTTTCCACCTTAACCAACTTTCCACCGACCGCTTTAGAAGCGATATAGGCTAATAGCTCAAGTTGTACTGAGGCTTTACCGCCGAATCCCCCTCCAACCAAAGGAGTGTTTACGACGACTTTTCCGATTTCAACGCCAAAGTAATCGCTTATCAGCCGCTTGATCATGAAAGGAGCTTGCGAAGAAGAAGTGATAAAGACTTTTTGATCTGCATGTATTTCTGCCAATGAACATCTTGTTTCCATAGCAACATGATCAGAAGGAGAAAAGGAAAACTTTTCTTCAACGATTATATCGCTCTCTTGCCATCCAATTTCTTTATCACCTTTTCGGATTTTCGAATGATTTGCTATATTCGTACCTGGTTCAGGATATACCTCGGATATTTTTGTATATGTACCTAAATGGGAATGGAGTAGAGGGGATGAAGGGTCTATGCTTTCAGTCGGAGAATTGACAACAGGCAAAGGTTCATAAACAACTTTTACCTGGTCAGCAGCCATTCTTGCTTGTTTAGGCGTGTCCGCGACTACAAGTGCGACAACTTCACCGTGATAACGGACTTTGTCTTGAGCTATGGGATAACGATCTCTAATCTCTTCTCCTGTTAGCGGTAAATTTCCACCTGTTATGATTGCACGGACCCCACCGATTTTTTCAGCTTTCGATATATCAATCTTTCTAATTAGTGCATGAGCATAAGGACTGATTACCTTTTTAACGGAAAGGATATTTGCATGATGATGATCTCCTGTATACCTGGCTTGACCGGTCACCTTATCCCACGCATCTTTACGAATCACACCTTTTCCAATGATATCCATAGAAATCCCCTCATTATCTGTTTGATTCTACGTGTTTTTTCCAAAACAAGTACTCTTTCATACAATCAATGTCAGTAAACAGTTGTTCGTCATTAAAGGGTAAAAGAATTCCTTGCTCCATTTGCTCCTTCAATATCTTTTTTGCACCTTGATCTCCTGTTAAGTGAAGTATCTTGGAAAAAAGCTGGTTATCTAAAAGAATGGGTGGCTGGATAATATCAAGAAAACTAGAGGCAACAAAGGAGGTCGTAGGTTTTTGTTTATATATTTTAATGAGTTGATTTATCATATCTGTCGTAATAAAAGGTTGATCGGCAAGTAAAATGATGACTGCATCCGAATGTAAGATGTTCGCTTGTTCTATACCGACTTTAAGTGAGTGAGATTGTCCCGCATTAGATTTGGTAACTTCTACTTCCATTACTTTTTGGGTGCATAATCCAGATAAGTCTAGTCGATTTTGGTGTTGAGAAATGAGGATAATATCATCCAGATTTGAATCGAGGGCCTTTTCTAAACCCCATCTACCTATTTCTTTATTACCTAATGTTAAGGTTAATTTATTTGTTCCCATACGATAACTATTACCAGCAGCCAAGTATATACCGGAAATTCTCATTGACCGGTCTTCCTTGTTTTTATTTGAATTAGTTCAGCTATGATACTTACTGCAATCTCATATGGTCCTACAGCTCCGATCGATAAACCAATGGGTGCATGTATATTCTTAGGAATTTCATCATCAAATAGACTTGCCGTTCGCTTTCTTGAACCTAAAATGCCTAAATAGAATAATGACTCATCTTTAACAAAAGAAAGGATTTCCTTATCTCTTTTAAAGTTATGGGTCATTATAATGACATAATCGTCTTTTTTGAAGGAAATTTGTTTCTCGATTTCTTTTGGGAAGCCAATTATATACTTATCCGCTTCAGGTATATTATGTTCGTTACAAAGTGATTCTCTCCAATCACAAACTGTAACCGAGAATCCGGTTTGGGAAGCTAAAGAAACAACTGGATGTGCATCTGCTCCAGCACCAAAGATAATTAATCGAGGTTTTGGCGAGAACTTTTGAGTAAATACATAATTGGATGTTTGACTATATCTAAGCGATTCGTCTTTGAATGAATCTTCTGGTGAAAAATAGGATTCTGATAAGTTCCATTCATTACTTAGTACTCTTTGATAAATGCTATCCTTGCCCTTGGTGATTGTGTCGTTGATACATAAAAGATTTTCTTTTAACTTATGATCTACATATTCAAGTAAAATATATAAGATTCCATTACAACCTGTAGATACTCCCCAATCCAAATCTTCATTATTTTCCATGTTATAGACGACGGTTTCCGCTTTTTTACTTTCAAATATTCTTTGAGAATGATGCAATAAATCGGTTTCCAAACAACCAGCACTAATAATGCCTGTGAATGTGCCATCTTTTTTTATGAGCATCGAGGTACCTTCACGCAAGTATGCCGAACCCTCCACCTGAATAATTGTTGCTAAGACACACTCCATAGAAGTGTTTTGCACTTCTTCCAAGATTTCGAATAGTTGATTCATGATCCTCCCCCGGTCATGTATGAATTCAAATAGGGTATTACTATCATTATGTTGAGTTATGAAAAAAATGAATCTTAGTGGAGAAAGTAGGATTACTTCTTTTTATGATTCGATTTACAAGCTCTAGGAGGTTAGGCCTTTCAATGGTTTATGAATGTTTTGAATATGTGACGAGATGCATATTCAATCTAATATGTATGCATAAGAAAAAGGAGCAAAATGATTGCTCCTTTTTCTTATGCTATGAAACTAAATCGAATTACTTTTTCGATAACCCTTCCCAGGTAGACTGAAGCCACTTATCGAAGTCGGCTCCTTTTTCGCCTTCGTAGGCATCATATATATCAATTCTCATCTTTTTGAACTTCTCTTTGAACTCGTTATACGCATGGCCTTCAGGCAAGCTCTTTTTAATTCTTACCAAGACTTTGGTTACCCCTTTAAACAATTCACCTTTTTTCTTTGCAGGTAACTGGACATCTTCACCTAAACCTTTTAATTGACGGTAGGCTGCCTCTTGTACTTTATATACAGCATCGTTATTCATAATATGTGTTAGAATATCAATTACTTGTTGGTTTTTCAGCTGTCCTAATTCTTCGATAGCATCTAACCGTTCTCTCCAGTTCGCAGTACGGTGTGCCGATTTTTTTAATTCCTCATAATTTGCTGGTAATTCGATTGCTTTTGCTTCTTTATTATTCAAATGTATCAATTCTCCTTCTGTCTGTATGTAAGAATCAAGTTCTGACTAAATGAAACCATTCTTACATGTGGTACTAAGAATATATATATTCTTATCTATCTAGTATACCCTTTTCTTTATGTTAATATAGGAAAATTTTATAGACTGCCTAAGTAAATGTCCTAATCTGCACAAAAGTATAAACAATATTCACCATTTTGGTTTTGTTACCTTACATTCTGCTTCAAATAGTCTAATGCAAAAAGGGATCCCCAAAATGAGAATCCCTTTTCTTTAGTCATTTAATTCTTCAATAGAATCGATATCCATATAGGTTGGTACCACTAACCCGAGTTTCGTACCTTTCAAGTTTGGCCCAAGATCTACAATATCTTCTTTGTATTCTTCGTAATATTCAGCTGAAGTGGTTGGTAACCAGGCGGCAACCATAGCATCAGCGCTACCATTTGCGATTCCTGCGAACATAGGACCTATCTCTACTTGCTGTAAAGTAACCTTGAACCCTTGTTGTTCCAGAACCTTTCCAATTACATGGGTGCTAGCGATTTCTGATTCCCATGCTACATAAACTAGACTGATACTTTCTCCATTTCCTTTTTGTGCCCCGTTTGTCCACTCTGCTACTTGTTTTGGATGTGCCGCTATCCATTTTTCTGCAGCTTCTTCGGGTTCGATTCCAGTTGCTGTATCTGCCATCACTTCTTCCATATCACTCGATTTCCAGAAGAATTGATCCAGTACGGTATGGGCTCCTTTCGCATCCTTTTCAAGGCCTTTTCTAGTAATGGTATGAATGTCTTCATCTTTACCATAGGAGTTTTTGGGATCTTCAAGATATTTCAAGTCGAATGATTGAAACATCCAGTGCGGCGTCCAGCCAGTTACAATGATGGGTTCTTTATTGCCATAAGCCTTTTTCAATTCAGCGGTCATGGCAGCTGATGATCCTTCAACAAGGGTCCAATCATCCAGGTTATAATCTTCCATAGCCTTTTTGGTGGATTTCATGATTCCTGCTCCTGGGTCAATACCGATAATTTCATAATCGGTCAGACTGCCTACACTACCTGAATTCTCCTCGGAAGGGTTCTCTCCTTGTAAAGAAGCAAAAATACAGGCACCTAGAAACAAGACACCAAAAACTGAGAAGACGATTCGTTTACTCAAAAAATTCGTATAGGCAGGATTTCGTAGGTTTTGTGTAATTCGGTCTAGGATAACGGCGATTATGACAATAGACAAACCCGCTTCAAACCCTTGTCCTACTTTGATCTGAGCTACAGCACGATAAACTTCTGCACCTAGACCTGGTGCTCCTACCAAGGAAGCTATAACAACCATGGAGAGAGCTAACATAATGCTTTGATTAATGCCGGCAAAAATGGTTGGCGCAGCCAATGGTAATTGAACTTTGAGTAATTTTTGATTATTTGTTGAACCGAACGCATCAGAAGCTTCAATTAATTCTTTCGGAACTTCCTGTATGCCAAGATTGGTTAAGCGAATTGTCGGTGCAACTGCAAAGATAATCGAAGCGAAAATACCAGGAACAACCCCAATTCCAAAAAATAAGATGGCTGGAATCAAATATACGAAAGCTGGCATTGTCTGCATGAAATCCAGAGTTGGAATGATGATTTTTCTCGCAGTAGGACTTTGGGCAGCCCAAATCCCTATCGGAATACCAATCGCAATCGTTAAGATCGCCGATGAAAGAACGAGGGCCAAAGTTTGGACACTAGCTTCCCAATAACCCAGATTATCGATTAACAGGAGCGCTAATACTGTAAAAAGGCCTAACTTCCATTTACTCGTATAGGCAACTAAAAGCGTCAAAAATATAATTAAAACCAGTGGTGGCCCTATACTCAAAGCATCAACAAGGATATTTAAAATCCCTTCGATTAATCGTGTTAGAAAAGAGAATAAACCAGCGAATGTGATGGTGATCCAATCAACGATTTTATCAACCCAAGTGCCTAATGGGATTCTTGTGATATTCATGTATTCACTTCCATCTCGTTCAAGGAATCTTTATTACCAGCCAAAGCACCAATGACGGCTCCACGGATAATGACTCCTTTCAATCTTTTCTCTTCATCGACTACAGATATCGGAAGTGTTGAAGTGGACATCACATCTAGTATTTCAATGAGTAATTGGTCTTCCTTAGCTAGCGGTATATCAGTTGTCATGACCTCTGATATAGGTTGATGGCTGTCTATAGCTTTAAGGGCCTGCTCAGCTGTAATGGCGCCCAATAACCTTAGCCTTCGATCTACTACAAAGATACTTGAATATCCTTGCTTCCGCATAATTTCCAGTGCAACCCTTGGACCACGGTCCACACTGATTTTCTCTGCTCTTTTCATAACATGGGAAGCGGTTAATACCTTCGATAAATCTACATCTTCAACAAATTTCTCAACGTATTCATTTGCAGGGTTCATCATGATCTGTTCAGGTGTCCCGAGCTGGATGACGCTTCCATCCTTCATCAATGCGATTCTATCACCAATCCGTAAAGCTTCATCCAAATCATGTGTGATGAAAATGATGGTTTTCTTAAATTGGTCTTGTATCTCAAGTAATTCATCTTGCATATCTTTTCGAATTAGCGGGTCAAGCGCACTGAATGCTTCATCCATTAAGATGATATCAGTATGGCTAGCAAGTGCCCGGGCTAAGCCGACACGTTGCTGCATCCCACCGCTCAATTGGGAGGGTACCTGATTTTCATACCCTTTTAGTCCCACAACCTCTAGGGATTGCATCGCCCTTTTTTCTCGTTCTTCTACCGGCACTTTTTGTATTTCTAATCCAAACTCGGTGTTTTCCAAGATCGTTTTATGAGGGAATAAAGCAAAGTTTTGAAACACCATACTAATTTTTTTTCGTCTAACTTCCCTTAAACGAGAAGCATTCATTTTAACAATGTCTTCATTATTGATGAGGATTTCTCCCCTAGTAGGTGAAATTAAACGATTGAACATTCGAATTAAGGTGGACTTCCCGCTTCCAGATAGCCCCATGATCACGAAGATTTCACCCGGATAGATTTCGAAGTTCACTTTATTGACACCAACTGTTTGACCAGTTTCTTTTAAAATTTCCTTTTTGGATTTCCCTTTCTCCAATAAATCGATGGCTGCTTTTGGAGACTTACCGAAGATCTTTGATACATTCCTAACCGTTACAATTGGTTCTTCCATCAACTCACCTCTTCATTCATCATGTGTTCTTAACGAGTTATGTATAGAATGTGCTTCCAAACCAAATACATTCGTATGCAACTAAGTATGTACAATCATCCCATCGAGGATTCAGGAACTTTTTAGACCCACCGGATGTGAAAAGGAATGTTCTATAAGGATATGTTCTTATCTGGCATACGATAAAAAACACAGCAAGTACACTGTGTTTAAGGAATTTCCACTATTATTTTCTCAATCCCTCATGTCAATAATTACTGTCCAGAAGAAGCAATAAAGGTACGCAGAACTTGTTCAGTCAGCATCTCTAACAGTTCAGCTCCACGTTCCATGGCTTCATGTAGTGACATAGGTTCGTTGACAAGGCTATGCACACTTGTAAATCCATGTTGATATAAAGCATCAACCCCTTTGCCTATTGAGCCTGCTAGGGCAAATACAGGGATTCTTAGTTTCTTCGCTTCTTCAGCCACTCCCATTGGCGTCTTCCCTGATGTCGTTTGAACATCGATTTGTCCCTCTCCAGTAAAAACACATTGTGCTCCCGATAACTTTTCTATAAGACTTGAATATTCCATGACGATATCGACGCCTCTTCTCGTTTTAGAAGGAAAGAAAGCTTGAAAGGCACCACCAATCCCACCCGCTGCACCAGCCCCTGCTTTATGGTGTAATTGGACACCTGTCTTGATTTCCACCAGATCCGCCCAGGTCGATAAAGCCTCTTCCAACATTTCAACCATGTCTGGGGTTGCCCCTTTTTGCGGACCGAATACTTTAGTTGCCCCATCGGCTCCAATCAACGGATTTTGGACATCTGTAGCAATGATGAATTCACATTCAGCTATTCTTGGCTCGAAATCATGCATCTCAATCGCTGTAATGCGTGATAGTTCCGCTCCTCCATATCCGATTTCTACCCCTTCTTTATCTAAAACCTTCAGCCCTAACGCTTGGAGCATACCGACACCAGCATCATTTGTGGCGCTACCACCGATGGCTAATATGAATTTTCGATACCCGTCATTTAGCGCTTGATGAATAAGCTCACCCGTTCCATAAGTCGTCGCAATTAAAGGATTCAGCTTATTGGGTTCAACTAGACATATACCGGATGCAGAAGCCATTTCGACTACACAGGTTTCTTCATCTCCTAAAACCCCATAGGCAGCTTGTACTTTGTTTAATAGTGGTCCATTTACTAGTACGTCAACTCTTTGACCATGTGTCGCAGCTATTAGACTTTCCATCGTTCCCTCACCGCCATCAGCCATGGGGACTACTACTGTTTCTGCGTAAGGCAAAACCCTTTTAACGCCACGCTCCATTGCCTGTGCCACCTCAGGGGCCGTCAAACTTCCTTTAAAGGAATCTGGTGCAAGAACGATTTTCATAATTCCATCTCCTTCCTAAGCGGTTTATATATACAGTTAATTATAAACTTAATAGACGGATTATTCCTTCTTCTATTGAATCACGCAGTAAACGGGGACCATGAGGAAAAAATGAAGCGCATGTGCCCCCATTGGATAATTGTATAAATGCAGGAAGGACCGCGTAGATTAAACGATATAGTTCTGCATATAGGAGGGGTAAAATGGATGTCATAGCCAATCTTTTGATTATCTTGGGATTCGCTCTTGTCTTTATCATTATAATTATGGCTGTCCTGATGTTGATTTACATGATTTTCTTTGACCGAAACCAGAAGCATCATGCAATACTTAGAAACTATCCCGTACTCGGAAGGGTTCGCTATTTCTTGGAAAAAATCGGACCAGAAATGCGGCAATATTGGTTTAACAGTGATAATGAAGGGAAACCTTTTTCCCGTGATGAATACGAGCATATGGTTAAAGGTTCTAAATATTTAAGAGATGTGGTAGGGTTTGGTTCAAAACGTGATTTTGATGAGGAAGGTCTTTTTGTTCGAAATAGTATGTTCCCAAAACTAGCCGAAGAAGAGAAATACGATAGGGAAACAAAAGTGAAAACCAAAAGGTATATCCTCCTAAAAGATCCTCTCTTTTCGCAAAGAGAGGAAAAATGGGAAGATGAAGAATCACTTGCCTTTTTATTGCACGACAATGATACGGTAGTTATAGGCCCAAACGTAAAATACCCATTTAAATTAAAAGGTCTTATCGGAATGTCTGCGATGAGCTATGGATCTCTGGGTAAGAATGCTATTACAGCTTTGTCTGAAGGGTTAGGCATGGCTAAAGGTACTTGGATGAACACGGGTGAAGGTGGTTTGTCTCCTTATCATTTAGAAGGTGGAGTGGATATCATCATGCAAATCGGCCCCGCAATGTTTGGCGTACGGGATAAGTTTGGTGAGATGGATTGGGATGAACTGAAAAGGAAAAGCGAAATTCCACAAATCAAGGCATTTGAAATAAAATTAGCTCAAGGAGCTAAAACTCGCGGAGGACATATCGATGCAGAAAAGGTAAATCCTGAAATTGCCGAAATACGAAAAGTTGAGCCTTATAAATCGATAGATAGCCCGAATCGTTTTCATCAATTTAGTGATGTAGGTACTTTATGTGAATTCATTGAAAAAATCAGGAATCATACAGGGATACCAGTAGGAATCAAGATGGTCATCGGGGGAAATGATAGTGTCGAGGAATTGGCTAAATATATGAAAGATACTGGAAAAGGGCCTGATTTCATTTCATTGGATGGTGGGGAAGGCGGTACGGGAGCTTCATATCAGGAATTGATTGATAGCGTAGGATTGCCTATTAAATCGGCGTTACCCATTCTTGTATCAACCCTTGAGAAATATGGAGTAAGGAATCAGGTTAAAATCATTGCCTCAGGAAAATTATTCACCCCGGATCGGATAGCAATTGCTTTAGCCATGGGAGCTGATTTGGTCAATATTGCCCGGGGATTCATGATAGCGATTGGTTGTATACAGACAATGAAATGTCAATCCAACGCATGTCCAGTCGGAGTAGCGACAACTGACCCAGACTTGCAAAAGGCACTGGTCATTGACGAAAAGAAGTACCGGGTCGTTAACTTTCTTGTCACTTTACGAAAAGGTCTTTTTCGTATATCGGCTGCTGCTGGTTTAGATTCACCTGTCGATTTTCAACCAAAGCATATTAGCTATAAAGATGAAAAAGGCATCGTAACTTCATTGGAAAATATCATGCACGAAGTAAAAGAAAAAATAGCCACACAATAACGTCTACTCCTACACTTTATTTTCATAAAAGAAAAGGGCCTCCCGACGAGAGACCCTTTTCATATATATATCAAGAATTAGGCATTTAAACGAAAATCCACTTTTTCCTCTTCAGGTTTCTTGTTCTTGTCTACCAACTGACCATGGCGATAATAGACATACACCGCAGAAATAAAACCTATTATTGAGAGAAAAGCATCGAAAATGAATATGATAGATATATTCCCACTTTTCGACATCATCCCTGTGATAAGCGGCATGACAATTGATGCCAATCCAGCTGCGGTTGCAACAAATCCTGTAACGGTCCCTTTTTTCTCCCAAAAGAATTCAGTCATAATTGTAATGGCTAATTGGAAAACGCCTGCAGTAGAAAGGCCAATAAAAAAGGCTGTAATGGACACGATGATAGGTATCTTAACTAAAAGGATCGTCAAAATAGAAATAAAGGTAATAATCGGATAAACCATGATGACGGTAATTGGTTGTAAAAATTTCTTTAGCAATACAGATAGAACCAAAACGGAAATGAGAGCACCCAAACTATAATAACTTAATAGTTTTATTGAATTGGCTATACTCATGCCTACCGCTTCCTGTCCATATGATGGAAGCCATATTTGGGAAACGGTGAACAAGCCAGTCGATGTAAACCCAATTAAAATAAGGGCAAATCCCTCTTTCCTCAACACCGGTTTCCCTTTGAACTTGCTCTTCTTTGTAGTATTCTCGGGCATGCTAGCTTTTCCTTTTGGGTTACTCGGGAAAGATACAGTAAATAAAAATAGCATATTGATTAAATAAATAGCAGCAGGTATAAAGAAGGCGTATCCGTAAAACATATCATGATCTGAGATAAATAGAATCATGAAAGGAAGAAGGAATGCTCCTGCAGACATAAAGGCTTTAACTAAAACACTAGCAGAGCCAGCTGAATTAGGAAAAATCTCGATCAGACCCGGATATGAACCGGCATCCATCGATGAATTGGCAACACCTGCGAGTATTGCAAAAACAAAAGCCAATTGATAACTCGGGGACAGGGGAATCCCGATTAGAAAAATGCCCATACCGAATGCAGAGGCATAGACTAGCGGTTTCCGCCCGATTTTATCTGATAAATAACCAGTATAGGCATATGTAAGCAATTTCCCTACTCCGATAGCAGCAATAATATAACTAATACCAGCACTATCCGTATCCCATTGCTCCGATAAATAAGACATATTCGATGCCAGCATGATATTCACCATACCAAGCAAGAAATAATTCATATAAACTCCTGTTGCGGTATTCAAATGCCTGTTCTTCATTCTCAAAACTCCCAACTAATTAGTGACAGAGAATCAACTTTAAATTTTCTGAATAATATAATTATATAACACTTTCCATCATATTACGATACCCCGTCATGTAAATAACGCCATATTTCATATTTTTAATGAGTATGAATAATCTCCATCTCTTTAGTGCTGTCCTATTTTCCTAACTTAAAGAATTATACGTATCGATCAGCAGATTAAGTTGTTTAATATCCTCTCTTCCTCTGATTCCTCTGCAAAGATCCGCCATCTTTTGTAACATGATTATTTGTTGTTCATATTTAAAAGCTTTATTATTGCTCTCCACTCTACTAGTCTTTTTATCGACATTCGAAATTATTAATCCTAAAAGCCGGTTTTTAATTTTCATTTGATTAGTAAGCTCTTTAACGAAATGTTCTTTCTTTGCTTTATCCCAAAATAATACTTTGTCCACGGAGTACCCTCTTCCTTTCACTTGATTATTAGTATAAACTTCGAAACAAAAAAAGAATAATGGTAAATCTCAACTTCAATTGTAAGATTACAATGGGATAGAACAATGTTGGCAGTTTTTTAATATTGAATATATTGGGTCAAAACGATAAAAAAGCTCATAAAATGAGCTTAATCATTAAATCGATTGGTAATACCAAATCCCATCTCTTTTATATTTTCGGCATTTTCCTTTGGAATGGAGATACTCTAGGTGAGCCAATGTCTCCCCAATTGCAAACCGAGATTCGTGAGTCGATAGGTGTTTGAACAGAATCTTACAAGCAGCTTGTATAGTGGTCGGTTCTTTCATATTTTCATAGGCTACATGTAACCGTTCTTGGTGGTGATCTAATAATTCCGTAATTCTTTTATTTGCGTCTTTGAAGGGCTTTCCATGTGAAGGAATCACATAGTCTACATGTAACTTCTGAATTTTCTTTAAGGAAGTAAAAAAAGCCTCCAACGGATTGCTGATTCCTTGAAACCAATAAGATATGTTTGGAGAGATTCTCGGCAATATATGGTCAGTAGAAAAAAGAATGCTGTTTTCCTTATTGTATAAAGTAATTAACCCGTCTGAATGTCCTGGTGTAAAAATCACCTCATACTCTAGCTTGCCAAATAAAATCTTCATTCCTTCCTCAAGATGATGGTTAACCGTGGGATAGGGCTTTACCTTTGGAATAAAGCTGCTTTCATCACTAGATAAGGCTTGGGCTAAATCCTCTTCCATACCGCATGATTCATAATTAGATTTCAGGAAATCGAGTGTTTCAGGTTCCCAATAGGTAGTGCCTGCTTTTTCATCCACTTCCGTCATCCACACATCAGCACCCGTTAACCGTTGTAAATGACCTGCATACCCAAAGTGGTCGGGATGATAATGAGTAAGGATAATATCCCCTATTTCATGTTTTTCGATTATCGGTTTCCATATATCACGTGCTGTTTGGTTGTTTAATCCTGCATCGATAATTGTCCACCCATTCGCTCCTTCGGCTAAAAAACAATGCACGTGATCTAACCTAAAAGGCAATGGAATCGTCACTTGTGTAACTCCCAATTCATTCAGCAAATATAATTACTCTCCTTCTAATTCTGGATTTTTTATATTAAATAAAAAGAGAACTAAATAAGAATTCAATGTTATTTACTAATTCGGCACTTTTTCAATAGTTCCTTTAATTTGGTTATGACAATAAAAATAAAAGGATGCACATGAAGACCCCCATCAAACAATGATGGGGGTCATTCATCTATTTTATTGTTCTTCTTCGATTGCTTCATTGAGGTTAAAAAGAAAATGGTAAATTAGTTGGAACGCTTCACCTAACGTCATCTCTTCCTTAAATCCTTGTACAGCATTCAAGGCAAAATTAACGTCCCATAGCCCGTCACCTTGGTTAAATATCATGCTGAATGTCCCAATATCTCCTTGAAGTTCTTGATTGAAATAGGCTTTAAGTGCGTCTCCCATTTTTTTCTGGAATTTCAACCCGAACATGGCGTTATAAGTGCCGAATACATCATCTACTTCCAAAGAAAGTGCCTCAACTCCAATTAAATCAAACCAAGATGATTCAAAGTAAAGGAATTCATTTTTATTCGTTTTTAAGTATTCAAGAGGCTGTTTTAGAAATGCAGCTGTTTCTTCCTTAATCAATTCTTCGGTTTCTTTATCACTGAGTTCGATATAAGCATCAGTAAAGCGGGTAGTGTTTTCTATTTCTACTATAGTTATATCATCAGCGAGTAACTGATGCTTTTTTACATATGCCTTTTCTTCTGTATATAACTCAATCGTATCTCCATTCAAAGTCTTCGATATGTATGTTTCCATTTGTTTTCTTAACATCGGTATTCGTCCTCCTAATATCTTTTCAAGCCTTTTCCTCTTAATCATAGCATAACTTACAGAGATAAAATAACTGTGTGAATAATCAAATACCATTCAAGATGTAGCAATCGGATAGTGTCTTCGCTATAGTTATAGAAGAACGTTTACACAAATGAAAGAAATGGGATGTTTATATGCAAAAAATCATTATAATAGGGGCAGGGATTTTAGGCGCATCCACTGCCTACCAGCTTGTAAAAAAAGGCGCTGAAGTAGTCATTATAGATCGTCAAGATAATGGGCAAGCCACCGCTGCTGCGGCAGGTATTGTTTGTCCTTGGATATCGCAGAGACGTAACAAATCATGGTATCATCTTGCTAAAAACGGGGCCCGCTTTTATCCAAGTTTAATTAAAGAGCTTGGAAATGATGGGGAAACAGAGACAGGCTACGCTAAAGTAGGGGCCATCAGCTTACATACTGATGAAGAAAAACTGATGGGCATGCAAAAAAGAGCGACAAAGCGTAAGGAAGATGCTCCTGAAATTGGTGATATCACTATGCTCAGTGTGGAAGAAACACGCGCTCTCTTCCCACCACTTTCGGATGAGTATGCAGCGGTTCATATAAGTGGTGCGGCACGGGTTGATGGTCGCGCGTTACGAGATAGTTTATTGCGTGCGGCACAAAAAAATGGAGCGACATTGATTCATGGCGATGCTTCACTGAACTTCGAAGGTAATTCTGTAACCGGTGTAACGGTTGAAGGCAATAGCATGGTTGCAGATAAAGTAATTGTCTGTGCAGGTGCATGGGCGTCTCATTTACTTGAACCATTAGGAGTAAACTTTCAAGTTAGCTTCCAAAAGGCACAGATTATCCATCTAGCATTACCAAATAGCAACACGAATAACTGGCCTGTTGTTATGCCCCCTAGCGATCAATACATATTAGCTTTCAATGAAAATAAAATTGTAGCGGGAGCCACTCATGAAAATATGGAGGAATTCGATTACCGAATGACTGCAGGAGGTTTGCAGGAGGTTTTTGATAAAGCTTTACATACTGCGCCAGGTTTGGCCGAGAGTACATTTACTGAAGCAAGGGTCGGCTTCCGTCCCTTTACCCCAGGCTTCCTTCCGGTTATTGGCCCCCTTCCTGATTGGGATGGCATCATCGTAGCCAATGGACTTGGTGCTTCTGGTTTAACAATGGGACCTTATATTGGATCTCAACTGGCGAACCTTGCTCTTGACAGGGAATTAGACATTGATTTAAAAAACTATGACGTAAAGGGTGCAATACTGTAAATCTTCATTTCGACTTAAGTAGAACAACAAAAAGATCCAAGGCATTAATCTATAAAGTGTACCCTGTGTAAAGGACATTTTAAAAAAGCCTAAGCAATTTTTAAAAGATGATCTCTGTATTGAACAGGGGTCATCTTTTTTAGG
>NZ_JBIWDK010000005.1:0-295300 GCF_044761985.1 Peribacillus sp. NPDC097224 | reverse complement strand
TGTGATGTATCTCCAATCCTATCTTTTCTTTATACAAATAAAAGTACCCTATAGAGAGACTTTTTTAAAGTGTCTACTCTATAGGGTACATTTTAAGATGATCTTCTTTAGACTTTTTTAAAATTAAAGATTCAATTCCTTTTCAATGGCATCGATATTAAAACCAATGATGGCTTTTCCATCGATGACTACTGTAGGTGTGGAATATGATCCATATTTATTAGTCAATTCTTTGCGGGCATGCCCATCTGCTTTAATATCTTTTTCCTTATATTCGATATTGTTATCATCCAGAAACAATTTCGTTATCTTGCAGGGAGGGCATTCGGGTTGTGTATATAGGGTAATGTCTTTCATGATTTCCTCCAAATAATCTTTAATTGAGTTCTTATTCATTATAAAGAATGGCATTACTTTTGGATAGGATTATATCCTGGGTTATCACGTTTGACCAAATAGTCGATTAACCCCATGGAACAGACTTCCAGGTCCATCCTAATAATTTCGAACACGGGATGGTCCCCCGTTATGCCCATTGATGCAAGGTGGGTGGTGACTTTATCGAAAATCATTTCTATAGTTGCATCTACTTGTTCCTTGAACGTCTTGTATTCGTTGAAGGCAGTTTCAGCTGTTTGAACGAAAATGGGCAACCAGTAGCGCAATTGTTTATATACTTCCGTTGGATTATCCGAAACGCCGTAATGGCCAAAATATATCCGATTCACATCCAAACTTTCATACAAATCCGCTGCGGCAAGCATCGCTATGGGATTAAATTGATTAGGTGATGTAGAAGGTAAATATAATTCGATGCCATCTGGTTCAAGTTCACGATAGTACACACCGACCGTATCACCGGAAAACATACCTTTTGAAACTGAATCGTATATGCTGAGATGGTGGTTTGCGTGGCCTGGGGTATCATAAAAGGTCAAGGTACAGTTGTCGCTCGTTTCAAGGGATTCCTTGTTTCCCTTAATAATGATTTTTTCGTGCGGAACTGGAAGGATGGGGTTGAAAAGTTTGTCGAAATCCGCACCGTAGACCTCTTTTGCCCCTGCAACCAATCGCGTTGGATCTTCAAGATGGCGCGCACCTTTTGGATGGACAACCACTTTTGCGTTCGGGCAATGCTGTAAAAAAAGGCCAACCCCCCCTGCATGGTCCAAATGAATATGGGTTAGAATGATATATGTAATGTCTTCTAAAGCTATCCCCAGCGCTTGCAACCCCTTGAGTACATGAGGGATGGAGGGGCTGGCGGATGTCTCAACTAAAGTAATGACCCTATCGGCCATTACATACGTACCAGTTCGGTTCTCCCTACCTAGATCAAAACCGTCAATGAGAGAAACACGATAACCGAGATCACTAACCTTAACCAATAAAATGCACCTCCGGAAAATTTTTTGTGTACAAAATTCATTCCTTATTTTATTCTGATAATAGTAGCATGTAAAGAATGAAGGTTTTAATTATTCTGAATTTATTTCAGCGTGGCTACTGTATAGAAAAGTATGGTATAGTGAAACCTATCGAAAAGGTTTTATTCAGAAAGGAGAGGGAGTATGTCTCAATTACAGGGCATTCTTACCAGATTGAAAAGTCTTCAAGAGCAAGCAAAGGAATCTGAATCTGCTCAGCGTTTTTTTGAAATAGATGGTGTGAAAAAATGCCAGGTTACATATTTCAGCAAAACAGAAATGTTCGAGCTTGAAGTATACAGTGATAAAGGGAAATCATCAAAATATCAATTCGATAATGTTGATATGATTACCATTGAAATCTTTGATCTTCTTCAATCTTAATTTAATTTGTAAAAGCTGCATTCCATTAGGAAAGCAGCTTTTTTATTTTGTTTATTAGTGTGATTTAGGGAGCCAGGTGGTTTGAATGAATACAATGACTTTATGACACATTATAAAGAGGAGGGATGAAGATGAAAAAACCAAAAGCGATATGCCCTGTTTGTTCCGATGAGAGGATATTAGAGGATGTTTTAACCGCCCAGTCCAATCAAAATGTTATTTATCGATGCCCTGAATGTGGTTATGAAAAAGGTGATATCAAAACAAGCAAGGGGTAATCGACCTTTTAAAAGGTCCCTTTTTTTGGAATTGAAGGGGTGTTTGATTGGGCCTTTTCTGCGTGTTTATGTTAAACTAGAATAAGGGATATATATATAAAAACATATGGTAAGGGGTTTTAACATGATCGGTACTCATGATGGGGATTTATTGGAATCCAGCGTGAAAGACTTAATGATTTCTTCTGAACGCGTGGCCCACGTGCAGGTAACCAATAATTTAGAACATGCGCTATTGGTATTAACGAAGAGCGGTTATACGGCCATTCCTGTGTTAGATCCAATGTACAAACTGCATGGCTTAATCAGCACACCAGTCATTCTCGACTCTATCTTGGGACTTGAGAGAATTGAATTTGATAATCTGGAGAATAAAAAAGTTTCCGAAATTATGAATATAGATATACCTCGTCTGAATATAGACGATCCATTGATAAAAGGGGTAGAAATGTTAATTGATCATCCATTTGTCTGTGTTGAGAATGACGAACATCTATTTGAAGGCATTCTTACGAGAAGGGCGATTTTGAAGAAAGTCTTTAAAGAACAATTGTTGCCTGAATGAGGAAATATCCATAGTAAATGAACAGTTTACCTCAGACTCGCCAAGTGGCGAGTTTTCTTATTCTACATAAATCACTAAAAATGGGTTAACCATAGATATCATATTAGTTGAGAGGATGCGTAACTTGGTACAAGCAATAAATACTTCGAACGGTCAAAACTTAAAATTAAAGCGGCCATTCATCCTTGCGGCGATCATGATGGCGATGTTCATGAATGCAATTGAAGGTACCATTGTGTCGACGGCCATGCCTGCCATTGTCAGTGACCTGGGTGGCTTTTCATTATATAGCTGGGTTTTTTCCGGCTATTTACTTATGAATGCCGTGACGGTCTTGATATATGGAAAGTTATCCGACATAGTCGGTCGAAAGCCTGTTCTTTTATTTGGCATTATCGTCTTCCTGATTGGTTCGGTTCTATGTGGCTTTGCTGACTCGATGACGGAGCTCATATTTTATCGATTTCTGCAGGGGTTTGGTGCCGGGGCGGTCGCTCCAGTAGCCTCAACCATTGTCGGGGACATTTATAAGAATGAAGAGAGGGCCCGCATCCAAGGATACCTCTCAAGCGTATGGGGTATTTCTGCTGTCATGGGACCGGCATTGGGCGGGTTGATTGTCGAGTCTCTTTCTTGGAGACTTGTATTCTGGATCAACATTCCCTTGGGTTTACTATCATTTGTTGGAATCTGGATGTTCCTTCATGAAAATATTGAAAAGAAAAAACGTGATATTGACTATATAGGGGCGGCGTTGCTGACTTTATCGATATCCACCTTGATGGTGGTCCTTGTCCAAGGTGGAGTAAAATGGTCCTGGGCTTCTACTCCAGCCATTTCACTTGTTGGAATTGCCGTCGTTTCGTTTGTTTTATTCATCGTTCAGGAAAAAAGGGCTTCCGAGCCGATGATGCCATTTGAAATATGGAAAGAGCGCTCAATTTTAATAGCAAACCTTGTTTCGCTGACAACAGGGGTGATGATGATTGGATTGTCGAGTTTCCTTCCAACGTTTGTTCAAGGGGTAATGGAACGCTCACCGACAGTTGCAGGTTTTACACTGACTGCCATGTCCATTGGTTGGCCAATTGCTTCGGTTTTTGCTGGTAGACTCTTGTTAAAAATAGGGTTTAAGGCTACATCACTCCTTGGTGGGGTTTCTTTGATTCTTGGAAGCGCGATTTTAGTTTTGATGAAGCCAGAAGCTGGTCCACTTATTGCAGCAATGGGATCTTTCTTTGTTGGGGTGGGGATGGGTTTGACATCGACATCTTTCATCGTCGTCATACAAAAGACGGTCAGTTGGGAACGCCGGGGGATTGCAACTGCCTCGAATATGTTCATGCGGAATCTTGGGAATACTGTGGGAGCCGCTTTACTCGGGGGAGTCATGAATACAAGGCTGCAAGCCTATTTGAATGAACATGCAGCAGTTGATTCAAAAGTGACGATCGACACAGCCAATAAATTATTGGATAGTGAAGAGCGTGCTATGCTGCCTAAAGATGTAGTAGAGGTATTACAGGAAGGACTTACGACGTCCCTGCACACCATTTATCTTATCGTCCTACTTTTTGCCGTTATCAGTCTAGTGACTCTGACAAGACTAAAGAAAAGGGAAAAGCGAACTGAATAGTTAGAAAGAAGAGGCAATCTACACATGGGTTGCCTCTTTTTTGGATGCTCAAATCTTGCCTACACGAGTGCCAAGATGAATCAATGAGGCGTTGGCCATGTAAAATAAATTTGAACTGTTGGGTGGGGGGGGTTCTTTCGAGAATTTAGATCATGGCACTCTAGACGCCGCAAACCCGATGATGAGCAATAAAACATCTTCATGAGTATCATTCCATTTCTTTTCTCTTGTAATATAGGTGATCTTTGTTGATAATTAAATTTATATAAAATGAATCAATGTGATAAGAATTAATTATCAAGAGGTTGGTGTGTATGTCTTTTTCAGAATATCATTTATTATCCGTTTTGGCCCAGGAGATGAATATGAGGAAAGCTGCGGAGCGTTTATTCGTTTCCCAGCCTGCGCTTTCACAACGTCTGCAAACAATAGAGAAGGATTGGGGATCAAAGTTGTTCCTGCGTTCGCAAAAAGGGCTTTCCTTGACACCTGCTGGTGAAGCGGTCATTCGATTGGCTAATGATATATTGGCCAAGGAAGAAACGGTGAGGGAAAGTATCCAGGCAATGGATCATGAAGTATATGGTACCTTGAAAATTGCTTGTGCTTCAATAGTCGGACAGAACTGGTTACCACAAGTTTTGAAAAAGTTCGTACAAAAATATCCCTATGCCAAAATTTCTTTAATCACTGGCTGGAGCAGTGAAATTTTAAAGTCCTTATATGAGGGGCAGGTACATATCGGCATCATCCGCGGGGCACCAGATTGGAAAGGCGTAAAACAGCATTTGTTTACGGATATGCTTTACCTGGTGGACACAGAGATGAAGGAACTGGACCAGGTATTCGAAACGGATCGCCCTTTTATCCAGTTTAAAAGTGATTCGAATTATTATCAGGAAATACAGGATTGGTGGCATCGTCAATTCAAGACCACCCCTAAAAATACGATAGTCGTCGATCAAATTGAAACATGTAAGCAAATGGTATTCAATGGAATTGGCTATGCGATCCTACCTGCCATCACTTTACATGATAAAGACACGAATATCTTTAAGATTCCCCTCTTGGATGGACAAAACCATTCAATCGAACGGGATACATGGCTTTGTGGATATGAATCTGCTTTTCAGCTTAAACAGGTACAAGCCTTCACGGAAGTGGTCAAAGAACATATACGTGATCAAGGCATGTTGTGAGTCTTCGAAAGATGGTGTCACGCTAGTAAAAACCATTTATAAAAAGATATTCATTCCTTGTCTTGTAAGCTGTTGTCTGTTAAATTTAAAACGAGTAACGATACATAATTAGGAGGTTTTACCGAGCATGAACAAAATGGATGCAAATGAAATTATTTCTTTTATCTCCAATAGTAAAAAGTCAACACCAGTAAAGGTATATGTCAAAGGTGAATTAGATGGCGTAGATTTTGGCCCTGCTGCTAAAACTTTCATTACAGGCAACACCGGCGTTGTATTCGGTGAGTGGTCTGAAATTGAAACGGCTATCGAAACAGCTGGATCGAAGATTGAAGATTATGTGATTGAAAATGATCGTCGCAATTCTGCTATACCACTATTAGATTTAAAAGGCATCAAGGCCCGCATCGAGCCAGGTGCAGTGATTCGTGACCAAGTTTCAATTGGTGACAATGCGGTTATCATGATGGGAGCATCAATCAATATCGGTTCTGTTATTGGTGAAGGTACAATGATCGACATGAATGCAACTCTTGGAGGACGTGCAACAGTGGGCAAAAACTGTCATGTGGGGGCTGGAGCTGTCCTTGCTGGTGTCATTGAGCCACCTTCAGCAAAACCTGTCGTGTTGGAAGATGATGTGTTAATTGGTGCTAACGCAGTCGTTCTGGAAGGCGTTACAATCGGGAAAGGTTCAGTTGTGGCGGCAGGAGCCATCGTCACGAAAGATGTCCCTCCATACTCAGTGGCTGCTGGTATACCGGCTAAAGTCATTAAACAAATAGATGAAAAAACAAAATCAAAAACTGAAATCATGCAAGAGCTTCGTCAACTTTAATTCCAACCTGAAATATGTTCAAGAGCGTGGATACCTATATCCACGCTTTCTGTATAGGGAGTGAAAAAATATGGAACAGAGCCCGTTTGTTACGATACGGCGCGATTTACATCAAATACCGGAAATAGGTTTTCAAGAATTCAAGACGCAACAATATTTGCTTACATACATAATGAACTTGGCTTCAGAACGAATGGAAGTCGAAACTTGGAAAACAGGGATCTTCGTGAAAATCAAAGGAAATAATCCCAATAAGGTAATTGGCTACCGAGCTGATATCGATGGTTTGCCAATTATAGAAGAGACAGGATTGCCATTTGCCTCTACACATGACGACTATATGCATGCGTGTGGACATGATTTCCACATGAGCATAGGCCTCGGTCTACTGACACATTTTGTTGAATATCCAATCGATGATGACTTAGTATTCATTTTTCAACCGGCTGAGGAAGGGCCTGGCGGGGCTGAACCGATGTTGAAATCCGAGACTATGAAAAAATGGAAGCCTGACATGATTCTTGCTCTCCATGTGGCACCTGAATACCCGGTTGGGACGATTGCGGTTAAAGAGGGGCTTTTATTTGCAAATACATCTGAACTATTCATCGATCTGGAAGGCAAGGGTGGACATGCAGCCTATCCGCACAATACTAATGATATGGTCATCACTGCCTGTTCACTTGTGGGACAATTGCAAACCATTGTTTCCCGTAATGTGAACCCATTGGATTCAGCGGTCATCACCATTGGAAAGATTACGGGAGGAACCGTTCAAAATATCATTGCGGAGAAGGCTCGTTTAGAAGGCACTATAAGGACCCTGGACCCTGAAACGATGGTTAAGGTTAAGTCACGAATCGAAGCCCTTGTAGGGGGCATTGAAGTGGGATATGAGTGTAAAGCGACAATAGACTATGGCTGCATGTATCATCAAGTATATAATGATGAGAAGTTGACCAGTGAATTCATGGATTTCACCGAACAATCATCAGAGGTTCAATTGCATCGCTGTACAGAAGCGATGACGGGGGAAGACTTCGGTTATATGTTGAAGGAGATTCCGGGCTTCATGTTCTGGCTTGGTGTAGCATCCGATTATGGGTTGCATCATGCCAAGTTAATGCCCGATGAGAAAGCCATTCAACTTGCCATTGATCATTTAGCAAAGTATATAACGTATAAAGGTAAAAGAGCATAACAGTAGAGGGTATGACCATGGTAAATGATGATATATCCTGTAAGACGAATGGAAGAGTTTGGAGGGCTTACTGTGAAAAAGGAATTTGCAGTGATAGGGCTTGGCCGTTTTGGCGGCAGTATTGTTAGGACCTTGGCAGAAGAGGGAATGGGTGTGCTGGCCATCGATGTGGATGAAGACCGCGTTAATGAATATGCCAGAATAGCTTCGCATGCCGTCGTTGGAGATACGACTGATGAAAACGTACTTAGAAATATCGGTATCCGGAATTTTGAACACGTCATTGTCGCTATTGGGGAAAATATTCAGGCAAGCATTTTAACGACCCTCATGCTTAAAGAACTGGGTGTCAGCAATGTTACGGTCAAGGCCCAGAATGACTATCATGAGAAGGTGCTCCGAAAGATTGGAGCGGATTTCGTGGTTCATCCAGAACGGGATATGGGAAGGCGTATTGCCCATAACATCGGTTCTAATAACATCCTGGATTATCTTGAGCTTTCCGATGAACATTCCATTGTGGAAATCGTGGCAAGCCAAAAGATGAACGGAAAATCGATATTCGATCTAGACATCCGGGCCCACTACGGGTTGAATATTGTCGGGATTAAAAGAGAAAATGAAATTAATGTTTCGCCCCAGGCCAATGATTTGATCCATAAAGGGGATATCTTGATAGTCATTGGAGCCGATTCTGACATCAATCGGTTTGAAAAGAAAATCGTCGATTAAAAAAAGGAGGACCTGCCGATTTCTGCAGGTCCTCCTTTCCTTTAAACTAAAAAAAACCCCAGCCATTCGGCTGGGGTTTCTTAATTATTGTACCTCCATGATGATCGGAAGGATCATCGGGCGGCGTTTTGTTTTTTCATATAAGAATGGTGATAGAGTATCTGTAATCTCATTTTTGATTTCAGACCATTGAGTGGTCTTGCGCTCCATCACTTTATTCAGGTGCTTGGTGATGAGGGACTGAGCATCATTGATCAGGTCTCCAGATTCTCTCATGTAAACGAAACCACGTGAAATGATATCCGGACCGGAAGCGATTTTGAATTCCTTCATATTGATGCTGACAACGACAACAACAAGTCCTTCTTCGGAAAGGATTCTACGGTCACGTAAAACGATGTTCCCGATATCGCCGATGCCGCTTCCATCGATATAAACCGATCCAGAAGGGATTTTCCCGGCGATTTGAGCCGTATTTTCACTTAATGAAAGTACCTCACCATTATCCATGATAAAGCAATTTTCCTCAGGTACACCGCAATCCATTGCATGACCTGCATGAAGTTTTTGCATACGGTATTCACCATGAATCGGCATGAAGAATTTTGGCTTGATTAAACGAAGCATTAACTTTTGTTCCTGTTGACCGCCATGACCGGAAGTATGAATATTATTCAATGGACCGGAAATGACATCTGCGCCCGCACGATATAATTGGTTAATGGTTCTTGATACGCTGATCGTGTTACCTGGAATTGGTGAAGAAGAGAAAACGACAGTATCTCCAGGTATAATTTGAATTTGACGGTGAGTTCCGTTTGCAATTCTTGAAAGAGCTGCCATTGGTTCACCTTGGCTACCTGTACAAAGGATGGTCACCTTGTTTGCAGGCATCCGGTTCAATTGCTGTACATCGATAAATGTATCTTTAGGTGCAACGATATAACCAAGTTCTTGACCGATAGCGATAGCTGAATCCATACTACGTCCAAAGACGGCAATTTTACGGCCATTTTCAACAGCTGCTTCAACGACTTGTTGAAGGCGATGGATATTGGATGCAAAGGTTGCAAAGATGATTCGACCATCTACTTTACGGAAGATATCTTGAATCGTATCGCCTACGCGGCTCTCTGACATCGTAAAGTTCTGCACTTCACTATTCGTGCTGTCGGATAGTAAGCACAATACGCCTTCTTTTCCGATTTCGGCCATTTTTGTCAAATTGGCCGGTTCTCCTACAGGTGTAAAGTCGAATTTGAAATCACCAGTATGGACAATTTGTCCAGGAGGAGTTTTAACCACGATTCCGTAAGAATCCGGGATACTGTGAGTCGTACGGAAGAAAGAGACAGAAGTCTTCCGGAATTTGATGACTTCATCTTCACTGATTTCAATCATCGTTGTCTGGCGTAATAGACCATGTTCTTCCAATTTATTGCGAAGTAGTCCAAGTGCCAGCTTGCCGCCGTATACAGGGACATTCACTTTTCTTAGTAAATATGGAATTCCGCCAATGTGATCTTCATGACCATGTGTGATGAAGACACCTTTAATTTTATCTACATTTTTTTCTAAATAGCTGTAATCTGGTATCACATAGTCTATTCCGAGGAGTTCGTCTTCCGGGAATTTAATTCCCGCATCGATGACGATGATCTCATCTTGGAATTGAACAGCATATGTGTTCTTACCGATTTCGCCTAAACCGCCCAAGGCGAATACAGCAGTTTGATCGTTTTTCACAAATTTCATAAATTATCCTAGCTCCAATACTTTAAAATCTTCACTTTGTTTTTCGTATTCCAAATATGCGCCAGCTACTGGTGCTACTAACTCTACGTTATAAGGTTTTTCCTTTAGCTTTAAACGGACGTCGCGGACGGATTCACCTTCCACATACATCGTTTGCGTATTCTCCCTGATGGGAACCTCAGATATGGTTACTTGATAGTATACCTTAAAAACCATTTTAATCTCTCCTCACTTGTTTACATTGCTTTTTTCATTATATATAAAAACAACAATTTTTACATGTTTTTCAACATCATGGAAAAACAAACCCAACTTACCTTTTGGAAGAGGGGTTTTTATTTAACTTATTATACCAATACGGAATAGTATATAAAAATAAATAGCTGAATTCGTAGTTTAACCGACCTCTATCCTTTATCCTTTCCGTTTTTACTACATGTAAAACTTAATTGGATAAAGAAATGTTCCGGAATGGGCCTCTTTAAAAGGAACATCTATGTATTTAAAAAATAATCCTTCAATCAATGCTTGGTGAAATCGGTTTCTTGCTAAAAGAAAGGGGATCACCGATGTGTGAACCTGTGCAAAGATATGGATATTATAGTATGTACATGTAATCTTTCAAAGTAGGCTTAATAAGAACTGTACAACAAGGAAGAAGCCCTCCGCAAGTTTTTGAAGGGCTGTACAAAAAAATCTCGCAAATGGATGACGGCCATTGGCAGAATGAAAATGGCATCATGCGATTGATTTTTTTCTTAGAAGATCATTCCATTGTTTTACAAGCTTTTTACGAAGCTTCTTTAACATGGCGATCACGCTCCCTTAGTTATTATTGTATAGGATTATTCAATAAAGTAAATACGTCTTTACAGGTAAAAGGCTTATTTATGAAAAAAAGGCCGTCATTTCTACCATATGCTTGGTTATCTTGGGAGAGGGCGAAGGGGGATTTAGATGTCTCATATATAATATATGCTGAACCACGAATGAAAAACCTGGATAAATGTGGTGTTTTGAAAAGGAGTTACTTGACTTATTTTAATGACAATTATTAAATGGGTACATATTAAAAAAAGGTAAACTGAATGAATTGGAAGTGAATAGTCAGTGAAAATCGTATTCTTTGATATTGATGGAACATTACTGGATCATGAAAAAAAATTACCGGCTTCAACAAAGAAAGCAGTGAAGCAACTGCAGGATAGCGGAGTCTTCGTAGCCATTGCGACGGGACGTGCACCATTCATGTTTGAAGACTTAAGAGAAGAACTTGGTATCGATACATTCGTTAGTTTTAATGGACAATATGTCGTTTTTGAAGGGGAAGTCATCTATAAGAACCCGTTGAATCTATCTGAAATCAGAAGGCTGCATAAGGCTGCGGAGGAAAATGAAGTGCCTATCGTATTCATGAATGAGGAAACGATGCAATCAAGCGTTCCGTATCATAATCGGATTGAAGAAGCCTTGAGCACTCTAAAATTCCCACATCCGGGGCATCAGGCGGATTTTTATGAAAATAATGACATTTATCAAGCCTTATTATTTTGCTCTGAGGATGAAGAATCGGAGTACGTGGGTATGTACGATAAATTTAACTTTATTAGATGGCATACCTATTCAACGGATGTTTTGCCTTTTGGGGGTTCAAAGGCTGAAGGGATAAAGACTTTGATGAAAAAGGTCGGATTTGACCTTGAGGATGTATATGCATTTGGAGATGGCTTAAATGATATAGAAATGCTTAAAGCTGTGGGGTATGGAGTGGCTATGGGCAACGCAGGACAGCTCGTCAAACAGGAAGCTGATTACGTGACAACGGACGTCGATAAAGACGGCATCCTCCATGGGCTAAAAGAACTTGAATTGATTTAATGTAAGGCAGGCAGCAAAGACCCCCACTTATATAAACGGTGGGGGTCTTTGCTGCCTTTACTGGGATGAAACTCATCTTTCAATTGGAATGTAACTTTCTGGGACGTTGAAAGGATCGTCATGATTGATGTGATCATAAAACATAATGCCATTTAAATGATCGATTTCATGTTGGAAGCAGATGGAGGCCAAACCTTTTAACCGGAGCTGAACATCTTCTCCTTCTATGTTTGTACCGGATACCTTTATACGGGCATAACGAGGTACATAACCAGAAATGGGCCGATTAACGGAGAGGCAGCCTTCGCCGGCGGTAAGATAGGACCTTTCAACGGAATGGCTTACGAGTTTTGGGTTGAATAGAGCATAGCTAATTAATTCGCCTTTTTCATTTTTAAGATGTACGGCGATCATGCGTTTGGATATATTCACCTGTGGTGCGGCCAAACCAATTCCTGCCCTCAAACCATATTTCAAAGCGATTTCAGTATCCTGGCTATTTTGTACATACTCCATTAAGTCGGCCAAGACCTTTTTGTCCTCTTCAGAAGCAGGTAATGGAACTTCTTCAGCCACTTTCCTTAATATTGGATTGTCTTCTTCAACAAAATCATCCATTGTAAACAAGTTCTTTCACCCCACTAAGTTTCATAAATATATGTATGGGATTATTTTAACAAAAATATGCTCGGAAGTTAATATAAGAGACAATGATAGGGAAGAAGGACCATCCCTATCATTATAGTATTTACGGCATTATAGGCTGTTTAATTTTCATTTTCATTTATAATTTTCTTTAATAAGGGTAGTTACATGATATTTTGGGTAAAGGGAGAGGGTGATTATCTGTTTAGCATAAGCATGCGCCGACAATGATCAGTAGTATGAATAAGACTACGATTAAAGCGAAGCCGCCGCCGAAACCACAACCGCCGCCACCGCCATAACCTCCATAACCATAACTTGGTGCAGCGGATACTGGATAACAACAATCTTGGGTGTAACCTCCATAATACATAATTATACCTCCGTTTTATATTTTGGGATTCAACCATCTTGATTTGAAATGGTTTAATACAGCCTATGCGGTAGGGGTTGAATCGTGTAGGCTCTAACCCAGACTTGAAAAATATCCTGTTTTCGGTAGTGGAACGCGTGTAGTGACTGCTATTAAATTCAGATGTGGGAATTTCTTAAAAACATCCTAATAGAAGGATCAGAGGGAGTGTTAGTTTTGAAGCTTTATCGTCTATACGTCGTTTTGTTTGTTTCTGTCATAATGATGACCGGATGTATGAATAGCGGTTCACCTGAGGAAAGAGTCGTTAAAATTCTAGACAAGACAGTTGAGAAAGAAAGTAATTTTACAGAGAAACAAGAGCCTTTAAATGATTTGGAAAAAGAAGAAAAAGAAATATATGAAAAAATCATCAAACTCGGGATGAAAGAGTATGACCAAATCGTGGAACTTTCCGACGAAGCATTAAAAAATATCGAAAAACGAGAAGAGTTAATCGAAAAAGAAAAAGAGAGTATGGATGCCTCGAAAAAGCAATTCGACAAAATGGAAGGGCAAACTGATAAAATTGAAGATCAAAAGGTAAAAAAAGAAGCTGTCAAAATGGAAAAGACAATGAATGAACGATATGAAAAATATGAGGACGTATACAAAACCTATCAACAAAGCTTAGCGAACGATAAGCAACTATATGAACTATTCAAAAAAGAGGATCTAAAAATGGATGAACTCCAAAGTCAAATTGATAAAATTAATACAACATATGAAAAAGTTGTGAAAGCCAATGAGAAATTCAATGCCGTAACAACAAAATATAATCAAGAAAAAGATAGCTTTTATGAAACGGCAGGCATAAAAAAAACGGACTCTGACAAAAATTAAAGAAGAGGGATAAGGCTATGGGCATTGCTCATAGCCTTATGTGCGTTTGGGTAAGAAAATAAAATGCCCGGATTTCCGTTGAAAAGTGAAAAAACTCAACGGAAATATTTACTGACCTGTACTAAGGAAAAATAAATAAAGAAATTCTAACAGTTGAGACGATTGAAAGTATATAAAGTTTTTTTACAATACTATTCAAAAGTTGAGAATGCCTTTAGATAAAGGTCATGATTGATTCTTTAGGAATAGGAGTTGAAGCGAAATACTATCCTTTGGCACCTTACGGAAGCTAAAAGTGGCAAAGTTTATAGTACAGATATATAATGAAAACTATAACAGAGGGTCAACTAGTGGAAAATAAAACAAATAAAATTTTGAATATGGGGAAGTATAAGTGATTGACTTGATGTTAATTCATCTTGTACACTAAATTTACCAAAGTTCTTGTATCATATTTCTTGATTATTTTATTGGTACAGCTTAAGATTAAGACATAAATATGATTCCCTTGTTTGAGAGATTATGCTTAAGGGGAAAATAAAACAATAAGTACTTGAAGAAACTATAAGACAAATCATTTTGCTTTATAGAATAATAATTACTAACCTTTTTAATGAAAGGATGAGGTGCCAAATGGCTCAGAAAACTAAACAGGCTAAAATTAATGTTCAAGATCAGCTGAAAAAAGTTGAAGAACAATTTGAAATGTTTCAAATCTTAAATGAAGAGGGAGAAGTCGTGAACGAAGCGGCAATGCCTGACTTAAGTAATGAACAATTACAGGAATTGATGCGCCGTATGGTATATACACGGATACTGGATCAACGTTCTATTTCCCTTAACAGACAAGGAAGATTAGGTTTTTATGCACCTACCGCAGGGCAGGAAGCCTCTCAGATAGCTTCTCAATTTGCTTTGGAGAAAGAGGATTTCATTCTTCCAGGGTATCGTGATGTTCCACAAATCGTTTGGCATGGCCTGCCACTTTGGCAAGCTTTCTTATTCTCAAGAGGACATTTTAAAGGGAATCAAATACCGGAAGATGTGAATGTCCTTTCACCACAGATCATTATCGGCGCCCAATATATTCAAGCTGCCGGCGTAGCACTTGGTCTTAAGAAACGTGGTAAAAAAGCTGTCGCGATAACATATACGGGCGATGGAGGAACTTCACAAGGGGATTTCTATGAAGGAATCAACTTTGCCGGAGCATTTAAAGCGCCAGCTATATTCATTGTACAAAATAATAGGTTTGCAATCTCAACACCTGTCGATAAGCAGTCTGCAGCTAAAACATTGGCCCAAAAAGGGGTGGCTGCTGGTATTCCAGGCATTCAGGTAGACGGCATGGACGCATTAGCGGTTTATACTGCAGTGAAAGAAGCACGTGAGCGCGCCATAAATGGTGAAGGCCCAACACTGATTGAAACCTTGACTTACCGTTATGGACCTCACACTATGGCTGGGGATGATCCAACTCGTTACCGGACAACGGATTTAGATAATGAGTGGGAACAAAAGGATCCACTTGTTAGACTTCGTAAGTTCTTGGAAAATAAAGAGCTTTGGAATGAAGACTTAGAGAATGAAACGATAGAGAAAGCAAAAGAAGATATAAAAGAAGCAATCAAAAAGGCTGACGCAGAACCAAAACAAAAAGTGACAGACCTTATTTCAATCATGTTTGAAGAAATGCCTTACAATCTAAAAGAACAATATGAAATTTATAAAGAAAAGGAGTCGAAGTAAGCCATGGCTCAAATGACGATGATTCAAGCAATTACAGATGCATTACGTACAGAACTTAAAAATGATGAGAACGTACTCGTTTTTGGAGAAGATGTCGGCGTTAATGGAGGAGTGTTCCGGGCGACTGAAAATCTTCAAAAAGAGTTCGGTGAAGAACGTGTTTTCGATACACCCCTTGCAGAATCAGGCATCGGTGGATTGACAGTCGGTCTTTCATTACAAGGTTTCCGTCCTGTTCCTGAATTACAATTCTTTGGATTCATTTATGAAGTAATGGATTCAGTCAGTGGACAGCTTGCTCGTATGCGTTACCGTTCAGGCGGTCGCTACAATGCACCGGTTACCATTCGCTCTCCATTTGGCGGTGGTGTTCATACTCCTGAAATGCATGCGGATAGTCTAGAAGGATTAATGGCCCAGCAACCTGGATTAAAGGTAGTTATTCCTTCCACTCCATACGATGCAAAAGGTTTGTTGATTTCAGCCATTCGCGACAACGATCCTGTCATTTTCCTTGAACATATGAAATTATATCGCTCTTTCCGCCAGGAAGTTCCTGAGGAAGAATATACGATTCCATTAGGAAAAGCAGATGTAAAACGAGAAGGAACGGACTTATCCATTATTACGTATGGTGCGATGGTACAGGAATCCATCAAGGCTGCGGAAGAATTGGCTAAAGAAGGACATTCGGTAGAAGTGGTCGACCTTCGTACTGTTTCTCCATTGGATATTGATACGATTATTGCCTCTGTTGAAAAAACGGGACGGGCCATCGTCGTTCAAGAAGCACAAAAACAAGCTGGTGTAGCAGCACATGTTGTAGCAGAAATAAACGAACGTGCTATTTTAAGTCTGGATGCTCCCGTTTTACGAGTGACGGCTGCCGATACAGTTTTCCCATTTTCTCAGGCTGAAACGGTATGGCTTCCAAATTATAAAGATATTATCGAAACAGCGACAAAAGTGTTGAAATTCTAATTACTTTTAATGAGAAGAATGAAAGTAAAGGCTTTGGAGAGTCTTTCTCATTAGTAGAAATACATGACAAAGGGCTTTATTCAAAGCCCTAAGTATGATTTAATATAGGAGGTTGAATTCAGTGGCATTCCAATTTAGACTCCCTGATATCGGAGAAGGTATACACGAAGGTGAAATAGTAAAATGGTTTGTTAAACCAGGAGATACGATTCAAGAAGATGACGTACTTTGTGAAGTTCAGAACGATAAAGCTGTAGTCGAAATTCCATCACCGGTGAAAGGTACCGTTGAAGAAATTCTTGTTCAAGAAGGAACGGTGGCTGTAGTCGGAGATGTACTTGTCACTTTTGATGCTCCTGGGTATGAAGATCTTCAGTTTAAAGGGGATCATGGGGAAGAAGCGAAAGCAGAAGGTGATAAAGATACTGAAGCTCAGGTTCAAGCTACTGCTGAAGGCGGACAGAAAGTCAATAAAGAAGCTGCACCGGTTCAGGGAAATAGTGAAGAAACGGGCGCAGGAGCTCAACCAAAGGCGGGATCTCAGCCACAGGTTGAAGCAGATCCTACACGACGTATCATTGCCATGCCTTCTGTTAGAAAGTATGCACGGGAACAAGGGGTAAATATTCGCGAGATTACTGGCTCAGGAGATAATGGCCGCGTCATGAAAGAAGATATAGATGCTTTCAAAAATGGCACATCCGCTTCAAAAGAACCAGCTCGTCAAAGTGATGATGCTTCACAACAAATAGATTCGGATACGAAAGAAGATAATGCGAAAGTGGCAATTCCAGAAGGGCAATACCCTGAAACACGCGAAAAAATGAGCGGCATGAGAAAAGCGATTGCCAAGGCAATGGTTAAGTCGAAACAGACGGCTCCTCATGTTACATTAATGGATGAAATTGATGTGACGATGCTAGTTGCCCATCGTAAGAAATTCAAGGATATTGCTGCAGAAAAAGGAATCAAGCTTACATTCCTACCTTATGTTGTTAAAGCCTTAACTAGTGCATTACGTGAATTTCCTATGCTTAATACATCATTTGATGATGAAACAAGTGAGATTATCCATAAACACTATTACAATATCGGAATTGCGGCAGATACAGAAAAAGGTCTGTTAGTTCCAGTTGTAAAAGATGCAGATCGAAAATCAACTTTTGCTATTTCACAAGAAATTAATGAATTAGCTGCGAAAGCTCGTGATGGTAAGTTGGCTTCCAATGAAATGAAAGGCGCTTCTTGCTCCATCACGAATATCGGTTCCGCAGGCGGTCAATGGTTCACACCTGTAATCAATCATCCAGAAGTTGCCATTCTAGGGATTGGACGCATTGCCGAAAAAGCAATTGTTCGCGACGGGGAAATTATCGCCGCTCCAGTTCTGGCATTATCACTTAGCTTTGATCACCGTATTATTGACGGGGCCACTGCTCAGCATGCATTAAATCACATCAAAAAGTTATTGAACGACCCAGAATTATTGTTAATGGAGGCGTAAACAATGGTAGTAGGAGATTTTCCGATCGAAACAGATACATTAGTAATAGGTTCAGGACCTGGGGGGTATGTTGCCGCAATTCGCGCAGCACAGCTTGGACAAAAAGTAACAGTTGTTGAAAAAGGATCAATTGGCGGAGTTTGTTTGAACGTAGGTTGTATCCCTTCAAAAGCGATGATCTCAGCAGGTCACCGTTTCCATAATGCTCAGCATTCAGAAGATATGGGGATCTTTGCGGAAAAGGTTTCTGTTGACTTTTCTAAAGTGCAAGCATGGAAACAATCTGTTGTAAATAAATTGACAGGTGGCGTAAGTAGCCTATTAAAAGGAAATAAAGTTGAGGTCGTGTCAGGAGAAGCTTACTTCGTAGATGAAAATAGCATCCGTGTCATGAATGAAGACTCAGCTCAAACATATACATTTAAAAACGCGATTATCGCAACTGGTTCTACACCAATCGAAATCCCGTCATTTAAATATACTAAACGTGTACTTAATTCTACTGGTGCTCTTGCTTTGGAAGAATTACCAGGTTCAATCGTCGTTATCGGCGGAGGGTACATTGGTACAGAGCTTAGCGGCGCATTAGCAAGCTTTGGAACGAAAGTAACGATCCTTGAAGGTACAGAAGAAATTCTTTCTGCAGGTTTTGAAAAACAAATGGCAGCCCTAGTTAAAAAGAACCTTAAAAACAAAGGTGCTGAAATTGTTACAAAAGCTCTTGCTAAAGGCGTGGAAGAAACTGAAACTGGCGTTACGGTTACTTATGAAGTAAAAGGCGAAGAGAAAAAAGTTGAAGCGGATTATGTGTTAGTGACAGTAGGTCGCCGTCCGAATACATCTGAAATCGGTCTTGAACAAGTCGGCATCAAAATGACGGACAGAGGCTTGATTGAAATTGATAAACAATGTCGTACAAATGTGAAAAACATTTACGCGATTGGTGATATCGTTTCTGGACCTCAATTAGCACATAAAGCTTCTTATGAAGGAAAAATCGCAGCGGAAGCTATCGCTGGCGAGTCTTCTGAAATTGACTACCTAGCGATTCCGGCTGTGGCATTCACTGAACCGGAACTTGCTTCTGTAGGTTATAATGAAAAAGACGCGAAAGAAGCAGGAATCGAAGCATTAGCTTCTAAATTCCCATTCGCTGCAAATGGACGTGCTCTTTCATTGAACAGCACGGACGGTTTTGTGAAGCTTATTACCCGTAAAGAAGACGGATTGGTAATTGGAGCACAAATCGCAGGACCAAACGCTTCTGATATGATTGCAGAACTTGGTTTAGCTATCGAGGCAGGAATGACTGCTGAAGATATCGCGATGACAATTCATGCGCATCCAACTTTAGGGGAAATCACAATGGAAGCTGCTGAAGTAGCCCTTGGAACTCCTATCCATATCATCAAATAATTGTTTTCCCAAAAAGCATACTGCCCTTCCTGGGCAGTGTGCTTTTTTTTCGTTATAAGTTAATGTTACCGATCCGAAATACTTAATGAAATGTGAAGACGGGCATATATTTAAAAGAACATGATCCGTTTTAAAAGGGAAAAAGGTTTGAAATTTGTAGAATAGGATAAAAAAATAGCAGGAGCGGTGTGACTTGAGAACAAGTTTGCCGAAATAAAGCAACGGCCAATTGTTCATATAAATGGGGTGGATCACTTGAAAGATTATCTTGTCATCCTTTTTCAACTAATTGTTTGGAGTGGATATACGGTGGTTGAATGGCTGTCGGTCAATGATCGTTTTGTTTTTAAAGTATTCATGTTTTTGGTCTTTTCTTATTTAGCCATTTATATCGGAAAAATGATACTGAAATCCAATAGAAGGACGTTGCTGGTCACCGTTATCAGTTTACTCTGTTATGGTGTATTGCAAATCCTTTTAGAAACATTAGTACCTGTTTATTGAATGAGGTTTACGCCGTGATGCGACTTATACCAATGGAGGAATTATGCTTAACAGACCCTTGTGCATGTTTGCGATGATATCACTTGTATTGATGGGGTGTAATGGAATGGATGTTACCCCTGTAAAAAATCAAAAAAACGTCGAAACATCGAGCAATATCAAAAATGAACAAAAAGAAGTAGAGCTGAGTGAGAAACAGGAGAAACCAATTGAAAAAGGGAAGGCAGAAGAGGAGAAGGTTCAAGTCCAATATCGTTTGAATGAGGCAAATTGGTCATTTGAACCAATTAAAGATGCTGATCCGAAAGTTGTCCTTTTGACATTTGATGATGCACCTGATAAATATTCACTAGACATTGCAAAAACGCTCCATGAGCTTCAAGTGCCAGCTATATTTTTTGTGAATGGCCATTTTATTGAAGATGATGAAAAGAAAAAAATATTGAAGGAAATCCATGATATGGGCTTCCTAATTGGGAACCATACATATTCTCACGTTAACTTGAAGGAACAGACTGATGTGGTTCAAAAAAAAGAAATCGTTAAATTAAATGATTTGGTAGAAGAAATCGTTGGGGAGCGGCCCAAATTCATCCGGGCTCCGTTCGGGACGAATACCGAATATTCCAAAGGAATTGCGAAAAAAGAAAAAATGTTGGTTATGAACTGGACCTATGGCTATGATTGGGAAAAAGAGTATCAAAATGATAAGGCTTTAACGAATATCATGTTAAATAGTCCATATTTATCGAATGGAGCGAACTTATTGATGCATGATCGGAAATGGACGCATGACGCGATTGAAGATATCGTAAATGGTTTTCAAAAGAAAGGCTACACATTCCTTGATCCCAGATTAATAGAAACCCCTGCATAAAGTATCTATTAATCATTCGAAATCGGTCTCATTGATTATTACTTGGCGATTAAAAAGGCACTCGGGAAATATTCCGAATGCCTTTTATGATGAACAACCAGTTCACCGGACTTTGCTTTTATAGAATCTTATTCGCTTGTCTATAGCTGTCAATCATTGCACATATTATCACAATAGGGGCAAGAATGAACCCTATGGAAACGAACGCAAGTAAGCAAGACACTAAATATGCCAAAGCAAAAAATATACCTCTTTTAAATAGCTTTCTGTCTCTTGATGCCCATTCCCAACTAGGATGTAAGCTTAAGAATAGATGCCCAGCACCAGGAACCCAAAAAGATATTATGAGTGTGATTAGTTTCTTCAAACCATTTCCTCCTAATAATACAAATAATACATCCATCAACATTAAGTTAATTCACTTGATAGGTCAATAATCATGACTCATTATTATTGTAACCAAAAGAAAAAAGCATTCAAGGAGAATGCTTTTGGTTCCTTTTTCGAATAATCTACCCGTTTTGATAAGTTGAGATTCGAAATAATGCTCATAAATTATTATTTCAGAAGTATAACCATCCATTAAATAATGATTCTTTCACGTACCTTACCAAAGAAAAAATGATTGGAAATTGTGACTATTTTAGACTTATCCTTAATATAGATGTCTATATCCTTATACGAATGCCTTAAGTGGTGTTCATTACTTTCTGGGATAATAATACATGATTCGTTTATTAAAGAGGTGGAGTTGGCCTTGCAATTTTTTTGCGAGGAATTTACATAATTCATTAGCTTTGCCTTTATCCCCGAATGTAGCTGTTTCAGGAAGAGTGAATTGGATATATGATTGAATCCGTTCCATGCCGTCCTCATCTTGAATGATTTCTTGGTCGACCCCAATTAATATCATATGATAACGGTCGACATTGGACTGTAAATAAATCATGTTCCCCTTCATTTCATCCGGCTCTTTCATATCATAAGGAAAGGCTTTTTTATCATAGTCCCAATCCAGTTGCTTTCCTGTTTTTGAGGTGACCATTTGGTAATAGGTGAGTAATTCCTTCACGTCCTCAATCGTGACATTGGTTTTCACAGACTCCGGGACTAGTTTGATATAGGCATTTTCAATCATTATTCAGCCTCCTTTTCCCTGTTTTCTTTATAATAGATTAACATTAAATGGATATTTTATATACCTATCTATATGTAACTGTAATTGGGATAATTCCTTCCTCACATTCTCAAACCAGATACATGTTTATGGTAAAAAATGTAATAATAGGTTGACAAACAGCTTTTTTTATTTGTAAAATTTAAACAATTAATACTCTTCCAGGAGTGAGATGAATATGACTATACATGGTATCGATTCAATTGTAGTTGCTACAAAAAAAGGGGCTGTATCGCTTTATTTAAAGTGATGCAGCCCCTTTACTATGTTAAAGGGGTGTAGGGCATGATTCTTACTGGTGAGGATTTAACGGTAAATCTATCAAAAAAGGTCATATTTGAGAAGGAAAAGGTCACCCTCTCCCAAAATGCTCTGGAAAATGTTTTGAATAGCAGGAAAGCAGTCGAAAAAATTGTCTTGGATAAACGCATAATATACGGGATTACGACTGGGTTTGGGAAATTCAGTGATGTATTTATCGATACCGAAGATGTAAAACAACTACAATATAACCTCATCCAATCTCATGCCTGTGGAGTAGGAAGCCCATTTCCCGAAAGTGTTTCCAGAGCTATGCTACTACTTCGGGCAAATGCTCTGGCTAAAGGCTTTTCAGGCGTGAGACTTGAAGTCATCTCTACTTTATTGGCCCTTTTACATGCAGAGATACATCCGGTTATCCCACAGCAGGGATCTCTTGGTGCAAGTGGGGATTTAGCTCCACTTTCACATTTAGCGCTTGCATTAGTGGGGGAGGGAGAGGTCTTTTATAAAGGAGAGATTGTGAATGCTTCCGTGGCCATGAAACTGGAAAGCATTTCACCAATCGAGTTGGAAGCCAAAGAAGGGCTCGCACTAATCAATGGTACGCAGGCCATGACGGCGATGGGGGTGGTGGCCTTTCTGGAAGCGGAAAAAATCGGATGGTTGTCTGAAGCGATTGCCGCGATGACTGTCGAAGCATTAAATGGGATTATAGACACGTTTGATGAAAGGATTCACCTAGCAAGAGGATACCCGGAACAGATCGCTGTTGCCAAGAGAATGAGGAAGTGGCTCGAAGGAAGCAGGCTTACTTCCAGGCAAGGGGAAGTTCGGGTGCAAGATGCATACTCGCTCCGGTGCATCCCCCAGGTCCTAGGGGCCTCCTGGCAGGTATTCGGATATGTAAAAGAAAAATTGCAAATTGAAATGAATGCAGCCACCGATAATCCGCTGATTTTTGATGAAGGTGACCATGTAATATCCGGGGGGAACTTTCATGGACAGCCGATTGCCTTTGCCATGGATTTCTTAAAGTTAGGGGTTGCGGAAGTTGCAAGCATATCGGAAAGAAGGATTGAGCGGCTCGTTAATCCCCAATTGAATGATCTCCCTCCCTTTTTAAGTGCCAGACCTGGACTGGAGTCAGGTGCGATGATCATGCAATATTGTGCAGCATCACTCGTCTCTGAAAACAAGACGCTAGCTCATCCTGCGAGTGTCGATTCCATTCCCTCATCAGCTAATCAAGAGGACCATGTGAGCATGGGGACCATCGCTGCTAGACATGCTTATGCAATAATCCAGAATACATGGAGGGTCTTGGCGATTGAATGCATTACGGCGATGCAAGGCGTTGAATATAGGGGTACAGAATATATGAGTCCGAAGACTTTTCAATTTTATGAAAAGGCCAGGGAAATTGTACCGACCATTAAGTCTGACCGAATGTTTTCCACTGATATTGAAGCCTGTACCACGTGGTTGAAAACGTATGACTTTACGGAATGGATGCATGACTTTTAGATAAGGGGTGAAAAACATGGGAGCTAAGGAACAAAGGGAAATTGTGAACTACAAAGGCTCTACTCTTCATGCGAAGGGATGGATTCAAGAAGCGGCGATAAGGATGCTGATGAACAATCTTGACCCTCAAGTAGCTGAAAATCCAGAAGAACTGGTTGTATACGGAGGGATAGGCAAAGCAGCTCGAAATTGGGAAAGCTATGACAAAATCATGAAAACGCTACATGAATTGGAGACGGATGAAACCTTATTGGTTCAATCAGGGAAACCTGTGGCCGTTTTCAGAACACACCCGGATGCGCCTCGAGTTTTGTTAGCTAATTCCAACCTCGTGCCGGCCTGGGCCAATTGGGATCACTTTCATGAACTCGATAAAAAAGGATTGATGATGTATGGACAAATGACTGCTGGCAGCTGGATTTATATTGGTAGCCAAGGAATCATTCAGGGGACGTATGAAACATTCTCGGAGCTTGCCAGGCAACATTTCCAAGGGTCATTAAAACATACCATCACCTTGACTTCCGGCCTTGGTGGAATGGGAGGAGCGCAGCCGTTAGCGGTTACCATGAATCAGGGGGTCTGTCTCGCCATTGAAGTGGATGAAACCAAAATCGACCGGAGAATAAAAAATGGTTACCTCGATCGTAAAACATCCGATATGGATGAGGCGATTGCCATTGTGAAAAAAGCAAGGCAGGCGGGTGAACCTTTATCCATCGGTCTGCTTGGAAATGCAGCAGATATTTTGCCACTTCTGATTGAACGTGGATTCATCCCTGACGTATTGACGGACCAAACATCCGCCCATGACCCGTTACATGGCTATATCCCTTCAGGAATGACGGTAGCACAAGCCAGACGTTTTCGACAAGATAATCCGAAGGCATATGTTGTTGCCTCTAAACAAACGATAGCCAGCCATGTTAGATCCATGTTGAGTATGCAGGAAAAGGGGGCCATCACCTTTGATTATGGAAACAACATTCGTCAGATGGCAAAAGATGAAGGCGTGGATCAGGCATTTAGTTTTCCAGGCTTTGTTCCGGCTTATATTCGTCCGCTTTTTTGCGAAGGGAAGGGCCCATTCAGGTGGGCTGCCTTATCGGGAGATCCCGAGGATATTTATAAAATTGATGCAGTCTTGCTCGAAGAATTCAAAGAAAACCAGAATCTATGCAATTGGATAAAACTGGCGCAGGAGAAAATTCCCTTTCAAGGCCTTCCAGCCCGAATTTGTTGGCTTGGATATGGAGACAGGGCCAGGCTCGGGAAAATGATTAATGACCTGGTCAAAGCTGGGGAATTGAAAGCGCCGATTGTGATAGGAAGGGATCATTTGGATGCAGGTTCTGTTGCTTCGCCTAATCGTGAAACAGAAGCGATGATGGATGGCAGTGATGCCGTTTCCGACTGGCCAATCTTAAATGCATTAATCAATGCTGTTGGCGGGGCAAGTTGGGTCTCGGTTCATCATGGAGGCGGTGTCGGTATGGGCTATTCGATTCATGCTGGCATGGTGATAGTGGCGGACGGTACGAAGGAAGCGGAAGCAAGGCTTGAGCGGGTACTTACATCAGATCCTGGAATGGGTGTGGTGCGCCATGCTGATGCCGGTTACGAACTGGCGATTATGACAGCCAAGGAAAAGGGAATTCATATGCCGATGTTGGGAGAGAAGTAGATGAGTAGACCCATTTTCATAAAAAACGCGGCCCAATTGATCACACTCGACGGAAAGATGAAAGCCCCCAGGATTAAGGCAGAAATGTCAGACTTGCAAATCATCGAAAATGGAAGCGTCTGGCTCGAAGCCGGAATCGTTCAAGCGGTAGGCAGAACGAGTGATTTACTGGAAAAGTACACGCATCGTCTAGCTCAAGCCGAGACCCTAGATGCAACGGGCAAGTTGGTTACGCCTGGTTTGGTAGATCCACATACCCATTTAGTATTTGCCGGAAGCAGGGAAAAGGAGTTTAATCAACGCCTGGAAGGTGCCACTTACATGGATATCATGAATCATGGCGGGGGCATATATGCGACGACCGAGGCTGTGAAAAAAGCGAGTCACACCCAGTTGCTTGAAGAGAGCTTGGAACGCATGAACGGATTTCTTCTACAAGGGGTGACGACAGTCGAGGCGAAAAGTGGCTATGGCTTGGATTGGAACACGGAGAGAAAACAGCTTGAAGTGGCAAAGTTACTTCATGAACAACATCCAATTGATGTTGTTTCAACCTTTATGGGTGCCCATGCCGTCCCCCTACATTTTAAAGAAAACCCTGAAGTTTTTGTTGATTTAATCATTAATGAAATGATCCCTGCAGTTGCACAAGCTAAATTGGCGGAGTTTAACGATGTATTTTGCGAAGAAGGCGTATTCACCCCCGAACAGGCAAAGAAAATCTTGGAGGCCGGAAAGAAATTCGGACTGAAGGCTAAAATTCATGCGGATGAAATCGAGCCGTATGAAGGAGCGGAGCTTGCGGCTGAATTAGGGGCCATTTCAGCAGATCATTTGCTAGAAGCATCGATTACGGGGATGAAGAAGATGGCAAAAGCGGGGGTGGTTGGTGTTTTACTACCGGGAACAGCCTATTTCTTAATGAAAAAATTCGCCGATGCCAGAAAGATGATTGATCTGGGTGTACCGGTCGCCCTTTCCACGGATTGTAATCCGGGTTCTTCGCCGACGGTATCTCTACCTTTCATGATGAATCTTGCTTGTATGAAGATGGGGATGAGTCCTGCTGAAGCGATAACGGCCGTCACAATCAATGCAGCCCATGCCATTGATCGTGCTGAGGAAATCGGGAGCATCGAAGTCGGCAAAAAGGCGGACATCACGATTTTTGACGTAGATCACTTTGCGAAACTTCAGTATTTTTATGGAGTCAATCACACAGATACCGTCATAAAAAAAGGAAGAGTCGTTGTGAAAGGGGGAGCGCTTGTTGAGTGACGTTCATCTTCAACCGGCAACTTTTACTTGGAGGAAGGAAGCATTCCCGGCAGCCCACCCAGCAAAGGTCCACCAGTGGATTCGGACAATTGATGAGCAGAGAATGGCAGGAGATATGGATGAACCGGATTGTGTCTTTTTTGGGGCCCCACTATCCAGGTCATCCATCAGCCCATCGGGAGCATCGGAGTTCCCTGATTATTTTCGTCGTTCATGGAAAGGCTTTTCTACCTATAACATGGATTATGATGTGGATTTCTCTGGGATGCAGGTATGGGATTTAGGTGATGCACCCATGCATGGAACGGATATCAGCCTTTGTCATCAGTCGATTAGGGAGACATCCGCTGCTGTTCACGATATGTACCGGAATTCCTTGATTGGTGGAATTGGCGGTGATCATTCTACAACAGCCATGCTGGTGAAAGGAATGAAGCAAATCTATCCTGATAGTAAAATAGGTATCCTGCAATTCGATACGCATCTTGATTTGCGGGATCCTTCAGAAAACGGTCCTACTAATGGTACACCCATGCGTCAGTTGATTGAAGCGGGCATTGTCGAGGGAAAGCATATCCACAATATTGGCTTGCATGGGTTTTATAACACCAGGGATTTAATTGACTATGCAAAGAAGAAAGGAGTCAGGTATGTCCCTTTACGATTAGCCAGGAAGCAAGGTCTTGAACAGGTGATAAAAGAGGCATTAGCTCATTTAAATGATCAAGTGGATATGATTTACGTGACGATTGATATGGATGTTCTCGACATGGCGTTTGCTCCTGGTGTTCCAGCAGCGACTACTGGTGGGATGCATCCGGAGGAATTGCTGGAAGCTGTATTTCTTGCCGGAAGCCATGACAAGGTGAGGGCTTTTGATATCGTATGTTTGGACCCGCTCAGGGATACGCTGAACCAGGCAACGGTACAGATGGGTACTTCTGTTTTTCTGACGATGATATGCGGTCTACAAATCAGGGGGGAATAGCAACGCTAATCAGGACTTGTTTTCCTGAAGCCAATGAAAACAATGGGGAATTTCTAATATTGGAATTTATGAAATAACGAATTGGAAAAATCTATATATGACATACTTTATAGCTTGAAATATTAAATGTGCTATATTATAATGAAATAAAGCGGTTACATTAATCGTTTCATGCATACAATATAGAGGAAGGGGTTGTAAAAATGGGAACTATCGTTTGTCAAACTTGCAACAGCACGATTGATCATTTTGAAGATGAAAAAGTAAGTGTACTTTATACACATAATCACAACTGCCACAGCTGTGATACAGCTGCCTCTAAGGAATAGGACATACAACATTGACTGATAATAGATTTTGAGGGTGTTCCAGAAAATATAACCTGGACGCCCTTTTTCCATGAGGGAAGACCCAATTAAGGAACGATTATGATTGTAAACGACGAGTAAAAACCAGAGCGTATGTCTGATTGCTCTGGTTTTTACCGTTTCTTTAATGTTTAATGATCCGTAAGTATTTAATTTCTGGATCCTCAGGACCTTGGACGGGAAGGCCCACCTCGATATTTTTCTGGATATAGGCAATGTTGTCCTCGGTGATCAGTTCGCCCGGTATGAAAATCGGGATCCCAGGGGGATAGACCATAATAAATTCTGCACTGATCTTTCCTACGGATTCCTCGATAGGCACCACCTCGGTTTCCGCATAGAAGGCCTCTCTTGGCGATAGGGCAAGTGGCGGAGTATCGGGAAGCAGGACTTCGATTCTTCCATGATCGGCAGCCCACTCCTTAAATTCTTCCGATAAGTCTTTAAGGGCATTGATTAATATATCCACTTCCGTTATGGAATCCCCTGGGGTGATCAAACAAAGGATATTATATAAATCAGAGAGCTCCACCTCGATATTATGTTTCTCACGCAACCACTTCTCCACGTCATATCCGGTAATGTCCAATTCTTTAATAGAAATGATTAATTTTGTCGGATCATAACTAAAGGCAGCCTTACTCGCCAATATTTCTTTCCCTACACAATATAAATAAGGAATTTCATTGATTGCGTTCCTTGCATATTCCGCAAGCCTTATTGCACCATCGATCATTTCCCTTCCGTTCGTTGCTAGTTGCCTTCTGGCTGTATCAAGTGATGCAAGAAGGATATAGGATGTCGAGGTCGTTGTGAGCATGCTTAAAATTGCCTGGACCCGATTTGCGGAAACCAGTCCGTCCTTTACATTTAAAACGGAACTGCCCGTCATCGAACCTCCAAGTTTATGAACACTCGTAGCTGCCATATCGGCTCCAGCTTGCATGGCGGATAGTGGCAGTTCTTCATGAAAATGAATATGGACCCCATGTGCTTCGTCAACGAGCACCGGCATATGGTAAGTATGTGCCAACTCCACTATACTCTGCAAGTCTGCCGAAATGCCGAAGTAAGTCGGGTTGATTACCAAAAGTCCTTTGGCATCGCTGTGTTCCTTTAGTGTTTTTTCAACGGCTTCTATAGTTATTCCATGGGAGATTCCCAGGTCTTTATCGATTTCAGGATTAATGAAAATGGGAACGGCACCGGAAAATACGATGGCTGACATAACGGATTTATGTACGTTCCTCGGAACGATGATTTTATCTCCGGGTCCGCAGACCGACATGACCATCGTCATGATTGCACCGCTTGTTCCTTGTACCGAAAAGAATGTATGGTCAGCCCCGAAAGCCTCAGCTGCTAGGTCTTGAGCTTTTTTGATTATTCCTTTTGGCTGATGGAGGTCATCAAGTGGGGCAATATTGATCAAATCTATCGATAAGGCATTTTCCCCGATGAAATCACGAAAATCGGGATCCATCCCTTTCCCCTTTTTATGACCTGGAATATGGAATTGAACAGGATTCTTTTTTGAGTGCTGTAACAAAGCAGTATATAAGGGTGTTTCATTCTGTGACAAATTCTTGTAGCCCCTTTTCAATATAATATATAAAAATACTCCATTTACTGCAGTATATTATTCTGCGTGTCAGCCTCTATTAAATCGGGCTGCGAATTATGGGTAGACATAAAACAAAAGAATTATAGCATGTCTAACAATAAATGCCTAGTTATACTTTTAAACCCTAAAATAGCAAGCTAAGGCGAAAGAATCTATGAAACTAGGCAAATGAAATGTATTAGCGATTGTTGAATGAACTTCCTGATATAGGTGAGTTTATGATTTGAATAAATAAACAGTATTTGCCATAATGATTCGTGTAGAGTATTAAAGAATGGACAAGGGGGAAGATGTTCTTGAAATGGAAAACTCGCGTGACTGATTTATTGGGGATACAGTATCCAATTGTGCAAGGGGGATTGGCACACCTTGCCTATGCGGAATTGGCTGCAGCGGTTTCGAATGCTGGGGGTTTGGGACAGGTAACGGCCATGTCGTTGAATGACCCGGATCAATTGGTTCAGGAAATCCGAAAGACAAAAGCTATGACGGATAAGCCTTTTGGCGTCAATTTCGCCATTGGTCAGCATGGCAGGCCCTATGAACATATGCTTGAGGCAGCGATGAAAGAAGGAATTGCCATTGTCTCGGTAACTGGTGGCAACCCTGCTCCATTTCTAGAATTTCTTAAAGATACGCCTGTAAAGAAGCTTGTGCTAGTTGCCGCAAAGAGGCAGGCCGTTAAAGCCGAACAATTGGGTGCGGATGCTGTGATGGTGGTCGGGCAGGAAGGCGGAGGTCATTTAGGAAGGGATGATATCGGTACATCCGTATTGATACCGCAAGTGGTTGACTCCGTGCGCATTCCCGTAATCGCTTCAGGTGGATTCGGGGATGGACGTGGGTTAATGGCTGCATTGGCCCTTGGAGCCGAAGGTATCGAGATGGGTACAAGATTCATTGCTGTCGAGGAATGCGTCCATGCCCATGAATTATATAAAAATGCCTTGGTTTCCGGAACAGAAAATGATACCGTTGTCATTAAGCGTTCAATTGGTGCTCCTGCCCGCGTCATTTCTAATAGCTGGACGGATAAGATTCTTGAAATTGAAAAAGAAAACGGTGGATACGAGCAATTGAAGGATTACATAAGCGGAGAAGCAAACCAAAAGTATATTCATGATGGAATCGAGGACGAAGGCTACGCTTGGGCAGGACAGGTCATGGGGATGATCCATGATGTACCAACGACGGCCCAGCTATTCAAACGTATCATCAGTGAGGCGGAGGCCATTCGCTCAAAGTGGGCTGAGTGAGAAAGTTACCCATTCAACAGGATTTAACTAGAAGGAGTGAATAAGTATGGATTATCAATATCCTATGGATCTTGATTGGTCAACGGAAGAAATCGTCGACGTCATTAAATTTTTTGAAGCAGTAGAGAAAGCTTATGAAAGTAAAATTGAAAAAGAAGCATTCATGAATGCCTATCGCCGTTTTAAGGTGATTGTCCCCGGTAAGGCGGATGAAAAGAGGTATACGGACGAATTCGAATCGGCCAGCACGTATTCTGCCTATCATGTTATTAAGAAAGCGAAAGCTCTTGCAGATGGTGATTGGATTAAAATGAAATAAAATTTTCAATTATTAGAAAACTTTATTGACTTCCTGAAAATTATGTTTTAACATAATAAACAAGAAAAGATAAAGGCAGTGACGAAGAATAGTACCTTAATATTGTTCTGTAGAGAGCCAGTGGTTGCTGAAAACTGGTGAACAAGTTTAAGCGAATGGACTTCCGAGCCCCAAACCGAAACGGATGACGGAGTAGGCTTTGGCGATTATCTCATCGTTAATGGAGACAGGCATGTAATGTTTTTTGTGCCGTAAAGTGAGCTATTATAGCTAATTAAGGTGGTACCACGGGTTCCTCGTCCTTTGGATGAGGGGCTTTTTTGCGTTTTTTTAAAAAGGATAATTAAATCTTTGATTAAGAGTAGTAATCTTTCTTTAGCATCGTCACAGAGAGCCGGATCAGCTGAAAACCGGTACGAAGTAGGAAGATGAATGGACTTATGAGTGGTTTCTTGAAATGAAGTAGGGAAACTCGGTTGCCTCCGTTAAAGGGTGTGCAGGATTATATCCTGCTGTAAGAGGGAAAAAGAGTGATTTTTCCAACTTGAGGTGGCACCGCGGTATTCCGTCCTCTGCAAGCACAATATTTGTGTTTGTAGGGGATTTTTTTATATGTTCCATTTCTGACGATGTTATGACGAAGGATTAAAAAGATAAGCTCCACCTCCTATTCTGACGGCGGGAGAAAAAATAAACGTATAACGTAATTGACATAAAGGGAGGGATTGTTCATGAATTCTTTGAATGAGAAAAAGAAACTTCATTTTAAAATGGAAACAATAGAAGGGGATATTCACACACCAATCTCCATATTTCGCAAATTAAATGATAAGAAAAAATTCCTGCTCGAAAGCTCAAATTCACATCATGATAATGGTCGCTATTCCTATCTAGGGTCCAATCCTTATTTGGAGGTCACTTCATTAGCCAATCAAGTTCACGTCAAGGATTCTGTATCCGGGGAAGAGGAAGTGAAGGAAGCGAACATCATCGAGTTCCTGAAGGATCAACTGTTGGTTGAACTTGAGGGTATCCCGGTGAATATTCCCCCATTTAATGGGGGTGCAGTCGGGTACCTGGGGTATGATGTTATTCGTTTATTTGAAAAGATTGGTGATGTACCCCCTGATCCACTTCAGATGCCAGATGCCCATTTTCTATTCTTTAAGGAATTGTACATATTCGACCATGTCCTGCAAAAGATTCATCTTTTGACTGCCGAAGACGATGGAAAAAAAAGTTTAGCGGATATGAAGGAGAAAATCAATCAACCGAGTAAACCGTCACAAGAATTATCGTCGGAATTTTTGGAATTCGATTCGAACTTCAGTCAGGTGGAGTTCGAGAAAATGGTGCTTGAAGCGAAGGAAGCGATTGTAGCGGGTGAAGTGTTCCAAATCGTGTTATCACAAAGATTCCAGTCTGACTTTGATGGAGAGCCGTTCGATGCATATCGACGACTTCGCTTAGCCAATCCATCACCATACATGTTCTATATTGAGTTTGGAGAATACACCGTTCTGGGTTCTTCGCCGGAAAGCTTAATCAGTGTTTCAGCCGGTATGGTGCATGTGAATCCCATCGCGGGTACACGACCTAGGGGAAAAACGGTTGAGGAAGATAAGGGGTTAGAAAAAAGCTTACTGATGGACGAGAAGGAATTGGCTGAACATAGGATGCTTGTAGACTTGGGAAGAAACGATCTCGGGCGGGTTTGTGAAATTGGTTCGATTCATCTTACGGAAGAAATGGAAATTCAGAGATTTCAGCATGTGATGCATATTGCCTCCAAGATTAGCGGCAAGCTTAGGGAGGAATTTACGAGTTTAGATGCTTTAACGGTCTGTCAGCCTGCTGGGACTGTATCTGGTGCCCCAAAAATCAGGGCCATGGAATTGATCAACGGACTTGAAAACTGTAAGCGAGGCGTCTATTCAGGATCAATTGGATTTATTGGTTTCGGAGGTGACCTGGATATGGCCCTTGCCATACGGACGATGATTATCAAGGAGGGGCATGCCTACGTACAGGCCGGAGCGGGAATTGTATATGACTCGGATCCGAAAACCGAATATGAGGAAACACAGAATAAAGCTCGGGCGTTGATGGAGGTAAATAAAAAATGATTTTGTTGCTTGATAACTATGATTCATTTACTTACAACTTGTATCAATATTTAGGAGAAGTCGAGAAAGATTTGATTGTGAAAAGGAACGATGAAATCACCATTGCTGAAATTGAGGACATGAACCCAACGGCAATCATCATCTCCCCAGGTCCAGGACGACCTGAAGATGCGGGAATGAGTATGGAAATCATTCGTTCCTTTTATAAGAAGCTTCCTATCTTGGGAATCTGTCTTGGTCATCAGGCGATTGGCGCAACTTTTGGTGCGAAAGTGGTTGGAGCACAAGTAATCATGCATGGAAAGACATCGGTTATTGAGCATGATGGGACGGGGGTTTTTGTTAATCAGGAACATCAATTCCCAGTGATGCGTTACCATTCCTTGGTAGTTGAGAGGGAAAGCGTGCCTCCTGAGTTACTAGTTACGGCGAATGCGTTGGACGATGGAGAGATCATGGCATTGAAACACCGGGATTATCCGCTGTATGGTCTCCAATTTCACCCTGAATCAATTGGAACAAAGATTGGCAAAGAACTGTTACATGAATTTTATAAGATTGCGGATGCATATCAATTAGAGAAGGAACAATCCATTTTATAATTTTAAAACGAGTGGGGGAGTCAGTTGTGAAGGAGTATTTAGTGAAGTTAGCAGAGCGTCAAACATTGACGGAAGATGAGATGAGTAGAGCAGCCCAAGCGTTATTTTCTACAGATATTACAGAAAGCGAGATGGCGGCTTTTCTTATAGCATTAAAAGCAAAAGGAGAAACGGCGGGAGAAATCGCCAGTCTGGTCAGGGTCATGCGAAAAAAAGCAAGAAGTGTACATTCGACTAGTTTAAACGTGATGGATAATTGCGGGACAGGTGGAGATGGCTCACAAAGCTTCAACATCAGTACCACTTCTGCATTTGTTCTGGCCGGTGCCGGAGTAAAGGTTGCCAAACATGGAAATCGTAGCATTTCGAGTAAGACGGGAAGTGCGGATGTTTTGGAAGAGCTAGGGGTCAATTTATACCTTGAACCTGGAATGGTGAAAGAACTGCTGGAGGAAAACGGCATCACTTTCTTGTTTGCGCCGTCACTCCATCCAAACAGCGCCCGGATTATGAAAGTGAGAAAAGAATTGAAGATCCCAACTGTCTTTAATTATTTAGGTCCATTAACAAATCCAGTGCAACTCGAAACGCAACTATTGGGAATTAACCGTCGGGATATGCTTGAGCTATTTGCCGAGGTGCTCCACAAATTAGGCAGAAAACGTGCGGTTGTCATCCATGGAGCAGGTTCTATGGATGAAGCAAGTCTACAGGGAGAAAATTCTCTCGTCCTTTTGGAAGAAGGGGACATCATCCCCTTTACCCTGAATCCGGAAGAAGTGGATTTGCCCATCTACGGAAATGAGGAAATTCGTGGAGGAGACGCTAAGGAAAATGCTGATATTATGCTACGTGTCTTAAAAGGAGAGAAAGGGGCTTACCGGGATACCGTTTTGTTGAACGCAGGGCTGGGATTATTCGCCCATGGAACGGCGCCCACAATTAAAAAGGGCATTTCTCTGGCCAAAGATAGCCTAGACAGCGGTTCAGCTCTTGCGAAATTAGAAAATTTAATTGCCTATGGCAACCGTAATAAGGTGGTAATGTAAATGGAAAATATTTTAACGAAAATCATCGAAAGGAAAAAAGTGGAGGTTGCCCATTATAAAGAAGGAAGCGGCTTTCCACAGTCGGAGGCGGTCCGTTCAACAAGGCCATCGCTAGTGGAATCTTTGAAAACAGCCGCCTCCATTTCGGTTATAGCAGAAATAAAACGTGCTTCTCCGTCAAAGGGTAAGATAAACATGGATGTTGACCCCAACAATCAAGCCCTATCTTATGAAAAAGGGGGAGCTGCTGCCATATCCGTTTTGACTGACGAGTCTTTCTTTAAAGGAACGATCGATGATTTACGAAACGTGAGCCAACTTGTCAAAATCCCTAGACTCTGTAAGGACTTCATCATTGATGAAATCCAGATTGACCGGGCCTACCATGCAGGTGCGACCATTATTCTTTTAATTGTGGCAGCTCTTTCGAAAGAGCGCCTACATGAGTTGTATCAATATGCAAAAAGTAAAGGGCTCGAAGTATTAACTGAAGTCCATGATGAATCAGAGCTAAAACAGGCGGTGGACCTCGGAGCAGAATTGATTGGGATCAACAATAGAAATTTAAAAACATTCGAAGTGGACCTGGCTGTAACGGAACGGCTTGCGAAACTGCTTGATCCGAACATTCATATGATTATCAGTGAAAGTGGAATCAAAACGAAAGCAGATGTCCTGCGTGTGAAAAAAGCGGGTGCCAGGGGGATTTTAGTGGGTGAAACCTTGATGACTTCCACCAACCTTTCGGATACGATGAATGAACTTCAAGTGAACTTTTAAGAGGTAAGGAGAAAAATATGTTCGTCAAAATTTGTGGATTGAAAACATTGGAGGATGTCCAATCGGCTGTAGGGGCAGGTGCTGATTTCATCGGGTTCATTTTTGCAGAAAGCAGCCGGAAAGTCCAACCTGAGGTGGTGCGTGAAATTGGACGAAACCTTCCTGGACATGTGAAAAAAGTAGGGGTGTTTTCTAATCAGGCCGAACGGGATGTGATTAGGACGGCTGGCATCGCTGGATTGGATTATATTCAGCTGCACGGAAACGAGTCTACTAGTTTTGCCGAAAGGATGCCGCTACCTGTCATTAAGGCATTCGCCATACATTCAGAAGAGGACCTTGAAAACCTTAACGATTATCCCGCTGAGTATCTTCTGGTCGATTTGCCGAAAGGTTCCTCGGGAAAAGGAATGACATTAGATTGGGATATGCTCCAAAAAGCCAAGCTTCCACTGGACAAGGTTATTCTTGCAGGTGGCTTAAATCCGGATAATGTGGATAAAGCGATTTTGGCCGTATCCCCATTCGGGGTTGATGTCGCTAGTGGTGTGGAGATTGATGGGGTGAAGGACGCAACAAAAATAAAGGCATTTATAAGGAAGGCAAAAAATATACAGGAGAAGAGGAATGAATAGATGAGTACGTATACACAACCTGACCAAACTGGACACTTCGGGGCATATGGTGGCCGTTTTGTCCCTGAAACCTTGATGGCTGCAATCACTGAACTTGAAGAGGTCTATGAACAATCAAAAAATGATCCGGATTTCCAAAAGCAGCTATCCTATTACCTGACTCAATACGTTGGTCGGGAAACACCTCTTTATTTTGCTGAGAACCTGACGAAACTTGCAGGTGGTGCCGATATCTACCTGAAACGTGAGGATTTGAACCATACAGGTGCCCACAAAATAAATAATACGATAGGCCAGGCTTTATTGACTCAAAAAATGGGCAAGAAAAAGGTCATAGCCGAAACAGGTGCAGGACAGCATGGCGTAGCGACGGCGACAGTCTGTGCTTTATTGAAGCTCGAATGCATCATCTTCATGGGTGCAGAAGATATCAGAAGGCAGAAATTGAACGTATTCAGAATGGAATTGTTAGGGGCAAAGGTTGTTTCCGTTACACAAGGGAGCTCCACTTTGAAGGATGCAGTAAATGAAGCATTACGATACTGGGTTGCAAATGTAGAGGACACTCACTACATTATGGGTTCTGTCCTCGGTCCACATCCGTTTCCCGTCATTGTTCGCGATTATCAAAGCGTCATTGGCAATGAAACAAAGCGCCAGTATTCAGACTTGGTAAATGGGCTTCCTGATGCAGTGGTCGCTTGTATTGGGGGTGGCAGTAATGCAATGGGCATGTTTTACCCTTTCATAGAGGATGAAACGGTGAAGTTATATGGAGTGGAAGCTGCAGGTCATGGTCTCCATACACCATTACATGCTTCAAGTTTGACTAAGGGAAGGCCCGGCGTGCTTCACGGGGCATTCATGTATGTCTTGCAAAACGAAGACGGCCAAATCCAGGAGGCCCATTCGGTCTCAGCGGGGTTGGATTATCCCGGAGTAGGACCGGAACACAGTTACCTAAAGGATACGAATCGGGTCACATATACTTCCGTTACTGATCAGGAAGCCTTGGATGCCCTTGTATTGCTTTCAAGGGAAGAAGGGATTATTCCAGCTTTAGAAAGCTCTCATGCCCTTTCTTATGGGTTAAAACTGGCAAAAGAAATGGAAAAAGGGACAGGGTTGGTCATTTGCCTCTCTGGTCGTGGTGATAAGGATGTTGAACAAGTCCAATCCATTTTAGGGGGCAGCGATCATGAATAAGTTAACGAAAGTGATGCAAGATTGTGTGAACAAGGGAGAAAAGGCGTTCATCCCCTATATCATGGCAGGCGATGGAGGTTTGGATCGATTAAAAGGCCAGCTGATGTTCCTAGAAAAAAACGGGGCAACCGCTGTTGAATTGGGCATACCATTTTCTGATCCAGTTGCTGATGGGCCGGTTATTCAACAGGCCGGGATTCGTTCTTTGGAGAAGGGCACGACTTTGAAGGATATTTTGAAAAAGGTAACGGAAATCAAAAACGATGTGAATATCCCGATTATACTAATGGGGTACACCAATTCCATCATGGCATATGGTCTAAAGGAGTTTATAGAGGATTGCCTTCATGCTGGAATTGCAGGATGTATCATTCCTGATTTGCCGATTGAAGAAGAAACGGTGTTTTCATCCATCAAAACAGCGGGGATCACACTGATTCGACTTGTGACCCTCACGTCTTCAAGGGATCGAATCACGGAGATTACAGCAGGAGCTGAAGGCTTTATCTACGCAGTTACGGTAAAGGGTATCACGGGTACCCGTGATACCTTCGGGGGCGATGTCGGTGAATATCTTAAACAGGTAAAAGAACTGAGCCCTGTCCCGGTTCTTGCCGGGTTTGGCATCTCAACGCCCGAGCATGTAAGGAATGCGATTCAATCCTGTGATGGGGTCATCGTCGGAAGCAAGGTCATAGAATGCTTTGAAACGGGAAAAGAGGAGCACATCACCGAGCTCATCAGCGCAAGTAAAATATTGGTTCAAAAATAAAAGCACGGAGGTACCTATAAAGGCACCTCCGTGCTTCCATCGTTTGGTCTATATTTTGTAGATATACGTCATATTACGACATAAGCGTTTATTTTAATTGATATAGGGGTAAAAGATGTTCAAACGCATCTTGAATGATTTGGATGAATTCATCTTCTTTTAATTGAATGGCCTCTTCGCGGGGGATTTGTATTCCGCAAAGGATCTCGGCCTTCTTGACCGTTTGCAAACGGGAAAACATGGAGTGTAAATCTTCACTAGAAAGCCCTTCATGTGGAATGACTTCAGGCTTTGTGTGGTCCATTGACCAAACGTAGTCAGAAGGGATATTTTCTTTTAACCGGTTAATGTTTTTCTCAAGATGCTGTCCTATTTCTACCTTATTGGGGGCCTCATAAATGACGGCGTACCATATGAACAAATGTGTCTCCCATAAACCTATCTGAAAATGGGGCATCATTTTATAGCCCCGGCTATTTGCGGCAAAAGCAACCCATGTATCGTTAGGAGGGTTCACTTTCCGTCTGGCATGCCTTGCTACATGAGGAAACATTTCTTCACCAGTCATGATAGATAGCTGATGTGAAAAATGTTCGCCCAATGCATGAAGCTTAGGTTGTATCTTTTCTTTTAAAGCTTCCATTCGCGGTTCTAATCCATCAATTTTAAATACGTTAAAATCATCAGAAGTGAAACTTAATAATTTCATCATTTATCTCTCCTACCGTAAATATCTGCACATATTGTAGCATAAGTATAAGGTAATTTCGAAAATAGCGTTTTGTAACTTGATTTCAAATAAATTGATGGGTAAGAACACAAATTAGTTGCTATTTGTTGGTGGAAGACATATGATAAAATAAAATTAAATTCTGAAAATTAAGTTTATTGATGAAGGGAGAATGTTAATTATGAAACAAGTCATGAACCAAGCATTAAAAGCTAAAGAAGTAGAAAGACATAGAGCTGCAGTGTTAAGAATGGAAATGGACTATGAATTAGCAACCCTTTTTGAAGCGATCAGTGAAGAAAACGATCAGATGAGGTCACTATGCAAGCAAAGATTAGAGCGTATCCGTTTGGAGTTGCTAAAGCTTAAGGCTTTGTAAATGAATAGTTGTAAAGATCAATAAGGAGCATATGAATTAAATGGATAATGAAATCTATAATAGTTGAACGGACACTTATTTTTTTAGAAAATAATGTGTCCGTTTTTCATTATATACCTGAAGTGTTCCCAATAGCGGATTTGAATATTTCTATTGAGGAATAAAGGAAAGAAGTCTTGATGTGGTGGACTGTTCATTTAAGTGGATTGAATTTTAAATTTTTAAAAAGCTTAAAATATGAAGATGTTAAAAACTTGAAGTCATGGTATATTTGCATTACTCTTTAGAATATCTATTTAATGTAGTTTTGATGACAAAGGACGGGATATTATGATGGCATCGGTTAAAGAAATGGATACATATGCGAAGGTATGGATGAGGGAAGCGGGGGTCAAGCTTCGGGCGTCCTTTGAAACCAAGCTGAATATCGAGGAAAAAACGAATCCTAATGATTTGGTAACGAATATGGATAAGGCAATAGAAAAATTCTTTGTTGAACATATAAATGAAACATTTCCTGACCATCGTATTTTTGGAGAAGAGGGTATGGGGAATCAGATAAAGGATTTAAAGGGGACGGTGTGGATTATTGATCCCATCGATGGTACATTGAACTTTATCCACCAACAGCGGAATTTTGCCATTTCTCTCGGTGTATACCAGGATGGCATCGGGAAAATCGGCATGGTCTATGATGTTGTGCATGATGAATTATACCATGCTGTTAAAGGGCAGGGAGCTTTTATGAATGAACAAAGGCTTGCCCCGTTAGAGGAAGGTTCTGTCAGTACATCCATTCTATCGATGAATGCGAGTTGGGTAACGGAAAACCGCCGAATCGATCCAAACCTCCTTGCCCCGCTTGTCCGTGATGTCAGGGGAACACGATCATACGGATCAGCTGCACTGGAACTTGCTTTCGTAGCTGCTGGACGCCTGGATGCTTATATAACGATGCGCCTTATGCCATGGGACTTTGCTGGAGGGGCGTTACTTATTGAAGAGGTTGGTGGGGAAGTGACCAACATTAAAGGGGAGGAATTGAACTTCCTATCAGGAGATTCTCTTTTTGTTTCTAAACCTGGTCTACATAAGGAAGTATTCGAACGATACTTGTCGGATAATTCAAGAAAGTAGTGAACGATATGCAGGAAAAACCTTTAATGGAAAATAAATTTTCGGAGTATAAAGTTATAAATAAAAAAACTCGCTATCAGCAGCGAGTTTTTTTATTTATAACTTTCCTGCTTCACGCAGTTTTTTCTTTTGAGAGAAGCCATACCCCATTATTCCGCATAGCACAACGATTGCAGCTACTATTCCGAGTATGCTCTTTATCGCGATAAAGATGCCAATGGAGCCAATACTTGCTGTAGCCAGTATCGCTAAAATTAAGAAATTCCATTTAATATTCATTAAAATCACCCCTAATAATTCTATTGTACATAATTTCGTTATTTGTTTCTACCATGTTTGTGATATAATATGTAAGTTAATACTAGTGATACGTTAAACACCAAATTTTTTTAGGAGTGAATTTTTTGAAATTAAGAGAAAATATTCGTAATATAGCCATCATTGCCCACGTCGATCATGGTAAAACAACTTTAGTGGATCAGTTGCTTAAGCAATCTGGTACTTTCCGTGAAAACGAACACGTTGAAGAACGTGCGATGGATTCTAATGCTATTGAAAAAGAACGCGGAATTACGATTCTTGCGAAAAATACAGCAGTTCAATATCAAGACACAAGAATTAATATCTTGGATACACCTGGTCATGCTGACTTTGGTGGTGAAGTAGAACGGATCATGAAAATGGTCGATGGCGTTTTACTTGTTGTCGATGCTTATGAAGGTTGTATGCCTCAAACACGTTTCGTGTTGAAAAAAGCTTTGGAACAAAAAATCACGCCTATCGTTGTCGTGAATAAAATTGATAAAGACTCTGCTCGTCCAGATGAAGTTGTCGACGAAGTTATCGACTTGTTCATCGAACTTGGCGCTGAAGAAGAACAATTAGACTTCCCAGTAGTCTTCACTTCAGGTATTGCTGGAACAGCAAGCTTGGATTCAGATCCTACTAAACAAGAAAAAGACATGACTCCATTATTCGAAACAATTATCGAAACGATTCCTGCTCCAGTCGATAACTCAGAAGAACCACTGCAATTCCAAGTGGCTTTACTTGATTACAACGACTATGTAGGACGTATCGGTGTTGGTCGTGTATTCCGCGGAAAAATGCACGTGGGACAACAAGTTTCATTGATGAAGCTTGATGGATCAGTTAAGCAATTCCGTGTAACGAAAATCTTTGGTTATATCGGCTTGAAAAAAGTTGAAATCCAGGAAGCTGTTGCTGGTGACCTAATCGCCGTTTCCGGTATGGAAGATATCAACGTCGGTGAAACGGTTTGCCCAGTAGAGCATCCTGATGCGCTTCCAATCCTACGTATCGATGAGCCAACATTACAAATGACTTTCCTTGTAAACAACAGCCCATTCGCAGGACGTGAAGGTAAATTCGTAACGGCTCGTAAAATCGAAGAGCGTTTGAAAAGCCAATTGCAAACAGATGTAAGCTTAAGAGTAGAAAATACTGATTCTCCGGACGTATGGATTGTTTCTGGTCGTGGAGAGCTTCACCTTTCTATCCTGATTGAAAACATGAGACGTGAAGGCTATGAGCTTCAAGTTTCGAAACCGGAAGTTATCGTTCGTCTTATTGATGGCGTACGTTGCGAGCCAGTTGAACGTGTTCAAATCGATGTTCCAGAAGAGCATACTGGTGCTATCATGGAATCCATGGGTGCACGTAAAGGCGAATTGTTAGACATGGTCAATAGCGGAAGCGGTCAAGTTCGTTTACTATTCACGATTCCAGCCCGTGGACTTATCGGTTATTCTACTGAGTTCTTAACAATCACTCGTGGTTACGGTATCATGAACCATTCATTTGACAGCTACCAACCAATGGCACAAGGCCAAGTTGGCGGAAGACGTCAAGGTGTATTAGTATCTATGGAATCAGGAAAAACAACACAATACGGTACTATGCAAGTAGAAGACCGTGGTGTCATTTTTGTTGAACCAGGTACTGACATTTATGAAGGTATGATTGTCGGCGAACATAATCGTGATGCAGATTTAACAGTTAATATCGTTAAAGCAAAACAAATGACAAACATGCGTTCAGCAAATAAGGATCAAACTTCTTCAATGAAGAAACCAAGAATCATGTCTCTTGAAGAAGCACTTGAGTATTTGAACGATGATGAGTATTGTGAAGTAACTCCTGAATCAATCCGTCTTCGTAAGAAAATTCTTGATAAAAACGAACGTGAAAGAGCAGCTAAAAGAAAAAAAGTGGCTGTTGAAGAAAAATAATTAGCTAGAGGAGGAGTAAAGATTGGATATCCAAGAGCGATTATCATTTTTTGCAGCGTTGTACAGAGTGGATGAGAACCCTGAAGCGGGAATGTGGTATTTGTATTTAACAATCTTTGGATTATGCATCCTTGTCTATCAGCTAGGTTTCGCCAAAAAGCTACCTTTGCTCAAAAATGTGATTATCTATGCGGTAATGGCACTTGGATGTACCCTTCTTTCTTTCTTCGCTGTGTTTCTCCCAATGGGGGAAGCGTTAGTCATAGCATCTCTTGTCCTTGGAATTTATAAGATTCGTCTTCATAATTCGAAAAAAGAAGAACAGGCTTGAGTGAGCTATGAAATCATTACAAGATGCTTTATACAATTGGCTGACGATAAGAGTTGTTTGTGATGAAATGCCCGATGATACAGCCGCACGAGAAACAGAAATGTTTTTTATGCAGATGCTTCAGAACGACCACCAGGTGAGGATTGATTCCGTTACAAAAACAGAACCTTTTTATTTTGTTGAATATAAAGTAGGAGACGAAATGAAAAAGCAACGTTTCCCGATTGAATTAATTGATATCATGTTGGATCAGATACAACTTGAGCCAGATAAGTATAAAAATATCGAGTAATACAAAAATGACCGTGCGGTTTTCCGCACGGTCATTTTTGTATGGACAATGGAAGGAACAGAGAATAAATAAAATGTGCAAGTGCCCACAATAAGAATGTGAACAAGTCAAAAGAAGGAATAACCATGGTTTTAGAAAGGAAAGCCAATGGAAAATAAAGCAGGATGGCAGGAATGATGAATAAATTAGCAAAGGCAAATCGCTTCACAATCTTTCTTTTTTGAATAATATAGGCATAGCCATAAGTAAGGAAGATTGATATAAATAAATGAAAAGAAAATAGCCATGCTTCATTCCAAGGGATTTCCCCAAAAATAGGAATGAAATCCACGTTCAATAAAAGCTGATACACTTTTATTCCTGAGGACACTTCAATCCATTTCGTTATAAAGCCAAGTAATAATCCATTGAACAGACCAATCAGGAGTATCCGATTGAACGATTTACCATTCATCTTCTTTTTTTATCGTGCGGTAGAGATGAAAATTGCCTGTGGCAATCCGTTCATTCGTACGTTCTTCAATGCGTTGTTTACATATATCGCACATGTAGGTATGTATAGGACGGTTACGTAGCTTCTTAGCTTCTGGACTATCATCTGGTATGTCTTCGATTTGATCGCATATTACGCATTTTACCTTCATAATTATTGAACCTCACTTCGATTTCAGTATGTGTTTAAGTATACCAATAATTTCATGCCAAAACGAGGATAAAGTACAAGTCTCCCGTGTGGGATTTGCAATTGTACATAAGAAAAAACCCGAAGAAGATTCCACGGGGTGAAAAGGTTAATCTTTATGATGATTGGACTGTTCGTTTTGTTCTTTTTCTAATTGTTTTCTGTCATCTTGATTATGGGGCGAGTTCCCTTGATCATCCGTAACCTTTGCAGGGGTAGGTGTCAAGGTGTCACCAGGTACCTCAGGTATGACTCTGCTTGTGATATCTGCCAACTCATTTAATATCCCCCTTACTGGTTCGCCATTTTTAATGTCTGCTGCAACTTCTTTGATTCGTGCATTTAAATCTGGATCGGCTACGACAATCGCATAGGCACCATGAGGATCATTCTTTAATGTCTCTCCAACCGAGTATTTAACGGTTCCGACTTGTGAGCGTTCGATGTCCGCGTCGATATCAATCCCCACCAGGGCGTATTTCCCAATTACAACTGCGGTGGCATCATTCACTTCAGGTACTGATTGAGCCAGATTCGTTAGCCTTTTGGATGTTTCTTGTCCGGTCCTGCGATCGCTTTCCTGAATGGTCGAGTTATGAACTTGGGTTAAGCCGTTTTTAGCCTGGTCTTTTGAATCGTCACTTGCATGATCCGTCGAACAACCTGACATCAGTAAGAGTGCAGCCAATGAAAAAATTTGTTTGCGCAAGAGTTCCGTCTCCTTTTTACTCGTAGAATTCATTGATCATATTGTGTATTTGGCATCTTTATATCAAGGAAGATTTCTTTATAGTCTGTAATTGTTCTTCTATCTTTATACAAAGGAACATATATTTTATCAACAGTCTCGTCCGCTACATAACTGCTAAGAGCAGTCATTGTTAGGTATATCCGATAAAGAGCAGGCAGGAGGCGTCATATTGGACAAAATCTATGTTTTAGATACGAATGTCCTGTTGCAGGATCCGTATTCTATTTATTCATTCGGGGTTAATGAAATCGTCATTCCAGCAGTTGTATTAGAAGAATTGGATTCTAAGAAAAGGTATATGGATGAAATCGGAAGGAATGCAAGGCAGGTTTCGAAATTAATTGATCATTTTCGGGAAAAAGGGAAACTACACCAGAGTATCCCGCTTCATAATGGAGGAAGTTTACGAATAGAACTTAATCATCGTTCTTTTCATGAACTACAGGAAATTTTTGTCGAGAAAACAAATGATAATCGAATATTGGCGGTTGCTAAAAATTTGTCATTGGAAGAAGAGACGAAGGAAGAGGGGAAGACGGTCATCCTCGTTAGCAAAGATACACTAGTGCGTGTAAAGGCAGATGCTATCGGACTTGAGGCAGAAGACTTTTTAAATGACCGTGTCGTTGAATTGGACCATGTCTATGGTGGATATAAAGAGATATTTGTTTCAATTGACAACCTAAATAAATTTTATGAAAAAAGTTATTTAGAACTTGAAGAGTTGTCAGAAGATCAATACTATCCCAATCAATTTCTCCTCATGAAGGATACATTAGGAAGCTCAGCCTCGGCGATTGGGATCATCAATGAAAACTGTAAGACTGTTAAGAAGTTGATGTATGAAGGGGAACATATATGGGGAATTAAGCCTAGGAATGTTCAACAAACGATGGCTTTGGATTTGTTGCTTCGTTCAGATGTACAGCTTGTGACACTAATTGGTAAGGCGGGCACTGGGAAAACGTTACTTGCTTTGGCAACAGGCTTGTTGCAAACAGAGGATTTAGCCCATTATAAGAAGCTTCTTGTCGCAAGGCCAATTGTACCGGTCGGTAAAGATATTGGTTATCTGCCTGGAGAAAAGGAAGAAAAATTGAAGCCGTGGATGCAGCCTATATTCGATAATCTGCAATACTTGTTCAATACCAAGAAACCAGGAGAATTGGATGCCATTCTAGCAGGGATGAGTTCGATTGAAGTAGAAGCCCTGACGTATATCAGGGGAAGGAGCATACCGGATCAATTCATCATCATTGATGAAGCACAGAATCTGACGAAACATGAGGTAAAGACTATCTTAACAAGGGTAGGGGAACGAAGCAAAATCGTGTTGATGGGAGATCCAGAACAAATTGATCATCCATATTTAGATGAATATAATAATGGCTTGACGTATGTAGTCGAAAAATTCAAGACGGAACGGATTGCTGGGCATGTCAAGCTGATAAAAGGGGAAAGATCTACATTGGCACAGCTTGCTGCAACGCTTTTATAAATAAAAAAATGGCACGGGGAAAATCCCCTGCCATTTTCTAGAGTATTGCTATTGGCGAGCTTATTTGACTGTAAAAGACGTGACATACTTGATTGGATTATTGATATTACTTCCATCACCAAAATAAATTTCCATGGGACCACCTTCAGACACTTTAAGTGGTTGTCCATCCTTTGAAAACCCGATGAAAAATTTCATGGCATCTTCTAGCGGAAACGCCAATTCTTTGCCTTCTGAAGTAACGATAACTTCGGTTGCATCATCAGCGGGTTCGGCATTTTTTAAAAAAGGTTCAAACAGAATGCCAAAAGAACCTTCAAGCAATCGTTGTTTCTCAAATTTCCGTTCTGTTTTTATTGTAGGGGGTAGAACCGCTCCCTCTTGAATTTCTTTTTGCCAATGTCTAGAAGCTTTCTTAGTATAATCTTCTAGTTCATTGATCTGTACTCTTTCTTCACTGAAATATGTATCAATCTCAATTTTACGGTCATCGAAGATCCATACTCCAGGGTCTATTGTAAGAGGATATTTCACATTTCCGTTAATAAACACGATGGATTCCAAATATCTCATTCCTTCCTTTGCTCACATACATGTACAATTATAATCAATTACAGGAGAATTGTCACATTATCGAGCATGCATCGGCACAATTCTTCCAGGTTTCGTTATTCATTTAGTTTGTCAATATCCTTGCTTTTTAAGACAACTAAAGGTAGAATTTAAAGATAAGATTTAATCGCTCTGAGCGGGGGGATTTAACATGGCATCTGAAATGCTTGTCAATCATCGAGAAAAAGCTTTTGCTTTATTAAAGGCAGATGCTGACAAGATTCTAAAATTGATAAAAGTTCAAATGGAGAATCTCACTATGCCTCAATGTCCTTTATATGAAGAGGTACTGGATACTCAAATGTTTGGTCTATCACGGGAAATTGATTTTGCTGTACGATTAGACCTAATAGAGGAATTGGAAGGCAAATCTCTTTTAGAGACACTCGAAAGGGAATTGTCAGTATTACATGAAGCATCATTAAAAAAATAATATATAGCACATACTAACTCAAACAAATCTCGATGATTGTTTGAGTTTTTTATTTGTATACATAATCAAATGAATAGGTTATACTTATTTTAAAAGTGTTATACTAATAGGACGGAACATTCTTTGTTTAGTCCTTTTTATGTTTTTATATTAGTAATGATGTATCAAATTCATTCACAACATTTAATATTATACAAAACTTGAATACGGTTGCTGATCCAATGGCACTAAGACAAAAAGTGGATTGAAAAATACTTTTAAATATAAACGAAAGAATTTTTTATTTTTTTATTGTATTCAGTTTATTTTAGTATTATGGTTATATTAATTACTTATTAAAGTGAAAAGTACGAAAAGTTGGTATATCATAATAATAGTAATTATTTAAAAATTTTGCTTTATTCTTTTTCATTATTCACTTAATGAAATGGACGTTTAAGTTATCTCTATTAATGGAGAATGAAAAGTTGTGATATCTCTCACACTTTTTTTCTATATATTTATAAAAATACATATTGATTAGGGTGGTAGCAATGGTTAAACGTATAGAAAAGGTACTTGCGGCAAATCGCGGGGAAATTGCGATTCGAATTTTTCGGGCATGTACGGAATTAGACATTTGTACAGTTGCAATCTATTCCAAGGAAGATTACGGATCCTATCACCGCTATAAGGCTGATGAAGCATATCTGGTTGGTGAAGGTAAAAAGCCAATCGATGCATATTTGGATATTGAAGGGATTATTTCAATTGCCAAAATGAGTGGAGTTGACGCTATTCATCCTGGTTATGGCTTCCTTTCAGAAAATATAGATTTTGCTAAACGTTGCGAAGAAGAGGGAATTATCTTCATCGGACCTGAATCAAGGCATTTAGATATGTTTGGGGACAAGGTAAAAGCTAGAACACAAGCTGAACTGGCTGGTATTCCGGTCATTCCAGGCAGTGATGGACCAGTAACAAGCGTGGAAGAAGTAAAAGAATTCGGTAAGAAGTATGGCTTCCCCATTATTATAAAAGCCTCACTTGGTGGAGGCGGACGCGGCATGCGTATTGTCGAAAAACTTGAAGAAACCGAAGAAGCATACAATCGCTGTAAATCTGAAGCGAAAGCAGCCTTTGGGAATGATGAAGTATACGTAGAGAGATACATTAAAAATCCAAAGCATATCGAAGTTCAAATCTTGGCAGATTCTCATGGTAATACCGTTCATTTATATGAACGTGACTGCTCGGTGCAAAGACGTCATCAAAAAGTCGTTGAAGTTGCTCCTTCAGTTTCGCTTCCGGAGAGCCTTAGAGAAGAGATTTGCGAGGCTGCCGTCAAATTGGCCAAAAATATCGACTATGTCAATGCTGGGACAGTGGAGTTCCTTGTGGCAAATGGTGAATTTTATTTCATTGAAGTCAATCCAAGGGTTCAGGTAGAGCATACCATTACCGAAATGATTACAGGAATCGATATTGTCCAATCGCAAATCATGATTGCCGAAGGCCATGAACTACATGGTAAAAAGATCGCCATTCCAGAACAAGCGGGCATTAAAACAAATGGGTATGCAATCCAATCAAGGGTAACAACCGAAGATCCGTTGAATAATTTTATGCCTGACACTGGAAAAATGATGGTTTACCGTTCGGGTGGAGGATTTGGCGTACGTCTGGATGCAGGTAATGGATTCCAAGGTGCAGTGATTACCCCATATTATGATTCCTTGCTAGTCAAGCTTTCAACACATGCACTATCATTTGAGCAGGCTGCTTCCAAAATGGTGCGTAACCTGAAGGAATTTAGGATTCGAGGAATTAAAACAAACATCCCATTCCTTGAGAATGTTGTCAAACATAAGAATTTCATTACGGGCGAGTACGATACTTCATTTATCGATTCAACGCCTGAATTGTTTAACTTCCCAGTCAGAAAAGACCGTGGAACAAAAATGCTTTCATATATCGGCAATGTAACGGTGAATGGTTTTCCAGGTGTGGAAACGAAGAAAAAACCGGTCTTTGACCCAGCACCGATTCCGGATGTCAAGAATCTGCCGCTTACTCCAGGTACGAAGAATATTCTAGACGAACGAGGAGCAGAAGGCCTGGTTAACTGGATTAAGGAACAGAAAGAAGTATTAATTACGGATACGACTTTCCGTGATGCACATCAATCATTATTGGCTACAAGAATTAGATCAAAGGATATACTGGACATTGCAGAGCCTACAGCAAAATTACTTCCAAACCTATTTTCCATGGAAATGTGGGGCGGGGCAACGTTTGATGTAGCCTATCGCTTCTTGAAAGAAGATCCATGGGAGCGTTTGTTAAGTTTCAGGAAAAAAGCGCCTAATGTCCTGTTACAAATGCTTTTAAGAGCTTCCAATGCAGTGGGTTATAAAAACTATCCCGACAATGTCATACAGGAATTCGTTGAGAAATCAGCGGCGGCGGGTATTGATGTCTTCCGGATCTTCGACAGCTTAAACTGGGTAAAAGGGATGGAAGTGGCTATTGATGCTGTCCGCCAATCTGGTAAAATTGCCGAAGCGGCCATTTGTTACACAGGTGATTTGAATGATTCATCGCGCAGCAAATATAATATAGAATACTATAAAAACATGGCGAAGGAATTGGAGCATGCAGGTGCTCATATTCTAGCTATCAAAGATATGGCAGGTCTTTTGAAACCGGATGCGGCTTACCGTCTTGTATCGGAATTGAAGGAAACGACTTCTCTACCTATTCATTTGCATTCGCATGATACGAGCGGAAATGGTATCTTTACGTACTCAAAAGCCATTGAAGCAGGAGTGGATATTGTGGATACGGCGATTGGCTCGCTTGCAGGCTTAACTTCGCAGCCAAGTATTCAAACCCTTCATTATGCACTGGAGGGATCGGGTAGACAGCCTAAACTTGAAGTGGATTCACTTGAACGTCTAGGAGAGTATTGGGGAGAGGTACGGAAGTTCTATAAAGACTTCGAAAGTGGCATGAATGCACCCCACACGGAAGTTTATAAGCATGAAATGCCAGGTGGACAGTATAGTAATCTACAACAGCAGGCTAAAGCAGTAGGTCTTGGAGATCGTTGGCATGAAGTGAAGGAAATGTATCGACGCGTCAATGTCATGTTCGGAGATATCGTTAAAGTGACACCATCTTCAAAAGTTGTAGGCGACATGGCCTTATTCATGGTACAAAATAGCCTTTCGGAAGAGGATGTTCTTACAAAGGGTCAAGCCATTGATTTTCCTGATTCCGTTATTGAATTATTCGAGGGGTACTTGGGACAACCAACAGGAGGTTTTCCAAAGGAACTTCAGGAAGTTATCCTGAAAGGGAAAAAACCGATTACAGTTAGACCAGGTGAACTACTGGAAGCTGTAGATTTTGATGCATTAAGAGAAGAGTTGTTCCGAGAAGTGGGACGTCCTGTCACAGACTTCGATGTGCTTGCATATGCCCTATATCCTAAAGTATTCTTGGATTATAATAAAACGAAAGAGTTATTCGGCGATGTATCCAACCTAGACACAGCCACTTTCTTATATGGCATGAGATTAGGAGAAGAAATCGAAGTCGAAATAGAAAAGGGGAAAACCCTTATCGTTAAATTAGTGTCAATTGGACAGCCATTGCCTGATGGCACACGGGTTGTGTATTTTGAATTGAATGGTCAATCTCGTGAAGTCATCATCAAGGATGAGAATATTAAATCGTCCGTGCAAACCAAAATCAAGGCTGACACCAAAAATAAAGAACATATTGGGGCTACGATGCCTGGTACGGTCATCCGCGTTGTCGTCGAAAAAGGCGATCAAGTCAAGCAGGGTGATCACCTGATCATTACAGAAGCCATGAAAATGGAAACAACTGTACAAGCACCTTTCTCTGGTACAATTAAAGACATTTATGTTAAAGACGGAGAAGCCATCAGTACAGGTGATCTATTGATTGAAATAACTAAGTAACTCTAAGAGAGTCAGAGACTAGCTTTGAAAGAGGGCGCACGGATGGGATAACATCTGGAGTGCCCTCTTTCAGGCTATCCTTTTAACAGGTATACAAAAAGCCATCATTTTGAATGATGGCTTTTTGTATACCTGCTATTGTTTGAAAAGTCAGACGTCATCTGGCAGGAATGGTCGGTGATACAATTCCCTCATCTCGTTCATTAATAGAAGAAACTTGATTCTCCTTTTCAATAAGTAATGCGTTTTTCTTGCTTCTTGTAGTGAGAAGAAGCAAATAGCTCATCACCCCGAAAAAACAGGCTATAAATAAAGCATGTGCCAATGCAATATATAGATTTTGTTTAGAAAAGATAATGAAAGCTCCGGCGGTTACTTGTAAAAAGACTAAAATGAATGCTGCATTCCAACCACCATATATGACCCGTTGATGTTTATAGTGTTTATGTGCCAAAAAGGTAGCGTAGGAAACCCATAAGAAAATCATCCCTGCTATCGCCCTATGACCCATTTGTATCCATTCATAGGTGTTAGTAGGTAGGAAGGTTCCATTCCCACATAGAGGCCAATCTTTACATATAAGACTAGATTCAGTATGTCTTACGAGAGCACCGGTATATACGACCAGTAAACAAAAAATCAAAATGCCGGTAATGTGAAATCCCATTCTTTTGTCAACAATCAGTTTATCAGCCTCAAACTTCTTGTCCACTTCGAAAATCAATAGGGTTAATAAAAATACGGAAGCAAAGGATATAAGGGAAATACCAAAGTGGAGAGCCAAAACAAAATCAGATTGAGACCAAAGAACTGCAGCAGCTCCTATTAATCCTTGAAGAACTAGGAAGCCGAATGAAAGAATCGATAGAAAGCGGGCTTCGCGAATATGACCTATTTTTCGCCAAGACATAACTGATAAAAGCAGCACCATGAATCCGCCTACACCTGAGACAACCCGATGGGAGAGTTCAATAACCAATGCGAACGTAATTTTTTCGGGGATTAATTGACCATTACATAATGGCCATGATCTACCACAGCCCATGCCGGAATCGGTCTTTGTGACTAAGGCTCCCCCTATTAAGATAAAGAGCATTACAATCGTAGTTAAAACAGCAAACCATTTAAGTGACGATTTCACCAGTAGTCCCACCTTTTTCTTGGAGTCATATTAGTTAGTTTTATTAAATCCATACCATATTATCATATCATAATGTAATTGATAAATATTTGTAGAACCTCCTCGATATTACACAAAATAGTATGATTTTACAAGTTCGAAAAAAAGTGCATCCCTAAATGCTACCATCAATATGGATTGAAACTCAGAAGGGAATTTGATAAAAATTGAAGAAGTGGGGATGGTAAAAAAGAGTGAAATGGGGGAATATGTAGGATATTTCCAAAATGATCGCCACATGGCGATTTAAGTGAAATTCATGATGTTTACAGTATTTTCATCGAAAAATAACTCGACACAATTTGGTCAAAAATTATTCGAAAAAATTTCACAAAAGCTTCCAAAAATGTGTTTTAATATATTGAAGAAATGATTTTACTAATTTTTACTGTTATGGATGAACACTATATAGTATAGTTGCTTTGAATGGTTTCTTAAATTGTCAATGATATAGGCAAAAAGTAAATTATTTACTTTTTGTTTGCGCTTCCTTGGTTACAAATATAGAAAAGTATGAAATAATGATTTATAGTTATGTACTAAGTGTGCTACCTTTTACTTTTGCATGTTTTTGAGTGATTCAAAGGAGGAAAACAAATGTCAGAAACAAGGGGTATGTCAGAAGCTGTCTTGAAGGACAGTAAAGCCACCCTTCAATCGGATATACCAAAAACTACAGCCTGGAAAGACTTTCTGGCACTTATTAAAGTGGGGATTGTCAATTCAAATATAATCACGGCTTTTACTGGGGTGTGGTTAGCGATTCACTTTGCAGGACTTAGCTTTTTTAGTAATCTTGATGTGGTGTTCTATACTCTTGCAGGCTCGGCTCTTATCATGGCTGGATCTTGCAGTTTTAATAATTACTATGATCGGGATATCGATCATTTGATGGAACGAACAAAAAACCGTCCTACTGTAACTGGAAAAGCACAACCTTCCAGGGTGTTGTTCCTAAGTTTTGGCTTGATTATTACAGGACTTATTTTACTTGCCTTGACTAATATGACGACGCTATTGATTGGGGCGTTTGGCGTATTCGCCTATGTGGTTCTTTATACGATGATTTTCAAAAGAAGATTTGTTTCGAATACCATAATAGGCAGTATCTCGGGAGCGGTCCCACCCCTGATTGGATGGGCAGCGATCGATCCAAACCTTGATGCGATTGCGTGGGTTTTATTCGCTATCATGTTCCTTTGGCAGCCCCCACATTTTTACGCCCTTGCAATGAGGCGGGTTGAGGAATATCGGGCAGCTGGGGTTCCAATGCTTCCTGTTGTAAAAGGCTTTAAAAGGGCAAAAAAATCAATTATAGTATGGATCATTGCTTTAATGTTCATTCCATTCTTTTTAACTCCCTTAGGCACTCCATTAGTTGTCTTGGCCGCACTATTAAGTACCGGCTGGCTTATTTTGGGATTGAAGGGGTATAAAAAGAAAGATGATATTAAGTGGGCAACTTCCATGTTTGTATATTCGCTTAATTATATGACTATATTATTTGTAGCGATGGTTATCGTTACACTTATTTAAACTTAGTATATATCATAGGGTTGTAGCCCGTTTGTTAATGGGCTGCACCTTACTTGATAATAAATTGGACACTGACCGCTATACATATTATTCAGAAAAACATCATGAGATTCCATCCTTAGAGCGGTTTGATTCACTAGAGTAATCCTTAGTTTAGGGATTCTTTCTTTTAAAGAAATTGACATAGAGAGAATATTCGCAATAGCGCCCATTTTGAATTTTGTGAGAAAATTTTGATGAAAGAGGGGTTTCTGAAGCTATGAAAAAAAGGCTGCACAAATGGCGCCTAATTGCTTTGCTGGGTATAGTAGGACTTGTCCTTTCGGGCTGCGGTGAACCATTCCTATCCACGCTGAAGCCAGCTGGCGATGTTGCGCAAACACAGTTTGATTTACTGGTATTGAGCACATTAATCATGGTACTGGTGATTATTGTAGTAATCATTTTATTCGTTGTAGTTTTATTCCGCTTCCGCCGAAAGAAAGGCGACGAGACAATACCGAAACAAATTGAAGGAAGTCACAAACTCGAAATTATTTGGACTGTTATTCCTATCCTTCTTTTGATTGTTCTGGCTGTTCCGACTGTCGTTACCACTTTTGACTTAGCTGACACTAGTGCAATGGATAAGAAAGATAAAGATGGAAAAACGAAGGATGCTTTGGTGGTCAACGTTAGGGCAAACCTTTATTGGTGGGAATTTGAATATCCAGACCTAGGTGTAATTACCAGTCAGGATTTGGTCGTTCCGACTGATCAGAAAGTTTATTTCAATTTGACAGCTTCAGATGTTAAACATTCATTTTGGATTCCGGCTGCCGGAGGGAAAATGGATACGAACACTGATGGAGTCAATTCATTTTTCTTAGAATTCGATAGCGAAAAGGCAGAAAATTCTAACGATTTATTCTATGGGAAATGTGCTGAGCTTTGCGGGCCATCCCATGCATTGATGGATTTTAAGGTCGTTACGAAATCAAAAGCTGACTTCGAAGCTTGGACTAAAGATATGAAGACTGCAAAAGCAACTGTGGCAAAAGGGGATGTTGCTAAGCAAGGGGAAGAGGTCTTCAATAAAAGCTGTATCGGATGTCATGCGGTTACCCCAAATGACAGTAGACCTGAAGCAGCCCGTCAAGCTCCAAACCTGGCTACATTCGGCGAACGTGAACGAGTGGCGGGAGTATTGGATCACACGGAAGAAAACGTGAAAAAATGGATCAAAAATCCTGAAAAGTATAAACCGGGTAACACAATGACCGGTACTTACGGCGAGCTTTCTGATTCAGAAATTAATGCACTGACAGCTTACCTTTTAGAGCTCAAGGTGGAAGAAAAATAGAACATTGATTAAGGAGGTTAAATCGTGAGTACGCACGCTAATAAAAAAGGTTTTGGCGCTACGATTTGGGATTACCTAACAACGGTAGACCATAAGAAAATCGCCATTTTATATCTAATTGCAGGCGGATTATTCTTTGTGATCGGCGGTTTGGAAGCAATGTTCATCCGTATCCAGCTGGCAATCCCGAATAATGATTTTGTAAGTGCCGGGTTTTATAACGAAATATTGACCATGCACGGCACGACGATGATTTTCCTGGCGGCCATGCCGTTGGTATTTGCGGTAATGAATGCAGTTGTGCCGCTACAAATTGGGGCACGTGATGTTGCGTTCCCATTTTTAAACTCATTAGGTTTCTGGTTGTTTTTCTTCGGGGGTATCTTTTTAAATCTTTCATGGTTTTTAGGTGGAGCCCCTGATGCAGGCTGGACATCTTATGCATCTTTATCCCTTCACTCTGAAGGGCATGGTATTGATTTTTATGTACTGGGACTACAGATTTCCGGTTTGGGAACCTTAATTGCAGGGATTAACTTCCTTGTGACCATAATCAATATGCGTACGCCAGGAATGACCTATATGCGTATGCCACTATTTACATGGTCAACATTTGTTGTTTCTGCATTAATATTATTTGCCTTCCCACCACTTACTGTCGGGCTAGTATTAATGATGTTTGACAGGATGTTCGGAGCCAACTTCTTCGATGTCGCAGCCGGGGGTAATACGATTATTTGGGAGCATTTATTCTGGATATTCGGTCACCCGGAAGTGTATATCTTGATCTTGCCTGCTTTCGGTATATTCTCTGAAATCTTTGCAACTTTTTCGAGAAAAAGATTATTCGGTTATTCATCCATGGTGTTTGCAACCGTCTTAATTGGTTTCTTAGGTTTCATGGTATGGGCACATCATATGTTCACCACTGGTTTAGGACCTATTGCAAATGCAATCTTTGCCGTTGCCACTATGGCAATTGCGGTACCTACCGGTATTAAGATTTTCAACTGGATCTTCACGATGTGGGGCGGAAGTGTGAAATTCACGGTTCCAATGCTTTATGCCGTCGCCTTTATCCCTTCCTTCACAATGGGTGGCGTGACAGGTATCATGAATGCAGCTGCACCAGCTGATTACCAGTTTCATGATAGTTATTTCGTCGTTGCCCATTTCCACTATGTAATCGTCGGTGGGGTTGTATTGGGTTTATTGGCGGGGATTACGTTCTATTGGCCGAAAATGTTTGGAACGATGTTAAATGAAGGCTTAGGGAAAATCACTTTTTGGACTTTCTTGATTGGTTTCCATTTAACATTCTTTATTCAACATTTCCTTGGTCTAATGGGGATGCCACGTCGTGTATTCACATTCTTGGATAACCAAGGACTTAATACAGGAAATATGATTAGTACAGTAGGGGCTTTCCTAATGGCATTTGCTGTCATCGTTTTAGTCATAAATGTTATCATTACGTCTGTTAAAAACGTCAAGGTCGGCAATGATCCTTGGGGAGATGGCCGTACTCTTGAATGGGCCATCCCATCACCGCCGCCATTCTACAATTTCAAGCAACTTCCGCTTGTCCGCGGGTTAGATCCATATTGGGTCGAGAAAATGGAAGGTAAAAAGGAAATGACGCCAGCAGAGCCACTTGGTGATATTCATATGCCTAATAATTCTATCCTTCCTGTAGTAATTTCATTCGGTTTATTTGTAGCCGCATTTGGTGCTTTATATAATATGGATGATAAAAATTGGACCTTGCCTGTAATCATAATCGGGCTTTTGATTACATTTGGTTCCATGTTCATACGTTCTGTCAAAGACGACCATGGATATCATATTCATAAAGAAGACCTTATGGACGATGATGATAAGGAGGTTAAGGCATAATGCAAGCAGATGAAAAATTCACGGATGCTACTTGGCCTGCTTCTCCTGAGAAAGCGACTTTAGAAGGTAAAAATAAATATTTAGGATTCTGGTTGTTTCTTGGTGGAGAGACGGTATTATTCGCTTCACTTTTTGCTACGTATCTTGCATTAAAGGATAAAGTTCCTAATGAAAATGCAGCACTGGCAAAAGATCTATTCGAATTACCTCTTACGTTTGTTGCGACCATGCTTTTGCTGACTAGTTCATTAACAAGCGTGTACGCAATGTATCACATGAAAAATAATCATTTTAAACAAATGCAAGCTTGGATCGTTATCACTGTGGCATTAGGTTTTGGTTTCCTCGGTCTTGAGATTTATGAATTTAACCACTATGTTCATGAATTTAAGCATACTTTTACTAGTAGTGCATTCGGTTCGGCGTTCTATACGTTAGTCGGATTTCATGGAGGACACGTTGCCTTCGGTTTAATGTGGTTCATATCCCTGATGCTCCGAAATGCGAAAAGGGGATTGAATTTATATAATGCCCCTAAATTTTATGTGGCAAGTCTTTACTGGCATTTCATTGACGTTGTTTGGGTATTTATCTTTACAGTCGTATATTTAATGGGAATGGTGGGATAACTGATGGCGAATGAACAGTCAAATTCAGCAAACCCGAATGTCGATTTAAAATATCGTCGTAAGAAAAATGCTGAAGAGATGAAGCATCAAGTAATTACTTTTAGTCTTATGATTTTCTTAACTTTAGTGGCATTTGCCGCTGTAGGAATAGAAGGTTTTTCACATTGGTTCATTAAGCCAGTCATTTTATTGCTGGCAGTTATACAAGTCATTTTCCAGCTTTATTATTTTATGCATATGAAGCATAAAGGTCATGGCACTATTACATTGTTTCTCTTTTCCGGCCTTGCAGTCGGATTGATTACAGTGCTAGCTTTTATCACGATTGTCTGGATATGATAGATAGGGACCGGCTATTTTTAAAATAGCCGGTTTTCTTATAATTATCGCCCAGTAAAATCCAGGTTTATCTATATTTGTTACTGTGGTTTATTTTAGGTATAATAGAAGGATAGTAATGGAAAAAAGTTTACGAACGAGGTGATTTTATGTCTATTGATATTTTTGGCTTTCGTGCTTTATGGAGTCCATTTTACTTTGCCGCCCTCGTACTTATTACCATTGGCTATTTTTTGATGGTGACAAAGTACAGGAATAGATTTGAGGATAGTTCACCGGTTCCCTTGAAACAGGTAGTCTATTTCTTAATGGCCATGATTCTTCTTTATGTGGTCAAGGGGTCGCCTATCGATTTGCTCAGTCATATCATGTTCAGTGCACATATGTTTCAAATGGCACTGCTTTACTTGGTGATACCTCCCTTATTTATCATTGCGATACCCACATGGGTGTGGAGATCTTTAATAGATATAAGGGGAATGAAGTCGCTGTTTCGCTTCTTCACGAAGCCTCTCTTTGCACTTATGCTATTTAATGTTCTTTTTTCGCTGTATCATATCCCATTGGTATTCGATTTCATCAAAACTGGCATGTTGGTCCATGCAGGCTATACGGTGATTTTATTTGTGGCAGCTGTTTTGATGTGGTTTCCTTTGGTTAATCAGCTTCCTGAATATGAAAGCCTTTCGGGGGTTAAAAAAGTAGCATATATTTTTGGTAGTGGCATTTTAATGACCCCTGCGTGTGCATTGATCATTTTTGCCGATTATCCAATGTATGATACGTTCACTAATGCTGAATCTTGGGCTAGTGCCATGGAACTGTGCGTGCCTGCATCGGCATTGTCAGGCCTGACGCTCAGTGGTCCAGAAATGTTTAATGGGCTGCCTTTGCTTGAAGACCAACAGCTAGGTGGAGTATTGATGAAGGTCATTCAAGAAATCGTTTTAGGATATGTTCTAGGTGTCATTTTCTTTGCTTGGTTCAAGAAGGAGAATGGCGGTGAAAGCGAAATTGACCCTATTCCTACAGATTTCCAGACTGTAGAATGATCATTTCGTGAAAGACTTGTCTACTGAGTGGACAAGTCTTTCATTTGCCTTGTTAGGGGTTTCCGGTAGTCTTACTTCAAAATATAGGCTAAACATGAAACCCAAGGAAAGGCTAGTTATTTGACTTGGTTTTTTGATAAAAGTGAGCATTGTGTTAAGTTTGCTTGCTTTTATTGAATTTTATGAATACCTCTTATAGAATAATAGATGATTAATAAATATAGAGAGGACTACATCTTATGTCTTTACCGATTCTTCCAACAATTAGCACAGCTTTCATTGTATTAAGTTCAATCACGGTTGCAATAGGCTGGTACCAAATTAAACAGCGCAGAACAGAGACACATAAAAAGACCATGATAGTGGCCGCGATTTTTGCGATAATTTTCTTCACTATCTACCTTTCTCGTACGATTTTCGTTGGTAATACATCTTTCGGAGGACCGGATGATATTAAAATTTATTACACGATCTTTTTGATTTTCCATATCACACTTGCGACTACCGGGGCAGTACTTGGAATCATTATGCTGACAACAGGTTTAAAAGGTAAGTATGCGATTCATAGAAAAATCGGTCCTACGACTAGCATTATTTGGTTTTTCACTGGAATCACTGGTTTGGCCGTTTATCTTTTACTATATGTCATTTATCACGGTGGAGAGACAACATCACTGATTAAAGCGATTCTTGGATCATAAAACTAAAAAAGGCCTGATGTGTAAAAACATCAGGCCTTTTTGATACAAGAAAAGAGGGATGTTCAGAGATTCCTCTCTTCTGTTTGTTCAGTTTCCAGTCACTTTTACAGTCCATTAAATTGTGTAAGTTCCTCTTTAACCTGAGCCAGGATTTTTTCACACTGTTTCACTAATGAAGGGGGGAAGAACTCTCCTTCTCCATATTCAATGCCATGTGGATAATAGTGTTTTCCTAAAAGTGGAACCATTAGTTTCATTGTGGCCCTATGAGCCCCCACATCACCTTCGACGGCATAGCCTAGTATACGCAGATAAAAAGTGCCTTCTCTCAATTCGAATTTACGGTCATAACTTACTCTCTCATAGTCCCATTGTTCGGCACGTATTAAACCGTATTCCGGCATTAGGTCATCTAATCGGTTTAAGTCGGCTGTGATGTTCTCAATTCCAAAGCTTTCAAATTTCACGAGTAGTACCTCCTATTTTTGCATTTGGGAATTAAAATGACATACAAGGAAAATATTATGTAGTGAAAGTAACGAAAATTCCCCAAGCATATTTATAATATACCATTTTATCCTATATTTTATAATAGTATGAAATGATGGAAGTTGCAATGAACTCGACATTGTATTTTTATGATTCACAAAAGTTCCATTTTTGCAAAATTAAAAAATGATGTAATCTATCGTTAAATAGAAAATTATGATGGAACAATGTTATAATCAGGAAAGAAAGCTAGTATTAGATACATAAGCATAGAGAGAGGGTGTGTCCTCTGCGCAGGTTCGGAAAGGTGATGCTGTTAAGTATTGTTTTTTTCATAATCGGCATTTATACGAATATCGGTCTGGAGGAAAAGCTGAATCCTCTCATAGATGGAAACAAAGATGTTAATCCTAACGATACGATAAATGAAAAGAATCCGCATATGGAGAAAGATGAAGTAATGGCTAAAGAAGGATTAGCGATTACAATTGGGAAGAATATAAAAGAGGTCAAAAAGGAATTCGGTGAACCGGATCGAATTGATATGTCCGCATATGGATATGATTGGTGGATATATAATAAAGATTATAATGACTATTTTCAATTGGCCATGGAAAATGGGAAAGTCGTTTCTGCATACGGAATTGGGGACAATGTGAATATTTCCCCTTTTAAAATCGGCCAATCCATTGATGCTATCTATTCTAGCTTATATATAGAACCAACGGTTGATATAGAGGCTGGCGATAGCGTCTACCGTTTCGAATTGTCTGAAGAGGATATGAATATGAGACCATTGATAGAACTTGGGGATATTCATGTTCAGTTGTATTTAGATAAGTTTTCTGGAACCGTTTCGAGTGTCCGGTTTTTGGATGATTCCACTCTTTTAAAACAGCAGCCATATGAGCTGACCTATCATGGTTCGCTAGTGCCTGTTAAGGATCTTTCCGAAGAGGAATGGACTAATGTGAGAGTAGGGAATGAACGGCAAATATTTGATATTGCGAATATCATGCGTAGTAGGTTTGATTTGAAGCCATTAAATTGGAATGATTCAATTGCAAAGATTGCTTACCTTAATAGCCAAGAGATGAAAGGCACTCAGGAAGAAACACAAGTCTCTGAAACCAAAGGGGATTTAGCTGACCGATTAAAAGCGGGGAATATCCAGTATAGTGCGGCAGGCGAAAATATTGCAGCAAATTATGTGGATGCAGCGGCTGTTATGGAAGGCTGGCTGAATAGCGAGGGTCATCGGGAAACGATGTTGAGTGAAGAGTTTACCGATTTAGGTGTAGGGGTTTATAAAAAGTATTACACACAGAACTTTATTGCGAAGAAATAAACGGATCCTTCTGGGATCCGTTTTATTGTCCTTTCATATTCACGATGAAAAAACTACCAGTGGAAACGGCACAAAGTAATCCGTCATCTCGATAAACCTTTCCTTCAAGAATGATGGTTTTATTGCCTGTATGCATAATGTTACACGTACAAGTCAACTGTTCACCGATAGCAGGTTTTACATATCGTACCTGAATGTCCGTTGTCAAAGTAGCATAACCCTCTGGGACTGTCGAGCCGGCAAGAGTGCCCATTGCTGAGTCAATTAGTGTGGCGATGATTCCTCCGTGAGTGATGTTCAATTCATTATGGGATAAAGGGGTGATAGGCATCACCATCGAAAGAGATGTGCCGTCGTGGCTAACCTGTTTGTTAAGCTTAAGGAGATTGGAGATATAGGAGTATTTATCATTTTTTCTTTTCTCCTTCAGGCTGGAGATGATTCCTGATAATACGCGTAGATCTGCTTCATCGGCCGTGATTGCCAAGTTCTTGAAATCCTCGACAAGTGCTTCTATACTCATAAAAAACATCCTTTTTTCCAATATTATACTATATGTAGCCGGATGAATGAATAAGATCCATGCACTTTTTCATACATAGAGGCATATCGTAAAATAGGCGATGTCTTAGTGTGAGGTGAAGAGTAATGGCAAAAAAAAAACGCCCCTCCATTGATGGATTTAGGGAGTTTGTCAAGGTGCATCCATATTTAGTGAATGAAGTGAGAAATAAGCAAGCAACATGGCAGGAGCTTTTTGAAGAATGGTACCTACTCGGTGAAGATCATCCACGCTGGCAGGCTGAGGACAGTGTGCAAGCTTCTGTAGGAAAGACTGAACCGGTGGTAACCGCCACAGAAAAGGGAGAGCAGAGCTCTGAGTTACTGGGTACGGTCATGAGTGCCGTTAAAAACATGGATATCGGACAAATACAACAATATATTTCAAGTGCCAACCAAGCAATTGGAGCCATTCAAGGTGTGCTATCGGCTTTCCAGGGAAATAAATCGGGCGGGGACTCCACTCCTCCGCCAAAAGCACCTGAGCAGAGAAGTAATCCATTTTTATTTAACAAGGATTAAGTAGCGGGAGGGAGGAAGGATTCCATGCGTCAAAATGTGTATGACTTCATCCAGACTAATGAGGATATGAAAAAGTATTTAAGGATTCAGCCTGCTTGGTATAAAAGGTTAATGCGTAATCCCCATGAGTTGGATAAATTTGAAACAGAAGCAAAGTACTTTTTTGAAAAATCAATTCCCCATCGAATCTCTAAATTCTCCGATAGTGTTCAGGTTGCTTCGATGATGCTCCATATGTTCCAAGCGATGAATGTACCAAGCGAATGAAGAAAAAAAGAGTAAATTACTCCTTTTGGCAAATAATATTGACAAAAGGGGGACGATGTCATGAAGAGAATGATTATAGTTCTAACAGTGCTGATGGCAGCAACAGGTTGTGGAAAGAAAATCCCTGAACCCAAAAATGTCTCGGCTGCTAGTGTTTCTGACCTTAAGGCTGCCACCACTGTACAAAGCGCCCAAACGATGGATGAGGATTTTAAAGTGAAGACTTTTGTCAAAGGAAACTCTGTATATGTGGAATGTTACCTGAACGACTATAGTTTTTCAGGAGATACTTCAAAACAGTTGGCCACTGTTTCTGTCCTTTTAGATGATAAAAAGAGAATCAATAAGCATACGGCAGCCTTTATCCTAAAAGATATTCCACATGGCGCGCATAAGATCAGGCTGGAGATATTGAATGACTCGGGTCAAAAAACGGGTCTGAATAAAGAGATCGAAGTACATATCACGTCCACTATGTAATCATAGCAATGGCATATGAAAAGAATAAATGGTAAAATGATGGTGGAGGTGAGCTTATTTATGCTTGCTACTATGGAAATTGTTGATATTTTACAACATGCAGACGGATTAGCAGAAACGATCCTTCATTCTGATATAGGGGAAAATTATCTTCTTAGTTTATATAAATTACAAAGCGATAAAGAGGCGCAAACAAAAATCTCCAAGTTTACTTCTCTAAAGGATCTTTTTGAAGATGTACAAAGGTTCGGTAAGTATCATCCGGACTATAAGCGCATCAATATGGAGACCCGAGAGGCAAAACGGGATATGGATATGCACCCTACCATTGCTGAGTTCAAGATGGCAGAAACGGAATTGCAGAGTATCCTAGATGAAATTAGTGGCTTAATCGGCCATGCTGTTTCGGAACAAGTGAAAACACCTGCAGGAAATCCATTTTTCGTATCTTCAGGCGGCTGCTCGTCAGGAAGTTGCGGAACAGGTGGAAGCTGTGGTTGTTCTGCATAAGATGATGAAAGCCTGGACATTTCACCAGGCTTTTTTTTTCGGCAAATGTTCATTTCACTCACGAGCAAGATACAGTCTGGACAATCATTACTTCTTAGTCACTCAATGGTTTTCATCCCCTTTTACTCATGACCCCGAAATGATTCATAATAGTAAGAGAATTTTGTTTATAATCATTTTTCTTGGTTGAAAGAAAGGATTCTGCTATGCTAAAATTAGTTAAAGCCTTTATAAAAGGGAGTTATTGATATGCTTGGAGCAAGACAAGGAATTATCGTCTATTTACATACATTAAAACAAGCCAAAATGCTTAGGAAGTTTGGAAATATCCATTACGTTTCAAAGAAGCTGAAATATGTCGTCCTTTATACGAACATGGATGAAGTTGAACCATTGGTTGAAAAGCTGAATAATTACTCCTTTGTCAAAAAGGTTGATCTTTCTTATAAACCTTTCCTTAAAATGGAATTCGAAAATTCTAAACCGGATAAGGCTAAGGAATACGATTATAAAATGGGTATCTAAAAAGTGCTGACTCGAGGAGTCAGCACTTTTTTTCATCTCTTCAGCCCAATGGCGGTAGGTATCTATTCATACGCAAAATACCTATCAAGTGCTGATAGTACAATTCTATTTCGGCGAAAAGTTTTGAAGACTTCACATCTATTTCTATAATTGGTCTGTCTAGTTCTTTAGCCAGATCTTCAAATAGTTGATATCGTTTATTGGCGGTAAAATGAGGGTTTGGGATCCCCTCACGGCAAATATATAGAGGTTGGAATTTTCCCGGATCTGTTGGTTGCATGACGATAACCAATGAAGTTACCTTTTTATCATCAAGCGTAGTATGCATGGCCAGCATCCTAGCTACACGGTGTTGCTGATTGCGCCCTACCTCGATCAGTTCATATATATCTGAATAACCTTGTCCAAGTTCTATAAAACGTTGAATCAATTAAACCTCTCCTCACTAACTTATCTTTCATTACTTTATCATTTTATCCCGTAAAAGAGAAGAGCCAACTTAAAGCTGAATCGGTTCTAAAAAGCCCATGATAACGGCAGTTTCATAAAAAAAACCCTGCACTTTCATGCAGGGTCCTTCTATGTCTAATTAAGGACCAGAAGGCAAAGGGAGAGGAGAAACCGGAGGAAGACTTATGGGGAAACGTAAGCCTTCTCCGCGGTTGGCAACAACACTTAATAAGTCATGTTGTTATTTTCATTATGACCAAAATCAGCTTATCTATTCAAACTATTAGAGATTTTAATGAGGAGGATATGCCCTTTTTATTTAAAGGGGGAATGTATTTAAATTGTTCTCGCTTAAACGGGTGTATTTGGCTTTTGTTATTGGCTAGTAATTTCTAATATGTTAGGATAGGAAAGTAACAGAAATTTGTCATAAAATGTGGTGAGAATGATGAGGGTCGTTTCCGGAAGTTGCAAAGGAAGACCACTTAAGGCTGTACCGGGTACAGGAACCCGGCCGACTACGGATAAAGTCAAGGAATCCATTTTTAACATGATTGGTCCTTATTTTGAGGGCGGGATTGTTTTAGACTTGTTTGCCGGCAGTGGTGGATTGGGAATCGAGTCCTTGAGCAGGGGGATGGATCGAGCTATCTTTGTAGACCGCGATTTTAAAGCTAACCAAACTGTCAAGGCGAACTTGGAACTATGTAAATTCACGGACTGTGCTGAGGTTTATAAAAATGATTCAGAACGTGCATTAAAGGCGTTGGTGAAAAGAGAAATGATCTTTGATTTGATTTTTCTTGATCCACCTTATAAAAAGCAAAAGCTCGTGGATTTATTGGAAGAGATACATAAAAACCGCTTGCTCAGCGATATGGGGTATATTGTTTGTGAGCATGGCGATGATGTTTCGTTGCCAGAACAAATTGGCGACTTTACAATCAAGAGAAAAGAAGTATATGGGAGTATTGCGGTAACGATTTATCAGTGGGGGAACGTACACGAATAGGGGGAACGATGAATGTCGAAAATAGCGATTTGTCCGGGAAGTTTTGATCCGATTACTTTTGGCCATCTTGATATCATTCAAAGGGGAGCTAACGTATTTGATGAGGTCTATGTAGTTGTTGTGAACAATTCAGCAAAACATTCACTGTTTACTGTAGAAGAGAGATTGAAGTTAATCACTGAAGCAACGGCTCATATGCCGAATGTTAAGGTGGATTCCTACCAGGGATTGACGGTCGATTATGCTGAAAGCGTTTCCGCCAATGCAATTATCAGGGGCTTGAGGGCGACTTCAGATTTTGAATATGAGATGCAAGGAACCTCGATGAATAGATTTTTGAACAACAATATTGAGTCATTTTTCATCATGACGAAAAATCAATATTCATTCTTAAGTTCCAGTATCGTAAAAGAGGTAGCGAAATATGGTGGGGATATAACAGAATTAGTACCGCCTGTTGTTCAGAAAGCTTTGACACAAAAGTACGAAGAACAAAAAGCATAGGAAAGAGAGCATGGCCCGCTTCGTGGACTGTGCTCTTTTTTATTTATGAAAGTCGCTGATGAGACGTTTAGCGAATAAGATGATGTAAATCATGAGAAAAGCGAGTGTGAGAAGCGGACCAAAATCCAACATGTATTGGTAAAGAGAATGTGCACGTTCTCCTGTAAATCCATTGACCGGGAAATCATTAATTACATTTCCATTGTAATCAGTGCCTCTATAGAAGGGTTCCCAGAGTATAACGGTAATAATGGCGGCAAAGAAGCCATGTGCAATTCTGGCCAGGAAAAATGGCATAAAACGAATATCGGTCGTTGCGATGATACTGGCCACTTGGGCTTGAATACTAAATCCATTGAAAGCAAGGATGAAACTAGTCATGATTGTCTGTTGCAGGAGGGTCGCATTTTCTATCTTGCTGGTTAATTTAGATCCAAGTGTCATTTCAAACATGCCTGAGATGAATGGAAGGCTTAAAGAATCGGGAAATTTCATGAGATGCAATATCCCTCCGATTCCTGTCGCAAGCAGGCTGGTTATATTCATATGAAATAAAAGTCGATTGACAACAGAAAATAGGATGATGAATCCACCTATCATAAGGAGCGTTTGAATGGAGGATAGAACGGCATCACCAAGCAACGTTCCAAACGGCCGGGTTTCTTTTAAGCGTGTGCGGTGCATTTGACTAAAGGCTTGTCTGATGGAAGGCAGTTTAGCTGTGCTTTTGGGCTGGAGTTTCCCCTTTTCCTCTTTTCTCCGATAAAAGCGCATCAAAATCCCTACACACAGATTGCCTAAATAATGGGCAAGTGCCAGGATGATGCCCAAGTGGGGATTGTGGAAAAATCCTACGGCAACTGCAACGAATAGGAACAGAGGGTTGGATGAATTAGTGAAGCAAACGAGTCTTTCCGCTTCAATTTGGCTGACTTGTTTCTCTTGACGGAGCCTTACCGTGAATTTGGCTCCTGCCGGAAAACCTGATGCAAGCCCCATAGCCCATACAAACCCTCCAACACCGGGTACGCGGAATAAGGGTCGCATGAAAGGTTCGAGTATCACACCGATGAACTTGACTACGCCAAAGCTAATTAATAACTCCGAAAAAATCAAGAAAGGAAGGAGGGAGGGAAAAACAATTTTCCACCACATATTTAATCCACCTTTAGAAGCGTCAAAGGATTCCTGGGGGAAGATGACTAAGCCAACTGCCATCATGGTAACCGTGATGGCTAATACTATTGTTTTAGATTTTGATTTAAGCAAGTTCTGAGCCTCCTCCTAAAAGGGTTACGAATAGCGTAGGGTCTACTGGTAAAACATGATAAAATGTAGATAATAGATACAGTGAAAGGCTATATGCTTCGGAAAGTTATCTGAATCTTCTGTTGTTTGGCTTGTTTTACTGTCAATATAAACAATATGCTTCTATAAAACTGTTTAAGACCATAACTTTGTATGAGTACGATTTTGAAAAGAATTGAACTTTTATAGTGAGGGGAGATTTTTATGCCGCATCCAAAGATCGGGTTAGCACTCGGGTCGGGGGGAGCGAGAGGTTTTGCACATATTGGAGTAATTAAGGTGTTGCAAAAAGAAGGCATTCCAATAGATATGATCGCCGGAAGCAGTATGGGAGCGATGGTGGCTACCTTTTATGGCGCGGGTTCAGATATTGAGAGGCTTTATACACTTTCGCGAGCATTTAAACGTAAATATTACTTGGATTTTACGATACCAAAAATGGGCTTTATTTCAGGTAAACGAACGAAGGATTTAATCCGGGTTTTCACATACGGCAAGAATCTTGAAGATTTGGATATACCGGTGGCTGTTGTTGCCACGGATATCAGGACGGGGGAAAAGGTCGTATTTCGTGAAGGACCGCTAGCCCCTGCGGTAAGAGCCAGTATCTCGGTCCCGGGAATTTTCGTTCCTGAGAAAATTGGAGATCGACTCCTTGTCGATGGAGGGGTAATAGATAGGGTCCCGGTTTCGGTCGTAAAGGAAATGGGAGCGGATATTATCATTGCTGTGGATGTTGCACATGTGAAACAGGACGTAGAAATAAATTCGATATATGACGTTATCATGCAAAGTCTCGACATCTTGCAAATGGAATTGGTGGAAAGTAGAGTAGTTGCCTCGGATGTCATCATCCGACCAAGAGTGGAAAAATACAGTTCAAAGGCATTTACAAATATACAGGAAATAATTAGTATTGGAGAAGATGCTGCTAGGGATAAGGTAGATCAGATTAAGCAAAGTATCAGTGCTTGGAAGGAGTCTTATGTAGATGAATCGTAAAATGTTTGTACGCACTATCCTGGTGGCCGCTATACTCCTTATAGCCTCGGCGTTATATTCTCTCCCATATTATGTGACGAAACCAGGAATGGCTAAAGAATTGGAGCCGATTATTCAAGTATCGGGTGCGGACGAAGAGCAAGGGAGCTTCATGTTGACTACCGTAAGGATGGGGAAGGCGAATATTTACTCCTATTTATTAGCTAAGTGGAGTAAGTACCAGGAAATTTATCCGGAGACCTCGATTCGTAGTCAAGATGAAACAGACGAAGAATATAATGTCAGGCAGTTGCATTTAATGGACGGGTCTAAAAATAACGCAATTAAGATTGCTTATGATAAAGCGGGCAAAGAGGTAGATTATCAATACTTAGGTGTATATGTTCTGGATGTACTCGAAGAAATGCCGGCAGCGAAGGAATTGAAGGCGGGAGATCAGATTATACAAGTCGATCGTGTGAGATTCAAGTCAGCCCAAGAGTTCATGGACTATATCAATGGTAAGAAAGCTGGAGACGAGATTGATTTGGTGTTTAAAAGGGAAGGTGAAGAGAAAAAGGTCACGATTCCTTTAAAAACATTCAAGGATGATTCCAGTAGGGTAGGAATAGGCATCTCCCTTGATGATTATCGTAAGGTTATCACGAAGCCGACCGTTACGATCGATACGGATCAAATTGGTGGGCCCTCAGCTGGATTGATGTTCTCCCTTGAAATTTACAACCAATTAACAGAGGGGGATATTACAAAAGGCTACGATATAGCGGGGACAGGAACCATAACGGATGATGGGACGGTTGGTCCAATCGGCGGAATCCAGCAGAAGATTGTCGCAGCTGATAATTCCGGAGCCGAAATCTTTTTTGCCCCTAATGAAAATGGCGCGTCAGGGTCGAACTATGAAGAGGCGATGATAGCAGCGAAGGACATTAAAACGAAAATGAAAATCATCCCCGTGGATAGTTTTGATGACGCATTAGAGTATTTATCCAAGATCAAGGAAACGAAAAAATGAAAAAAAGCGCAAGCAGTCTAACTGTTTTGCGCTTTTTTGTGTGATAGGGAGAGGATCTGCCTTTCATGTGTCCAACGAATTGGTTTTTATGATTGGAGCTTCAAACTCCCTCTTCATTAACGCCGTTTGATAAGGTTCGCGTAGCCCCATTGCATATACCTGTGCAGCTCGCATGTCCGTATCGATATGACGATCTTGATAGGCTGAAAGCCTGGATATGAGCGGGACCGGCAACTCTTTTTTTACTTTCCGAAGGTAAGCTTGCCCCCTATGATTCATGCCAAGCAACCTGATATAAGAAGGTTCCTCGGCATGAATCATATCTTCTTTTAACGTATTGGTCAAAATATGGACACACATCCGTTGAATTCGGGTCCAGGTATAGCGTTTTGTTTTCATGGCGGTCATGAAGTCATGAAAGTTCATAGCTTCCTTTGCCATTTCCTTCATCCGATACTCGATTCCTTCCTCTATTTCATAGATGTCGGCCAACTCTGTCAGGGAGGATGCGAGAATCCGATACTTCAATAAAGGCCAATACATATTCCATTCATGTAAAGCATGATAGGTGGCTAGGTAATGTTGAAGCCCATGCAAGGTTGAAGGGGGGATATAAGTCCCCACTGCCTCTAATTCCTGTTTTTGTTCTAGTAGCGCCTTGCGGATCCCTGTTGCGCTCGCGATGGGGCTTGAAGATAGCTGGACATCATGGTAGCCAGCGGCCACCCGTTGTATCGTATAGGGTTCAATCGAGAATCCATTGGATAGGGCCGTACTAACATACTCTTTACCAAGGATATTATTTGGCTTTGTTAAATCCAACATCTCCGTGTTCTTGCTTATCGCTTGGAATGCCTTTGATGCACTTGCAGGGTAACTGTTTCCCTTTTCCATCAAAGATTTAAGAGTTTCGTTATATGTTTCGGCATTTTCAGATAGAATGCCATGGGCCTCGATGAAGGGTTCGATTCGGCCATCTTCACTGCCGAAACAGAAGGAGTCACAGCCCAAATATTCGAGAAGGGATATGGAACCTTTCGCGAATAGTTCCGCTTTTTGGACAGCAAAGGGATAGGGAAGTTCAATGACAAGGTCAATGCCACCCAGTAGGGCCATTTCCGTTCGTGACCACTTACTGACAAGCGCCGGTTCACCTCGCTGTAAAAACGGTCCGCTCATCACAGCAACCACTATATCCGACTCTGTCTTTTGTCTGCTTTCTCTGGCATGGAGTGCATGGCCATTATGAAATGGATTATATTCGACTACTAAACCGCAAGATTTCATTCAATCACCTCAGAGAAAAACTTTGTATTTTTCCAACTTAGTGCTAAAATAGTATTTCAAGTAAGAGAACTAGAATGTTTCGTCCTGATTTTTTGTTTGAAATGATTTTAAACTTGGCAAATCAGTTAGGATGACTACATTATAGTGTAAAGAAAAAATATTGACAAACTTATAATTGAAAGCTATAATTATTTTTGTTGCCTTGAGGTGATTTCATATGAAATGGACAATTAGTCAACTTCAAAAAATTCGGGACAAAAATTTGCAGTTAGATGAATTGGTGGATGTCTTAGACATTAAGGAAAGAGACAAGCAAATACGCGACGTTTCTCCAATTAGAGTAACAGGAAGAGCTGATATCAACTCGACCGAGATTACTTTTCACTTACATCTTACAGGTGAATTAACATTACCTTGTTCCCGTACACTGGTAGACGTGAAATATCCGATTGATATTGATACAAAGGAAACCTTTCTTTTAAAAGCAGATGGCGATCATTTCTACGGAGAAGACGTTACTGTGGTGGAAGGCGATGTTGTAGATCTTATACCGGTAATTAAAGAAAATTTATTGCTAGAAATTCCGATGCAGGTTTTTTGTGAGGATGTCGATCCTAATGAAGCTGCTCCTCAATCCGGGAAAGACTGGGCTGTTATTTCTGAAGAAGAAACTAAACATAAGGTTGATCCTAGATTTGCAAAGCTTGCCGACTTTTTTGACAACAATAAAGAATCTTAATTGGAACGAAAAATCGCTAATCCGATTTTTCCAGCTTTTTTATATTTTTTAAGGAGGTGGGAATAATGGCTGTACCTTTTAGAAGAACGTCGAAAACTGCAAAAAGAAAACGTCGTACGCACTTCAAGCTTCAAGTACCTGGTATGGTAGAATGCCCGAGCTGTGGTGGAATGACTCTTTCACATCACGTGTGTAAAGAATGTGGAACATATAAAGGAAAAGAAGTTGTCGCAAAATAATTTCTTGACCTACTCGAAAGCATTGCTTTCTTGATTATGCAACACGCTAATCAAAGCGCAGAGATAAATCTCTGCGCTTTTTTTACAAATTAATTTAATTGAATATTTAGAATAAATAGAGACATGGAGAAGGTGTTCACGTGTATAACACATTAATCGTTGAAAAGAATGCAAAAGGATACTTGAAGATTTCATTTAATAGACCTGAGAAAAGAAATGCGGTTAATTTTCAGTTGATGGATGAACTAGGAATAGCTTTATCACAAGCGGCTAGTGATAAGGATGTCAAAGTATTACTCTTGACGGGAGAGGGCTCCCAGGCTTTCTGCTCGGGGGGCGATTTAAGTGAATTTCAAAATCTTTATACAGAGGAAGAGGCTTTTGCCATGCTATCGAGGATGGGGAAAATCCTGTATGAACTGGCGATCTTTCCGAAACCTACAATTGCCCTACTCAACGGAAGCGCTGTCGGAGGCGGGTGTGAAATTGCCACGGCTTGTGATTTCAGATTGGCGAAAAAGGGGATAAAGTTAGGGTTTGTTCAGGGAACGCTAGGGATAACAACAGGCTGGGGGGCAGCGTCACTCTTGTTTGAAAAAATTCCGGAACAAAAAGCGATGAAGTTACTGCTTGATGCTAAAGTACATAGCTCCGAGGATGCAAAGGAATTTGGTTTCATAGACGAGATAATTGATATGGAAGACTGGGAAGGATTTCCCCAACATTTCCTACGCCATGAACCCGGGGTTTTAATGGCTTATAAAAAAATACTGGTTAAGAAATGGGAAGATGGAGGCCTGAAAGAAAGAATGGATGCGGAAATCCGTGAATGTTCCAAACTATGGGCAACGGAAGCCCATCATGACGCAGTCAGCCGTTTTTTAAATAAAAAAAAATAAATCTTTATCGCTTCTATATTCCGTCTATCTTTCCTATCAAGTGCATATCATGAAGTAAAACTTGCTTGGAGGTAGAGAGATGACGATTGCGAGACAAGATGCATGGACACAGGACGAGGATTTATTGTTGGCTGAAGTGGTGCTAAGGCATATTAGGGAAGGCAGTACGCAACTGAAGGCATTTGAAGAGGTGGGGAAACAGTTAACAAGAACGTCTGCAGCCTGCGGTTTTCGTTGGAATTCTTTTGTCAGAAAGCAATATAAGTCAGGAATTGAGTTGGCTAAAAAGCAGAGAAAAGAACAGGCCATGCGGGATAATGGTTTCGAAGGGGAAGCTGTTGAGAATGAAGAAGTCCCGAACGAACAAGAGGTAGCAGCTGAGTGGAAAAGGGAATTGCCATCATCGCCATCTACTCCTCTCCAAGACGTTATTTCATATTTAACGAAGGTGGATGAAACCTTTAAAATTGATAGGGAAGAAATGGAAAGGAATGCCCGGCATTCTTATAATCTTGAACAGGAAAATGAAAGGCTGCGGGAAGAGAATGAGTTATTACGGGATAATTTAAGAGTAGTGGAAGAAGATTATCGGGCTCTCATGCAAATTATGGAGCGGGCTAGAAAACTCAGTGTCCTAGAAGATGAAAAGTTAAATCCAAAGGTGAGTTTTCAAATGGATAAGAACGGTAACTTGGAAAGGGTAAATAAATGAAAAATGCGGGTGGAAAAAATCCGCCCGCATTTTTCATTTATTCTTGTGTATCTATGATTTCATCTTGTTTTTCAATGGGGGTCCAAATCAAAGGATTTTCTCCGTAGTCACGATCCATTTCATAGGATGCGGGAGAGAAGCCCATCTTTTCCCAGAAAGCTTGGGAGTGTACCCTGGAATTCGTTTTGATTGGCATATTAAAGCTTTTGGCGAAGTCGACTAAAGCTTTGCCGTACCCTTTGTTTTGGTAGTTGGGAAGAACTTCGAGCTTCCAGAGGACAAGAAAGTCTTTTGTTTTATCAAAATATCGGTCGAATTTAGCATCTTTTTTGTATAGGCTCATTCTAGCAACCAACATGTCACCATAAAAGATGCCGTAGAAAGGCGATTGACTGTCGTTCTCAATGATATTCCCCTCTAAATCATCGAGCATGGATAATTCTTGCATCCCATATTCCTTGAACTTCTTGAACTCCTCAAGCGTCTTAAAATTCACAAGTAACCGTTCCACCTTGTATTCCATATAAAACTCCCCCTCATTCTGATAAACTACTCCCGTCATGCTTTTAAATCAACAAGTAACCCTAACTACAGTCACCATTAAAACCTTTCCTCACTAAATCGAGTCTAACAAGCCGTTTGATCATTATCCCTTTCCTTTTCTTTATATCGATCATCAAAGAATAAAGATAGGGTATCATTCGTTTGTGTTTAAAAACTTTAAGGAATCCACAACTTTTCATATATAATATACCATTAATTTAGCTCGTGAAGAAGGAGTTATACCCATGGCTGGCGTATTTATACTTCTCTATGTTTTTGTGTTTTTGTGCAATTAGCTGTTGAAAGACGGAAATGGTGATAACGATTTGTTTGTAGCATTTTGTTGGTCCCCCTTGATATGGAAAAAGCAAGGTAGTGAAAAAAGAAAATGTGTTAAAATAGTCAGTATATGAGAAAAGTTAGGAAGGGTAATATGAAAATCGGCGTAATTGGAGGCGGCTCCGTCGGATTGTTATTCGCCTCTTATTTAAGTGAGAGGCACAGTGTAACGATTTATACACGTACAGAGGAACAGGCATCATGTATTAATAGTGAGGGTCTCCGTTGCATCGTGAATGGAGTGACCAGGAAAAGAAATATAACATCCAACGCAATCGAAAGTGGAATAAGGGGAGAAGAGATAATCCTAGTCGCGGTTAAACAGTATCATATACCGCAAGTCCTGCCAGTGATCGAGGGGATGGATGTACCTTTGTTGTTTTTGCAGAACGGCTATGGGCACATTTCTTATTTAAAGGAGTTGAAGTCAGCGACCGTTTGTGTTGGTGTGGTGGAACATGGGGCGTTGAAGCTCGACCCGAATACAGTGGAACATACCGGGTTTGGTATAACCAGAGTTGCGTCTTTCAGGGGGGACTTGAATGTACTTCCATTTCTGGATGCGAACAACGACTACTTTCCATTCCGTAAGTGTGAGGACTACCATGCCATGCTAATGGACAAGTTAATCGTTAACGCTGTAATCAACCCTCTGACCGCGTTATTGGAAGTGGAAAATGGGCGTTTGATCAGTAATCCGTTTTATTACCGATTATTCCAGGAACTATTTGTTGAAATATCGTCTGTACTGGAATTACCAGATGCAGAGGAATCTTTTAACCACGTAAAATCCGTGTGTTCGAAGACCTCAGAAAATAGATCTTCCATGCTGAAAGATATTGAACTTGGAAGAAAAACGGAAATCGACGCAATCTTAGGTTATATCATTTCGGAGGCAATACGAAAAGAGAAAAAGGCATGTTTAACGTCTTCTCTTTATGCAATGATCAAAGGAAAAGAGTTCCAAGGGGGATGAGGGTATGCCAAACTTTGTTTCAAGTCTTGCCGCGATTTTCATTACACTTCCATTTATAGGTTATGTCATATTTTTTATTAGTGCCAAGCAATTCACAAGGAACCATAAGCGTTCCGTTCAATTTGCCATGGATATGAGTACTTTGTTTTTTGTATTATCGGTCCATTATTTAATAGTGACAATTTGGGACATACATATTTTTTGGGTGATCATGCTCATCATGATAGCCAATGCATTCGTTGTTGTTCTTGTCCATTATCAAGTTAAAGGAGAAATCATTTTTCAAAAAGTATTGAAAGGATTTTGGAGAGTGAACTTCGCATTCTTTTTTTGCGCGTACCTTCTTTTATTTTCTATAGGATTTATTACGAGAATTACTAGAATCTTTACTGCATAATGAATGGCAAAGCATCAATTTTCTGCTCCTGGGCAACATTTTTTGTTTTCTTAAAACAGAATGTTATACTCTAAAAAGAATTGTAGTTGCAGAGAAAGGGAGAACATACATGGAGATGAAAGATCTCGCGTTACCATCATTAAACCGTTTCGCATCGGACTATTTACAGGGCGAGCTTGAAACGGAAGATTATTTTCACTATGACTTGTCCAACCCGGACATCTATCGCAATAGATATCAAGAGCTGATGAACAGGACTTTTTCACGAGAAGCATTATCGAATTACATACAGACATATATGTCTCGTTTTTCAAGCAGTGAGGCTGTTAATAAAAACATTGAAGAATTACGACGTGATGATTCGGTCGTTGTCGTTGGAGGACAGCAGGCGGGCTTGTTGTCTGGTCCCCTTTATACGATACATAAAGTGATTTCAATCATCAAGCTTGCACTAGAACAAAGGAAGTCACTGGGAAAACCGGTCATTCCTGTGTTTTGGATAGCTGGAGAAGATCATGACCTAGCTGAGGTCAACCATGTGTATGTCATGAAAAATGGTAAACCGGATAAAAAATCTTATCCTTCATATCAGCCTTTCAAGACCATGATCACAGATATAGAAATCGATGAAAAAAAGATGGAGCAATGGTTCGAAGAAATCATTGAAACATATGGGGAAACCGCCTTTACGAATAAACTCCTTATTGATATGAAGGAAACCGTTAAGCAATCGAATACATTCGTCGACTTTTTTGCTCGTTTGATTCACGAATGGTTCCAAGAATATGGCCTCTTGCTTGTTGACGCAGGTGATCCAGCACTTAGAAAATTAGAAACAGGCTTTTTTGAGTCGTTGATAGGAAAAAGCGAAAAGATTGCGGAAGAGGTTGGAAAGCAACAAACCTTCATGCAAGAACAAGGTTATTCCAAAATGATTGAAATGGGAGAACAGCCAGCCAATCTGTTTTATTACGATACTGCCAAAAAAGATCGCTGCTTACTTAAACGGTCGGAGGGCAGGTTCACTGCCAGAAATGGTGAGCTCTCTTTCTCGGAGCAGGAACTCTTGCAAATGGCGAAAACCCATCCAGAGCAATTAAGTAATAATGTCGTTACGCGCCCACTCATGCAGGAAATGCTCTTTCCCGTTCTAGCCTTCATTTCTGGACCGGGTGAAATTGCCTATTGGGCAGAATTGAAACGAGCATTTGAACTATTTGCTATGAAGATGCCACCCATCATCCCAAGATTGAATATAACTATCGTTGAGCGGGGTATCCAGACGGACTTGGATGAAACGGAAATAACGTTGAAGACAGTGCTAACCGAAGGGACGGGAAGAACCGTACAGCGTTATCTCGATTCTATGAAAGATGAAACGGTCGATCACTTATTCCAGACGATGAAATCCCAACTTGAAGAGAACCATCAAAAGTTATCGATGCATGCTGTTTCATTGGATAAGGGGCTTGAACCGATTCTAAATAAAAATATTGAATTTATCCAGAAACAACTAGCATTCATGAACGGTAAGATTGGGGAACGGACGAAAGAACGTCACTCGTTCGTCTTGAAAAAATACGAACGTATCGCCAATTCGCTGTATCCTTTGGAATCTCCCCAAGAGAGAACCTGGAATGTTTTTTATTACTTGAATCAATATGGACCCGATTTTATAAAGGAAATCATGAAACTGGACTATCAGTTTAATAACCAGCATAAACTGATTTACTTGTAAGGTCTCCGCGGTGGAGAAAAGTGGAGGATATAAAGAAGATTAAAGACAGGTAATTCGCCTGTCTTCTTTTTGTTTTCCGAAAACTTTCGACAGGAAAGGAGGAACACTCTCTTAGTTTGTGACCATTCGAGAAGAAGAGAGGTTTTCGATAAGAATATTGGCTAAATAAACTTCTATGTAAAAGAAGGGGATTTTTACAATAAAGGCGAAAGTAAAAACAAGTGGAGAAAGGTGGGGGAATGTGGTACATTGAGATTAGAATGTGGGGGTAGTGGGTATGTTCATGGGAGAGTACCATCATAACATCGATATAAAAGGCCGTCTGATTGTCCCGGTGAAATTCAGGGACAACCTAGGGGAACAATTTGTGCTTACCCGCGGACTCGATCAATGCCTATTTGGTTATCCTATGAATGAGTGGAAGCTATTGGAAGAGAAGCTGAAAGCCCTGCCCATAACCAAAAAAGACGCTCGTGCCTTTACCCGTTTTTTCTTTTCCGCTGCAACAGAATGCGAAATTGATAAGCAAGGGCGAATTAATATTCCCACGCCGCTTACTTCATATGGCCAATTGGAAAAAGAATGTGTAATTCTTGGTGTTACCAATCGAATTGAGATTTGGAGCAAATCCCTTTGGGAAAACTATTTTTCAGCTTCAGAGGATTCTTTCGCTGAGATAGCAGAAAATATGATTGGCTTTGAAATTTAAGGCTGCCCTCGAATAGAGTGACTCAATTACCGATTGGAAGGATGTCTAACATGTTTCAACATACAACAGTGTTATTAAAAGAGACGGTTGATGGCTTGAACATCAAACCTGATGGAATTTATGTAGATTGTACTTTAGGAGGAGCAGGTCACAGCGAATACTTGCTGTCACAGCTCTCTGACAAAGGCAGATTGTATGCTTTTGATCAGGATGAAACGGCGATTCAGAATGCTAAAGCTAAATTAGAAAGCTATGGGGACCGTGTCGTACTTGTTCCTAATAATTTTAAATATCTTCAAGAAGAGTTGAATGCTCGTGGAGTCAATAAGGTAGATGGGATCCTTTATGATTTAGGTGTGTCCTCTCCACAACTAGATACACCTGAACGTGGATTCAGCTACAATCACGATGCTCCACTGGATATGAGGATGGATCAAAGTGCGGCGACTTCAGCTTATGATGTGGTGAATTCATGGTCTTACCATGACTTGCTCAGGATTTTCTTCCAGTATGGGGAAGAGAAATTCTCCAAGCAAATTGCCCGGAAAATAGAAGCGGCCCGTGAAATAAAACCGATTGAAACGACATTTGAGTTAGTGGAATTAATTAAAGAAGGAATTCCTGCCCCGGCCCGACGTAAAGGTGGACACCCTGCGAAACGAGTATTCCAGGCAATCAGAATCGCTGTAAATGATGAATTGGGCGTATTTGAGGATTCCCTTGAACAAGCGATATCCCTGTTGAATCCCGAGGGAAGAATATCTGTCATCACTTTCCATTCATTGGAAGATCGGATATGTAAGACGGTATTTAAAAAAGCCAGCGCCCTACCAGATCTTCCGCATGGCCTACCGATCATCCCTGATGAATTCAAACCGACTCTGAAATTAATTACAAGAAAACCGATTTTACCTTCGGAAGAAGAGCTGGAAGGTAATAACCGATCACGCTCGGCGAAATTAAGGATTGCCGAAAAACAGTAAACTACAGAAAAAAACAGTAAGGGGGAGCATGAATGAGTGCCATAGCAAAAAAAATACAAGAAAAGCAATATGTAGATCAACAGCAACAATCCCAGCAAACTGTTGTCATCCGTAAAGCGAAAATATCGATTGGTGAAGTGTTATTACTATGCGCCATTGCTATCATGATTACCTTTGCGTGTGTGAAGATAGTTTCCAATCAAGCTGCCATTTATGAAACGAATAAAGAAATCCAGCAGGTTGAAGCGACCATTGAAGAACAAGGTAAATTGAATGATGATTTAATGGTGCAGGTCGACGAACTTAGTAGATATGAGCGCATTTGGGCAATCGCTGCCAAATTAGGCCTTGGATTGGATGATAATAACGTGAAGGTTGTGCAGAACTGATGCAGAAACAAAAAAATATGAAGCTTGGAGCAGCTGGATTATTCTTCGTATTCAGCCTGCTCTTCTTTGTATTAATCTGCCGCTTTTTATATATTGGTGTGACGGGTACAGCCGGGGGAGAGGTACTTGCTTCAAAAATCGATAAGAAATATGAGAAAGAGCAGGTTATTGAAGCGAAACGTGGCAGTATTCTAGATACTAAGGGAGACGTCATCGCTGTGGATACTTCCTCCTATATCTTACGTGCCATCTTGAGCGAAAAAGAAAGCGAACGGGTGAAAGACCCAGAAATGACCGCGAGTAAGCTTGCTAAATATATAGATATGGATGAACAGGCCATTTATGAACGCCTATCAAAAAAAGGGGCGTATCAAGTGGAGTTTGGGAGTGCTGGAAAAGACTTGACGCAGGACACCAAACAGAAAATCGAAAAATTAGAGTTGCCAGGAATCACGTTTGGAAGAACGAACAAACGCTTCTATCCAAATGGGGTCTTTGCTTCTCATTTGATTGGATATGTAGAAAAGGATGAAGAAACAGAAGAGATGACAGGGAAATTCGGTATCGAAAAGTACCTTAATAAAGAATTGCAGGAAACGGATGGAAAGCTGACCTATGAAAGTGACTTTTGGGGATTGATCTTGCCAGGGGCGGAGGAAAAGGTATCAGCTCCCCATAATGGGAATAATGTTTCGCTGACAATCGATAAGAAAATACAAACATTCCTGGAAGATTCCATGAATAAAGTCCAGGGGAAATATAAACCGGAACAAATCATCGCCATCGTTTCCAATCCTAAAACAGGCGAAATATTGGCGATGGGCCAAAGGCCGACATTCCATCCGACGACGAAGGAAGGGCTTACGGATACTTGGCGCAACCTGGCCATTGAAGAAACCTATGAACCCGGATCCACCTTTAAAACATTTACTCTAGCAGCGGCTGTAGAAGAAGGGGTCTTTAATCCCAATGATAGTTTTACAACAGGTAGATACAAGGCTGCAACAGGTTCCATAGGCGACCATAGCGGGATCGAGCCAGGCAAGACCATGTCCTTTCTTGAAGGGGTTCAACGGTCTTCCAATGTCGCTTTTGCAACCTTAGCCATGGATAAAATAGGTGCGGATACATTCCGCGACTATTTGACGAAGTTTGGCTTTGATAAAAAGACGGGAATAGACCTGCCGAATGAGATTACAGGCAAGATTCAATATAAGTATAAAATGGAAAAAGTCACTACCGCGTTTGGGCAAGGGACAACGGTGACACCAATCCAACAGATACAAGCGGCTTCAGCGGTAGCTAATGACGGAAAGATGATGCAACCCTATGTCATTAAAAGCATTTCCAATCAAGATACCGGAAAAGTGTTGAAAACGACCAAACCGAAAGTGGCGGGGGAACCGATTTCGGCAGAGACGGCAAAACAAGTTCGTAAATATTTAGAAACGGTCGTCTCGGCAAAAAAAGGAACGGGCAAGAAGTACGCGATCGATGGGTATGACGTAGCCGGAAAAACGGGGACTGCGCAGATTCCTGGGCCGACTGGTCGATATCTTGAAGGTAAGGACAACTATTTCTTTTCCTTCTTGGGAATGGCTCCAGCCGATGACCCGCAACTTGTCGTATATGTGGCTGTCAAACAACCGAAATTAGGTGTTTCCTATGTAGGAGCTGATCCTCTTTCTGAAATATTTAACCCGGTCATGCAAAACAGCCTCATGTATTTAAACATAAAGCCATCCGATTTGAAAAAGCAGGAAACTAACAAGATTGAAGACTATACGGATCAACCTATTAATTCGTCCGTTAAAGAACTCGAGGAGTTAGGATATGAAGTGGAAGTAATCGGAACGGGACGGAAAGTTCTCGACCAATCCCCTAAATCGGGTAGTTCCCTTCTTCAAGGGGAAAAAATTATTCTCCGTCCTGAAGGGGCAATGAAGGTTCCGGACATGGCTGGTTGGTCACTGCGTGATGTTATGAAGGTAGCTAGCATTGCCAAGCTTAATCTGAATACGTCAGGCACAGGATATGTGGGTAAACAGAGTCCTAAAGGTGGCACAAAGGTTAAAGAAGGAGACTCTTTCAAAGTCGAATTAAGGCAGCCGGAAAAGCCACCGAAGGATTCGCCAACAAAAGAGACGACTGTAGAGTAAAATAAGCATGCAAGAAAAAGAGTGGCTCATATGGGTCACTCTTTTTCTTGCATGTTTTTATTCTACCACCAAGTAGACAAGCATATATATTGAGCATGTATGAAATGGAGGTGCCTGTTTTTGCGTGTTTCAAATGTTACCGTCCGAAAACGGCTCGCAATCGCATTGGCAATAGGATTAGTCGTCTTTTTTATCATTGACATTCGCCTAGGGATCGTTCAGTTTTATCTAGGAAATGATTTGACAAGCTTAGCTAAGGATTCGTGGAGTAGGAATATCCCCTTTGAAGCCAAACGTGGTGAAATATTGGATCGAAATGGAGTCGAGTTGGCAACGAACATCTCAGCACCGACAGTATATGTCATCCCACGACAAATAGAGAATCCAAGTGAAACCTCGGAACAGCTAGCTTCCATATTGAATATCACGAAGGAGAAAGCCTTTGAATGGTTAACCAAACCGGCGATGAGCGCCAGGATTCCCGAGGGGAGGAAAATTTCTCATGAAAAGGCAAAGGAAATCAAGGCCCTCGGCATAAAAGGTATATATATCGCGGAAGACTCCAAGCGGCATTACCCATTCGGTGAGTACTTATCACATGTACTGGGGTTCACAGGCTCGGATAACCAGGGATTGATGGGAATCGAACTATCGTATGATAAGGAACTTAATGGAGAAAGAGGGTTCGTGAAATTTTATTCGGATGCAAAAGGGAAAAGACTTGAGAATATGGCGGATGATTTCAAGGCTCCAGTAGACGGAGATAATTTGAAACTGACGATTGATAGCCGAATTCAGACCATTGTGGAACGGGAACTGGATAATGCGGAGGCCACTTATGATCCAGATGGACTCATAGCCATTGCAATGGATCCGAAGACGGGCGAAATACTGGCCATGTCAAGCAGGCCCACCTTCGATCCAGCGAAATTCCAAGATGTACCTGCAGAAGTATATAACCGTAACTTGCCGGTATGGAGCATTTATGAGCCAGGTTCAACTTTTAAAATCATCACCCTTGCCGCTGCTCTAGAGGAAGGAAAGGTGAATCTACAAAACGACCATTTTTATGATCCCGGCCATGTGGAGGTTGCAGGTTCTACATTGCATTGCTGGAAAAGCGGAGGTCATGGTGACCAAACTTTTCTGGAAGTCGTAGAAAACTCATGCAACCCGGGTTTCGTTGAGCTAGGGAACCGGCTTGGTAAAGATAAATTGTTCCAATATATAAATGATTTTGGTTTCGGTCAAAAAACGGGCATTGATTTATCTGGGGAAGGTAGGGGGATCATGTTCAATATGGATCGTGTTGGTCCCGTTGAACAGGCAACCACGGCTTTTGGACAAGGTGTTGCCGTCACGCCCATCCAGCAGGTCACGGCTGTATCGGCAGCTGTGAATGGAGGGACACTATATACCCCTTATATTGCAAAAGAATTGGTCGACCCGAAAACGGGGGAAGTGGTCATGCGGAAAACCCCACAGGCGAAAAAAAAGGTGATTTCTGAAGAAACCTCGAAGAAAGTTCGGGAAGCACTTGAATCCGTTGTGGCAAAAGGAAGCGGTAAGGGAGCTTTCGTGGAATCGTATCGGGTCGGGGGGAAAACAGGAACAGCCCAAAAAGCCGAGAATGGGAGATATTTAGACAATAATTATATACTCTCATTTATTGGTGTCGCCCCAGCGGATGATCCCCAAATCGTCGTGTATATCGCTGTGGATAATCCGAAAGGGACCGTTCAATTTGGTGGTGTGGTCGCTGCCCCGATTGTTGGGAACATCATGGAGGATTCACTAAGGGCGATGGGTGTCAAACCAAGGAAAAACCAGATTGAAAAAGAAAAAGTCTGGACCGATCCGGTGATGATCGAGGTACCAAATGTTGTTGGAATGAGCAAAAAAGAGTTACAAACCCAACTTCTGGACCTTAAGATAGACATGGCCGGTAAGGGGGATAAAGTCATAAAACAAGCTCCGGATGCAGGAGTGAAATTAAAAGAAGGTTCAACAATTAGAATTTATCTTGGCGAACAAACAGAATAAGTATAAAATAAGAATAGTGAAAAGCGGCTGAAAAAAATCAGCCGCTTTGTTTACGGAGTCGATTAAACCCCGTATAATAAAAGCTGGTTTCTCGACAAGCCAAAATTAATCACATATAATTAATCCTCAAATTAAGTTGAGAGGGATGGAAAAATGAAGCTTCACGCATTACTAACTTATTTACACTCCTTGGATGCGCATGAAGGAGAAAATCCGGAGATTACCTCCATTGAAAATGATAACCGTAAAGTTAAAGACGGAAGTTTATTCGTTTGCATAAAAGGTTATACAGTGGATGGTCATGATTTTGCCCAATCAGCCGTAGAAAATGGGGCTGCAGCTGTCATTGCTGAACGACAGCTTAACTTAAATGTACCTGTGATTGTTGTCCGTGACTCAAGTAGGGCCATGGCCGTTCTCGCTGATGCATTTTACGGTCACCCAACCCAAAGGATGAACCTGATAGGAATCACCGGTACGAACGGAAAAACGACCACAAGCCATTTGCTTGAAAAGATTTACGAAGATCAAAAGAAAAAAACGGGCTTGATCGGTACGATGTATACAAAAATCGTCGATAAAGTATTTGAAACGAAGAATACGACGCCAGACAGTGTCACGCTTCAGAAGGCTTTTCATGATATGGCTGAAGCTGGTGTCTCAACGGCCATCATGGAGGTCTCTTCGCATGCTCTTGAACTTGGCCGTGTTCATGGATGTGACTATGATATAGCAGTATTCACTAACTTAACGCAAGATCATTTAGATTTCCATAAAACGATGGAGCGATATAAACATGCGAAATCATTGTTATTTTCCCAGCTGGGCAATGCGCAATTGGAAAATCGCCCTAAATATGCAGTCCTAAATGCGGATGATGAAGCAACAGCCGATTTTATTAAGGCGACTGCCGCTACAGTTGTTACATACGGAATTGATAAAGATGCTGACATTAGGGCGAGTGATATACAGATTGGCGCTCAAGGCACTACTTTCACTCTAAAAGCTGGCAAGGATACGCGTAACGTTAAGTTGCAGTTAATTGGGAAATTCAGCGTTTATAACGTCCTTGCTGCCATTGGCGCGGCTTTATGCGGGGGAATTAACCTAGATGAGACGATAGCATCAATTGAATCAATAAAGGGTGTTACCGGTCGTTTTGAGCTTATTATGGCGAATCAGGATTTCCCCGTCATAGTTGATTATGCGCATACACCAGATAGTCTTGAAAATGTCTTGAAGACCGTAGCGGAGTTTGCAAAAAGTAAAATTTTTGTGATTGTAGGTTGTGGTGGAGATCGGGATAAGACAAAACGGCCCATCATGGCAGCGATTGCCTGCAGATTGGCAACTGACCCAATTTTCACTTCCGACAATCCGCGCAGCGAGGATGCACTGCAAATCCTTCGTGATATGGAAGCGGGAGTTGAAGGAGAAGAATATACGGTGATAGTGGACCGAAGAGAAGCGATTGAGTATGCCGTTTCAAAAGCCGAAGCGGGAGACGTCATTTTAATTGCAGGAAAAGGGCATGAAACTTACCAATTGGTCGGAGATGCCATCCTTCACTTTGATGATCGTGAAGAAGCAGAAAAAGCAATTCAAACAAAATTGGGTGCAAATTAATTCACGCCCGACAAACAAAGAAATAGCAACAATGATAATGTATATTTGAATTGTGTTAGGAATGAGGGAGTAGGAATGTTGGAACAAGTAATTTTTTATACAATTTTGATGGCATTTTTAGTAACGGTTCTTCTATCACCAATCTTCATACCGTTTTTAAGAAGGCTGAAATTTGGGCAAAGTATCAGGGAGGAAGGCCCACAATCCCATCTAAAGAAGACAGGAACGCCTACTATGGGCGGTTTGGTGATTCTATTATCAGTCACCATCGCCACATTAGTTATGACATTTAAATTTTCAGAACCATCCACTGAAACGTACTTATTATTATTCGTTACCTTAGGATTTGGTTTACTAGGGTTCTTGGATGATTTTATCAAAGTCGTCATGAAACGGAACCTAGGCTTGACTTCAAAGCAAAAACTTCTAGGCCAAATCGTGATATCCGTCATTTTTTACTTCGTTTTCAAACAGACTGACGGCTTTAACCCTGAATTGACGATTCCAGGTACTGATTTTTCCATTAATTTTGGTTGGGCGTACCTAATTATCGTGATTTTCTGGTTGGTAGGTTTTTCTAATGCCGTCAATTTGACTGATGGATTGGATGGTCTCGTTTCAGGAACGTCCGCGATTGCTTTCGGTGCTTTTGCCATACTTGCTTGGAGCCAGTCACAATACGATGTGGCGATATTCTCAGTGGCAATCGTCGGCGCAGTCTTAGGCTTTCTAGTTTTTAATGCCCACCCAGCAAAGGTGTTTATGGGGGATACAGGATCGCTAGCCTTAGGGGGAGCGATTGCTACGATTGCTCTATTAACCAAACTTGAATTGCTGTTGGTCATTATTGGTGGAGTCTTCGTCATTGAAACTCTATCCGTCATTTTACAAGTAGGATCGTTTAAGCTTAGAGGTAAGCGTATATTTAAAATGAGCCCGCTTCATCATCATTATGAGCTTTCTGGCTGGTCTGAATGGCGCGTGGTCGTGACGTTTTGGACAGTTGGATTATTGTGTGCGGTACTCGGAATCTATTTAGAGGTGTGGATATAAATTGAAAGAGACAGAAAAATATTCAGAGAAAAAAGTATTGGTATTAGGTTTGGCAAAAAGCGGAGTCACGGCAGCTTCGCTTCTACATAAATTAGGTGCGTTCGTAACAGTCAATGATATGAAGCCACTATCGGAAAATCCGGAAGCACAAGGGCTTCTTGAACAAGGGATAAAAGTCATTTGTGGCAGCCACCCGATTGAGCTATTGGATGAGGGATTCGAATTCATTGTGAAGAACCCAGGCATTCCTTATAGCAACCCGCTTGTTAAGGGTGCATTGGAGAAAGGCATTCCGGTCATCACAGAGGTAGAACTCGCTTACCAAATAAGTGAAGCACCATTTTTGGGAATCACGGGTACAAATGGGAAAACGACCACTACTACGTTAATATTCGAAATGATGCAAGCTGGTAAGAAGTCACCACTTATTGCTGGAAATATTGGAACGGTAGCATCCGGTGTTGCTGAAAAGGCAACAGCTGCAGATACGATCGTCATTGAATTGTCATCCTTCCAATTGATGGGAATTGAAGAATTCCGGCCAGAAATCTCAATCGTGACGAATTTGTATGATGCCCATTTGGATTATCATAGTTCCAAACAAGAATATGCTGAGGCAAAAGCGGCGATTGCAAGAAATCAAACGGCTTCTGATTTCATGATTTTCAATGCAGATCAAGTGGATGTTAAAAACATGACCAAGAAGACGAAGGCAGAACTTGTACCATTTTCTACAGAAGTGAAGCATGAGAATGGGGCCTATGTAGAAGACGGAGCGGTGTATTTTCGCGGTGAAAAAGTGATTGCCGTTTCGGATATTGCCCTCCCGGGAAAACACAACTTGGAAAATGTGCTGGCTGCTATTTCTGCAGTGAAATTGAAAGGTGTGTCTAATGAGGCCATTCATACCGTTTTGACGACTTTCGGCGGTGTGGAGCACCGTCTGCAATATGTTGCAACGATTGAAAAACGTAAATTTTATAATGATTCCAAAGCGACGAATATCCTTGCAGCATCCAAGGCGCTTACTTCATTCACTGAACCGGTTATTTTGTTGGCTGGCGGATTGGACCGAGGTAATGAATTCGACGAGTTGAAACCGGCTATGAAACACGTCAAAGCGGTCATCACATTTGGTGAAACGGCAGAGAAAATTGAACGGATAGCTAAAGAATTAGGAATAACCCATATAAAACGTGTCGATAATGTAGTAAAGGCCGTACCTGTTGCTTTTGATTTATCGAATGAAGGCGACTGCATCCTCCTCTCTCCTGCTTGTGCAAGCTGGGATCAATATAAAACTTTTGAACAAAGAGGAGACATGTTTATGGAGGCTGTGCATAAACTTAAGTAAGAGCTTTCGCAGAAGGAAGTGAACCTGCTTCTACGTTGACACCTTGAAAAAAAAGCGATAATGAGCCGTTATCGCTTTTTTTTGACTTAAGTGCCACTAAAAAAGTGGCATATCAGGTAGTGTTTTATATTCGTACAGGCTCGAAAAACTTCCTAGAGGTGGATGTCCGTGCCATTAAAAAAATCCAATCCTGATCTTATTCTCATTATCGTCACCTTAAGCCTTTTGACAATTGGTTTAGTTATGGTTTACAGCGCCAGTGCAATTTGGGCAGACTATAAATTCGATGACTCCTTTTATTTTGCTAAAAGACAGTTGCTGTTTGCCTGTGTAGGTGTCGTAGCCATGTTTTTTATCATGAATGTCGATTACTGGACATGGCGCACTTGGGCCAAATTGCTAATTATTATCTGCTTCATCTTACTGTTGGCCGTTTTGGTACCAGGTATCGGGATGGCAAGAAACGGGTCCCGGAGTTGGATTGGCGTGGGAGCTTTCTCCGTACAGCCGTCCGAATTCATGAAGTTAGCGATGATTGCTTTTTTAGCTAAATTCTTATCGGAAAGACAAAAACTGATCACTTCCTTTAAAAAAGGGATGATGCCATCGTTGGGCATTGTATTTTTAGCATTTGGGCTTATCATGTTACAGCCTGATCTCGGTACAGGAACAGTGATGGTTGGAACATGTATCGTGATGATTTTTATTTCAGGTGCGAGAATCAGTCATTTTGTTGGCCTAGCCCTACTCGGAGTAGCTGGTTTTGTCGGCCTTATTTTATCGGCCCCATATAGGATAAAACGGATTACCTCCTTCCTCGATCCTTGGGAAGACCCGCTCGGAAGTGGATTTCAAATGATCCAATCATTTTATGCAATCGGCCCCGGTGGGTTGTTCGGCCTCGGATTAGGACAAAGTCGTCAAAAGTTTTTCTATTTACCAGAACCGCAAACCGACTTTATATTCGCGATACTATCTGAAGAATTAGGGTTCATTGGAGGTTCACTTGTGATTTTATTATTCGCTCTCATGCTATGGCGTGGAATACGGATCGCCCTTGGTGCGCCAGACTTATATGGTAGCCTGGTAGCGGTCGGGATCATTGCAATGGTAGCTATTCAAGTCATGATCAATATTGGCGTGGTCACTGGTTTAATGCCGGTTACAGGTATCACCTTGCCGCTATTAAGTTATGGTGGCTCCTCCCTGACACTCATGTTGATGGCCATTGGCGTACTGCTGAATATCAGTCGGTATTCAAGGTTTTAAAGCAAGATGATATACATTTCTTAAAGAGGAAGCCCGTCATAAAATCGGGCTTCTTTTTTGGTGGAATGGATGGATTGGAATGGTTGCCGGTGATTTGCCAGGCCCCGTATGAGAAGATTTTGAAAAAAATGAAATGGTGCTTAAATATTACCAAAGAGGAATGTGGGGATATCTACAATAAATATTGGCAATACGGCCTTGTTTAGACTATAGTATAAGAGGGTTCGACCGAAGAGGCGCTTACTCTTGCTCATTTTCAAGTTAAACAAATAGTGTTTTTGATATTGCATAATTAGAGGCCTCATTACGGTGGGGAAATGAAACTTATAATGTTAAAATCTAGGTGCACAAGGAGGTTAATCATGGATAAAGCGATACAACAATTAACCGACATGCAAATCGGCAAGATACTGGAACATGAGCCACTTGCTAATCATACGACAATGAAAATTGGTGGACCCGCGGATCTATTCATCGAGCCATCCTCCATTGAAAATATTGAAAAAGCGATGAAGGTCATCAAAGATAATAATTTGCCATGGAGAGCAATAGGAAGAGGTTCAAACCTCCTTGTCAGCGATGATGGAATCGAAGGTGTGGTACTGAAGTTAGGTAAAGGTCTGGATCATCTTGAAATCAATGGGACGGAAGTGAAGGCTGGAGCTGGTGTTTCCCTTGTAAGTTTATCAGTGAAGATTAGTAAAAAGGGATATGCCGGGCTGGAGTTTGCCAGTGGAATTCCAGGTTCCGTTGGTGGTGCTGTGTATATGAATGCAGGTGCACACGATTCGGATATGAGTGCCATCCTTAAGCAAGTGCATGTCCTATTTGAAGATGGAACCTTGGCTTGGCTTTCTAAGGAGGAAATGGAGTTTTCGTATCGAACATCTCTCCTTCAAAAGAAAAAACCTGGTATCGTGCTGGAGGCCATCTTTCAATTAGAAGAGGGTAACCGAAGTGAAATCGTCGAGAGAATGCAGAATAACAAAAACTATCGTAAAGATACCCAACCATATAACTTGCCATGTGCTGGAAGCATTTTCAGGAATCCACTGCCAAGACATGCAGGAAGGTTAGTGGAGGATGCTGGCCTTAAGGGGCATTCGATAGGCGGGGCCCAAATTTCCCCTATGCATGGAAACTTCATCGTCAACACTGGTAATGGAAGTGCGGCAGACGTGGAAGCTCTGATTCAACACGCGAAGGATACGGTATATAGCAAGTATGAAATTGAATTGGAAACAGAAGTAGAAATCATCGGGAGAAAACAATAGGATATTCATTCTTCATATCCAAATATTGTGGTATAATGTGTTACTTGAAAAATTCTATTTCTTATTTTTTGGTGAGTGTCACCAATCATCCATTTTAGGAAGAGGTGAAATAGGTGGAAAAGGGGAAAATCGTTTCCATTGAGGACCGCATTCCTAAGCTAAAGCAAATTAGAAAGAGCAAAGCAAATAGACGACTTGTTCTATTGCTTTCCCTTTTCTTCATTTTGGTTGCTTGTGTATTATATTTTTTATCCCCGCTAAGCTATGTGAAGTCCATAAAGGTAGAGGGAAACCAGTATATTACTTCCAAGCAAATTATTAAATTAAGTAACATCAAGAAAGACCGAAGCATCTGGAAAGTTGACACGGGAGAGACTGCCGCCAACATAAAAAAAAATCCGGATATAAAAAGTGCCAGTGTTGTACCTGTTTTTCCTAATTCCGTTAAAATAATGGTTTCTGAGCATACTAGAATTGCCTATTTATCCATGAATGGTAAATTCGCTCCGATATTGGAAAACGGTGACATCCTAAAAGAGTTAGAGAGTGGTGAAAATCCAGTATTTGCCCCTGTTTTAATTGGTTTCAAAGAGGGTAAAGCATTAAAGTTACTTTTGGAGGAACTGGACAAGCTTCCTGTGGCCATACAAAATGCTATTTCCGAAATTCACCATGACCCGACTAAAACGGATAAATACCATATTGTTATGTACATGAATGATGGATTTGAAGTTAGTGCGACAAGTCGTACTCTATCTGAGAAAATGATACACTATCCATCCATTATCAGCCAATTGGATCCCGAGGTAAAGGGAGTCATCGATCTAGAGGTCGGTTCCTACTTTAAAGCCTTTGATGAGTCTGAACAAAAGGAAGACGGGCCGGAGTGAATCCGTTGCTTTAACAACAATGATTGAACTAAAGTTAGCGTACATTTTCGGAAAAGAATAAGTGTTTGACCAACATAGAAAAGGCAAGTACAGGATGACCGAATGTAATCCGGTTTTAGCTAAAAATAGAAGTGAATAATGTGGGTCTGCAGGTGATTTTGCTGATAGTGCCAGTAAAAATGAGACTCCAAGAACTATACATATATGGGGCCTTCTCCGCCTTTAATGGGATAGGGGACCATGGCCCAACTGGTTGATTCTCTTGAGTGCTAAAATCCATGGATTTTAGTTGGACCTGATATTCATTTTGTAGTCTTTGTTGCATGCGGAATTTTTAATGTGGGGAGTTGCGGGGACGTTTCAAACTTTCCGTGAAGATGTGGTATTGGCCGTTGTATTCTTATTTAATAATAGTTTTATCTGCAAGTTTGACTTTTCTAGGTGTACATCTTGGTGTAGACTTGTATTTAGCTGGAATCTTTGTATTTACGTGTGAAACTTTCAAAATACGGGTGAAATTCAAAGGATACAGTTGGATAAGAGATTTTTTTCTGAAAAAAATGGAAAAAATCTATATTATTAGAGGGAATTGCGGTATAAATGCCGAATAGATTAAGTCAGTATTAAGTTTAGGTAAGACATTTAGATACTAAGAGACGAACGATAACTATTATAAAGATTGTAAACCTACGAGTTTTCTCTTAATAATACGAGATGACACTTTATTATAATATTAGCGAGTTGTAATTAGGTCTGTTATTCTAAAATGAATAGGTCTTTTGATAGGATAATGCTATTCTACTAATATATGTATAAACTGAAGGAGGTGCCATGGAATGAACAGCAACGAAATCTACGTAAGTCTTGACATCGGTACATCCAGTGTAAAAGTAATCATTGGGGAAATGGTCAATGACACATTAAATATCATAGGCGTAGGAAATGTAAAATCAGAAGGGCTAAAGAAAGGCTCCATCGTCGATATAGATGAAACAGTCCAATCCATTCAAAAGGCCGTAGAGCAAGCTGAACGAATGATAGGAATGGAAATTAAAAAAGTGATCGTCGGTATCAGCGGGAACCACGTAACGCTTCAGCCTTGCCATGGGGTAGTAGCCGTATCTAGTGAAAATAAAGAGATTAATGAACACGATGTATTCCGTGTTAGAGAAGCCGCTGAGTTAATTACCATACCATCGGACCGGGAAATTATCGATGTGGTGCCGATTCATTATAAAGTTGATGAGTTGGATGAAATTAGCGATCCAAGGGGCATGATTGGCGTCCGTCTGGAAATGAGAGGCATATTAATAACAGGTCTTCGGACAATTTTACATAATTCCTTGCGGTGTGTGGAACGAGCAGGGTTAGAAATAACGGATATTGCCCTTCAGCCATTGGCAGCAGGTGGGCTGGTTTTATCGAAGGATGAAAAGGAACTTGGAGTAGCGCTTGTCGATATTGGGGGAGGTTCTACCACTCTAGCGATTTTCGAGCAAGGCTATCTACAATATACTTCCGTGATTCCTATAGGCGGGGAGACGCTTACAAAGGATCTCTCCATTGTACTAAGGACTACCATGGAGGAAGCTGAAAAAATTAAAATTAAGCATGGCCATGCCTTTTATGATGATGCGTCAGAAGACGAAGTATTCCAGATACCCATCATCGGCAGCGACCAGCAACAACCATGTAACCAGCTGATGCTCTCAGATATAATTGAGGCGAGGTTGACCGAAATTTTCGAGTTAATACAAGATGATTTGAGAAGACTTGGTTTTCAGGAAGTACCGGGAGGGTTCGTATTGACCGGTGGGGCCGTTAAGATGCCAGGAGTACTGGAACTTGCTCAGTATGTATTCCAAAATCGTGTCAGGACAGCCGAACCAAATTATATTGGTGTCAGAGAACCGCAATATACGACAGCTGTCGGTCTAATTAAACATGCGTGCAAGAAAGAGAGAATGCAAAAGAACACCACAAATAAAACTCCTGTACCAGCTGGTCAGGCACAAGAGAATAATGACCAGCGGAGCCAGAAGTCCTCTCAGAAACATAAAGAGAACACGGCTAAAAAACAAGGTGAAAAAGGTGAATCGAAATTCAAAAAAATCTTGGGTTACTTTTTTGAATAAAAACAAAAAATCGGGAATTTCGTCAAAATAGGAGGATTGTCATGTTGGAGTTTGATTCTAATTTAGAACAATTAGCAACGATAAAGGTTATAGGTGTTGGCGGCGGCGGTAACAATGCGGTAAACAGAATGATCGAACATGGTGTACAAGGTGTCGAATTTATTTCTGTCAATACTGATGCGCAGGCACTTAATTTATCAAAAGCAGAAGTTAAAATGCAAATCGGCGGTAAGCTTACTAGAGGATTGGGTGCTGGTGCGAATCCTGAGGTAGGTAAAAAAGCGGCGGAAGAAAGTAAAGAACAAATCGAAGAAGCGCTAAAAGGCGCTGATATGGTTTTCGTAACGGCTGGAATGGGCGGCGGAACTGGTACGGGTGCTGCCCCAGTTATCGCGGGTATTGCTAAAGATCTTGGTGCACTGACAGTTGGTGTCGTTACACGTCCTTTCACGTTTGAAGGACGCAAACGTGCAACCCAGGCGCAAGGTGGCATTGCCTCCATGAAAGAATCGGTCGATACGCTTATCGTCATTCCGAATGACCGACTTCTTGAAATTGTTGATAAAAGCACACCTATGCTTGAAGCATTCCGGGAAGCGGATAATGTCCTTCGTCAAGGGGTACAGGGGATTTCAGATTTGATCGCTGTTCCTGGTCTTATTAATTTGGATTTTGCCGATGTTAAGACCATCATGTCAAATCGTGGATCGGCCCTGATGGGTATCGGGATCTCCTCTGGAGAAAACCGCGCCGCTGAAGCAGCTAAAAAAGCGATTTCCAGTCCGTTGCTTGAAACGTCCATCGATGGGGCTCAAGGGGTTCTATTGAACATTACTGGTGGAACGAACCTAAGTTTATTCGAGGTCCAAGAGGCAGCCGATATTGTGGCCACCGCTTCTGATCAAGAGGTAAATATGATTTTCGGTTCTGTCATCAATGAAAACTTAAAGGACGAAATTGTTGTTACAGTTATTGCGACGGGCTTTACCGAAGCTGAAACGTCCATGCGAGCTCCGGGTCGTTCAACACTTGGACAGCAACAACAGCAAACGAGACCTCAAACACAAGCGCCTACACCTAGTGTAAATCGTGAAGTGAAGAGAGAAGAAGTGAACGAACAGCCTACAAGGAATAATAATCAAGGACAAGGTGAGGAAGCTTTGGATATTCCAACCTTCCTACGCAATCGTAATAGAAGGCGTTAATTTGAAAGAGAAAAGGTCGTTCCCTATGGGAGCGGCCCTTTTTTTGCTTTTTTCGGAAAGATGTTTCGATTGATTATTACTGGTTAATCGCCATATGGACTTTTAAGGCCCTAAGAGCTGCTCTCCACCTGTTTGAACAGTTGGGCTATGCCCTGATCCATAAAATTCATGAAAGGACGTAAAGGCGGCTGGAATGGATAATGGATTTCCAACTTGAATTTGGAGAAGGTCCTTTATAACAATGGAACTCTGAGAAGAGAAGCTGAAAGAAATTCTATCTTCTACAACCCATAAATCGACAGCTTTAAATGAGGGAGCGTAACTGGTATGAAGCAGTATTGAAAAAATCAATAGCTGTTTTTCTACAAAAAGGCTAAAAAAGACTGAAAAACTCTTAAGTTTCCTGTACAAAAAGTGACACACTTTCTATTATCAGGTGCGTTATACTTTTTGCTAGTGGAAGGTTAGATTCTAAAAGGAGGGGTGAGTGTTTGACCTTATATTTAGATGTGATTTGGTTATTGAATTGGTTATTTGACTGCCTCCTCTTATATTGGACTGCAATCATTCTCAAACGGCGAGTCGCCCTTTGGCGGGTTTGTGCGGGCGGGCTGATAGGTTCTCTAATCATCGTATTGGCATTTACCCCTTTTTACGCAATGGCTGACCAATTTTATATAAAAATCGCATTTTCTCTTTTTATGGTCCTGGCCACCTTTGGGTTCATCAGATTCAACCATTTCCTGAAGTCATTAGCCACTTTATACTTTGTCACGTTTTTATCAGGTGGGATCCTCCTTGGCCTTCACTATCTATTCGAATATCAAATCGTTTCCAAAAACCCTGGTCAATATGCCGGAATCAATCGTTTTGGTGACCCCGTCAGCTGGATTTTTGTGATGGTTGGCTTCCCGCTTGCCTGGCAATTTTCCAAGCGTACTCTAGAAGGAATGGAGATGACAAAACTAACGCATGAGCAACTGGTGTCAGTCACGGTGAAAGTATCAGAGTTTGAAGGGACTTTTCAGGGGCTTGTGGACAGTGGGAATCAATTATATGATCCAATAACCCGTTCGCCTGTTATGATCATTTCACTTTCTGGAGATGAAGCTGGAATCCCTTCGGATATGGTTGAATTGTTCAAGAATCCGGACATCCTGGTCCGACAGGAAGAACAGCCTGAATATACATGGACGGGCCGTATGCGCGTAATTCCATATAAAGTGGTGGGGCATGAACATCAATTGCTAACGGCCATCAAGCCGGACTTCATTAAAATATCCCAAGGGGAAAACGAGTATCAAGTCAAGCAGGGCCTTGTGTCGTTTACCTTTCAGCAACTTTCTGCGGACAATAGCTATCAATCTATCGTCCATCCAAAAATGTTAACCGGGATTCCGGTGAAAAATGCCTCATAACATTTTGCTCTTTCAATTTTGCTCCACAATTCGTCTATTTTAGAAGGGAGAATTATTTTGAAGAAATTTATTCTTCGGCTCACCTATTTTTGGTACAAACTCTTGTTCAAGCTCGGATTGAAGACGGACGAAATATTTTATATAGGAGGAAGTGAGGCGCTCCCGCCCCCACTTTCAAAAGAAGAAGAGGCAATATTGATCAATAAGTTACCAAAAGGCGATGAAGCTGCCCGCTCTATCTTAATCGAGAGGAATCTAAGGCTTGTCGTCTATATTGCAAGGAAATTTGAGAATACGGGAATCAATATCGAAGATTTAATTAGCATTGGGACCATTGGCTTGATTAAGGCAGTCAATACATTCAATCCCGAGAAAAAAATCAAACTTGCTACATATGCTTCGAGATGCATCGAGAATGAAATATTAATGTATTTAAGGAGAAATAATAAAATCCGTTCGGAAGTTTCTTTTGATGAGCCCTTGAATATCGATTGGGATGGAAATGAACTCCTGCTCTCAGATGTTCTGGGGACTGATGATGACATCATCACTAAGGATCTAGAGGCGAATGTGGATCGGAAGCTACTAACGAAAGCCCTGACGCAGCTCTCTGATCGTGAAAAACAAATAATGGAACTTCGATTTGGACTTGCTGGCGGAGAAGAAAAGACGCAAAAGGATGTTGCGGATATGCTCGGGATTTCCCAATCCTATATTTCAAGGTTGGAGAAAAGAATTATTAAACGGCTAAGAAAAGAATTTAATAAAATGGTGTAAAAAAATATTTCGAGTATAAAGCTTTTGAGACCGTACTTTCTTGTGCTTGGATGAAGAGATGTTTTGATTTTTCAAAAATACCCTATGCATATTTTTCCCTCCCGCGGAAATACTGTTTTTTGTACAGCACTCCTGTGAGGAGGGAAGAATTTTGTCTCGTAACAAGGTTGAAATCTGCGGTGTGGATACATCGAAATTACCGGTTTTGAAAAATGATGAAATGAGAAAACTCTTTAAAGAATTGCAAGGTGGCGAGCTTTCAGCAAGAGAGAAACTGGTAAACGGGAATCTTCGACTCGTTTTGAGCGTCATTCAACGCTTTAACAATCGAGGAGAATATGTAGATGATCTATTTCAGGTAGGCTGTATAGGGTTGATGAAATCGATAGATAATTTTGACTTGGGTCAGAACGTAAAGTTTTCAACGTATGCTGTACCAATGATTATTGGAGAAATCAGAAGGTATCTTCGTGATAATAATCCAATACGTGTTTCCCGGTCTTTAAGGGACATTGCTTATAAAGCATTGCAGGTTAAGGAAAAACTTATCAGCCAGACTCTACGTGAGCCCACAGCTGAAGAAATCGCCAAAGTGTTAGGATTACCGCACGAAGAAATTGTTTTCGCGTTAGATGCAATCCAAGATCCAGTATCCCTTTTCGAACCGATTTATAATGATGGCGGGGATCCGATTTATGTACTCGACCAATTAAGTGATGAAAAAAATAAGGATAGTACCTGGATTGATGAGATAGCCATAAACGAAGGGATGAGACGGTTGAATGACCGTGAAAAAATGATCCTTCGTAAACGATTTTTCCAAGGGAAGACCCAAATGGAGGTAGCCGAGGAAATCGGCATTTCACAAGCTCAAGTCTCCCGCTTGGAAAAAGCGGCAATCAAGCAAATGAATAAAAACATTCAACAGTAAAAGCTGAGCACGAGTAACAGTTGACTGAAGCGGGTAAGGGATGATTCTCTTGCCCGCCAATCAGCAACCTAGCCGTAGCGGCTTTTTTTTAGTTTGCTCAAGCCACTGCATAAAGACCTTTATTTCCCGATTCCTTCATTCTTGAACAAAACCAGTCATATACATAAAAAAAGGTTTTTTATCTGGAGAAACACATTTCAGGAGGAGCTGAATGGCGTGACTAGAATTTCTGAATTTCAAATTAAGGATATCGTCAATATAGCAGATGGAAAGAAATTGGGGAATATGACAGACTTAGAAATCAATACGGGGACGGGAATGATTGAAGCAATCATTGTTTCGAATAGTACCAGGCTAATGGGCTTTTTTGGGAGGGAGCAAGATATCGTGATTCCTTGGCGAAAAATAAAAAAAATTGGGGCGGATGTCATCCTTGTCGAACATCAGACGATATTTCAAACAGAGCTGAAAGATGAACGGTTATAGGGGTACCTTTAGAGGGTATTAGAAGGATATTTATGATACACTAAACTAAAAATAAAGAGGAATGAAAGCATGAAAGAACCTTTTGTTTTAGTCGAAGATCAATATTTGCTTGTTGATAGCTGGAGACAACAAAATCTCCAGCTTGTGGCGGGCTTTACAACGAAAAACGGAGGAGTCAGTTCTGGCTGCTTTACATCATTGAATACCGGCTTTCATGTTGGGGACAAGATAGGGGATGTACAGGCAAACCGCCGAATTCTTGCTGAAAAACTATCTTTTCCGCTTAATCATTGGGTAGGGGCCGAGCAGACTCATGAAACTCATATCCAGCAAGTAACGACTCGGGATTGTGGGAAAGGCGCCACTGACTATCCTTCTGGTTTTAGGGCGACAGACGGTTTTTATACGAGAGATAAAAATGTCCTACTGACCCTTTGTTATGCGGATTGTGTGCCTTTATATTTTTATGCTCCTACACATGGAATGGTTGGGGTGGCACATGCCGGCTGGAAGGGAACCGTTAATGGCATTGCGCACAATATGGTAGAGGCGTGGATACATGAAGGTATAAAACCATCAGAAATATTTGCCGTAGTTGGGCCCTCTATTTGTTCGAAATGTTATGTTGTAGATGATAAAGTCATAGATTTAGTGCGGAATTTGCTGGAAGAAAATGACGAGAAGCCCTATAATTTAATTAGTGAAGGACAATATCAACTAGATCTTAAAGAACTGAACGCCATGATCATGGATAAATCTGGAATCCCGAGGGAGCAGATTGCTGTGACTTCATATTGTACAAGCTGTGATGAGGATTTATTTTTTTCCCATCGCCGGGATAATGGGAAAAGTGGTAGGTTGATGAGCTTTATTGGTTGGAAGGAGGATCTTGAAAAGCGATGAAAGTTGCAGAAAATCTAAAAAACATCGAAGAAAAAATAAATGAAGCGTGTAAAAATAGTGGCAGGCATCGGGAAGATGTCAAATTAATCGGGGTTACAAAATATGTTTCCATCGAGAGGGCAAAAGAGGCATTGGAAGCCGGTGTCACTGATTTAGGTGAAAATCGCGATCAAGGTTTATTGAATAAATATGAAGTGTTGAAGGATACACCGAACTGGCATTATATCGGTTCCATGCAGACACGTAAGGTTAAGAATGTCATTGATAAAGTTGCTTATATTCATTCTTTGGATCGTATATCGTTGGCAGAAGAAATACAAAAACGTTCAAAAGAGCCGATAAACTGTTTAGTGCAGGTCAATGTTTCTGGTGAAGAGTCTAAACACGGTCTGAATCCAGAGTCGACGCTTGAATTTATTAAAGAACTAGGGGCTTTTGACAAGGTGAAGGTCGTTGGGTTGATGACAATGGCACCTTTTACAGAGGACGAACAGGTACTCCGAGGTTGCTTCCGTACATTAAAAAACCTCCAACTGGAAATTCAAAAAGCGGAATTGACTCATGCTCCATGCTCGGAATTATCCATGGGGATGTCCAATGATTTTATGATTGCCATCGAGGAAGGTTCTACCATGATTCGGATTGGTACTGCACTGGTAGGCGAAGAATTATAAGGAGGTACGTAAAAGATGTCATTCGTATCAAAGTTTAAATCCTATTTCGCGCTGGATGATGAGTATGAATATAAGGACGAAGTGGTGGAGGAAGAGGAGATGGAGCGTAAAGCGGTAAAGCCTGCAAAACAGCAGACCCCACCTGCTTCTACAGGAAATAATCCAAATCAAAATATAGTAAGTTTGCAAAGCGTGCAAAAATCTTCTAAAGTAGTATTATTGGAGCCTCGTGCTTATGCAGAAGCTCAGGATGTCGCTGACCATTTGAAAAACCGTCGTGCAGTCGTTGTAAATCTTCAGCGAATCCCGCATGACCAAGGAAAGCGGATTATCGACTTTTTAAGCGGCACTGTATATGCAATCAGTGGGGATATCCAAAAAATCGGTACAGACATATTCTTGTGTACTCCGGATAACGTTGATGTTTCCGGTAATATTACCGGTTTTGAAGTGGATAAGGAGTACGAAGAAGCGAGGTGGTAATGGTTAATGGCTCTAGTGCTTCAAGGTTTATATTATTTAGTTGAAATTTATTCAATGGCATTAATTGTTTACATATTAATGTCTTGGTTCCCTAATGCCCGGGAAACATCGATTGGCCAATTCCTGGTAAAGATTTGCGAACCATATTTAGAACCGTTCAGAAAATTCATCCCACCACTCGGCATGATCGACATATCACCACTTGTAGCCTTGTTGGTTTTAAATTTTGCGAAGAATTATGGGATTTTTTATCTACAAAGCTTATTCGGATGATTTGTAGTTCATACTAAAGACGTAAAATAATAGAATGGCCAGTAACTACACAGCTAGGTGAATTCTTGGCTGTGTAGTAGTAACGAAGGTGTATGTTACGATTCATTCTTGTGTACAACCATTTATCCATATGTAAGGAGCATGCATTCTACATGAGTATATATCAACATTTCAGGCCGGAGGAAAAGGAATTTATCGACCAGGCAATGAATTGGATTGACCAGGTTAGAGATTCTTATGCTCCTAAACTTTCTGACTTTCTGGATCCGCGTCAGCAGGAAATCCTCACATCCCTATTAGGAAACAAACAGGATGTGCTACTGCAATTTCACGGCGGGAGTGATTTCGTTGAACGGAAACGTGCCCTCATTTATCCTGATTACTACTCTCCTGAATCATCTGATTTCAATATCTCCTTATATGATATCTCCTATCCAAAAAAATTTGTTACACTTGAACACAGGCAAATACTTGGAACCTTGATGTCACTGGGGGTAAAACGTGAAAAATTCGGTGATATTATAGTGACAGAGGAGCAAGTCCAATTTATTGCAACAGGGGAAATGGATTCATACCTTACGGGAAACCTGGATAAGATAGGCAATGCTTCCGTAACCATTAAAAGGATTCCGATTGAGGATATCCTTGTGGTGAAGGACAACTGGGAAGAGCAGGTCAGTACCGTTAGCTCATTAAGGCTTGATAGCGTACTTTCTGCTGTTTTGAATATTTCCCGGCAAAAAGCCCAGACGTTGATATTGTCGGGGAAAACCAAGGTTAATTTCAAGCAAACGGAGAGCGTTTCTGAAGAATGCCGTGAGGGGGATACTCTATCCATCAGGGGTTTCGGTCGATGTAAAATCACTTCAATCGATGGGAAAACGAAAAAGGATAAGTGGAGAATCTCATTAGGTAGGAAAAAATAATTTAGTTGTTAGCAGGATTCACATATTTTTTGTCGAATATAGAGTTTTAATGTAATAGAGTAGAAATTGTTCTGGAGGTGCAACAATGCCCTTAACCCCGATAGATATACATAACAAGGAATTTAGTAAAGTATTTCGAGGGTATGATGAAGATGAGGTTAACGAATTTCTAGACCAAGTCATTAAAGATTATGAATTGATTCTAAGAGAAAAGAAAGAAATGGAAGAAAAATTGAACGAGACGTTCGATCGTTTAGGTCATTTCACGACTATCGAGGGCACGCTTAATAAGTCTATCATTGTCGCGCAGGAAGCTGCAGAAGAATTAAAGCGCAATGCCCAAAAAGAAGCCAAACTGATCATCAAGGAAGCAGAAAAGAATGCTGACCGGATTGTCAATGAGTCGCTTGTGAAAGCAAGAAAAATAGCGATGGATATAGAAGACTTGAAAAAACAATCGAAGGTTTTCCGTACTCGCTTTAAAATGCTTGTCGGAGCACAGCTCGATTTGTTGGATAATGACGACTGGGATCATCTGCTTGAATACGAAGTGGATGCATCTGAAATAGAATTAAATGATGGAGTAGATGAGGAAAATTAAACGTTTCCTTGACTTCAAGCACTTTTTTCGCATATAATTTTTTAACAATACTATTCATGATGACATTAGACGATGACAGGGACAGTAAATTCCTCATATCCTTATATGTAGCGACCCGGGGACGGTGTAAGCCCGGGATAAGAGAAGGAATTGAACATCACCCTTGAGTTCTGAATTGAACCTGCTTATGCAGCAAGTAAACGATGCGTATCATTCACGTTACGAATGCTCGAGAGGAAAGGATTCAGCCGTTTTGTGAATCTTTCTAACCAGGGTGGTACCGCGGGAAGCAAAGCTTTCTCGTCCCTTTTTCAGGGATGAGAAGGCTTTTTATTTTGTCTGCGAATCGGGTCAATCAACTCAAATGAAGTTATGGATAGATGGATGGAGGAATTTTATAATGGAATATAAAGATACTTTATTAATGCCTAAAACTGAATTTCCAATGAGGGGCAACCTTCCGAAGCGCGAGCCTGAAATTCAGGAAAAGTGGAAAGAGATGGACATCTATAAAAAAGTGCAAGAGCACACTGAAGGGCGACCGTTATTCATTTTACATGATGGACCTCCATATGCAAACGGTGATATCCATATGGGTCATGCCTTGAATAAAGTTTTAAAAGATTTCATCGTCCGTTTTAAGTCCATGAGCGGTTACCATGCACCGTATGTTCCAGGCTGGGATACGCACGGTCTCCCAATTGAAACGGCTTTGACTAAAAAAGGCGTGAACCGTAAAGAAATGAGCGTCGCTGAATTCAGAAAGCTATGTGAAGAATATGCATACGTACAGATTAACAATCAACGTGAGCAATTCAAGCGGATTGGTGTTCGCGGGGATTGGGATAATCCTTATATTACGTTAAAGCCTGAATATGAAGCACAACAGATCAAGGTTTTTGGTGAAATGGCGAAAAAAGGCTATATCTATAAAGGGAAGAAACCTGTTTACTGGTCCCCTTCGAGTGAATCGGCTCTTGCTGAAGCGGAGATTGAATACCAAGATAAACGTTCGGCTTCAATCTATGTAGCATTTGAAGTGACTGATGGTAAAGGTGTCATTGATGAAGGTGTAAAAATCATCATTTGGACGACAACACCATGGACGATTCCGGCCAACCTTGGAATTTCCCTACATCCACAATTGAATTATGTGGTTGTTGCAGTGGAAAATGAAAAATACTTAGTGGCAGAAGCCTTATTGGAATCTGTTAAAGAAACGCTTGGATGGGAAAACCCAACTATCGTGAAAACGGTAAAAGGCAGTGAGTTGGATCGTGCTGTAGCGAAGCATCCTCTATATGATCGTGAATCACTAGTGATGTTAGGTGAGCATGTAACGACTGAAGCTGGAACAGGTTGTGTTCATACAGCTCCAGGACACGGGGAAGATGACTTTATCATCGGTCAGAAATATGGCTTGGATGTTCTTTGCCCAGTCGATGAAAAAGGTGTCATGACTGAAGAAGCAGGGGAGTTTGCTGGATTATTCTATGATAAAGCAAATAAAGCGATTTCCGAAAAATTAACTGAAGTGGGAGCCCTGTTGAATCTTACATTCATCACACATTCATTCCCACATGACTGGCGGACGAAGAAGCCGACGATCTTCCGTGCAACTGCACAGTGGTTCGCTTCAATCAAGGACTTCCGTGATGATTTGCTGAAGGCAGTCGAAGAAACGAAATGGGTACCGGCATGGGGTGAAACACGCCTATTCAATATGGTCCGTGACCGAGGAGATTGGTGTATCTCCCGACAACGTGCATGGGGTGTGCCAATTCCAGTATTTTACGCAGAAAATGGCGAACCAATCATCACGGACGAAACAATCAATCATATTTCAGAATTATTCCGTGAGCACGGTTCAAATATCTGGTTTGAAAAAGAAGCAAAAGATCTTCTACCACAAGGCTTTACACATGAAGGAAGTCCAAACGGTATCTTCACTAAAGAAACGGATATCATGGATGTATGGTTCGACTCCGGTTCTTCCCATCAAGCGGTTCTTGAAGAAAGAGAAGAACTTCAACGTCCGGCTGACCTTTATCTTGAAGGGTCCGATCAATATCGCGGTTGGTTCAACTCATCACTTTCAACAGGTGTTGCCGTGACAGGAAAAGCACCATATAAAGGTGTACTTAGCCATGGGTTCGCATTAGACGGCGAAGGACGTAAAATGAGTAAATCTATTGGTAACGTGGTCCTTCCATCTAAAGTTATGAACCAGCTTGGTGCTGATATTTTACGTCTTTGGGTTGCTTCTGTTGATTATCAATCTGACGTTCGGGTTTCAGATCCTATCTTAAAACAAGTTTCCGAAGTGTATCGTAAAATCCGTAATACATTCCGCTTCCTACTAGGAAATCTGGATGGCTTTAATCCGGAAACGGATAAAGTGGCGGTAGAAGATTTGCGTGAAGTGGATCAATATATGCTAGTAAGATTGAATAAGCTGATCACTCAATCAAAACAAGGCTATGAAAATTATGAATTTGCTACCATTTATAATATGGTCAACAATTTCTGTACGCAGGATTTAAGTTCGTTCTATCTTGATTATGCTAAAGACATTCTTTATTGTGAAGCGCCAAACGGGAAAGACCGTTTAGCAATCCAAACTGTCCTTTATGAGTCCTTAATCAGCTTAACGAAATTAGTGTCTCCAATCCTGTCTCATACTGCGGATGAAGTATGGACGTTCATTCCGGGTGTAACGGAAGAGAGTGTACAGTTGACATTGATGCCTGAGGAAATCTCTGTGGATAATGACGAAGCGATTGAGGAAAAATGGACGGCATTCATGCATGTTCGTGATAATGTCCTGAAAGCATTGGAAGAAGCACGTAACCAAAAAGTAATCGGGAAATCACTGAACGCAAAAGTGACCGTTTATGTAAACGAAGAGACAAGGAATCTTCTTGATAGTATCGAGGAGAGCTTTGAACAGTTATTCATCGTATCCGAATTTGATATCGCGGGCGATGTGGCCAGTGCCCCATCCGAAGCTGTCAAACTTGAGGATATGGCCATCCTGGTAACTAAAGCAGAAGGAGAAACTTGTGAACGTTGCTGGAATGTTTCTCAAGATGTAGGTCAAGTGGAAGAACATCCAACACTTTGCCCACGCTGTGCAACAGTCGTGAAAGAGCATTATACGAATTAATCATTTTAGAACGACCGGTTCCCAGTTAATATGGGAGCCGGTTTTTTATTTGAAATGAGAGCGTATTTGAATAAAGACCGGAATAAAGTTCCTTTCTATTCTAATATTCTTCACCAACTGCTAGATGTAATGCTTTTGGTATTAGTCATTATTTCTAGTTTATGCTACAATTCAAAAGTGAAGATTTGATTAGTTTGGGGGAAGAAATGTGTTTTATTACTTAATTGCCCTTTTGGTCATAGCTTTCGATCAGCTGACAAAATGGATGATTGTGAAAAAAATGGAGTACGGAGAAAGCATTGAAATTATTGAAAACCTTCTATATATTACCTCGCATCGTAACCGTGGGGCAGCATGGGGAATTCTACAAGGTCAAATGTGGTTTTTCTACATCATCACCATCGCTGTCATTATTGGAGTCGTCTATTATATTCAGAAAATGGCGAAGAACAGCCGTCTGCTTGGAGTTTCCCTAGGTCTTATGCTAGGTGGGGCAATAGGAAACTTCATTGACCGTGTTGCTCGCCAGGAAGTAGTCGACTTTGTCCATACTTATATTTTCAGCTATAGTTTCCCGGTATTTAATATTGCCGATGCCGCCCTTTCGATTGGTGTCGTGCTGCTCGTGATTCACATGTTCTTGGAAGAAAAAAACGCTAAGGAGAAAGATAATGGATAAAAAGCTATACAGCATCGACGAAACACTAAAAGGTACAAGGATTGACAAGGCTCTATCTACTTTAAATGAGGAATGGTCACGCACTCAAGTTGCACAATGGATCAAAGATGATCATGTGTTAGTGAACGGGGCTGCCATTAAGTCCAATTATAAATGTAGCATAGGTGACGAAATTGAAGTGCTGATTCCGGAACTTGTGGAATTGGATGCAGTCGCAGAAGAAATGGATTTGGATATCTATTACGAAGATGAAGACGTACTGGTTGTCAATAAACCGAGTGGTATGGTTGTCCACCCTGCACCGGGGCATGTAACAGGTACTCTTGTTAATGGGTTGATGGCCCATTGTAAGGATCTTTCTGGAATCAATGGCGTTATGCGTCCAGGTATTGTCCACCGTATTGATAAGGATACATCAGGTTTATTGATGGTCGCGAAAAATGACATGGCACACGAGAAACTTGTTCAGCAACTTGTTGATAAAACAGTAACCCGTAAGTATCAAGCTGTGGTCCATGGAGTGATTCCCCATGATTTTGGAACGGTTGATGCCCCGATAGGCCGTGATAAAAAAGACCGTCAGAGCATGACGGTTACGGATTCAAACTCTAAAAATGCGGTAACTCATTTCCGTGTGGTTGAACGTTTCACCGCGTTTACATTAGTAGAGTGTCAGCTTGAAACAGGACGGACCCATCAAATCCGTGTTCATATGAAATATATCGGATTCCCTCTTGCGGGAGATCCTAAATATGGTCCTAAAAAGACGTTGAAATTGGACGGACAAGCGTTACACGCAGGTCTTCTTGGTTTTGTTCATCCACGGACGAATGAATATATGGAGTTTGAAGCGCCAGCTCCTAAAGAATTTACGGAGCTAATCGAACAACTACGTAGAAGTAGTATTTGACAAGACCATTTTTATGAGATAGTATTATATTAACTTAATGAGAACCTTTAACACAGTCCAGAGAGACTGAGAAGGAAACGGATAGCAAAAGGGGAACATATACCCTTTTGTAGGAAAATCCTCACACCTTCTTGGTGTGAGGATTTTTTGTTGAAGGAGAGCTCTCACAGTTCAAAAGAAATTGAGGTGGTCCATTTGAATGAGAAAGCAATCGTGCTCGATGAAAAGGCCATCAGCAGAGCCTTGACGAGAATTGCACATGAGATTATTGAAAAGAATAAAGGGATTGAGGATTGTGTCTTAATCGGGATTAGGACCCGGGGGATCTTCCTTGCTGATCGACTTGCCAAGCGCATCGGTGAAATAGAAAATAAAGTAATTCAATTAGGTGAATTAGACATAACGCTTTATCGTGATGATTTATCGAAAAAGACGAACGATGGTGAACCGGTTGTAAAAGGCTCGGACATTCCGGTCCCAATAACTGATAAGAAAATCATCTTAGTGGACGATGTACTATTTACGGGAAGAACCGTAAGAGCTGCTATGGATGCTTTGGTGGATATGGGAAGACCTTCGCAAATCCAACTTGCTGTATTAGTTGATAGAGGCCATAGGGAACTTCCAATCCGTGCCGATTATGTCGGTAAAAATATTCCAACTTCACAATCCGAGAAGATTACGGTCACTTTAACGGAAGTTGACGAGCTCGATCAAGTCACCATACTAGCGAAATGATAAATTAAATATTGCCCTTTTAAAAACGGTCCAGAGAGGCCGGCAAAGGGAGTGAAATGGAAAGGGACCTTAGCCTGACAGGTATAGGGCAGGCCCATCCGTGAAACCCTCTTTGTATATGCTGCAAAGAGGTTTTTTTTTGTGGCTTAGATGCAATGTTCATAGGGGGAAAAGAAATGGAAGACGAAAGAAAAGACATCATCCTCGACGTGGAAGACGTACCAAGGTTTGGTCAATGGGTGACATTAAGCATCCAGCACTTGTTTGCGATGTTTGGTTCAACGGTGCTAGTGCCATTCCTGGTCGGTCTGAGCCCTGCAGTAGCATTGGTTTCCAGTGGGGTAGGGACATTATCATACTTATTGATTACGAGAGGCCAAATCCCTGCTTATCTTGGTTCATCATTTGCTTTCATAGCACCCATAATCGCGGCCAAGTCACTTGGTGGACCGGAAGCGGCCATGATCGGCTGTTTTGTAGCAGGACTCATATATGGAATAGTGGCGTTGGTCATTCATAAAGTCGGTTTACGCTGGTTGATGGTTCTATTGCCACCGGTGGTCGTCGGTCCCGTCATCATAGTAATCGGGCTGAGCCTCGCTGGGACAGCAGTTGACATGGCCATGTATGATCCGCAAGACAAGTACAGCGTTACTTACATCATCATAGCACTCATCACCCTGGCAGCTACGATTATCTGTAACGTGTTTTTTAAAGGCTTCCTTAACCTGATTCCAATATTGATGGGGATCATAGTCGGATATGGCTGCTCGGCAATTGCAGGCATTATCGATTATGGACCGATTGAAACGGCAAAATGGTGGGAAATGCCGGAATTCATGATTCCTGGAATAACCTATACACCCACCTTTTCATGGGAAGTCATCGCCATCATGGTCCCGGTCGCCATCGTCACCTTATCTGAACATATCGGACACCAAATGGTATTAAGTAAAGTGGTAGGTAGAAACTTTTTGGAAAAGCCGGGTTTACATCGATCCATCCTTGGTGACGGCGCAGGCATCATGATCGGTTCCATTATCGGGGGACCGCCACTTACATCGTATGGAGAAAATATCGGGGTCCTGACGATGACAAAGGCATTTAGCGTCTACATCATCGGTGGTGCGGCTTTGACTGCTATGATCTTCGGTTTCAACGGGAAGATTTCAGCGGTGATCGGATCAATACCAACGGCCGTCATGGGGGGGATTTCCATTCTTCTCTTTGGTATCATCGCTTCAAGCGGTTTAAGGATGTTGATTGATAATAAAGTGGATTTTGATAAAAAACGTAATTTGATGATTGCTTCGGTCATCTTAGTAATTGGGATTGGTGGAGCATTCGTACAATTATCCGCAAATGTTTCTTTATCCGGAATGGCGCTATCAGCAATAGTGGGGATTGTACTTAACTTGGTATTGCCGGACAGAGAAAAAGTGACCGGAAACATCTTTGAAAAATAAACATTAAATAAATCACCTTTTAAAAGAAGTCCAGAGAGACTTAGAAGGGTGTTGCAGTAAAGACGGAAGAGGAAAGGAAAGGGGGAATTTCCCGATTACTCCAAGTCTTTATGACCTTCACCCTGTCCTTAAATGACGGGGCTTTTTTTATGCCCCGCATCACAAAAAAAGATTGTGAAAGGAGCAGGAATGATGAAAAAATTATTGACGATGAATGAGCTATCTTTAACTGAAATCGAAACGATCTTATACGAGGCAGAGGGGTTTGCCAATGGAACGAGCTGGATGCCTATGCAGCAGACGATGGTCGCCAATCTGTTCTTTGAGCCAAGCACGCGAACCAAATCAAGTTTTGAAATGGCTGAAAGGAAATTAGGACTTGAGGTCATTCCTTTTGATGCGGGGACATCATCCGTGTTAAAAGGAGAAACCTTATACGACACAGCGAAAACATTTGAATCGATTGGAGTCAAAGCTCTCATCATCCGTCATGAGCAGGACAACTATTTTGATGAGTTGAGAGGCAAATTACATATCCCCATCATCAATGCGGGTGATGGTTGCGGAAATCATCCGACACAGTCTCTGCTCGATTTATTGACGATAAAGCAAGAGTTTACTAGTTTTAAAGGTCTGAAAATTTCGATTATTGGAGATGTGAGGCATAGCCGTGTGGCTAAATCCAATGCAGACGCACTCACCCGCCTAGGTGCAGAAGTTGTATTCTCAGGTCCTCCCGAATGGTTTGACGTAAACAATGGATTGGCGAAATACGAAGATATCGATCAAGCTGTAGCGACAGCGGATGTGGTCATGTTGCTCCGAATCCAACATGAAAGGCATAGTGATAAATATGACGTGGAAAATGGGGAGTATTTGAAAAGGTTTGGCTTGAATAAGATTCGTGAAAAAACGATGAAACCATGTGCCATCATCATGCATCCAGCCCCCATTAACCGCGGAGTTGAGATTGACAGTGATTTGGTCGAATGCAGCCGCTCAAGAATCTTCAAACAAATGCAAAATGGCGTTTTTATCAGAATGGCTGTGTTAAAAAATGTGCTTGAAAAAAATAAGGGAGGAAACACTCATGAAAACTGTCATCAAAAATGGAGTATTGCTAGATAATCAAAATCAATTCAAGAAAGCAGATATAGAAATAGAGGGAAGGTTCATCACGAAAATAGGGGAGAACCTGGCTACGGAAGATAGTAAAGTAGTAGATGCTGATGGGCTGCTTGTTACAGCAGGATTCATAGATCTACATGTACATTTACGTGAGCCGGGGGGAGAACATAAAGAAACCATTGAAACGGGAACCTTGGCGGCGGCCAGAGGTGGCTTTACGACAGTAGCAGCCATGCCCAATACAAGACCTGTACCTGATACTGTGGAGCACCTTGGGGCGTTGAATAAAAAAATTGAAGAAACGGCACATGTTCGCGTGTTGCCCTATGCTTCGATCACGATTAGAGAAGCTGGCAAGGAGCTGACTGATTTTTCAGCACTGAAGAAGACAGGGGCATTCGCCTTTACGGATGATGGTGTTGGCATTCAAGAGGCAGGAATGATGCTTGAAGCGATGAAGCGGGCAGCTGCCATTGATATGGCTGTGGTCGCCCATTGTGAAGATAATAGCTTAATCAATAAAGGCTCCGTTCATGAGGGGAGATTCTCCAAAGAAAATGGAATCAATGGAATTCCTTCTGTATGCGAAGCTGTACATATTGCCCGTGACATATTGCTTGCGGAAGCGGCAGGCTGCCATTACCACGTCTGCCATATATCAACGAAAGAATCGGTAAGAACCGTAAGAGACGCTAAACGTGCCGGTATCAAAGTCACTGCGGAAGTGACCCCACATCATCTATTACTTTCAGAAGATGATATACCAGGGCTTGATACGAATTATAAAATGAACCCTCCTTTAAGGGGACGCGAAGATCGTGATGCTTTAATCGAAGGCTTGCTTGATGGAACCATCGATTTTATCGCAACAGACCATGCCCCTCATAGCGTTGAGGAAAAAGAGCAAAGCATGCAGCTTGCTCCATTCGGAATTGTAGGTCTAGAAACGGCCTTCCCGCTGCTTTATACGGAATTGGTCAAAAAAGAAATCATCACTCTGAAACAGTTGGTAGACTTCCTGACCATCAAACCAGCTGATTGCTTCTCGCTTCCATTCGGCCAGCTAAAAGAAGGGGTTGTGGCGGATATCACGTTAATCGATTTGAATGCAAAACAGGCGATCAATAAAGAAGAATTCGCTTCAAAGGGAAAAAACACACCTTTCCATGACAAGAAATGTCAGGGGTGGCCGGTCATGACGATTTCAGAAGGAAAGTTATCTTGGGAAAAAGGACGTGTTCAGGGATGAAAAGACAGCTTATTTTAGAAGATGGTACGGTTTTCATTGGCGAAGCATTCGGTGGAGACGTGGAGAAAATCGGGGAAGTCGTATTTAACACAGGGATGACAGGCTATCAAGAAATTTTATCTGATCCATCTTATTGTGGTCAAATTGTTACTTTGACATATCCGCTAATTGGGAACTATGGAATCAACCGAGACGATTTTGAATCGATCAATCCAGCCATAGCGGGATTCGTCGTGAAGGAAACTGCAGAATTTCCTTCTAACTGGCGCAACCAATTATCACTTGATGACTATTTGAAAATGAAGAATATCCCTGGAATCTCCGGGATTGACACGAGAAAGCTGACAAGGATCATCAGAAAGACAGGTGCTCTTAAAGGGGCGCTCTGTAATATGAATAAGAAGGCCGATGAGGTTATTGCCCAGCTTAAAGCAACGGTACTCCCGACCACTCAAGTGAAACAGGTATCTACTAAAACGGCCTACTCAAGTCCAGGTAGGGGACCGCGAGTGGTTCTAGTCGATTACGGAATGAAGCATGGTATTTTACGAGAGTTGACGAAACGTGGGTGTGACGTCGTGGTCGTTCCTTATAACATCACGGCACAGGAGATCATGAACTATCATCCGGATGGAGTGATGCTGTCCAATGGACCTGGAGACCCAAAAAGCGTTCGGGAAACGTTAGAAATGATTCGGACAATCCAGAAAGAAGTCCCACTATTCGGAATTTGCCTGGGCCATCAGCTGTTCGCGCTTGCAAACGGGGCAGATACAGACAAACTAAAATTCGGTCATCGCGGATCCAACCATCCAGTAAAGGATCTTCGTACGGGAAAAGTGTCCATTACTTCGCAAAATCACGGTTACACAGTCGAAACGGATTCAATCGAACATACCGACCTTACCGTTACACATACTGCCTTGAATGATGATACCATCGAAGGTTTACGCCATAAACATTACCCGGCCTTTACGGTTCAGTACCATCCGGAGGCGTCACCAGGACCGGAAGACGCCAATTATCTTTTCGATGAATTTTTACGGAACATTGAAGTTGCCACTACAAAGGGGGAAGAAACATGCCAAAACGCACAGATATAAAAAGCATCTTAGTTATTGGTTCTGGTCCAATCGTAATCGGCCAGGCCGCTGAGTTCGATTATGCAGGAACTCAAGCATGCATCGCATTAAAAGAAGAGGGCTACCGGGTAATTCTGATCAACTCAAACCCCGCGACGATCATGACCGACAGTGAAATGGCTGATGCGGTTTATATCGAACCGATCACCCTGGAATTTGTTAGTAAAATCATCCGCAAAGAGCGTCCGGATGCCTTGCTTCCGACTTTGGGCGGACAGACGGGATTGAATATGGCCGTAGAATTGGCCAATGCGGGGATATTGGAAGAATGCAACGTCCAGATTCTGGGCACGAAACTTTCTGCCATCCAACAAGCGGAAGATAGGGATTTGTTCCGCACGTTAATGAATGAACTCGATGAGCCGGTTCCGGATAGCGACATTATACATAATTTGGATGAGGCCTATGCGTTCGTGGAACGAGTCGGCTATCCAGTCATCGTTCGTCCCGCGTTCACATTGGGGGGGACAGGAGGCGGGATCTGTGAAGACGAAGAGCAATTGATTGAGATTGTTGAAGGCGGCTTGAAAAGCAGCCCTGTCCATCAATGCCTTCTTGAGAAAAGCATTGCCGGTTTTAAAGAAGTGGAATATGAAGTGATGCGAGACTCCAATGATAATGCGATAGTCGTATGTAATATGGAGAACTTCGATCCAGTCGGTGTACATACAGGTGATTCGATTGTTGCGGCACCAAGTCAAACGCTAAGTGACCGAGAGTACCAAATGCTTAGGAACACTTCATTGAAAATCATTCGTGCCTTGAAAATCGAGGGTGGTTGTAATGTTCAGCTGGCCCTTGACCCAGATAGCTACCAATACTATGTGATTGAAGTCAATCCACGGGTAAGCCGTTCATCGGCACTCGCATCGAAAGCGACAGGATACCCGATAGCCAAACTTGCGGCTAAGATTGCAGTCGGTTTGACGCTAGATGAAATGATGAACCCGGTTACGGGCAAAACGTATGCGAGCTTCGAACCGGCGCTAGATTATGTCGTCACGAAAATCCCTCGGTGGCCGTTCGATAAATTTGAAAGTGCCAACCGTAGACTCGGCACGCAAATGAAGGCAACTGGAGAAGTCATGGCGATTGGCCGAACATTCGAGGAATCGATACTTAAAGCTGTTCGTTCCCTTGAAGCCGGGGTATATCACCTCGAGTTGAGTGAGAATTTCAATGATGAATTAATTGAAAAAAGAATCCGGAAAGCGGGAGATGAACGGTTATTCTATATCGGTGAGGCATTAAGAAGAGGAAAAACGATAGAAACCATTCACGAATGGAGTCAAATCGATTTATTCTTCCTTCATAAACTGAAGAAAATCATCGACTTTGAACAAGAGTTACGTACTCATATTTATGACACGGAAGTCCTGCAGAAGGCTAAAGAGCTTGGCTTTTCCGACAAAACCATTTCGGAAATCTGGGAAGTCGCTGAAATCAATGTATATGAATATCGAAAACAGCATGGAATCATACCAGTTTATAAAATGGTTGATACGTGTGCCGCAGAATTCGAATCAGAAACGCCGTATTTTTACGGAACGTATGAAGAGGAAAACGAATCGGTGGTAACGGATAAAAAAAGCGTCATCGTACTGGGGTCTGGTCCGATCCGAATTGGTCAAGGTGTTGAATTCGACTATGCGACCGTACATTCCGTGTGGGCCATTAAGGAAGCGGGCTATGAAGCAATCATCATCAATAATAATCCTGAAACGGTATCAACAGATTTCAGTATTTCCGATAAGCTTTACTTCGAGCCGTTGACACTTGAAGATGTGATGCATGTCATCGACTTGGAGAAACCAGAAGGGGTCATCGTCCAATTTGGCGGGCAGACCGCCATCAATCTTGCAGAGGGGTTAGTTCATCGGGGTGTGAAAATACTCGGTACCTCTTTAGAAGACCTGGACCGTGCGGAAAATCGAAACAAATTCGAGACAGCTCTCCAAGAAATGGGCATTCCACAGCCTAAAGGGAAAACGGCCACGTCCGTCGAAGAAGCGATCATCATTGCTGAAGATATCGGATACCCGGTTTTAGTAAGGCCTTCCTATGTACTCGGAGGAAGGGCGATGGAAATTGTCTACAAACAAGAAGAGTTGCTTCATTACATGAAAAATGCGGTGAAAATCAATCCGGAACACCCGGTACTGATTGATCGGTATCTAACGGGTAAAGAAGTGGAGGTCGACGGCATTTCGGATGGCAAGACCGTGGTCATCCCTGGAATCATGGAACACATCGAACGGGCAGGGGTTCACTCGGGCGATTCGATTGCCGTCTATCCGCCCCAAAGCCTGACGGATAAGCAAAAAGAAGTGATCATCGATTACACCACCAGATTGGCAAAAGGATTGAAAATCATTGGTTTGCTGAACATCCAATATGTCATCAGTAATGACGAAGTGTATGTCATTGAAGTGAATCCACGTTCAAGTCGTACGGTTCCATTCTTAAGTAAAATTACAAATGTACCCATGGCGAACCTCGCAACAAAGGTGATTCTGGGACAAAGCCTTGAAAGTCATGGGTATCAGTCAGGAATGGTTCCCGAACAAACCGGGGTCTATGTAAAAGTGCCTGTCTTCTCTTTTGCTAAATTGAGAGGAGTGGACATATCACTCGGGCCTGAAATGAAATCGACTGGGGAAGTCATGGGGAAAGATAGCACACTTGAAAAGGCCCTATACAAAGGACTTGTCGCTTCCGGCTTCACCATACAAAGCCATGGAACGGTCTTGTTAACCATATCGGATAAAGATAAGCAGGAAGCACTTCAATTAGCCAGACGCTTCCATAACATCGGCTTCAAGCTAATTGCCACAAGTGGAACGGCGAATATGCTGGAAGAGTCGGGCATCCCAACTGCTGTCGTAGGAAAAATCGGAGAAGAAGGCAGGAATCTGTTGGATGTCATCCGTCATGGCGAAGCCCAGTTCGTCATCAATACATTGACAAAAGGGAAGCAACCGGAGCGGGATGGGTTCAGGATTCGACGTGAATCGGTTGAAAATGGAGTTACCTGCTTGACATCATTGGATACAGCAGAAGCCATTTTAAGAGTGATCGAATCCATGACATTCTCGACGGAAGCCATGGGAAAGACGAAAAAAAGTCGTGAGGTGAGCTATACATGATCAAGAAGGAAACAATGAAGGTGTTGACACATAAAGAGCTGGCTCCATCTATCTTTGAGCTAACCCTACAAGGTGAGTTAGTTTCTGAAATGAAGCAGCCGGGGCAATTTGTCCAAATTAAACCGACGGAAGGTACCGAGCCGCTGCTAAGACGCCCGATTTCGATTTCTTCTTACAATAAAAGCAAAAAGGAATTCACGATGATTTACCGGGCTGAAGGGAAGGGAACAACATTATTGTCCCAGCGGAAGCAGATGGAAGGGGTAGATATTCTCGGCCCACTTGGCAACGGCTTTCCGGTTGATGAAGCGAAAGCTGGGGAGATTGCATTGTTGGTCGGTGGGGGGATAGGCGTCCCTCCCCTGTTCCAGCTCTCAAAAATGCTGGTTGCCAGAGGCGTTCGGGTTATTCATGTGCTTGGTTTCCAAACGATGGCTGCCGTTTTTTATGAAGAAGAGTTTAGTGAATTAGGAGATACATATATTGCAACGGTGGATGGATCATATGGGACAAAAGGATTCGTTACGACGGTAATCGAGAAGCTGGGTGCGGAATTTGAAACGGTCTTTTCCTGCGGGCCAACGCCGATGTTGAAGGCGCTGGAAGCGGGGTATAGCGACAAGAAGCTTTATCTATCGCTAGAGGAAAGGATGGGGTGTGGCATCGGTGCTTGTTTTGCCTGCGTATGTCACACTGCAGACGATCCGGAAGGCTTTAGTTATAAGAAGGTATGCAGTGACGGACCCGTATTTCGTTCAGGAGAGGTGGTACTATGAGCAGATTATCGGTAGAACTACCCGGTTTACACTTAAAAAATCCGGTCATGCCAGCTTCGGGCTGTTTTGGATTCGGGCGTGAATACAGCCAGTTCTTTGATTTGGATATATTGGGAGCCATCATGATTAAAGCGACCACACCAGAGCCTCGTTTTGGCAATCCGACACCGCGTGTCGCCGAAACCTCCTCAGGGATGCTGAATGCAATCGGATTGCAAAACCCGGGTCTGGATAAAGTCATCAATGAAGAATTGGCGTGGCTCGATAAATATGATGTGCCGATCATCGCAAACATTGCCGGATCCCATATAGCCGATTATGTGAAAGTTGCCCGGGACATAAGCAAGGCAGAGAATGTTGTGGCACTTGAATTGAATATCTCCTGCCCGAATGTGAAAGAAGGCGGCATCGCTTTTGGGACGATTCCCGAAGTTGCAAAGGAAGTAACTAAGGCAGTAAAGGAAGTTTCCTCGGTCCCTGTTTATGTGAAGCTTTCTCCCAATGTCAGCGATATTGTAGCCATGGCCAAAGCGGTTGAAGAGGGAGGGGCCGACGGTCTGACAATGATCAATACGCTAGTCGGCATGCGGTTGGATTTAAAAACGGGTCAGCCGATCCTTTCAAACAAGACTGGTGGATTGTCTGGTCCTGCCATTAAACCAGTCGCACTTAGGATGATTTATGAAGTGAGTCAGCAAGTTTCGATTCCAATCATTGGTATGGGCGGCATCTCTTCTGCGGAGGATGTCATTGAATTTTTCTATGCAGGTGCAAGCGCAGTTGCGGTGGGAACAGCAAACTTTGTGGATCCCTTTGTGTGCCCGACGATTATTGAAGAATTGCCCAAATTATTGGATGAGTTAGGATTTGAGCATATTTCGCAATGTACCGGAAGGAGTTGGAAGCAGAATGAAGCAATCGTTAATAATCGCGCTTGATTTTCCTAGCCTGATTCAAACGAAGCAATTTTTACAACATTTTCAATCGGAGAAACTAGCAGTTAAAGTCGGGATGGAGTTGTTTTATCAGAACGGACCGGGAATCATTTCATTTGTAAAAGAACAAGGGCATGATATTTTTCTGGATTTGAAGCTTCATGATATCCCTAATACGGTCAAAATGGCAATGAGGGGGCTTGCTACATTGAATGTGGATATGGTGAATGTCCATGCGGCCGGCGGAAGCAGAATGATGGAAGCGGCACTTGAAGGCCTTGATAGTGGAACGGCTACCGGAAAAAAACGCCCATTATGCATAGGGGTGACCCAACTGACAAGTACGTCACAGGAACAAATGAATCTCGAACAAAACATCAACGGAACACTTGAAGATGCAGTACTGCACTATGCAAAGCTCTCAGGCCAGGCCGGCCTTGATGGTGTTGTCTGCTCGACGCATGAAGTTAGAAGGATCCATGAACATATCAGCGACCAATTTATGACGGTTACGCCAGGTATCCGTAATGAAGGTGGACCAACACATGATCAACACAGAATAGCAACTCCTGAGCAGGCAAGGATCATAGGGTCCGATGCAATCGTGGTAGGTAGAGCAATCACATCTGCAAAAGATCCATTACAAACATATTTAGACATGAAGGCATCTTGGGAGGGAATTCGATGTTAAACCAATTAATTGCAGAACGACTTTTAGAAATCAAAGCGGTATTCCTACAGCCAAATGAACCATTCACGTGGGCATCTGGAATCAAGTCACCCATTTATTGCGATAATCGTTTAACCCTTTCCTATCCAGCGGTTCGGAATGAAATCGCCGAGGGATTGAAAGGATTGATTGAACAGAACTTCCCGGATACTGAGCTAATCGCTGGCACCGCCACGGCTGGAATACCGCATGCCGCTTGGGTGAGTGATAAAATGGATTTGTCGATGTGTTATGTCCGCTCGAAAGCGAAGGAACACGGAAAGGGCAATCAAATTGAGGGGCGTGCTTTGTCAGGTCAAAAAGTGGTTGTCGTTGAAGATTTAATATCTACAGGCGGTAGCGTCATCACGGCAGTAGACGCTCTTAGAAAAGCAGGATGCGAGGTCCTTGGGGTCGTTTCCATCTTTACATACGAATTAGAAAAGGGAAAAGAAAAGTTTACTGCTGAAAACATTACGAACTACTCCTTAAGTGATTATTCCTCATTGATTAAAGTGGCTAATGAAAAAGGCTATATTACTGCAGGGGAACTGGAAAAGCTAAAAAAATGGCGTGAAAATCCCGAAGACTCCGCCTGGATTTCTGCATAAATAGAGCTAATGGGTTGATGTTTGATAGGTACGCTTAAACAGCACCACGTATTCTCTACTGAATATGGGGTGTTGTTTATACTTTTTTGGTACCGTACCCCCATGACACATATACTATGCCATTGCAGTTTTGGCTATGGTGGAAGTAAAAAGGAGGGTGATCAGGGTTCGTATTAACATAAAAAAGCACACCACTAATACAAGCGGTGTACCAAAGTTTGTTTCATGTGGAAACATTCTAGTTATCACTTTTTAAAAAAAATACCTTTTTTATACTATTAAATTACCACTTCCAACTGTAAGCAACAGTTTTTACTTCTTTCGCTTTTCCTTTGACGGTAGGTGGAAGTTCTGGATAGTTCAGTTCGAATGCCGTTTTTCCACCTGCATTCAACCCAATATCTAATGAACCATTCAATACGCCTACCAATTTCCCTTCTCCATCATATAAACCAGATGCCAAACGAATGTCATCCGCTTTTTCATCCCCGTCATTTATCACATTCCCTGTGACAGAATAAGGATTATCTGAAAAATCACCGCTCAAAGCGTTCAACTTAACATTTTCCGTTTTTAAATAGGCTGGTTCCTCATCTGTTGTATCGAAATCTATATTAGAATACGCTTTATTGACCAATTTAGGGTCTTTCACAGAATCTAAAATAGTGGATTCACCAATATACGCCGTTTCACCTGGCATGATGACATCAGGTGTAGCCGTTATCATACTGGCCGTACCAAGGACGCTTCCGTCTTCCCCTTCAAAATTAATTTGGATATCACTTAACGAAGCAGGGGCATTTCCGGTATTTTTCACTTCGGCAGAATAGTTCACCCAAACAGAATCAATAGAATCTTTCCAAGCACCGAATGTTTCTTGCATTATTTCTACTTTCGCTTCTTTTTTATCTTTTTGTTCAGCTTTTGTATTGGTAGAAGAACCTTTCTCAGTTGAAACAGTTTGTTCCTCACCTGAACAGGCAGTCAATAGTAAAACCACCAACAAAAGACTCATACTCCATATTTTTTTCATTGAAATAATTCCTCCCTTTTACAACAGGAACTATATTACCATAGTTTTTAAGGATTTGGTTGAAAAAATCAAACCTTCAGTGCTTTACAAATGATGGACTAGAGAAGCATAGATCTTTGAATAGGTATTTATTCTATCTTGATTTCTAAAATATGTATTTATTTTTTTGTTTTACTATTTAACAAGACTTTCGACCTGGTGACATTCAAGGCATCGTTTTTTCATGAGACAAAAGGGCCCTTCTCTTTACGATTTCTATTAGTATATTATTCACTTTTACCATCTCTAAGATGATGCTTCAACCAAAATAAAAACTGCACCCCGCTTGTTAGGTCATGTCTAACAAGCGGGGTGCAGTTCACAGGGTATTGTTTTTATTAATACTTATCCTTTTACGTGTGTCACTTCTTTTAAAGAAATGACCGTATCGGCATCAGGGGTAACATAAACGGTTTGCTGTTGTTCATAGATGACAAACCCAGGTTTCGATCCATTTGGTTTCTTCACATGGCGAACTTGGGTGAAATCGACAGGCACCGAGCTTGATTGCTTGGCTTTGCTGAAGAATGCAGCTAAAGCGGCCGCTTCCTTTATCGTATTTTCACTTGGTGATTCATTCCGAATCACGACATGTGAGCCGGGAATATCCTTCGTATGAAGCCAGATTTCATCACGACGGGCAAATTTATTCGTCAAGTAATCATTTTGCTTATTATTTTTCCCGACAAATATGAGGTCTCCATCACTACTGTAATAAGTCTCAAGCTGCGGTTTGGCATTGGCAGGTTTTTTCATGCCCTTTTTCTTTTTCTGGCGGATGTACCCTTCTTCTTGTAGTTCTTCGCGTATTTCCTCGATATCTTTTGGTGAGGCAGACTGCAATTGCTGATGCAAGGCTTCAAAGTAAGCCAATTCCAGTTGGGCTTTTTCGATTTGCTCTTGGACGACAACGACCGCATTTTTGGACTTTTGATACTTTGAAAAGTACTTCTGTGCATTATCAGATGGGTTTTTTAATGGATTAAGCGGGATAACGACAGTCTCTTGATCTTCATTGTAATAATTGATGACCTCGATTTCCTTCATGCCTTTTTTCATTTGATATAAGTTGGCTGTCAGCAATTCACCGAACAGTTGGTATTGTTCCCCGCGTTCCGTTTCCTTTAGCGTACGTTCCAATTTGCCGATTTTTTTTGAGTTTTTTTCTATTTCATTCGTAATGAAGCGTTCTATATCCTGGCCCTTTTGCTTGACGCGGTCCCGTTCGGCTTTCCCAAAGTAATAGCGGTCAAGCATCTCGCTTAAGGATGGAAATGACCTTTCTTTACCCGTCAGGTGATTCAGGGAAAGCATATAGAAAACTTCTTTACTGCCATCTTGTTTGATGGTCGGGACATACTCTCGATCTGCAATCTCTTTTATGAGGCTAGAGAAAGCAGGTGGAAGTGTCGAACTGTTCGCCAAACCAGCACGGTAAACGGCCTCTTTAGCCGCTAGGGGTGAAACTCCTGAGAAATGGGCTACTAGCTGACGGTCAAGCTTTCCAGCATTAAAGTCCAGCGATTTCCTTATATCATCGTCAGTGGAGTCAAATGGATTTTGCTTCTCCTGTTCTGGGGGGAGAATGTATTCCTGGCCAGGTAATATCGCCCGGTGGCTGTTCACAGCGTGTGATACATGTTTGATGCTGTCTAAAATCATATTCCGCTCTTTATCAACTAAGATGATATTGCTGTGACGACCCATAATTTCGATGATTAGCTGTTTCTGGGAAACATCGCCCAGTTCATTTCTACCTTTCACTTCGAGGATGATCATCCGATCTAGCTCATGTTGATAGATGTCCTCGATTGTATATCCTTCCAGATGCTTCCTGAGCAGCATGCAGAACATTGGTGCCTCTTTCGGATTTTCATAGCTTTCTTCTGTCAGCTGTACCCTTGAATAGCTCGGGTGTGCAGATAATAGTAGCTTTTGATTTTTACCTCCAGCCCGAACCACCAGTATGATTTCGTTTTTATAGGGCTGATGCACTTTATTGATGCGCCCGCCTTTTAATAAAGAAGCGATTTCTTCCGTTATCGCTTTCGTGAATAATCCATCGAATGACATTCATTTTACTTCCTTTACATAAGATTTTCTATAAGGCTCTTTCAATAGCCGTTTTAAAATGGTTGCCTATATTACTGGAATAAACATGGGAATGAGTCTATTCCTGACATTCATTAATCCATCGGTAGGTCGGATAATCCGTTTGTGCAATTTCAGATTAATTATAGCATTTTTTTGGACGAGTCTGAATAATCATGGAAGAAGAGCAGTTGTTTTATGTAGTTTAGTATGCAGGCGGATGAGGGTGAGCAACGCTAAGTGCCTGTTTTGAGCATGTATACTGGGGCCTATTTCATTCTATTCAAAGGGATGTGTGATACTCGATGGAGTTCAAGGAAATGAATAAGCAAGAAATGGAGAAGGCGCTTCAAACGGACGTGAAAGCTGGTTTGAATGAGAAAGAAGTAAAGGACAGGCTGAACAAGCAAGGATTCAATGAACTGAAAGAAGGGGAAAAGCAATCTGCCATTTTACTGTTCTTCGCTCAATTTAAAGATTTTATGGTCATTGTCTTGCTTGCGGCAACCTTGGTCTCTGGCATCTTGGGTGAATATATCGATGCGATTGCCATCATTGCCATTGTTTTTTTAAATGGGGTACTTGGGTTTTTTCAAGAACGTAAGGCTGAAAAATCATTGGATGCCTTAAAGGAAATGACAGCCCCACAGGTTCAGGCATTAAGGAACGGGCAATGGCTGAAGATCCCTTCAAGGGAAGTGGTAGTAGGGGATATCTTGAAATTTGCAAGCGGGGACCGAATAGGGGCAGATTTACGGATCGTCGACCATTCCAGCCTTGAAATTGAAGAATCAGCTCTAACTGGCGAGTCCATTCCAGCCGTGAAATGCTCCGATCCATTAATGGGCGAGGCGGAAAGCATCGGGGATCAGGAAAATATGGCGTTCATGGGAACGATGGTCACTAGAGGAAATGGTATTGGAATTGTTGTCGCGACAGGAATGAACACAGCAATGGGGAAGATAGCGGACCTTCTTCAAACAGCAGAAACCAAGGAAACGCCACTACAACGACGATTGGAACAATTGGGAAAAATCTTAATCATTACCGCGTTGATCTTAACTGGAGTCGTCGTATTAACGGGTGTCCTTCAAGGGCATGATCTTTATACCATGTTTTTAGCCGGTGTTTCCTTGGCTGTTGCGGCCATCCCGGAAGGCTTGCCTGCCATTGTGACAGTAGCCTTGTCTCTTGGCGTTCAACGGATGATTAAACAAAAGGCCATTGTTAGGAAGTTGCCTGCGGTTGAAACGCTTGGATGTGCCACAGTGATATGTTCCGACAAAACTGGAACATTGACCCAGAATAAAATGACGGTTACGAAAATTTGGAGTGGCGGGAAGACATGGGATGTAAGTGGGACAGGATATCATCCGACTGGGGAGTTTTCTTCAGGAGGAGTTTCGGTCGCTCCAAAAAATGAAAAGGCTCTCCTCCAAATGGTGACATTTGGGATTCTTTGCAACAAAGCCGAGGTAAATGAGAGAGGAAAAGGATATGTCCTTGACGGAGATCCGACAGAAGGCGCGATGGTAGTAGCGGCGATGAAGGCGGGTTTGACGAGGGAGCATTTGTCAAACCAGTTCACGATCGTGAGGGAGTTTCCATTCGATTCTGAAAGGAAGATGATGAGTGTTGTAGTCAAGGATGATAAAGAAAACCATTTTGTCGTAGTAAAAGGGGCACCAGATGTTTTGCTAGCCCAGAGTGATACGATTTTAGTGGACGGTAGAACGGACCCGCTAAATCGGGAAAACAAGGAACGGGTTCAACTGAAAATGAATGAGCTTGCATCAAGTGCACTTCGGATGATTGCAGTGGGTTACAAACCACTTTCAAAGGGAACCATTCTACTCCATGAGACAGAGGCCGAACGGAATTTGACCTTCATGGGGCTGCAGGGCATGATAGACCCACCTCGTCCTGAAGTGAAACAAGCAGTTAAGGAATGCCGGGATGCGGGAATTAAAACGGTCATGATAACGGGCGACCATGTTATAACAGCCAGGGCTATTGCTAAAGATCTTGGTATTTTAAGAGGGAAAGACCGTGTACTCGAAGGTCATCAATTATCGGCGATGGAAGTTGACGAGCTCGAAGAAATCGTTGAAGGAGTGTCTGTGTTCGCCCGTGTTTCCCCGGAACATAAGTTGAAAATCGTGAAGGCTTTACAGAATAAAGGACATGTTGTTGCGATGACGGGAGATGGCGTCAATGACGCTCCGGCAATAAAGTCGGCCGATATCGGTATATCAATGGGCATCACGGGTACAGACGTCGCAAAGGAGGCTTCTTCCTTGATTTTGGTCGATGATAATTTCGCCACGATTAAATCGGCTATTAAAGAAGGAAGGAACATCTATGAAAACATTCGGAAGTTTATCCGGTATTTGTTGGCATCGAATGTTGGTGAAATTCTTGTCATGTTTTTCGCCATGCTTTGTGCCTTGCCTTTACCATTGATTCCCATTCAAATCCTATTCGTCAACTTGGTGACGGACGGACTCCCGGCGATGGCTTTGGGTCTCGATGATCCTGAAGAAGATGTGATGAAAAGGAATCCGAGAAATGCTAATGAAGGGGTTTTTGGGAGGGGACTAGGCTGGAAAATCCTCTCACGTGGTTTTTTAATTGGGATCTCGACGTTAATTGCCTTTTATGTGGTATATCGTGCGAATCCTGATAATCTTGCATATGCACAGACCATCGCATTTGCGACCCTTGTACTTGCCCAGTTGATCCATGTTTTTGACTGTCGGAGTGAAAAGTCCATTTTCTCAAGAAATCCGTTTGGCAATCTGTATTTAGTGGGAGCAGTGCTCTCTTCCCTGTTGTTAATGCTTGCTGTCATGTATGTACAGCCGCTACAGGCAATCTTTCACACCGTTCCGATTTCGGGCAGGGATTGGCTATTAGTGGTAGGAATGTCATCAATCCCAACTTTTTTACTGGCGGGAACCTTTTTAGCAAGAAAAGCACAATAAAATATGATATAATCTTTTAGGTGATAGAGTCTTTCTCTATTACCTTTTTATTTTTAGAACCTTTTATTTATACTGATCATGACGTGAAAATGCTGATATAGATTGAATGAACATACCAAGTTACTACATTATGTTTGATTGGAAGTGGAGACATGGTTACCAGTATGACGGGCTATGGAAGAGGAGAATCACAAAACGAACAGGTCAAGGTCTTTGCAGAAATCAAGACCGTCAACCATCGTTTCTGCGAATATACGATTCGAATGCCGCGCCAGCTGTTGGTTCTGGAAGAAAAAGTGAAAAAAATGGCGAGTGAATACATAAGAAGGGGACGGGTGGAACTCTTCATAACGGTCGAAGGGAAAAGCCTGGTTTCTAAAAATGTTGATATCGATTGGAATCTTGCAGATCAATATGTAAGCCTGATGGATGCAGTGAAGGGGAAATATAACCTTGGCGGTTCCATTTCGCTTCAAGATATACTGCAACTCGAATCGATTTTCTTGATGGAAGAAGTAGCGACCGTTCCTAGTGATTTGGAAAAGTTGCTTATGGAATCAGTAAAGGGTGCCCTAGAAAACCTGAAACAAATGCGTGTTCAGGAAGGACAGGGGCTGGCCAGTGATTTGCAAAGTCAGTTAAAGAAGTTTGCTGAGATTGTAGCGGGGGTCAAAACCTATGCGCCTTCTGTTGTAAAGCAATATAAGGATCGACTGACAATAAAGCTTTCCGAGTTGACTGATGGCATGATTGAAGATAGTCGCATTGTCACAGAGGCGGCCATATTTGCGGATAAATGTGATATAAATGAAGAATTGACTAGGCTCGATAGCCATGTGCAACAGTTTTCGGATACCCTTAAGCAAGGCCAACCGATTGGGAGGAAATTGGATTTTCTCGTTCAAGAGATGAACAGGGAAGTCAATACGATCGGTTCAAAGGCAAATGACTCAGCCATTACAAAAGAAGTGGTTGAAATGAAAAGCCTGCTTGAAAAATTGAAGGAACAGGTTCAAAATATCGAATAATCGGTTTATGATAACCCTGTCAAGGCGACAATAGAATATGAATGGGGGACAAAAATGTCAATTAAGCTCATTAATATTGGTTTTGGTAATATCGTTTCCGCAAATCGGATCGTATCCATTGTAAGTCCTGAATCTGCTCCAATAAAAAGGATTATCCAGGATGCCCGTGATCGCGGATCATTAATAGATGCTACATACGGCAGAAGAACAAGGGCCGTTATTATTACAGACAGCGACCATGTCATCTTATCCGCCGTTCAACCGGAAACGGTTGCAGCAAGGCTTCAAGATCGAGATGATAGCGTAGAAGAGGGGTAACTGAAAGATTATGAGAGAAAAAGGTTTATTAATTGTTTTGTCCGGCCCATCAGGTGTGGGTAAGGGTACCGTAAGAAAGGCAATCTTTTCTCAGCCGGGTACGGCATTCGAGTATTCAATTTCGATGACGACACGACTTCCACGGCAAGGTGAGGTGGATGGGGTAGATTATTTCTTTAAAAAGCGTGAGGATTTCGAAGCGTTGATTGAAGAAGGAAAGCTCCTGGAATATGCGGAGTTCGTCGGCAATTATTATGGAACACCTGTTGATTATGTCCGAGAAACGATTGATTCCGGAAAAGATGTTTTTCTTGAAATCGAAGTACAAGGAGCTAGGCAGGTTCGGGAAAAGTTTCCTGAAGGCCTATTCATTTTCCTTGCCCCGCCAAGCTTGAGTGAACTTGAAAGTCGGATCGTAACCCGTGGTACCGAGACGGAGGAAGCGATCAAAGGGCGCATGAAGGTGGCTAAAGAGGAAATAGAGCTTATGGATCTGTATGATTACGTCGTTGAAAATGACCATGTAGATGCTGCTTGTGCTAGAATTAATGCAATTGTAATTGCCGAACATTGCCGTCGGGAAAGAGTTGCTGTTCTTTATAAAAAAATGTTGGAGGCGGAATAAACTATGTTATATCCATCTATTGATTCATTATTACTGAAAATCGATTCAAAATACTCACTTGTATCTGTGGCAGCCAAGCGTGCTAGAGAAATGCAAATTAAAGATAACTGCATGATTGCTAAACCAGTTTCTCACAAATCAGTCGGTCGTGCCCTTGAAGAAATCTATTCTGGTAAATTATCATATGATAATTCATCTGAAGTAAAATAATTGAACACTTAAGCTTGACCTATCGGGCCTGACACCCTAACAGCAAACAGGATGCGTTACTTTTGGAACTTGCTTCCTTCCTGCGGCAAAGGTGTGTCAGGCCTGTTTGTTTTGATTTTGGATAGGAGCAAACAAACAGCAATCCAAAAAGCGGTTATGGACTTTATTGACACTTACCAAGGTTCTTGCGCATATATAATGAAATTTTACCTGTAAACCTTCATAATTAGTTAATAATAGAATGTATAGTTAGGGGAAATTTGCATGCTAATCGATAAAAAGGTTCTACTTTGTGTCACTGGCGGAATTGCTGTATATAAGGCTGCAGCCCTGACCAGTAAACTGACGCAGGCAGGGGCTCACGTTAAGGTGATCATGAGTGCCTCGGCGCGCCAATTCGTGACGCCTCTTACCTTTCAGGCACTTTCAAGACATGATGTTTATACCGATACATTTGATGAAAAAGATTCCTCGGTCATTGCCCATATCGACCTTGCTGATTGGGCGGATATTGTCCTGGTGGCGCCTGCCACAGCGAATGTTATTGGCAAGATAGCCAATGGCATCGCGGATGATATGATCACGACCACGTTGCTTGCAACGGAGGCCCCTGTTTGGGTAGCTCCGGCTATGAATGTCCATATGTACGCTCATCCGGCTGTGCAGAAGAATATGGAGACGCTTCGTACGTTTGGTTATCAATTCATAGAGCCCGGTGAAGGGTATTTGGCTTGCGGCTATGTAGGAAAGGGAAGACTGGAAGAACCGGAAACGATTGTACAACATCTACAAGAATACTTTGGGGAAGTTGGCTTGAAACCACTTAAGGGTAAGAAATTCTTAATCACGGCGGGGCCTACCCGTGAAGCAATCGATCCTGTACGCTTCGTGACGAACCATTCTAGTGGCAAGATGGGCTATGCCATTGCCGAGCAGGCAGCCAATCAGGGAGCCGATGTGACCTTGGTCACCGGGCCCGTGAGTTTGGCTCCGCCTTCGAAGGTGAAGGTCATTCCCGTCGAATCAGCCGCAGATATGTATGAAGCGGTGTTTGAGCAATTTGACTCGAGTGATGTGGTAATTATGACGGCTGCGGTTGCCGACTATAAACCCAAATTCTATCATGAACAGAAAATGAAAAAACAGCCTGGTGAAAATGTGATTGAATTTGAACGGACAAAGGACATTCTTATGGAATTGGGCAAGAATAAGACTCATCAGCTCTTAGTCGGTTTTGCAGCCGAAACGAATAATGTGGAAGAGTATGCAAAAGGGAAATTGGTGAAGAAGAATGCCGATATGATCGTAGCCAATAATGTTACGGTATCGGGTGCAGGCTTCGGCACGGATACAAATATTGTTACGATCTTTAATAAGGATGGGCGTTCCATCGAACTTCCAAAAATGAGTAAAGCGGATATCGCCAAAAGTATTTTGGCAGAAGTATCCTGCATGCAAAAGGATTGATGTCTAATGGATATTGCATCCGTCATAGTGGATGTACCTGCAAAACAAACGGATAGGGAATTCGATTATCGAATTCCTAAGAAATGGATCCAGGTCATTAAACCTGGCATGCGAGTCATTGTTCCATTTGGTCCCAGAATGGTGCAGGGATTCGTAACGGGGCTAAAAGATAAAAGTGAATTTGCTAAGCTCCGCCATATTAAAGAACTGATGGATTTGGAGCCTGTTTTAAATGATGAATTGCTGCAACTTGGTGACTGGTTGACGAAAGAGGCCATGTGTTTCAAAATTTCGGCGCTGCAAGCGATGCTACCGGCAGCAATGAAAGCAAAATATGAAAAAGTCATCAATATCGTAGACGGTAAAAAGGCCCAGCTGTCCACGATGATACAAGCTCTTTTTGGCAAGCATGATTCGCTATCATGGAAAGATGCGATAGAAGGGGAACATGCTTCCCTTCTTCAAAAAGAGTTGCAAAAAGGCAATTTAGAGTTAGTGTATTTTGTGAAAAACCGTCTCAATAAAAAGACGGTACGGGTTATAAAACCGTTAGTATCTCCAATGGAATTGAAAGAAATGGGTTCGTCGCTATCCGGAAATGCAAGAAAACAGCAGGAGCTCATCCAATATTTCATTGAACACCCAGACCCGATACCGCTTAAGGAGCTTCTTGAATTGGTTAATGCTTCTAGTGGGACGGTGAAGTCCCTTGTGGCAAAAGGGGCATTGGTCGAACTGGAACAAGAAGTATACCGCGACCCTTATGAAAACCGTGTATTTAATAAATCCAATCCCTTCACATTAACAGATGAGCAGGCTGCCGCGCTTGGGCCCATTCAGGAGAAGATTAAACAGGACGAACATGACGTTTTCCTTTTATATGGTGTAACGGGAAGTGGGAAGACAGAAGTGTATTTACAGGCCATCGCTTCGGTTATGGAGAAAGGGAAGGAAGCCATCATGTTGGTTCCGGAAATTTCTTTGACTCCCCAAACGGTGAAACGGTTTAAAGAACGCTTTGGCGAGCAGGTTGCGGTCATGCATAGTGGTTTATCCGTTGGAGAAAAATATGATGAGTGGAGGAAAATTCATCGTAAAGAAGTAAAAGTAGTGGTAGGGGCACGGTCGGCCGTTTTTGCTCCATTTGAGAATCTTGGGATCGTCATCATTGATGAAGAGCATGAGGCGAGTTACAAGCAAGAAGAAAATCCGCGTTATCATGCAAGGGATGTTGCGATTGAACGAGCGAAATCCTATCAATGCCCTGTCATCCTCGGAAGTGCCACCCCTACCCTAGAATCCTTTGCCCGTGCCAAGAAAAATGTCTATCAGTTATTGACCCTCAGTCAGCGGATGAATAAACATGCTATGCCTGCAGTCGATATCGTGGATATGAGGGAAGAACTAAGATCGGGAAACCGCTCAATGTTTTCCGAACTGCTATTCACGAAGTTGCAAGATCGGCTCGAAAAGGGACAGCAGACGGTACTGATGTTAAATAAGCGTGGGCATTCCTCCTTTGTCATGTGCCGTAGTTGTGGATTGGTGATCAACTGTCCAAATTGTGATATTTCCCTCACTTACCATCGCTTTAATGATATAATGAAATGCCATTATTGCGGGTTTGAGGAAGGGATGCCTTCTGTGTGTCCCGAGTGTGAGAGTGACCATATCCGATTCTTTGGAACGGGTACACAGAAGGTGGAGGAAGAACTTGCCAAGATCCTCCCTGATGCAAGAGTAATTCGGATGGATGTCGATACGACGAGTAGGAAGGGATCACATGAGCGGCTGCTGAATGCATTCGGTGAAGGGAAAGCGGATATACTGCTTGGAACCCAAATGATTGCCAAGGGCCTTGATTTCCCGAATATTACGTTGGTTGGCGTGCTTTCAGCCGATACGATGCTGCATTTGCCTGATTTCCGTTCTTCGGAAAAGACATTCCAGCTATTGACGCAAGTCAGCGGAAGGGCAGGGCGACATACACTTCCTGGTGAAGTGGTGATCCAAACCTATACGCCTGAGCATTACAGTATAGAGCTTTCCGCTATGCAGGATTACGATGCATTTTATGAAAGGGAGATGTACATCCGGAGGCAAGCCCATTATCCTCCTTATTATTATGTAATCCTCGTAACGGTTTCTCATGAGGACTTGATGAAAACCGTGAGTGTGACGGATAAGATTACTAATTTCCTGAGTTCGCGACTGCATAAGGATTCTATCGTCCTCGGGCCGGTCGCCTCCCCAATTAGTCGAATCAACAATAGATATCGATACCAATGTCTGATAAAATACAAACGAGAGCCGGAGCTTTATCACCATTTACGAACGCTTTTGGAGCATTATCAAAAGGAAACGGCCCAAAATCACCTGCAGATTTCCATTGATTTAAATCCGCAGATTATGATGTAGTTGTTATGATATCGCGAGCTGTTCAGGCTTGCGTTTTTATATAGTAAGTTTTGTTTTTTTATATTAGGAGGGTACTTTTCGCTTTGACTATTTTACCGATTGTCATGTTTCCTGAAAAAATTTTACAACAAAAATGCGCTAAAATAACAAGTTTTGATAAAAAATTGGCAAAGCTGTTAAATAATATGTACGAAACGATGGTTGAAGCGGATGGAGTGGGTCTTGCAGCCCCACAAGTGGGCGTGAAAAAACAAGTCGCCGTCGTAGAGATAGAGGAAGGATCAGGTGTCATTGAATTGATCAATCCGGAAGTGCTGGAAGTCGAGGGAGAACAGACAGGCGTTGAAGGCTGTCTAAGTTTTCCAGACCTATATGGGGAAGTGTCCCGTCCATACCGTGTCAAAGTGCGTGCACAGGACAGGAAGGGGAATTTTTTCGAAATAGAAGCTGAAGGTTTCCTGGCTAGGGCCATCCAGCATGAAATGGATCATTTGCAAGGGGTACTATTTACAAGTAAAGTGTCCCGATATATTACAGAGGAAGAGTTAGAAAGGTTTGAAGAAAAATGACAAAAATTATTTTTATGGGGACGCCGGACTTTTCAGTACCGGTGCTTAAGCGAATCATTGACGAGGGGTATGAAGTGATTGCTGTCGTCACTCAGCCGGATCGTCCGGTTGGCAGGAAAAGAGTCTTGACTCCACCACCGGTTAAAGTTGAAGCAATCAAACAAGGGATACCCGTTTACCAGCCAGAGAAAATCCGTGAAAAAGAAGAATTGGAAAAGATCATCCGTTTAAAACCGGACTTAGTGGTGACGGCGGCTTTCGGACAAATTCTTCCTAATGAGTTATTGGAAGCTCCTAAATTTGGCTGTATTAATGTACATGCCTCATTACTACCTGAACTACGTGGCGGAGCGCCTATTCACTACTCCATCTTACAAGGTAAAGAAAAGACGGGAATCACCATCATGTATATGGCTGAGAAATTAGATGCCGGAGATATTTTAACTCAGGCAGAAGTGGTCATCGAAGAACTAGATAATGTCGGTACGATGCATGATAAGTTGAGTAAGGTCGGTGCGGATTTACTTGCCGACACATTGCCGAAGTTATTGAATGCTGAGCTATCCCCAATTAAGCAAGACGAGGAAAAGGCAACTTTTGCTCCCAACATTAAACGATCAGAGGAAAAAATCGACTGGTCGAAAACGGGAGAGGCCATCTATAATCATGTCCGCGGCTTGAATCCTTGGCCTGTTGCCTATACACTCGTAAACGGGTCTGTCCTGAAAATCTGGCAGACAAAGAAAGTTAAAGGTAACGCTCAAACAAGCCCCGGAACGATCATTGAGGTGCTTGATGAAGGAATGGTCGTGGCGACTGGAAATGAAACGGCGATTCTCATCACCGAACTACAACCATCAGGTAAGAAAAAAATGCCAGCGAAGAATTACTTGATTGGTGCGGGTTCATTCATTAAAGCAGGTATAAAGTTAGGAGAAACTAATGACACAAACTAAAAAGGGAGTACGCGATATTGCTCTCGACATCTTGGAATCTGTAGAGAAAAATCAATCTTATAGCAACCTGTTACTTAATAATTTGATTAAAAAGCATCAATTGTCTGCAGTGGATAGTGGATTGTTAACAGGAATCAGCTACGGAACGATCCAGCGGAAGATGACATTGGATTACTATCTACAGCCATATATAAAAAATCCTAAAAAAACGCAAAGCTGGGTCATTAACCTTCTTAGGCTTTCCGTATACCAAATGGTTTATTTAGATAAAGTGCCAGATCATGCGATTATTTTCGAAGCTGTCGAGATATCGAAAAAACGCGGGCATAAAGGAACGCAGTCAATGGTCAATGGGGTGCTCCGCAATATCCAAAGAAATGGTGTTGCATCATTTGATGATATCAAGGACGACCGTGAACGCCTATCAATTGAAGTGAGTCATCCATTATGGTTGATAAACCGTTGGGTTGAGCAATATGGGTATGAGAAAACAAAGGAAATGTGTGAAATTAACTTAATGGCTCCATTACAGACGGGACGAGTTAACTTGAAACAGATTTCCCGCAGTGAATTAATCAGTATTTTGACTGAAGAGGGATATGATGTGGAAGCCAGTGAATTCGTGCCGGAATCCATTATCAGTTACAAAGGGAACCTGGCACATTCCGAAAGCTATAAATTAGGTCTTCTTTCCATTCAGGACGAAAGTTCGATGCTGGTCGCCCATGCGCTTGGTGCACATGATAACGATGCAGTTTTGGACTGTTGCGCAGCGCCAGGAGGCAAGTCAATGCATATTGCCGAAGGTCTGACGACGGGGCAGGTATATGCTCTTGACCTTCATGAACATAAAGTTAAGCTCATCAAGGAACAGGCAGAGCGACTAAAGTTAAGGAACAACATTAAGACGCAGGTCTTAGATAGCAGACACGTTCAGGAACACTTCAATAAAGAAGGGTTTGACAGAATCCTGATAGATGCTCCTTGCTCCGGATTAGGCGTCATGCGTCGTAAGCCTGATGTGAAGTATACAAAAACAAATAATGATATAATGAAACTTTCAAACATACAGAAACAATTATTGGAAGCAGCTGCTCCGCTCCTGAAACAAGGTGGACAGTTAGTATATAGTACATGCACAGTGGACAAAGAAGAAAATGACAGAGTAGCAGCGACGTTCTTGGAACAACATCCGGAGTTCGAAAGCGATACAACATTGTCTGAAAGAATGCCCGAAAGTGTTCAACCATTTGTTGAAGGTCATACCTTGCAAGTGTTCCCGCAATATTTTAGCAGTGACGGTTTCTTTATTGCGAGTTTTAGAAAGAAGGTGCTGTAATGGCAGAGATTACGAAATCATCAAGAGTGAGAAAAGACACAACACCAGAAAAACCATCGATTTATTCGTTGGAGCTTCATCAAATTAAAGAATGGTTGGTTGAAAACGGTGAGAAAGCTTTCCGTGCGGACCAAGTTTATGACTGGCTTTATAAAAAACGCGTTTCAAGTTTTGAGGATATGTCTAACCTATCTAAGACATTGCGAGATAAATTGGAAGATCAATTCACTTTCACGACGTTAAAGACATTGATCCAACAAACATCCAATGATGGAACGATGAAGTTCTTATTTGAATTGCATGACGGGTACTCAATTGAAACCGTATTAATGCGCCATGAATATGGGAATTCCATCTGTGTAACGACACAGGTAGGCTGTAGAATCGGTTGCACATTCTGTGCATCGACGCTTGGTGGTTTAAAACGTAATCTTGAATCAGGGGAAATCGTTGCCCAGGTCGTCAAGGTCCAACAAGCACTTGATGAAGTTGAAGAACGCGTTAGCTCGGTCGTTATCATGGGAATCGGCGAACCATTCGATAACTATGATAATATGATGTCTTTCCTTAAAAATATCAACCATGAAAAAGGGTTGAACATCGGTGCTCGCCATATCACCGTTTCGACTAGTGGGATCATTCCTAAAATCTATAAATTTGCTGAAGAAAGCATGCAAATCAATTTTGCTGTATCACTTCACGCGCCGAACACTGAGTTGAGAAGTAAATTGATGCCGATAAATAAGGCTTATAAGCTTCCTGACTTGATTGAAGCCATCAAATACTACACGGAAAAAACGGGACGCCGTGTCAGCTTTGAATATGGTCTATTCGGTGGAGAAAATGACTCAGTAGAGCACGCTGAAGAACTGGCCGATTTAATAGAAGACATCAAGTGCCATGTCAATTTAATTCCGGTTAACTATGTACCGGAACGCAACTATGTACGTACACCTCGGGATAAGATTTTTGAGTTTGAAAAAACATTGAAAAAACGTGGCATTAATGTAACAATTCGAAGAGAACAAGGCAGTGACATTGACGCAGCCTGTGGCCAGCTTCGGGCTAAGGAGCGTAAAGAAGAGACGAGGTGACCCTATGAGGGCAATATTCAAGACTGACCGTGGGAAAGTCCGCCAACATAATGAAGATAATGGGGGAGTTTTTAGTAATCCGGAAGGCGTACGCCTTGCCATCGTTGCAGATGGCATGGGCGGCCACCGTGCCGGGGATGTAGCGAGTGGGATGACGATTGACCTTTTGAAGGAAAGATGGGAAGAGTCAAGTGGTATTGAGACGGCAAATGATGCTGAAAATTGGTTGAAAACACAGATCCTCCTTGTCAATCAATTGCTTTTTGAACATGCCGAAGCGAACCTGGAATGTAAGGGCATGGGTACAACCATTGTTGCGGCAATATGCACAGATAAATTTGCAACCATCGCAAACATCGGGGACAGCCGGTGTTATTTGTATAACGAAAGCGGATTCAAGCAGGTCACGGAAGACCATTCGCTTGTTAATGAGCTGGTCCGTTCTGGTCAGATCACGAAGGAAGACGCTGAGCATCATCCAAGGAAAAATGTGTTGTTGCGTGCATTGGGCACTGAACTGCAAGTGGAAATGGACATTACGACAGTCATTTTCGAAGAGCAGGATATGCTTTTGCTTTGCTCTGATGGCTTAACGAATAAAGTAAGTGAAGTGGAACTCGAAGAAATGGTTAACAATGGACATTCACTTGAAGAAAAGGCACAGTCGTTAATAGAAATGGCCAATAACTATGGTGGAGAAGATAATATCACCCTTGTGCTTGTTCAATTTATTGATGAAAGCGAAAGCAGGTGAACTCAATGTTGATTGGTAGAAGGATCAACGGCCGTTATAAACTGATCGAGATGGTCGGTGGTGGCGGTATGGCGAATGTTTACCTTGCAAGAGATATGATTTTGGACCGTGATGTTGCCTTGAAGATCCTGAGGATGGATTTTAATAATGACGATGAATTCATTAAACGCTTTAATCGGGAAGCGCAATCAGCAACGAGTCTAGCCCATCCGAATATTGTCAGTATCTATGATGTCGGAGAAGAAAATGATATCTACTATATCGTCATGGAATATGTGGACGGGTTTACTTTAAAGCAATACATACAAAAATACTATCCAATTCCGGTTGAAAAAGCCTTAGATATCATGAAGCAAATTACGGCTGCCATCTCCCATGCCCACCATAACGGAATCATCCATAGGGACATCAAGCCTCAGAATATCCTGATTGATAAAGAAGGAACCGTTAAAATCACTGATTTTGGAATTGCCCTTGCTCTAAGTGCCACGAATATAACCCAGACAAATGCAGTTTTAGGTTCTGTTCATTACTTGTCTCCAGAACAGGCAAGAGGCGGCATGGCCAATAAGAAATCGGATATCTACTCTCTGGGTATCGTGATGTTTGAGATTTTAACTGGCAGGCTCCCTTTTTCAGGTGAATCTGCAGTTTCCATTGCGTTAAAGCATCTCCAGTCGGAAACCCCATCGCCAAAGCGTTGGAATCCTGATATACCGCAAAGTGTGGAAAATATTATTCTAAAAGCAACGGCAAAAGATTCATATTATCGTTATGAAAGCGTCGATTCAATGGAAGATGACATTCGAACTTCGCTTGATCCAGAGCGCTTAAATGAATTGCCTTTTGTCATTCCGGAAGATCATGATGCAACAAAAGCCATCCCCATCATCACGAATGACCAGCTGTCAAGCATAGATGAGACAATCATAAGAGGACCGGAAAAAAATGCGAGCGTAGTTGAACAAGATGAACAAAGTGATGAGCCAGCTACAGCGACTAAGCTTAAAAAGAAACAGAAAAAACAAAAAACGAAATCGAAGCAAAAAAGTAATCGGCGCATAAAATGGCCCGCGATTTTAGTTACCATCTTTTTGGTTTTAGCGGTGGTTGCCATTTTATCCATTACCGTTTTTCCATCCATGCTTGGCACTAAAGAAGTGACCGTCCCTGACTTAAAAGGGGAAGAGCTGGATGATGCCATTTCTACCTTGGTGGAATTAGGACTTGTCACGGGGGAAACGATTGAGATTAATGATGAAGAGGTCGAAAAAGGTCTCGTCATCAAGACCAACCCTAAAGAAGGTAAGCTGGTCAAAGAAGGCGCTAAAATAGATATCTATCAAAGCATTGGTAAAGAAACGATTACATTGTCTAGCTATGAAGGAAGAAAGTATGATGATATCGAGAGTATGCTCAATAAGATGGGCTTCAAGGACGTTGCAGTGACAGAGGTATTTGATGAAAGCGAGCCGGGGACGATCATTGATCAAGATCCTTCAGGAGGCTTTGAAGTCATTGCTTCGGAAACGGAGCTCGAACTCATGGTCAGTAAGGGTGCCGATCGATTAACATTAAAGAACCTAACGGGTTTCAATGAGACGGCTTTGAATGATTACTCCAATGAAAGTGGAATAAAAATTGCCGTCGAAAAAAAGGTGTATACGGACTCAGTGGCCGAGGGACTTGTTATTTCGCAGGAACCTGCACCATCTACTAAAGTGGACAAGGGAAGTACGGTAAGCGTGGTCCTTTCAAAAGGGAAAGAAGAGATTCCACCAAAGACGGTGACAGAGGAAATCACGATCGAATATGACCCTGTAGAGCCCGGTAAACCACAGCAAGTTCAAATCTTCATTGAAGACATCAATAATAGCATGACAGAGCCCTATGATTCTTTTTCGCTCTTGGAAACTGAAGAAAAAGAGATCAAATTCTTGGTGTCCAAAGATAAGAAAGCCGGATATAAAGTCATGCGTGACGGACAGGTGATTAAGGAGAAAACCATCACTTATCCGGAATGAATTTAATCAAATTAGGAGTGTGGCTATGCCCGAAGGAAAAATCATTAAAGCCTTAAGCGGCTTTTATTATGTTTTAGATGGAGAAGAAGTATTCCAATGCCGGGGTCGAGGCGTTTTTCGTAAAAATAAGGTAACGCCCCTTGTTGGCGATTACGTTGTATATCAGGCTGATAATAAGACGGACGGAACGGTAACGGAGGTCAAGCCACGAAAGAATGAATTGGTTCGTCCACCCATAGCGAATGTCGATCAGGCCATTCTTGTTTTTTCAGCAGTCGAACCCGAGTTCAGTCCAGCTCTCCTTGATCGATTCCTGGTCCTCATTGAAGATAATGAGATCGAGCCCATTATTGTCGTGACCAAAATGGACTTGGTAACGGAAGATAAAAAAGAGAAATTGTCTCAGCATATCAAGGACTATCAGAAGTTAGGCTATACAGTGCTGGAAACTTCTTCGATAACCACAGGAGGCGTCAATCGGCTGATTCCTTTAATAGAAGGGAAAACCAGTGTGTTTGCCGGTCAATCCGGAGTGGGGAAATCCTCGTTGTTGAATGCGATCAACCCGAGCTTGGCCCTAAAGACAGACGACATTTCATCTCATTTGGGACGCGGAAAGCATACCACACGTCATGTGGAACTGATTCACATGGGCACTGGCCTCGTCGCGGATACGCCTGGATTCAGTTCACTTGAATTCACGGAAATGGAAGCAGAACGTCTATCGTATTGTTTTCCTGAGATGCATAAGCTTGGTGAGGACTGCAAGTTCAGGGCCTGCCTCCATGACAAGGAACCGAAGTGTGCTGTGAAAGAAGCGGTAGAAACCGGGGTAATCCCACAATACAGGTACGAACATTATATGCAATTTTTAGAGGAAATAAGAGATAGAAAGCCGAGGTATTAGTATGGTTAAAATTGCACCATCCATATTATCAGCTGATTTCGCAAAGCTGGGAGAAGAAATCTTGGATGTAGAGAGGGGCGGAGCCGACTATATCCATATAGACGTTATGGATGGCCATTTCGTGCCTAACATCACAATTGGTTCATTGATTGTCGATGCTATCAGACCGGTGACGAAACTCCCTCTAGACGTCCATTTGATGATTGAACGTCCAGATGCCTATATCGAGGCGTTTGCCAAAGCAGGGGCCGACTATATCACTGTCCATGTAGAAGCGTGTACCCACCTACACCGCACGATTCAATTGATAAAGTCCTTTGGTGTTAAAGCGGGGGTAGTCCTCAATCCGGCCACTCCAGCATCCGTGATCCAACCGATCATCGAAGATATAGATATGGTTTTATTGATGACCGTCAATCCAGGATTTGGGGGGCAAAAGTTCATCGCTTCTGTACTGCCAAAAATTTCCGAAGTGAAGGCGATGGCTGATTTGTACAATCCCAATCTTGAAATTGAAGTAGATGGCGGGGTAAATGAAGAAACGGCCAAAGTTTGTATTGAGCGGGGAGCAACGGTACTTGTCGCCGGGTCAGCCATATATAACCAGGAAGATCGCCAGGCAGCGATTCAGAGAATTCGTGGAAATTAAAAAGAGAGAAAGCCGACATTATCGTATCTATACTACGATGATGATCGGCTTTTTTAAAACAATCAAACATGTAAAGAATCTTAAGAATAGGGTGGCGGAATATGAAAATAAGCATTATGGCTGGAGGCCCAAAGGATTTGTGGCCTGATTTAACGACTTATAAAGAGAGTACTGACTTGTGGGTTGGGGTCGATCGAGGTGTTTGGTCCTTACTTGAAAATGACATTGTTCCTCAGTGTGGGTTTGGCGATTTCGATTCCGTATCCGAAGAGGAATGGTCCAAGATTCAAAAAAGGATGGAGAATATTCATCTTTACCCTCCTGAGAAGGATGAAACCGATTTGGAAATTGCATTTAAATGGGCAATGGAGCAGGAGCCAAATGAAATACATATTCTAGGTGCAACAGGAGGGCGGCTGGACCATTTTCTCGGCAATATCCAATTATTGCAGAAAGATAGCATCCTGCCTTATCACAAGGATATTGATATGTATATAGTCGATTGTCAGAATAGCTTAACCGTGAAGACGCCAGGATCCTACCCCTTGACCTTGGATGAAGAGAGGAAGTATATTTCCCTGCTTCCGGTAACCGAAGAGATCACCGGCATTACACTCTTGGGGTTTAAGTATCCACTTGTTGATGCAAAGCTTGAATTGGGCTCCACACTCTGTGTCAGCAATGAACTAATTTCTGATTGTGGGAATGTTTCATTTGAGGAAGGCATATTAATGGTGATAAGAAGCAGAGATTAAAATTCATGCTTAGAGCAGATTCGGATATACTTTTCATCCTATATCCGCTTAAAAGCTTATGTTGTAATAGAAAAGTTCCACTTCATCTTAAATTTGTGGGATGTAAAGAGGAGGGGCATTATGAAATTTTATACAATTAAATTGCCAAAAGTTCTGGGCAGTTTGGTAAGGGCCATGCTCGGAGCGTTTAAAAAAGGCTAATAAAACATATTTACGTGACACCTTCTATAAAGGGGGTGTTATTTTTTGGTTTGGCTGGGGACAATAAAAAGAAACGATAGGTTGGACAGGCTTTTAATGAGTGATGATCTTTCTGAAAGAATCAGATTGTCCAATCATCACCCATTATAAAAGCGGCAGCCATTTTCAAATAAAAAGGCATCCTTAGAGGATGCCGTAACATTATACGCGTTCTACTTTGCCCGATTTAAGAGCTCTTGCAGAAACGTATACACGTTTAGGTTTACCGTCAACTAAAATACGTACTTTTTGAAGGTTAGCGCCGAATGTACGCTTGCTAGCGTTCATTGCGTGAGAGCGGCTGTTACCAGAACGGGTTTTTCTTCCAGTGATTACACATTTACGTGCCATGTCAAATTCCCTCCTAACTACAACAAGCTTAAGTTTACGAAGTTGTCTTAAGTCTTTGTGAAATACTTTAATAATTTATCACACCTACCGTGAGAATGCAATACTTCAGTTAATTACTTTCAAGAAAAAAACCTTGACATACCCCCTTTAAAATTGAATTATATTAAGTACCGTATGACATTTACTTTTAAAACAATAGACATTATAGTAAAATGTCTTTAGTTGAGTTAGTTTTGGGAGGGAAAAAGAAAATGTCTATCGAATTACAAACGAAATATGGACAAATTGATATCTCTAATGATGTAATCGCTACTGTAGCCGGTGGTGCTGCTATTGATTGCTACGGAATAATAGGAATGGCTTCCAAAAAACAATTTAAAGACGGCATTGCCGAAATACTAAGAAAAGAAAACTTTACTAAGGGTGTAATAGTCCGACAAGATGAGGAAGAAGTTCATATCGATATGTATATTATCGTTAGTTATGGAACGAAAATCTCGGAAGTTGCACATAATGTGCAATCAAAGGTAAAATACACTCTGGACAAAACTGTTGGATTAGCTGTAGATTCTGTAAACATTTTTGTACAGGGAGTTCGTGTTACGAACCCTTAAGTATAGGAGGAAAGTTTTGTGTCAATTACAAGTTTAAATGGAAAGCGCTTTGCTGAAATGATCATCCAGGGAGCTAATCATTTAGCAGCCAACGCCCAAATGGTCGATGCATTGAACGTTTTCCCGGTTCCAGATGGAGATACAGGAACAAATATGAATTTATCTATGACTTCCGGCGCTAAGGAAGTACAAAATAATGTACAAGAACATATCGGAAAAGTGGGTACTTCTCTTTCAAGAGGTCTTTTGATGGGGGCTCGAGGTAATTCTGGAGTAATCCTTTCACAGCTTTTCCGTGGTTTTGCAAAATCTATCGAAAATAAAGCGGTCATCAATAGTGAAGAATTCGCCCATGCTTTTGAGGCGGGTGTACAAACCGCTTATAAAGCCGTTATGAAGCCTGTTGAAGGCACCATTTTAACAGTCGCGAAGGATGCAGCCAAGCAAGCGGTTTCATCTGCTGCCAAGCATCAGGACCTTATCCAGGTAATGGAGGATATTGTCACTGAGGCAAATGCATCTTTAAAAAGGACACCTGATTTACTTCCTGTATTGAAAGAAGTCGGTGTGGTCGATAGCGGTGGACAAGGGTTGGTTTTCGTTTATGAAGGATTCCTAGCAGAATTGAAGGGTGAAGCTTTACCCGTTCGTTCAGCCAATGGCCCAAGCATGGATGATATGGTGAGTGCTGAACATCACATTAACGTACAAGGACACATTAATACGGAAGATATCGTGTTTGGTTATTGTACGGAATTCATGGTCCGGTTGGAAAAGGATAAGCCAGCTGCCCAATCGTTCAATGAAGAGAAGTTCCGGAATGATTTAAGTGAATTTGGAGATTCATTATTAGTCATCTCTGATGATGAAATAGTTAAAGTACATATTCACTCTGAACAACCTGGTAATTGCCTTAATTATGGTCAGACATACGGTAGTCTTATTAAGTTGAAAGTTGATAATATGCGTGAACAGCATACAGCTATAGTCGGCGAAACTAAAACGCCACTTCAAACAAAACCGAAAGCCAAGGATAAATATGGTGTCGTTTCTGTGGCGATGGGTGCCGGTATCAGCGAGCTTTTCAAAAGCATCGGTGCAAAATCAGTCATTGAAGGCGGACAAACGATGAATCCTAGTACTGAAGACATCGTGAAAGCAGTTGAAGAAGCCCATGCAGAAAAAGTAATCATTCTGCCTAATAATAAAAATATTATTATGGCTGCCAATCAAGCTGCTGATGTCCTTGGGGATAACGTGATGGTCGTTCCTGCCAAAACTGTACCGCAGGGAATGGCAGCATTGCTTGCTTTCAACCCTTCATTGGATATTACAGAGAACCAAAAGGTGATGACCGATGCTCTTTCTCATGTTAAAACAGGTCAAATCACATATGCTGTAAGGAATACAAGCATTGATGGTCTTTCAATCGAGAAGGGCGACTTCATGGGTATTGATGAAGGCACCATCAAAGTGAAAAATAAAGACAAGGCTCAGGCTGCAAAGGATCTTTTATCCAAAATGATTGACGAAGATTCCGAGATCTTGACCATTCTTTATGGTGAAGATGCAACTTCAGAAGAAGTGGATGAGCTTGTCGCGTTTTGTGAAGAAACATTTGAAGATGTTGAAGTTGAAGTCCATAACGGTAAACAGCCGTTATATGCTTTCATTTTCTCAATTGAATAAACTAAACCATCTACTTGGGTAAGATCACCTGATCGTCTTTTGCCCTTTAATAGATGTGATATAGAAGTCTCGATAAAAAGTAATAAACTGCATAGGTCATTAGGCTATGCAGTTTATTTTTGCGGACTAAAGGTTATAAAACAGCATGCATGCAGGAACTATGACCAATCAGAAGATAACCTCTAGCGTTTTTCTTTAGGTTCTTAAAGTCCAGCGCGTAATGAAGGAGGAATAGAACGTGAAATATAGGAGTGTATTTGATATTATCGGTCCCGTTATGATTGGACCTTCGAGCTCACATACAGCCGGAGCTGCGAGAATAGGCAGGGTGGCAAGGAATCTATTCAACAAAGAACCGAAATGGGCCCGTATTTCTTTTTATGGGTCTTTTGCAAAGACCCATAAAGGTCATGGGACGGATGTGGCCATTGTAGGGGGACTACTTGATTTTGATACTTTTGATGAGAGAATCAAAGAATCTCTTGATATAGCCCGTCAAAAGAACATGGACATTGCCTTCCAAGAAGAAGAGGCCGTTCCGGAACACCCGAATACTGTGAAGATAACGGTTGGTGATGATGCGGATGAACTGGAGCTCGTTGGGATATCGATTGGAGGTGGCAAAATCGAAATAATCGAATTGAATGAATTCAAATTAAGGCTTTCGGGTCACAACCCAGCCATACTTGTCGTTCATGATGACCGTTTCGGAGCTATTGCCAATGTCTCTAACGTTTTGGCCAAGCATCAAATTAATATAGGACAGATGGAAGTATCACGAAAAGAAAAGGGAAAGATGGCACTTATGACCATCGAAGTGGATGTGAATATAGAAGAGCAAGTCATCGATGAAATTTCGAAATTGCCTCATATCACCAAGGTCGCAAGGATTGTCGACTGAGTTACTTGAGGCAACCGTTTTCATTAAGGAGGGAAAGAGGACATGTTTCGAAATGTAGCAGAACTAGTAGAATTGGCAGAAGCAAAGCAAGTGAAAATTTCGACGCTCATGATCGAACAGGAAATGGAGGTGTCGGGTAAAACCCGGGACCAAATCATCCACCAGATGGGTGTAAACCTTGACGTCATGGAACAGGCCGTTGAAAAAGGGCTCCAAGGAGTCCGTTCCGTTTCGGGTTTGACAGGTGGGGACGCCGTGCTTCTTCAGAATTATATTAAAACGGGAAACTCATTATCGGGTGAACTTTTGTTGGATGCGGTCAGTAAAGCTGTGGCAACAAATGAAGTGAATGCAGCGATGGGGACGATATGTGCGACGCCAACTGCTGGATCGGCAGGCGTTGTCCCAGGAACTTTGTTCGCTTTGCAGAATAAACTAAAGCCAAATCGGGAACAAAAAATTGAATTCCTCTTCACTGCAGGGGCATTTGGTTTCGTTGTTGCCAATAATGCTTCGATTTCTGGGGCCGCAGGAGGTTGCCAGGCGGAAGTGGGTTCAGCATCAGGCATGGCTGCGGCCGCCATCGTTGAAATGGCTGGTGGGACGCCATCTCAAAGTGCCCACGCCATGGCGATTACATTAAAGAATATGCTTGGTCTGGTTTGTGACCCTGTTGCTGGGCTCGTAGAAGTGCCTTGTGTGAAGCGGAATGCCATGGGAGCAGCTAATGCCATGGTGGCAGCTGATATGGCGTTAGCGGGTATTACAAGCCGAATTCCATGTGATGAAGTAATTGATGCCATGTACAAAATCGGACAAGCGATGCCATCGGCCCTAAGGGAAACTGCACAAGGGGGATTAGCGGCCACACCGACTGGACGGAAGTTGGAAGCGAAGATCTTTGGCTTGCCGTTAAGTAACAAGTGAGCAACAGCTTACAGGAACCAATTACGGCAGTTAAGGGCATTGGGGGAGAAACAGCTACTGCGATGCAGGAAATGGAGATCCATACCGTCAATGATCTTCTAGAGCATCTTCCCTATCGCTATGAAGACTACCGATTAAGGGACTTAGAAACGGTTGAACATGAGGAACGCGTCACTGTAGAAGGGAAAATCCATACAGTGCCGACCTTGGGCTATTTCGGAAAGAAAAAGTCCAGACTAACGATTAAGTTGTTGACTGGAAGATATTTAATTACGGTTATATTTTTCAATCAGCCTTATTTAAAATCAAAACTTACAATCGGGGAAACTGTGACAGTGACAGGTAAATGGGATCGTCACCGCCAAACCATCACTGGTTCGGAATGCCATGTTGGAGATCATAGCAGGGAAAAAGAATTCGAACCCGTATATTCCGTCAAGGGGAGCATTACGGTAAAAGGTATGCGTCGTCATATCACGAATGGTTTTTCCCAATTTGGAAATATGATTGAGGAAAACCTCCCACCACAGCTGCTGACAACCTATAAGTTGATGCCACGTAAAGATGCGCTTCGCATGATGCACTTCCCTATCTCGGCAGCTGATGTTAAGCAAGCCCGCCGTCGTTTTGTATATGAGGAGTTTTTGCTGTTTCAGCTGAAAATGCAGGCACTCCGTAAAATACAGCGCGAACAGTCAAGAGGGATTGGACAGGAATTTGATAGGCAGCAGGTGGAGGGATTCATTGATACCCTCCCGTTTCCATTAACGACTGCACAGAACAGGGTTGTCGAGGAAATCCTGACTGACATGGCATCCCCTTACCGGATGAACCGGCTGTTACAAGGAGATGTAGGCTCAGGAAAAACGGTAGTGGCCGCGATTTGCCTATATGCGACCATATCGGCCGGTTTCCAAGGAGCGCTAATGGTCCCAACTGAAATTCTTGCTGAGCAGCATACTCAATCATTGACCGCCATGTTAGAACCGGTCGGAGTAAAGGTGGCTTTATTGACCTCCTCGGTAAAAGGGAAGAAGCGTAGAGAATTATTGGAGAAACTTGAATTAGGGGAACTTGATCTTTTGATTGGAACCCACGCACTGATTCAGGACGAGGTGAACTTCAAGGACCTCGGTTTGGTTATAACGGATGAACAACATCGGTTTGGTGTGGAACAACGACGCGTCCTGCGTGAAAAGGGAGGAAATCCCGATGTCCTTTTCATGACGGCGACACCGATTCCCCGTACACTCGCCATTACAGTGTTCGGCGAGATGGACGTTTCCACAATCGACGAAATGCCGGCTGGACGGAAAGCCATCGAAACGTATTGGGCGAAACACCAAATGCTCGATAGAATCCTCTCCTTTGTAGAAAAGGAACTTCAAAAAGGCAGACAAGCATATGTCATCTGCCCATTGATCGAGGAATCGGAAAAACTGGACTCCTTGCAAAATGTTCTCGATGTCCATGCCATGCTGACGCAATACTTCGTGAATCGTTATAAGGTGGGGCTCATGCATGGGCGTTTGCCTGCGGATGAAAAAGATGAAGTGATGCAGGAATTCAGTTCCAACGAAGCGCAAATCCTTGTTTCCACCACAGTTGTCGAAGTTGGGGTGAATGTACCCAATGCCACGGTGATGGTCATTTATGATGCTGAACGATTTGGTCTTTCCCAGCTGCATCAGTTACGTGGCCGAGTGGGGAGGGGGAGCAACCAGTCTTTTTGCATCCTGCTTGCCGATCCGAAAACGGAAGTCGGCAAAGAGCGGATGAAGATCATGACAGAGACGAATGATGGATTTGTCCTTTCAGAGAAGGATTTGGAGCTTCGAGGTCCAGGGGACTTTTTCGGTAAAAAACAAAGTGGGCTTCCCGAATTCAAAGTGGCGGACATGGTCCATGATTACCGGACGCTGGAAGTTGCTAGGGAAGATGCTGCGAAATTGATAGCCTCAAATAGTTTTTGGCATGCACCAGAATACGCGTCGCTCCGGGCACATTTGGAAGGTACAGGCGTATTGACAGGAGAAAAGCTTGACTGATCGTCTTGATTGAATGAAACAGTAAAACAGATTGTGAGAATTTCCACAAAATCTTGCAATCTGTTTTTAAAATATATATACTACTATTAGTACCTAGTCATAATACTATGGATGGTGACCTTCAAATGCGAAGAAACAAGAAGGAACGCCAGCAATTATTAATCGAAACGATTAAACAGAATCCTTTTGTAACGGATGAGGAGCTGGCTGAAAAGTACTCGGTGAGCGTCCAGACAATTAGGCTCGATCGTCTTGAATTATCAATACCGGAGCTTCGTGAACGTATAAAAAACGTAGCCGAGAAGAAATTCAGTGACGAAATAAGGGCATTGCCATTGGATGAGATCATTGGGGAAGTAATAGATTTGAATTTAGATGAAAATGCAATTTCTATTTTAGATATAAAAAAAGAGCATGTTTTTAAGCGCAATGGAATCGCAAGGGGTCATCACCTTTTTGCTCAAGCTAATTCATTGGCGGTGGCGGTCATCAATGATGAACTGGCCTTAACGGCAAAAGCATCCATTCTATTTACTCGTTCTGTCAAGGAAAATGAAAGAGTGGTAGCTAAAGCGAAAGTTAAAAAGGTGGAGTATCAAGCAGATCGTTCCGTAGTGGAAGTCAGAAGCTACGTAGGAAATGAAATGGTATTCAAAGGTGAGTTCGAAATGTATCGCTCTTAACTTGCTTAGAAAAGGATGAACGTTCATGAAAATAACGCTAGATGCAATGGGTGGAGACAATGCTCCAAAGGCACAGGTATTAGGAGCCATGAAAGCAGTCGAGGCCTTTCCCGATGTGGAAATAACCTTAGTAGGGAACGAAGGCGAAATCAACCAGTTCTTAACGAAAAATGAACGGATCAAGATCATACATACGGAAGAAAAGATACTAAGTACCGATGAACCTGTTCGTGCGGTCCGTCGCAAGAAGAATGCATCGATGGTATTAGCAGCCCGCCAAGTGGCCGATGGAGAAGCGGATGCATGCATATCTTCAGGAAATACAGGTGCTTTGATGGCAGCCGGCTTGTTCGTTGTCGGGAGAATCGAAGGAATCGAACGTCCAGCATTGTCCCCAACCTTGCCGACAATAGATGGTAAAGGTTTTGTTTTTCTTGATGTGGGAGCGAATGCAGAAGCGAAACCGGAGCACCTGCTTCAATTTGCCATAATGGGTTCCGTATATGCCCAAAAGGTGCGTGGAATTGAAAAACCGCGTGTGGGCCTTTTAAATATTGGGACTGAAGAGAAAAAAGGGAACGAGCTGACGAAGCAGGCTTTCACGCTCCTTCAGCAATCATCGGACATCTCCTTTATAGGGAATGTAGAGGCCAGAGATCTTCTGAACGGTCCGGCAGATGTAGTTGTGACGGATGGCTTTACAGGAAATATGGTGCTGAAAACGCTTGAGGGAACAGCCATGAGTGTCTTTCATATGTTAAAATCCGCGTTGATGAGCAATATGAAGAGTAAGATTGCCGCAGCACTAGTGAAACCGGAACTAAAAGGCATTAAAAATCAAATGGATTACTCGGAATATGGTGGGGCTGGATTATTCGGTTTGAAGGCACCTGTCATCAAGGCACACGGTTCTTCCGACGCAAATGCGATTTATAACGCGATCCGTCAGACCCGGGATATGGTGAGTCATGATGTGATTCCGACCATTGCGAAGACGATAGAAAAAGTCCAATAAATATAGAGATAGGGGAGTTTGGGATGGGTAAGATTGCTTTTGTCTTTCCAGGACAAGGTTCACAGTCAATAGGGATGGGTTTAGACTTATTTGAGGTAAATGAGCAAGCACGGAAAATTTTTCAAACGGCGGATGAAAAACTGGATTTTGCGCTATCCGAGCTTATATTCAATGGCACTCAGCAGGAATTAACGGTAACCTATAATGCTCAACCTGCGCTATTGACTACAAGTTATGCCTTGTTCAATGCCTTGGCGGAAGCGGGCATCCAGCCTGATTACACTGCAGGACATAGTTTAGGGGAATATACGGCATTGGTAGCCTCAGGTGCAATTTCTTTTGAGGATGCTGTCTATACTGTTAGAAAACGTGGTCAATTCATGGAGGCCGCTGTTCCGAATGGCCAAGGCTCGATGGCCGCAATTCTGGGAATGGACCGTACAGCACTCGCTCTTGTAACGGCTGATATTACTGATGCAGGTGAATCCGTTCAGCTGGCTAACATTAACTGTCCGGGGCAAATCGTCATTTCCGGAACGGCAGAAGGCGTCAAGCTTGCGAGCGCAAAAGCGAAGGAAAGCGGAGCAAAACGTGCTCTCCCTCTTGATGTAAGCGGGCCGTTTCATTCTGAATTAATGAAACCTGCGGCTGAACAACTTCAAAAGGTACTTGATGAAGTGAGTTTCCGACAGGCACCCATTCCGGTGATTTCAAACGTAACGGGCGAGCCTATCACAGAACCATCAGAGATTAAAAATAAATTAATTGAACAATTGTATTCACCAGTTCTTTGGGAAGATAGTGTCAAAAAGCTGCTTGAATTAGGCGTGGACACGTTCATTGAAGTGGGACCAGGCAAGGTGCTGGGAGGATTGATTAAAAAAATCGACCGATCCGTCAATATTCACTCAGTATCGAATACAGAAACCCTACATAAAACGGTCGAAGCATTGAAAGGGGAACTAGCATGATTCTTGAAGGTAAGAAGGCACTAGTAACTGGTGCTTCCCGCGGTATCGGCAGGGAAGTGGCATTGGAACTCGCACGGCAGGGAGCGGACGTAGCTGTAAATTATGCTGGAAGCGAAACAAAAGCTAATGAAGTGGTCGATGAAATCAAGGCACTTGGGCGAAAAGCATTTGCCGTTCAATGCGATGTATCAGATAGTGAATCAGTAACAGGAATGATTAAAGAGGTCATTGAACAATTTGGCCGGGTCGACATTTTAGTCAATAATGCTGGAATTACCCGTGATAATTTATTGATGCGGATGAAGGAAGAAGAATGGGATTCGGTAATCGATACGAATTTAAAAGGTGTCTTCCTTTGCACAAAGGCAGTCACAAGACAAATGATGAAGCAACGTAGCGGCAAAATCATCAATATGGCTTCCATCGTCGGTGTGATGGGGAATGCGGGGCAGGCAAACTATGTTGCAGCCAAGGCAGGCGTGATTGGCTTGACAAAGTCCACTGCCAAGGAGCTTGCATCAAGAGGGATCACGGTCAATGCGATCGCTCCAGGTTTCATCTCCACGGATATGACTGGTGAACTGACGGAAGACGTGCAAAAAGCGATGCTGTCACAAATACCTTTAGCCCGCTTCGGTGACCCAAAGGATATTGCATCAGTTGCCACGTTTCTCGCTTCAGAGGCAAGCAGCTATATGACGGGTCAAACCCTTCATATTGATGGCGGTATGGTGATGTAAGTTTAGGTTTGATTTTTTTGAAATATAATTTATAATGTCTTGAGGGGAGGTGAACATATTGGCAGATGTATTAGAAAGAGTAACGAAAATCGTTGTAGATCGCTTGAACGTTGAAGAATCAGAAGTAAAGCTTGAAGCTTCATTCAAAGAAGATCTTGGTGCCGATTCCCTAGATGTAGTCGAACTAGTCATGGAGTTTGAAGACGAATTTGATATGGAAATTTCGGACGATGACGCTGAAAAAATCGCCACAGTGGGTGATGCTGTGAATTACATAAAAAGCACTATGTAATGTTAATGTCTTTTGATTAAAAGCTCCGTTTTTTAACGGGGCTTTCTCTTGTAATGTAAGGGTCTGGAAAATACGAATACGTGCAGTTCCGATTAAGTTCCATGTGTCAAGCATCAACGCTGCTGGCTATTTTTCTTTAAGCGGATTATACTGTATGATGGTACATAGGAAAGCTTGACAGGAATTCCTGCCAGGTTTCTTTTTATATGTAAGAAAAATATGTTTTTGAACCGTAGTGGAGGGTTTTTGTGATGCGTAGGAACGTAAATAATCGTAAACCATTAAGTAAGGATAATAAATTTAAAGAGTTACAGGACAATCTGGGTTTTCATTTTGAAGATGAAAATTTGTTGAAAAAAGCTTTTACACATTCATCTTATGTGAATGAGCATCGCCGCAAGCCTTACGAAGATAATGAAAGGCTAGAATTTCTAGGAGACGCAGTACTTGAACTGACAATCTCGAAATATCTGTATCAGAAATACCCGATGATGAGTGAAGGAGAGCTTACGAAATTAAGGGCAGCCATTGTCTGTGAGCCGTCACTAGTCGACTTTGCCAACAGCCTCTCTTATGGGGAATATGTATTGCTTGGTAAAGGGGAAGAAATGACAGGCGGTAGAGAACGCCCTGCCATGCTTGCAGATGTATTTGAAGCCTATATCGGCGCTTTATATCTTGACCAAGGATTAGAGCCGGTTGTGCAGTTCTTGAAAAATGTCGTGTTTCCGAAGATAGACGAGGGTGCTTTTTCTCATGTGATGGATTATAAGAGCCAGCTCCAAGAGCTTATCCAACGGGATGCAATTGGGGTTCTGCAATACAAAATACTGCAGGAAAAAGGACCGGCCCATAATAGAGAGTTCGTTTCGACGGTTTCTTTGAATGGGGAAGATCTAGGAACTGGTGTGGGAAAATCGAAAAAAGAGGCAGAGCAACATGCCGCCGAACACGCATTGGCCGTTTTAAAGAAAAAAACTCAACAAGATAGTTGAACAGTAGAGGGGGAAAGGTCATGTTCCTCAAACGCTTGGACGTTGTAGGATTCAAATCTTTCGCAGATAAAATTTCGATTGAATTTGTACCTGGTGTCACGGCAGTGGTTGGACCGAACGGTAGTGGTAAAAGCAATGTGACTGATGCAGTCCGTTGGGTTCTTGGAGAGCAATCCGCAAAATCACTGCGTGGAGCAAAAATGGAAGATATCATCTTCTCAGGAAGTGACACAAGAAAGGCCTTGAATTTTGCAGAGGTTTCCTTGACTTTGGATAATGAGACCAACACCCTTCCAATTGACTTTCATGAAGTTAGTGTGACAAGAAGGGTATATCGATCGGGTGAAAGCGAATTCTTCATTAATAATCAAGGATGCCGCCTGAAAGATATCATTGAATTATTTATGGATTCAGGACTTGGACGCGAAGCATTTTCCATTATCAGCCAAGGGAAAGTGGAAGAAATCCTTAGCAGCAAAGCAGAAGAAAGACGAGTTATTTTTGAAGAGGCCGCTGGTGTCTTGAAGTATAAAACAAGAAAAAGAAAAGCGGAATCAAAACTGACGGAAACACAAGATAATCTCAACAGGATTCATGACATCCTTCATGAACTAGAAGGTCAAGTGGAACCCTTGAAAATTCAATCTTCCCTGGCCAAAGAATATTTGGATAAGAAAGAGGAACTTGAAAAAATCGAAGTGGCTTTGACCGTTTTTGAAATTGAAGAACTTAATGAAAAATGGGAAAGTCTTACCCAGGAACTTGGGAAACACAATGAGATGGAGCGACAATTGGCTGGAAGGCTTCATGAACGTGAAGAGCATCTTAAAGAGGTTCGAGGAAGCATTGCCGGACTCGAAACATCGATTAACGAGCTTCAAGAAGTGCTATTGAACGCCAGCGAAGAGCTTGAGAAGCTTGAGGGTCGTAAAGAAGTATTGAAAGAACGGAAAAAGAATGCGGCACAAAATAAATCACAGCTTGAAAAAGCGATTATAGAGGGCAAGGCAGCCGTTGAACGTCTTTCTTTACAAAAGGAAAGAGAAACGGAAGTTCTGCATGCATTGAGTTCTGAAGTAAAACAGCTTCAAGAGCTTTTACATGAAAAACAAAAAAGCTTAGGTCTATTCAATACCGACATTGAAGCCCTGATAGAAGTGAAGAAAAGTGACTATATCGAGTGGCTGAACAAGCAGGCTGCCGCCAAAAATGAAAAGCATTACCTTCTGCAGCAACTCACGCAGCAGGAACATAAAAATTCCAAACTGGATCACGAAAATGAAAAATTCCTTACCGAGAGAACGGAAATCACTGCTAAAAAGTCGGAATACTCCAAGCGTATGGAAAAACTGAGCAAGCAGCTTGAAGACCATGTCACTTCTTTCCGAAATCAACAGAATAAGCTACAAACGGCAAAAGATACGTATCAAAAACAGGAAACGACCCTATATAAGGCCTATCAATTCCTTCAACAGGCAAAATCCCGAAAGGAACTGCTTGAAGAGATGGAAGAGGACTATGCAGGCTTCTTTCAAGGTGTTAAGGAAGTCCTAAAAGCAAAAGGTACTCTAAAAGGCATTGAAGGTGCAGTGGCGGAACTGATCAAGGTCCCAAAGGAATATGAAACCGCCATCGAAACAGCACTAGGTGGGGCGATGCAACATGTGGTTGTGGAGAGAGAAGAACATGCCCGTGAAGCCATTTCCTTCTTGAAGAAAAACAGGTTTGGACGGGCGACTTTCCTGCCCTTATCTGTCATCAAAGGAAGAGAGATTTCATCGAACCAGCTATCGATGCTGAAGAATCACCCTGCTTTTGTCGGGACAGGTTCCTCGTTGATCCAATATGATGAAAGACATGCTTCCATCGCGGCAAACCTGCTAGGAACCGTCATTATCACAAAGGACTTAAAAGGAGCCAACGAACTGGCAAAAATGGTGCAGCACCGTTTCCGCTTTGTTACGATTGAAGGGGATGTCGTCAACCCTGGTGGTTCGATGACGGGTGGAACGATCAAACAAAAATCGACTTCACTACTATCCCGGAAAACCGAGCTTGAAGAATTACATGAGAAGCTAGCCGGGATGGAATTAAAAACGAACCAGCTTGAAAAACAGGTAAAACAGCTGAAGGTGGATGTCGGTGTTCAAGAGCAAACGCTTGAACAAACGAGAAAAACAGGTGAAATGCTACGATTACAGGAGCAATCCCTGAAAGGTGAACTTCGTGAAGTCGAGCTACAAGAAAGAAATGTGAATGATCGCCTACACCTTTATGATTTGGATAAAAACTCCTATTTAGAAGAGCAACAGCAAAAGAAAGCAAGGCTCGAAGAATTGGAAGAACTGTTGAAATCCTGTAAAGTGGAAATCGATGGGCTTGACCGCCTTATAGCGGAAATGACAGAACAAAAACAATCACAGCAATCATCAAAGGAAAGTCTTGCCGAAGAAACGAGCGAGTTAAGGGTAACATTGGCCTCAAAACGCGGTCAGCTTCAAAATCAAAGAGAAAAAATGGAACGGCTTGAGGCGGACTTGGCAAAAGAGACCAGCACCTTAACTGAAAACAAGGATGACTTGGGGCTTTTAACAAATGAAATGACGGACAGTTCGAGTGGGGAAGAAACGCTTGAAGACATGGCCCAACAAAGATTGCTTGATAAGAATGCGGCCATTGAAAATATTTCCGCCAAAAAACAGGAAAAGACCGAAATGCAAACTCATCTCGAAACCCTCGAAATAGCTTTGAAAGAGGAAAGTCGTCTCTATAAAGGTATCGTTGAAGTGGTCAAGGATGAAGAGGTCAAATTAACCCGACTTGATGTGGCGCTGGAAAACCGCCTGGATCATTTACGCGAGGAATATACATTATCCTATGAAGGGGCTAAAGAAAAGTATCCATTAATGATACCTATCGAAGAAGCTCAGAAAAAGGTAAAGCTCATTAAGCTGGCCATTGAAGAATTGGGGACGGTCAACTTAGGAGCAATAGACGAGTATGCCCGTGTAGCCGAAAGGTACGAGTTCCTTCTCGGTCAAAAAGAAGATCTGCAGCAGGCTAAGGATACCTTATTCCAGGTTATCGACGAGATGGATGAGGAAATGAAACGACGCTTTTCAGAAACATTCTATGCGATTCGTGAACAGTTCGAACAGGTATTTAAATCACTGTTCGGTGGTGGCAGGGCTGAATTAAAACTGACAGATCCCAATGATTTATTGAATACGGGAGTAGATATCATCGCACAGCCTCCGGGGAAAAAACTACAGAACTTAAGTCTCTTGTCCGGTGGAGAACGAGCATTGACTGCAATTGCTCTTTTATTCTCGATTTTAAAGGTCCGGCCCGTTCCTTTCTGTATCCTCGATGAAGTCGAGGCGGCACTTGATGAAGCGAATGTAGTTCGTTTCAGCCAATTTTTAAGGAAATTCAGTCAAGAGACTCAGTTTATAGTAATCACCCATCGCAAAGGGACGATGGAGGAAGCGGATGTCCTCTATGGCATTACGATGCAAGAGTCAGGTGTTTCCAAATTAGTTTCCGTTCGTATGGAGGAATCAGAGAACTTTGTTGAAATATAAATCCATGAATTAGAGGAAGTGGGACAATGAGTTTCTTCAAGAAGCTAAAAGAAAAATTCACGGCACAAGAAGAAAAAGAAACAGCTGTAGAAACAAAAGTAGAAGTAGAAGTTGAAAAAAAAGCAACATCCGAAATATCAATCGGGGAAAAGTTTAAGCAAGGTTTAACGAAGACGAGGAATTCCTTTACCGGAAGGGTTAATGAACTCGTTGCCCGTTACCGGAAAGTGGATGAAGACTTTTTCGAAGAACTTGAGGAGATTCTCATCCAGGCTGATGTAGGCTTCGATACCGTTATGGAATTAATCGACCAATTAAAAATGGAAGTGAAACTGCGCAATATCTCTGATACGAGAGAAGTGCAATCTGTCATTTCTGAAAAACTTGTTGAAATTTACCAAGGTGATGAAGAAGGAATATCCAGCTTGAACATTCAACAAGACGGCCTGACGGTCATTCTCTTTGTCGGTGTGAACGGTGTAGGTAAAACAACGACAATCGGTAAACTTGCCCATAAGTTTAAGGAAGAAGGCAAATCGGTCGTATTGGCGGCTGGTGATACTTTCCGCGCCGGAGCGATTGAGCAACTCGAAGTGTGGGGAGAACGTGTCGGTGTCAGTGTCATTAAACAAGGAGAAGGATCTGACCCTGCTGCTGTTATGTTCGATGCCGTTCAAGCGGCTAAGGCACGCAAAGCCGATATCCTGATTTGTGATACAGCAGGCCGTCTGCAAAATAAAGTGAATTTGATGAAGGAATTGGAAAAGGTGAAGCGTGTAATTGAACGTGAAGTGCCTGGTGCACCACATGAAGTGCTCCTTGCCCTTGATGCAACGACGGGTCAAAATGCACTCATTCAAGCGAAAACGTTCAAGGAAGCGACAGATGTAACGGGTATCGTCTTAACGAAGCTTGATGGTACAGCAAAAGGCGGAATTGTCATAGCGATCCGAAATGAGCTTTCCATTCCCGTGAAATTTGTCGGACTTGGTGAAAAAATGGACGATCTTCAAGAATTCGATGCTGAAAAATATGTGTATGGGCTCTTTGCCGATATCATTGATAAAGAAGAAGTATAAAGGTGGATAGTTTTAGCCGGAAGGGATTTTCCCTTCCGGTTTTTTTGATTTTTTTTACTTTTTATATAAATACTGTATACTTTTTCGTGATCTAATCGTCTATTAGGAGTATAGAAAAAAAGGGGGAGTTCGGTTGTTCAGAAAATTAAAGGGAATCGCTGCTTGTTTATTATTTTTAGGCCTATTTTTACATTCATATACAGTTCAAGCAAAAGCAGCGGACACGGACATAAAAATCTCGATTGAAACAGGGTTTGATGGATACATAACTCGGGCCAAGGCCATGCCGATGACCGTACATATCGAAAATAAGGGGGAGGCTTTCAGCGGTACGCTGATTTTTCAATTTCAGGCCGATTACGATTTCGGAGGGTCGCAAATTCTAAAAGTGGAATTGCCAAAGGAAAGCAAGAAAACCTATTCCGTTTCACTTCCAGGGTATACCGACGAAAATTATAATTATAATGGGACCGCACTGGCGAAGTCGATTTATCTCTATGAGGGAGATTGGAAGAATGGTAAAGAAGTAGACTATTCCGGCCCGAAGGTACTGGCACCTAAGTTCTTTGATGAAAGCGAGGACCTGATTGGAGTATTAAGTGAAAATTTCGATCGTTTGACGGAATTGAGAGTCTTGCCATCCCTCCAAGCCAGGATGGTCGAGTTGGAAAAAGAAGATTTGCCTAAACAGTCAATTGGCTATGAAATGTTAGATTATTTAATCATTGATGAATTTGCAATTGCCGCTTTGGATGAGGCACAACAGAAAGCACTAAAGGGTTGGATCCGTTCTGGTGGTGTATTGATTTCCGGGTCATCACCAAGTGCCGCTCAATCATACGGGTCCCTGTATAACCTTTTACCGATGAAGATGGATAAAGGAATCAAGATGGATTCATCCTTTCTTACAGAAAAGAAAAAAGATCGACCATCCTTTGAACAATTGCCGGGCTTTACTGGTGAAGTGGAGAAAGGGACAGAAATCATTGCGAAGAGCGGGTCATCACCGGCCGTTGTCAAAAAGCAATATGGAAACGGGATGATTGTCCAGACGGCCTTTTCGTTAGGAGATGAGCCACTTGCCTCTTGGAAAGGATACGGCACGTGGTTTGAAGCGATTTTAAAGAAGGTGGAGTTGAATGCGTTTTCCACTTCAAGTGAATTCATGGACGAAGCAAGATGGGAAATGAATGACCCCAATAGTTACTTTGATGATACGAATTTATCCGTGATTCAATTGGCATTGTTGCTGTTAGTCTACGTTGTGATCATTGTACCGATTTTATTTGTCATTCTGAGGAAAATGGATAAAAGGGAGCACGCTTGGTGGATCATTCCTTTGATTGCCTGCATTACGACGATTCTAACGTTTGCCGTCGGAGCGAAAGATCGTCTTGCCAAACCTCAACTCAATCAATTGGGAATCTATCAAATTGAGGATGACCAAATCATCGGCATCCAATCGAATGTCCTCCTGTCCAATAAAGGAGGCAATTACAACCTGACTTTCCCGAAAAATGAGTTAGTTGCGATGCCAATGACTCAGGAGGGATTAGGTGGAAGCGTGAAAAGAGCACCAATGCTTGAAGAGAAAGCTACCGATATGGAATTGACCTTTCCAAACGTCGAATATTGGTCTACCAGGTCCTTTATAGGAAAGGTTTATAAAGAAAATGCAGGTCAATTGAAAAATGACTTGACCGTTGAAAACAGGACCTTGACAGGTACGATTCAAAATGAGACACCTTATGACCTTAAGGAATTAATGATCCTGACCGGCAATGAACGAATCAATCTCGGAACGTTGAAGAAGGGGGCAGAGATCAAGGTAAATGAAGCGTTAAAGAGTGATTTCTTATTTAAACCGTATGGAACGACATCGTCTTCTTGGAATAATGGAACTATGGGAAAAAAAATCGATATTGAAAAAATGCGCAGGGATCAGCTTCTTTATCTGACGGAGGCGTATTTCGGAGGGTCCTCGACAAAATCCGAACCTGTCATCGGCGGTATAACCGACGATTCAATCGTAGACGTTAGACTATCGAAAAAACCGAAAGTAAATATAGATAATCTGATTTTCCAAACATTCAGTCCGAAAACAATTTTGGCTGGGGAAGTGACATTGTCAAAAGAAATGTTCGCGGGGTCTGTGAATGCCCTCCGGGGTTCAGTTGGCGAAGAAGAAGGATATGGTACGTATTGGTTTGAAAGGGGAGAATATGAATATATCAGTTCAGTTCCAAAGATCATGAAGGACGATACATTCAAAGCGTCAGAAATGACGATTAAGTTCAGTAAACAAGATGTTAAGTATGAACTCTATAATTTTTCGACTGAAAAGTATGAATCGATACCTAAGGGAGAACGGGAAATTACTTTCAAAGGGACTAAGGATATATCATCCTATGTATCAAAACAAGGGAACATCCAGATAAAAGTCATGATAGATAATGATGATGACCCGAGTGTAAGGATGCCACAAATCACTGTGAAGGGAGTGGTGGAGAAATGATAGAAATTATACAGTTAACTAAACAATATGGCACGTTCACCGCATTGGATCATTTGGATTTGCAAATAGACAAAGGAACCGTGTTTGGTTTTGTCGGTCAAAATGGGGCAGGGAAATCCACGACTTTTTCCATTTTGGCTACCTTGCTTGCACCAACATCGGGAACGGCTTATATCAATGGCTACAATATATCGAAGGAACCTAAACAAGTCCGTAGCCAGATCGGTTATATGCCTGACTTTTTTGGTGTGTATGATCAATTGAAGGCTGAAGAGTACCTGGATTTTTACGGAGCAAGTTATGGTATACCCGTTTCGGAACGGAGTAAACTGATTCCACAACTGCTCGAGCTCGTAAATTTATCGGATAAAAAGGATTCCTATGTGGATCTTTTATCACGGGGAATGAAGCAACGGCTTTGTCTTGCAAGGAGTCTGATACACGACCCCGAAGTGCTTATTTTGGATGAACCCGCTTCCGGGCTTGACCCGAGGGCTCGTGTTGAAATGCGGGAGATTTTAAAGGAATTGAAACATATGGGTAAAACGATTTTGATATCATCGCATATTTTACCTGAACTTGCGGAAATGTGTGATGTGCTCGGCATCATCGATCAGGGTAAATTGAAAGCACAAGGGTCGGTCGCGGAAATCCAACATAAGCTGCAGGGCGAAAAGAGCCTGATTATTAAGGTTCATGAGGATATTGAGCGATCCATCGCTTTTCTAGAAGATAATCCGGATATTAGCCAGATCAATACGCATGTTGATGAAAAAACGATTCAGTTTCTATTCAAAGGAGATGCAGGGGCCCAACAACAGCTGCTGAAGTCCTGTATGTTGCAAGACTTGCCCATTGTCTCTTTTTCGGAAATAGAGACGGATCTGGAGGATGTGTTCATGGAAATCACGAAAGGGGTTGAACTGTCATGAAGAGCTGGCTGATGAATCCGGTTTTGAATAAAGAGTTTAAGCTACGCTTTCGCTCTTTTAAAAGTTTTTTAGGTGTATTATTCTATGTTCTTGCGATTGGTGCCATCGTTATCGGTATGATTTTTATTCAGTCTCTTAGTAGCATGGGCGGGCGCGTTGACCCGGATGCAAGCCGGAGTATGTTTATATTTCTATCCGTTATCCAACTGGCCTTGGTCTTGTTCATTACACCTGGACTGACGGCAGGCGTCATCTCGAGTGAGAGGGAGCGACAGACGTTAAATATTTTATTGACGACTTCCCAAAGCTCGACAGGCATCATTTTCGGGAAATTAATTTCATCCATTTCCTACTTGCTATTACTGGTTGTGGCCAGTTTACCGCTATATAGCATCGTCTTTTTATTCGGCGGAATTTCGCCGAATCAGCTTTTGATGGTGCTGGGCTTCAATGTCTTCACCGTCATCGTATATGGCAGTATCGGGGTGCTTTTTTCTACACTTGTGCGAAAAACCATTCCGGCGATGGTCACGACTTATGGAATCACATTGTTTTTAGTAGGTGGCACAGCTTTATTGACCCTACTATTCACTACCATGGCCGTGGGGAATCAGGTAAATGTGACCACACCAACGACTAACCCATTGCCTTACTTAGCGGCCATGCTAAATACCCCAATCGTATTAATCGGCTTTGTTGAACCGACTTACTCTGAGGAAATCCAGAAGTTATCGGGGATTGATTTTCCACTTTGGGCGTCTCATTTGATTTGTTACACACTTCTACTAATCGGGTCCGTTCTTCTAAGCGTTAAAAAGCTGCGCGTGGGAATGAAGACAAAACGATGAACAAGGATCTTACCCATGATGAACTCCAGTTTCTCAAGTTGATTAAACCCGTTAAGCGGCAACTTTTCATGCAGCATGTGATGAGGGAGGGGCAACTTTTACTCCTTGCCGTGTCTGCATGGACGACTTTACTATTTTTCATGGCACGTATAGTAGTCATACCCTTCGTTTTCCGTTATTTTTTCATTGGAATCATCTGTTTACTTGCTTTTTTTGTCTATAGAATCATTAAAGGAAAACCCGGTAATAAAACGGCTGCTTTGCTGTTTAACCAGTATGTTCCTGATGACCGTGTCGTGACGGGATTCGCTTTTTTAGGGGAGATTGGTGAGCTTAAGTCACTCCAGCTCAGGGATGCTATTCACCATATGAAAATCCATCAGGAGGAGGCCCTCAGAAGGAAGAAAGTATGGGTACATCCGAAATGGCTGACGCTAGCTCTTTGTTTAGCAATAGGAGGTTCCCTATTGGCAATTTTGCCAAATCAGAAAATGGATCAAGCCAGGCAGGCGGAAAAAGAAGTGAAGCTTGTCGAGGAGGTCAAAAAAGAGCTTGATGAAAAAGTGAAGGAAATAAAGGATCCTGATGTCAAAAAGACATTGAAAGATGTAAAAGAGAAAGTTGCGCTAGAGAAAGAGGCTGAGAAGGCCTTAGAGGCACTCGCCAAACAATCAAGCGAGCTGCAATTAAAAGAAAAGAAGCAAAGAGAAAAGCAAGAGTCACTGGAAACCTGGAAGGATCAGTCAAAAAAAACCGGCCTTACGGAGCTGTCCAAGGCACTTGAACAAAAGGACATGCGACTGGTCGAAAAAGAACTGAAAGAACTAAATGAAAGATGGGATGAGCTGTCCAAGGAACAGAAGCAGGCCCTAGAGAGCTACACAGAGCAGGAGCTTCCATTAACGGAAGAACAATTGGATGCACTGATGCAGCAGTTGGAGGAAGCGATGGAATCGGGAGAACTTGCCAAGCAGTTAGCATCAGCCAATCAAGCTGTTCGTCAAGCGGGATCCCAACTTCAGAATAAAATGAGTCAAGATGGTATTCCTTCTTCTCAAACAGCTTTTTCTAACAGCGATGGAACACAAGGGAACCAACCCGCCAATCAGCCCCTAGGTCAGCCCTCCACGCCTAATGGACAGCCCAACGCCAATTCTGGGAATAATCCCGGAAGCCAAAAAGGACAAGGACAGGGACAAGGACAAGGACAAGGACAAGGACAAGGACAAGGACAAGGAGCAAGTGGAACCGGCGGAGGAAAAGGAGGCACGAAGGGGGGTGCTGGACAAGGGTCGAGGGAAATGCTGACGATTCCCGAAAAGACCGATGGAAAGCAGAATATGGAAACCGACAATGGGAAACTTGGTGAAGGGAGTGGCGAGCAGGAGGAGGCCGAGGGTCCAGTATTGAGGGGGAACTTGCGGAATTATGAGGAGGTCTATCAGCAGTATGAGGAATCTTATCGCAAAAGTACGGATCGCCTTAGGCTACCCTCTGATTTGAATGATATCGTCAAGAATTATTTTAATAATCTTGATCCGGAAAGGTAGTGGGAAAATGACGGAAAAAGAACAGCAGTTTAATGAAGCAGGGACTATGATTGAGAGAGTTAAGCAGGAAATCTCCCGTTTTATAGTTGGGCAGGAAGACGTGATCGATCAAGTTTTATGGAGCATTTTTGCAGGTGGCCACGTATTGCTTGAAGGCTTGCCTGGACTTGGGAAGACGATGCTCGTTCGGACGATTTCGGAATGCCTGGATTTAGAGTTTTCTAGAATCCAGTTTACACCAGATCTGATGCCTTCCGATATTACGGGAACCATGTTATTGCAACCTGGAGAGGACGGAAGGCAGCAGTTTACCTTCCATGAGGGGCCTCTTTTTTCTCATATCGTCTTAGCTGATGAAATCAATCGGGCGACGCCGAAGACACAGAGTTCGCTTTTAGAGGCAATGGGGGAGAGAACTGTAACAGTCATGGGGGAAACGAAACAGCTTGATCAGCCCTTCTTTGTGCTTGCAACCCAGAATCCAATCGATATGGAGGGGACGTATCCATTGCCCGAAGCCCAGATGGACCGGTTTATCTGTAAGATTCTTGTCCGTTATCCATCAAAGCAGGAATTAAAGCAGATTGCCCTTCGAACGACAGGCAGGGAAACCATTTCTATTGAAAAAGCTGCCTCCATCAAGGATGTTTTGTTACTGCAGCAACTAGTAAAGGAGGTCCTTATTTCAGAAGAGATGCTGGATTACGCGGTTTTGATTATTTCGAGTACTCATCCAAATGTGGAGGAATCGCCGGAACTTGTCCGGCAATACGTTCAATTCGGAAGCGGACCTCGTGGGTTGCAAAGTTTGATCAAAATGGCAAAGGCAAGGGCTTTATTTGCCGGGCGTTATCATGTTTCTGCCGGTGACTTGAAGCAAACGGCCTATCCTGTGCTGAGGCATCGGATTATACTCAACTTTGAAGCGGAAGCAAACGGGGTTCTCATCGATTCCATTATTTCTGAAGTCGTTGAGTCGGCGTATAAATTAGGAAAAGGAACACCGGTTTGATGGTAGCTTATGCTTTTTTAGAAAGGCTACAGAAAAAGAGATTGCTCGTGAAAACGAGGAAGCGAGGGATGCATAAAGGTTCGAGACGGTCGAGTGCGTTTGGTTCTTCGCTTGAGTTCTCCGATTTTCGGGCCTATCAACCGGGAGACGATGTCCGGCAAATCGATTGGAATGTATTTGGCCGAACCCAGAAGCATTATATAAAAAGGTTCCTCGATGAACAGGAGTTATCTGTGGCCGTTTACCTGGATATGTCTTCTTCGATGCGAGCTCTCCCGGGAAAATGGGAACAGGCGCGAAAGCTCGCCGCTTCATTGAGCTTTGTTGTCCTTGCAAGCGAAGACCGTCTGAATTTTGTTCCCGTCGGTAATCAAGGAGCCCATCCTATTCGACGTAAAGGAGCGGTTCACCGTAAAAGGGTTTTTCGAGAGATAGCTGGATTGGAAGATACGGAGAGAAGCGGGGAGTTTTATGAGCAACTTGGCAAAGTGATGGTGAGGAATCAGCAACTTGCGATTATCATCTCGGATGGTCTTGAGCCCATCGAAAAGGTGGAGGCGACTTTAAGAAAGCTACGCTCGGCAAGACAAGAAGTCTGGTTCATTCAACTGCTGGGGAAAGAGGAACTTCAACCTATGTATGATGGGGACCTGAAGTTTGTGGATAGTGAAATGGAAACAGCGGTCAATGTTAGCCTTAATCCGACCCTCATCGACAACTATCGAAGGCGTCTAGCACACCATAACGAGCAGCTTGAAGCTATCTGTGAAAGTCTTGGCAGCCGCTATATGCTCATATCTGCTGAAACGGATATACAAACGATTTTATTTCACGACTTCCCACGCCACGGGCTAATGAATTGAGGTGAAGATATGCATATTTCAAACCCACTCTTTTTTCTATTGACCATTTTTATCGGAGCCGTCATTCTGTTTTATTTTTTCCGGAAGCAATATGAGAAAACGACGATTTCGTCCAATTTATTATGGGAGCAGGTGCTGAATGAATGGCAGGCTTCTCCATGGCTTCATAAATTACAGCATAATCTCTTATTCTGGCTTCAACTTCTCGTACTTCTCCTCCTCATGTTCGCGTTGGTTCGACCCTTTTGGTTTCAAAAGGGCATTCCGGGCGACCACCTAATCCTAATTGTCGACACATCGGCTTCGATGAGTGCAAAAGAAGGGGAGCTCACCCGGTTTGAAAAAGCCAAGCAAGAAGTGGGGGAGATGCTTCAAGCGGTGGATGATCAAGAAGTGACAATCATAGATGCTGGTCAAAAGCCTGTGATACTTGCCAATCACGAAACAAACCGGGCTGAGTTAAAAAAACAAATAAAAGAAATGGAGCTAACATACAGTCATGAGCATGTTGATAAGGCATTGAAACTGGCAGACTCGCTAGCGGCTGGAAAAGAATCGGTCATTCATTTATACTCCGATGCGGTTGTGGAGGAGGACCTTAGGGGGTTATCGGAAGACATTCCCATTGGTGTACATAATTTCAGCAGCCTGACTGGCAATCTCTCCTTGCTTTCATTTGGCACGGCAAGCTCTGAAGGAGGCATTACTGGGGTGGCGGTCATTGAAAATCAAACGAAGCAGGATGAAACGGTGAAATTTCAAGTAACGAATGGAAAAGATGTTCTATTCACAAAAAGGATAATGGTGAAAGCAAGCAGCGAGAAAATAATTGATATACCGGTTCTGAAAGAAAAACCGTATTATACGGCCTCCATCATTGTGGATGATGACTATTCAGCGGACAATGAAATGACGGCCATCCAAACGGCCGTATATGAGAAAGTCTATGCAGTGGGGGATGTGAATCCATTTTTGATTAATGGGCTCGAAACGATTGGCCTTGATATCATCCAGCTTGAGGATAAAGAAAAAGTCGAAATGGATGGAATCGTGATTGCCGAAGGAGTGGACTTAGAGGAACTTGGATCGTACCCGCTTCTTTTTATCAATGCCACTGAAAAAGGAAAACAAAAACTGACAGGTCAACCAAAGGGAACGGGTGACCCACTCATGGACTACGTAAATATGGACAAAGTGTATATTAAATCGTCATCCCCTCCGATCAGCAAGCAATGGCATCATGTTACTACAAGTGAGGGTATACCGCTCATTCAAAAAGGTACGCACCAAGGACAGCCGATCATTGCCCTGAACTTCTCCGTTGCGGACAGCGATTGGCCGTTACAACCTGGATTTCCTATATTTTTATATAATTCCTATCAATGGCTGACCCAACAGTCGAACTTTCTAGGTTACTATCAGCCTGGTGAAGAAAAGTGGTTGAATCTTGGAACGGAAACGGGAAAATTGGCTATATTTACAGAGTCCGGAACGAATCTCTTTTCCATTGATTTGCAAAAGGAGGGCTTTCGAGCGCCAAATAAGCCCGGTATATACGAAGCAATGGCGGGAGAACAGGCATTTTACTTTTCGGTTTTATTGGACGAAAGGGAAAAAAGAGTCGATTCAGCTCCGTCGTTCAAGATGAATATGAAATCATCAGAGTTGAAAGAAGGGGGAAGCGATACAAAACAGGATATCTTATGGTACTGGCTGGCTTGTATGGCCCTTCTGCTACTAATGGCCGAATGGGAGGTATATCGACGTGGGCATTGATGTTACTTATCCCCTGGTTTTTTTATTGCTGCTTCCCTGTGCAGCGCTTATTTATATGTATGTGATAAAATCACGTAATCAAACGAAGCATGTAGAGACGGTCGTTGTGGCCATATTGCGGTCATGTATTTTTTTTCTCATTGTATTGGCACTGAGCGTTCCGCAATTGCTACAACCTATCAAGGGATCGATGGTTGTTTTTTTAGTCGATCGTTCTGCAAGTGTCAAAGACTCTGACACAAAGTCGCTTGCTTGGATTGAGAAAAGTGTTGAAACCATGGGTAGAGACGACTCCTTTGCGGTGGCAGCCTTTGGGGGCAGTGCCGTTGCTGAGCAGGCGTTGTCGACAAAACATACACCCATAAGCCAATTTAGCGGTGAAGTGGAAGAAGAGGCAAGTCAATTGGATTCAGGCATTCAATTTGCTTCCTCGCTCATTCCGAGCTATTCAAGTGGGAGAATCGTCCTTTTTTCGGATGGCAATGAAACGTCGGGAAGCAGTGTGGAGGAGGCCAAACTACTTGCAAATAAAAATATTGAGCTCGACATCGTGCCACTAATCGAATCGATTGGCGAAGATGTCGCCCTGAAGAATGTAACGATTCCCCCATCTATCTATCAAGGCGAAAAAACGGAGATTTCATTGGAGGTCTTTAGCAATACAGCGAAAAAAGCGACTGTCCGCATTTCACTGAATGATCAGGAAATCATCAAAAAGGCAGTGAGTGTAAAAGAAGGGACTAATTTATTCTCTGTTTCTCATACAGCCGAGAAAACTGGACTACAAGTATATAAGGCCGAAATCATCGCTGAAAATGATACATTTGCGGAAAATAACCAATTGCAGGCAATCACGAATGTAAAAGGCACACCAAAAGTATTGATTGTCGAAGGTGAGTCAACAGGACGGCTTGAAAATATTTTGAACGGCAGCGGGCTAATTGTCGAATCGACGATACCGGAAAAACTGCCGACCACTTTATCCGGTTTTTTACAATACCAATCGATTGTGTTTAATAATGTTCCTGCCACCTCAGTCTCGGAAATTCAAATGAAAATGATAGAGCGGTCCGTTAAGGATTTCGGTAATGGGTTCGTGATGACCGGCGGAGAAAATAGTTTCGGGCTCGGCGGGTATTTCAAGACACCCATTGAGAGATTACTTCCAGTAGATATGGACATCAAAGGAAAAAAAGAGATGCCATCTCTTGGACTGATGATTGTTCTCGACCGATCAGGCAGTATGGATGGAAACAAGCTATCATTGGCAAAGGAAGCGGCTGCCCGCTCTGTTGAACTTTTGCGTGAAAAGGATACGTTTGGATTCATTGCCTTCGATGACCGACCATGGGAAATCATCGAAGCAGCCCCACTTAAGGATAAGGAAAAAGTCGTGGAGAAGATTCGTACACTGTCTTCAGGTGGCGGTACTGAAATCTTCAGCTCGCTTGAAATGGCCTATGATAAGTTAAGGGATGAAAGGTTGCAGCGGAAGCACATTATTTTGTTGACCGATGGACAGTCAAACGCTTCAAGTAATTATGAAGACTTGATTGAAGAAGGAAAGGAAGAGAACATAACCCTCTCTACCGTTTCAATTGGAAATGATGCCGATAAGAACCTACTTGAGGACTTGGCAGACTTTGGTGCGGGGCGCTATTACGATGTCACGGATGCTTCCGTTATTCCGAGCATTTTATCGAGGGAAACCGTCATGGCGAGCCGCACTTACATTGAGGATACCCCATTTTATCCATCTATCAAGGACAATCCGGAATGGAACGGATTGTTTAAGGATGGCGTACCTAAGATGAATGCCTACATCGCGACAACTGCAAAGCAGCGTGCATTACAGTCGCTGATCAGTGAAAAAGAGGATCCCGTCCTTGCCGAGTGGCAATATGGAATGGGAACGACGGCAGCTTTCACTTCGGACATTAGTGGGAAATGGTCGGGCGATTGGCCTGCTTGGGGAAAGTGGGGGACATTTCTCAATCAATTGATCACAAACACGCTGCCCAAGTTCGAAAGTGAGCCGTATATGCTCACACAGGATAATGGTGGGGAGGAAACGGTCATCAACCTTGAATCGTCCACACAAAATCACCTTCCTGTATCGGCAAATGTAGTGTCTGAAAAAGGTGAGGAAGTAGACGTCAATACGAAGCTCATCGCGCCGGGAAAATACGAAGTCATCATGCCTAAGCAATCAGGGATGTATTTTCTCAGCATAAAACAAGATACCAAGGGTGGAAGTACGAATCTATATCAAACAGGTTTCACCGTGTCCTATTCAGAGGAATACCTGCAACAAGGCCTAAACAAAGCGCTTATTAAGGAATTATTGGCTGTTTCGGGTGGTCAGGAGTTGAAGGATGAATCTGAGGCATTCCGGCCATTGCAAAATACGTCAAGGCAAGAACAAAGTATTAGTTCTTGGCTGCTTTTATCGGCATTCTTGCTCTTATTTTGCGAAATTGCGGTCCGAAGGTTTGGTTGGCACAGAGTTTCGCGTATCTTTTCGGGAAGTCGTGAAAAATCAGAAACCACTTCATCTAGGCAAAACGAAAGAGTCGCAAAACTGAAAAAGGTAAAACAAAAAGTTGGTAAGGAAGAAGCATTAAAGAAGCAGCATATAGAAATCGAGCAAAAAAAGGAGCAGGTAAAATCAGTGCCAGCTCGCCACCACAAGAAGGAACCTGTAAATAAACTATCGGAATCGGAACGTGAAGAGCAGATGAAGCGCCTGATTGAAGCGAGAAAACGAAAAAAATAATGATTTTTATCTTGTGGTAAGGAGTTTAGCTTGACATGAAATAATCGACACTATACAATATAAACTTGTAAAGGGTTTTCACTTAACAGCAGGGAGGCTTGCTAACATGCTTGAAAAGACAACGCGGATTAATTATTTGTATGACTTTTACCAATCGTTGTTAACGGAAAAGCAGCAGAGCTATATGGCCCTCTACTATCTGGATGATTACTCTCTTGGAGAGATTGCCAATGAATACGAAGTCAGTAGGCAGGCAGTCTATGATAATATAAAAAGAACAGAAGCAATGCTCGAAGAATATGAAGCGAAGCTATTGTTATTTCAAAAATTTCAAGAGCGTAACCAATGGATTGCGAATGTGAAGGATCTTTTAGAGAAGGAATCCTTTTCTAAAGAAAAGTTGCTTGACGCAATTACAGCGCTTGAGAAGTTAGATTAGGAGGCGGCAATATGGCATTTGAAGGATTGGCCGACCGACTGCAGAACACGATGCAAAAAATCCGTGGAAAAGGGAAGGTCAACGAAGCCGACGTTAAAGAAATGATGCGTGAAGTTCGTTTGGCCCTGCTTGAAGCGGATGTTAACTTTAAAGTCGTGAAGGAATTTGTGAAGCGTGTAAGTGAGCGTTCGGTAGGCCAGGAAGTGCTAAAAAGCTTAACCCCCGGTCAACAGGTAATTAAAGTAGTTAAGGAAGAATTGACTCAGCTGATGGGCGGCGAACAGAGTAAGATTGCCGTTGCCTCCAAACCACCGACTGTCATTATGATGGTAGGTCTTCAAGGGGCAGGTAAAACGACGACTACCGGAAAGCTGGCAAATCTTCTTAGAAAAAAATACAACCGTAAGCCATTGTTGGTTGCGGCTGATATTTACCGTCCGGCGGCGATTAAGCAGCTTGAAACACTTGGCAAACAATTAAGCATGCCTGTTTTTTCCCTAGGTGATCAGGTCAGTCCTGTAGAAATTGCGAAACAGGCGATTGAAAAGGCGAAGGAAGAACATCATGATTATGTGTTGATTGATACCGCAGGTCGCCTCCATGTTGATGAAAATCTGATGGGCGAACTGAAAGATATCAAGGAATTGACCAAACCGGATGAAATCTTCCTAGTTGTCGATGCGATGACAGGTCAGGATGCTGTCAATGTGGCTCAAAGTTTCAATGAACAGCTCGGTCTAACTGGAGTCGTATTAACGAAGCTAGATGGGGATACTCGTGGTGGTGCGGCACTTTCTATTCGTTCCGTTACGGACACGCCGATTAAATTTGTCGGTATGGGCGAAAAATTGGATGCACTTGAAGCATTCCATCCAGAAAGGATGGCTTCAAGAATCCTTGGTATGGGCGATGTATTGACCCTTATTGAAAAAGCACAAGCCAATGTTGATGAAGAAAAAGCGAAAGAATTAGAAAAAAAGATGCGTACCGCTACTTTTACCTTTGATGATTTCCTTGAACAGCTTGGTCAAGTGCGCAATATGGGACCGCTTGATGATATTTTGAAGATGATTCCTGGTGCGAATAAAATGAAAGGGATGGATAACCTTCAGATCGATGAGAAACAGATTGGTCATGTTGAGGCTATCATCCGTTCAATGACGACGCAAGAGAAAGAACATCCAGAAACCATGAATGCATCCCGCAAGAAACGGATTGCCAAAGGGAGCGGAAGATCGATCCAAGAAGTGAACCGTCTACTGAAGCAATTTGAAGAAATGAAAAAGATGATGAAACAAGTTACAAGCATGCAAAAAGGAAAGAAAAAGGGATTTAAATTCCCGTTCATGTAAGTTTTTTTCATGGGAAATGAGCATAAAAATAGGCTGAAACCGCCTATTTAAACACTTTTTTCACCTGTTAAGAAAAAAACCTTTACAAACATACAAGACATTTGATATTATACTATCTTGTGTGAAACTATTCGGAGGTGCTTATTTAAAATGGCAGTAAAAATTCGCTTAAAACGTATGGGAGCAAAAAAATCTCCTTTCTATCGTATTGTAGTTGCAGATTCTCGTTCACCACGTGACGGACGTTACATCGAAGTAGTGGGAACTTATAACCCGGTGACTCAACCAGCTAAAGTTGACATCAATGAAGAGCTTGCTCTTAAATGGTTACAAGATGGAGCTAAACCATCTGATACAGTTCGCAACTTATTCTCAACTCAAGGCATCATGGAAAAATTCCATGTTGCAAAAAACAGCAAGTAATCGACGCTAGTTGATGAAATCTTTAATTGAAACGATTGTTTCAGCACTTGTGGATCATCCGGAAGAGGTTATTGTAACTTCGAAGGAAGAAGCCGACCGGGTTGTTTATGTCCTCTCCGTTCATAAAGAAGACATGGGCAAGGTCATCGGTAAACAAGGGCGTGTTGCTAAGGCGATTCGAACTGTGGTATATGCAGCAGGATCTTCACAGCAGAAGAAAATCTATTTGGAGATTTCCGAATAAGGAGGGCTAATCCCCTCCTTTTTTTGTACTTCAAGAAAAGTTCAATCCCGGGTCTACTTACAATTTCATGGATTCGGGGTCTAATTTTCATTCTTTTGAGACACATCTTTCACCGTTTTACGTTATACTTAAGAGAATGACCCTCATTTTTTCAAAAGATTACCCTATCATACATATTTTTTGAACGAAATAAGAAATCATAGATAATAGGAGGCGCTGGAATGAAAATTCTCCAAAACGTAATCGTTAACCAAGTATTAACGGAATCCAGCAAGAATCAGCTCCTCGATAAGTACAAATCAAAACGACTACAACTTCAAAAAGAAAGTGAACAGCTTCGTTTTGAACTGAAAAAACTTGAAAAGACCCGTAACCTTCAGCCCGCCAGCCTTCGTTCTCATTTTGAAAAAGAAATTAACCAAAGGCAGGAAAAAATCAAACTGCTTGAATTTCAAATGGAACAGTTGGAAATCCTTCCTATTGGAAGCGAACTGAAGGAACGGGAAGTCCAAAGCATTATTGATGTAGAAATCGGGGAAGATTGGGACGATCTTATGACAACGAAGACAATTGTCATTAAAGATGGAATTGTCTCGGAAATTCGTTAGAGGTGAAAGAATGGAAAACTGGTTTAATGTAGGTAAAATCGTCAATACGCACGGTCTTCTAGGAGAAGTCCGTGTTATTTCATCAACAGATTTCCCGGAGAAGCGGTACAAAGTTGGCAATACGCTGTATTTGTTCAGGGAAACAGAGAAAAAACCATTGCCGCTTACAATCAGGTCACACCGGACTCATAAAAACTTTAATCTATTGACGTTTGAAAACTATTATAACGTCGGTCAGGTAGAAGCTTTCCGCAACGGGATTTTGAGAATAAAGGAATCACAGCTTGGCAAACTGGATGAGGGGGAATTTTTCTTCCACGAGATCATCGGCTGTAAGGTCTTCACGGATGAAGAAGAGGAAATAGGAGAAATCGTAGAGGTATTGACTCCAGGTGCCAATGATGTTTGGGTCATTAAAAGGACGGCAGGTAAGGATGTTCTAATACCGTATATCGATCAGATTGTAAAAGAGGTCGACATCTCGGAGAAAAAGGTTATCATCACGCCGATGGAAGGACTATTGGACTGATGAAAATCGATGTACTTTCTCTTTTTCCAGAAATGTTCGAAGGAGTGCTTGGTTCGTCTATGTTAAAAAAGGCGGCAGAAAAGCAGGCTGTCAGCTATCGAGTGACCAATTTCCGCGATTACGCAGATAATAAACATTCAACTGTTGATGATTACCCATATGGCGGTGGGGCAGGCATGGTGTTGAAGGCACAGCCCATTTTTGATGCTGTAGAAGCGATCAAAGGCCAAGGTGACCTAAAACCTAGGGTAGTACTCCTTTGCCCGCAGGGGGAGCGCTACACGCAGAAAAAAGCAGAGGAACTTGCAAAGGAAGAACATCTCATTTTCGTATGCGGCCATTATGAAGGATATGATGAGCGTATCAGGGAGCATATCGTCACAGATGAGATATCAATAGGCGACTATGTACTTACAGGTGGAGAATTGGGGGCCATGGTCATTATAGATAGTGTTGTCCGCTTGTTGCCGGGTGTTCTTGGAAATGTTGATTCCCCGATTCTTGATTCCTATTCTTCTGGTTTATTAGAGCACCCTCATTACACTAGACCTGCAGATTTCCGGGGCATGAAAGTCCCGGATCCACTCATATCCGGAAATCATAAAAAAATAGATGAGTGGCGGATGAAAGAATCATTACGGAGAACATGGCAGAGACGACCTGATTTGCTTGAAAGCTATGAACTTTCCGATCTTGAGAAAAAATTGCTGTCAGAGATTCAAAAAGAAGAATGATCGCTATTGCATCAATGCATATTGTATGGTAGGATAGACCTTGTGACTTGGGCAAAAGTCCGGTCTTATATCGATGTTCCGCTGCAAAACAATTCAGTATTTGCAAGAGCGTCCAGGAGGAGTTGGAATTCATGCAAAATCTTATTAACGAAATTACAAAAGAACAACTTCGCACAGATCTTCCATCATTCAGACCTGGTGACACAGTACGTGTACACGTTAAGGTTATTGAAGGAACTCGCGAACGTATTCAGTTGTTTGAAGGCGTTGTAATCAAACGTCGTGGCGGCGGAGTTAGTGAAACTTTCACAGTACGTAAGATTTCTTACGGCGTTGGAGTAGAACGTGCTTTCCCTGTTCACACACCAAAAATTGCGAAATTAGAAGTTATCCGTCACGGTAAAGTCCGTCGTGCGAAACTTTATTACCTACGCGAACTTCGTGGTAAAAAAGCACGTATTAAAGAAATTCGTCGTTAATTCTTCGAATCTCTCTATGCGGGTTTACCATGATCCACATAAGGTGCGAAACCAAATCGTATACAAAAAAAGGAGCCTGTTTAACAGGCTCCTTTTTTTATCGATTAAACCATCCGGAAAAGAAGTGAGAGGGTCCTAAACCTGCTCGCTATAGCGTCCGTAACATGTTAAAATGATTAGATGATATGCTTTTCTAAAAGGGTGGTAAGGATGGCGAAAAAGAAAAATGAATTGTGGGAATGGATAAAGGCAGCCCTAATTGCGGTCATTTTAGTAACGCTTATTCGTTATTTCCTTTTGGCCCCAATCTATGTGGACGGCTTTTCCATGATGCCGACTTTGAAGGATACAGACCGTATGCTCGTTAATAAATTCTCTTATTCAGTGGGTGAACCAAAAAGATTCGACATCATCGTCTTTAAAGCGCCGGAAGGCAAGGATTACGTTAAACGGGTCATCGGTCTTCCCGGTGAAAAGGTGGAATATAAAGATGATATACTTTATGTGGATGGAAAAGCATATGGCGAACCATATTTGGATGAATATAAAAAGCAATTGATTGATGGTGGACCATTGACCGAACCTTTTACATTAAGTGATATCATTGAACAGGAAACGGTGCCTGAAGGACATTTATTTGTTTTGGGAGATAATCGTCGCTTCAGCAAGGACAGCCGCCATATCGGGGTTGTTTCGTACCGGGAAGTGTTAGGCAAAACTAAATTAGTTTACTGGCCAATCAAAGACTTTCGATTGGTGGAATAGTAGAAAGGTGGATTCCATTGACAATACAGTGGTTCCCTGGCCATATGGCCAAAGCAAGACGGGAAGTAACAGAAAAATTAAAACTGGTGGACATCATATTTGAACTTGTGGATGCACGTATCCCGGCATCTTCACGGAATCCGATGATAGATGAGATTATCCAGCATAAACCAAGGCTTATCTTGTTGAATAAAGCCGATATGGCTGATCCGGTAAAAACCAATCAGTGGCTTGATTATTATAAATCACAAGGTAAAACGGCAATTGCTATTAACTCACAGGCGGGAAATGGTCTGCATCAGATTACGACGACTTCTAAAATGCTCTTGAAAGAGAAGTATGATCGGATGGAGTCAAGAGGAATCAAGCCGCGTGCGATTCGTGCGATGATCGTCGGGATTCCGAATGTCGGGAAATCGACGCTGATCAATCGGCTTGCTAGGAAGAACATTGCCAAAACGGGCAACACGCCTGGTGTGACGAAGGCCCAGCAATGGATAAAGTTCGGTAAGGAACTCGAACTTTTAGATACACCGGGGATTCTGTGGCCTAAATTCGAGGATCAGGAAGTCGGTTTAAGACTGGCCTTGACAGGAGCAATCAAGGATACGATTTTAAACTTGCACGAAGTCTCTCTCTATGGTCTTCGCTTCTTGGAAAAAGAATATCCAGATCGGTTGAAATCACGATATAATCTTGATGTTATCCCACAAGAAACGCTGGAACTTTTCGATGCAGTTGGGAAGTTCAGAGGATGTATAGCCTCTGGAGGGTATATCGATTATGATAAGACCGCAGAACTGGTCGTTCGTGAGATCCGTTCTGAAAAGATGGGCCCGCTCACATTCGAGCTACCGCCTAAAGAGGATCAAGAAAACACGCCCGACTAACCTCTGTCTGGGCGAAGCTGTACAAGAGAATAAACACGGAGCGGGACTTTAGGCATCGAAGGTTGTTTTAACCTAAATGATGTCTCTTTTCCGCTCCGTATTTTTGATGGAACTATAGGAATGTAACATTTCTGCCGATACTTATAATGATGGGTGATAAAAATGAAAACAGCCATGAATATTAACGAAATTTCTTCAAGATTAAAATCCATAAGTAATCCGGAAGATCCTTTTTTGCAAGAATGCCGGGAGGATGCTCGCAAGGGAGTCGCCGATTTAATCGGCAAATGGAACAAATCCTACGAAAAAGCTCAACAAATCAGGGATACCTTCTTAAAAATGTCAGAGTTTGAGCGAGAGCTGCGCCAACAAGGGTTTTCGGTTCTTGCCGGTATAGATGAAGTAGGAAGAGGGCCCTTGGCTGGTCCGGTAGTGACAAGTGCGGTTATTTTACCAGAGACTTTCTATTTGCCTGGGCTAAATGATTCGAAAAAAATTTCCGAGTCCAAAAGGGAACAATTTTATGAGGCGATTCATAAAGAGGCTATATCAATTGGGATAGGCATTGTACATAGCGAAGAAATCGACGAAATCAATATATATCAGGCTACGAAAAAGGCCATGATGGCAGCGGTGAACAATCTTTCGGAATTGCCGGATCATTTATTGATTGATGCAATGGAACTGGATATGCCCATTCCTCAGCTCTCGCTAATAAAAGGAGATGCTAGAAGTATTACCATATCTGCGGCTTCAATCGTCGCTAAAGTGACACGTGACAGGATGATGAAGGAATATGGGGTAAAGTACCCGGAGTATGGATTTGAAAAGCATATGGGCTATGGTACGAGCCAACACCTCGAAGCTCTCGATAAGCATGGGCTTACACCATGGCACAGAAGAAGTTTCGCACCTGTAAAGGAAATTGCGGCAAGGAAATAAGGATTAAAGGAGGATGAGGGGATGCAATCAATAACAAATGGTCAGTCTGTTTCTACACCCGTTGAGATACAAGGAAGCACGAATCTAAAGAGTGGGCAAATTCTTTTCGGAAAAGTGAATAAGATTTTTCCGAACCAAACGGCTGAAGTGCAGATTGGTCAACAAAAAATGATTGCGCACCTGGACGTCCCGCTACAGGTTGGGGAAAGATATTGGCTTCAAGTGCAGCCAAATGAGGGACAGGTGGTTTTGAAAGTACTTGATTCCCCGAATGTGAACCTCTCGAATACAAAAGAAGCAGCGGCACAGCTACTTGTTTACCTTGGTGTTAAGTCGGAACCAGAGTCTGCAAAGCTTGCCGAGTTTTTACTGAGAAATCAATTCCCCATCACCAAAGATTTCTTCTCATCAGCATTGCAATGGGTTAAAGCGGCAAGTACAACTGAATCGGGACTTTCCGTTATTAAAACGATGGTTACGCAGCAGCTACCTTTTGTTAAGGAGGTATTTTTTGCATTGGCCGAACTAGCAAAAGGTGAACCTTTTCATAAGTTACTAAGTGGTCTGCAACAACAATTACAGGAAAGCGGATCTGACACAAAGACGCTGGTGCAGCTAAAAGCCGTATTGGAGTCCCTACATATTACTAAACAAGAACAATTGCAACAAACTGGTTTGCACAGACTTATTGCAACTTGGCTTGATTCCAAGTCGACACCAGATATGAAATCAGGAGCCTTTTCCTTGCTTCAAAAGACTGGTTTCATTCCAAGTGGGATAACTGAAACGGAATTACTGAGAAGAATAGTTGCTGAATCGGTGCGGGCGCCGGAACCCATGAAGACCCCAACGGCTAATAAACTACAGCAAGGACTGCAAACACTAGCAAATGGAACGCTTGGACAAAGGAATATGGAATCTAACCTTATTAAACTATGGGGGAGTTCGGATATAGGAGCGACGGCATCTTCAGATGTAAAAGATGTAATACCGTATAAAAGCATCGCAACCGATGAAAGGTCTGGACTTAATCTAAACCTGCTTGAACGTGCTTTTGGGAAAGGCTCCTCGGCAAGGGAACCAGGGACTATCCCTATGATTCAACGGAATGGAATCCAAAGCGGAAATGAAGGACCGGAGTTAATCTCAGAATCATTAAAGAGCTCTAAGGCTGATACCCAATGGCAGGGGATGCAACAGACGGTCCGGCAAATTCCAGTGTTTACAAAAGAAGTCCTTAATCTTACTTCACATTTACTTGAACGTGCTTTTTCCGAGGTGTCTGCCAATCGTAAAATCACCCCGGTCGATCTAGAAGTCGATGAATTATTGAGTCAAATAAATAAGGATGTAGGGCAAGTTGGTGAGTCGAAGGGGAAAGTGGGGGATCTTCTACTTCAGGCTTTTAAGCAAGTTCCAGAAACTCCCTCTACTGCTATCAATCCCGAGAAACTAGTGCTGAGCCATTTAATAGATGAAGGTTTTCAACCAAATGATTTTACAAATGGAACAGCTGTAGCCCAACAACTGAAAGAATGGACCAAGATGCTTGGGCTTCAACTGGAGCATGTTCTTGCTAATCTATCGGGAGGCGAATCGGAAGCGCTATCAGAGGAGTTAGAAACTCTCAAGCCTTTACTCCTAAAATTGTTGAATGAGCAGCATCCACCAGCACTTAAAGACATGGCTGAACAAATAGTGAATCGGCTCACTGCTCAGCAGGTTCTTTCACAGGATAACGGACCCATGCAAAATTTATTGCTCACCCTTCCTCTCAACTTAGGTTCGTTCCAAACGGATTTAACGTTGCAATGGAGTGGAAGGAAAACAAAGGATGGAAAGATCGATCCTGATTACTGTCGTATCCTGTTTTATTTAGAGTTAGAGAACCTTAACGAAACCATCATTGACATGCAAATCCAAAACCGCGTCATCAACGTGACTATCATTAACGAGCAGAATCAAACAATTGAAACTGCGGCGAGTAATTATCTGGACGTGTTGAAGGATAATTTGCGATTGATGGATTACAAGTTATCAGGAGTTTTATTTCAGGACACAACACGCACAAGAAATACGGGTGTGAGGCAGACTACTGTTCCTTTTTCAGAGACAGGAACTTATAGTGGGGTGGACATTCGGATATGAAACAGGAAAAACGGAAAGAAGCGATTGCCTTAAAGTATGATGCAAAGTCATCGCAGGCACCTGTCTTGTTGGCTAAGGGAAGAGGCAAGACGGCAGAGAATATCCTGGTAAAGGCAGAGGAACTGAATATTCCTGTACAGAAGGACGAAACGTTAACGGAACTTTTGGGTCAGCTTGATATTAATCAAACGATACCGGAAGAATTATATGGAGCTGTTGCCGAAGTATTCGCTTTTGTTTATAAGGTGGACCGGAATGCTAAAAGTTAAAACCCTATTTTTATTCGGCAGGTTAAAAAAATGGTCGGATTGTGAAGGAAACCATAAAAAGTACTGAAAAAAATCATTATATTAAAAACATAGTAAACTAATGATAAAAGGATGAAGCAGAAGCTTCGTGCTTTTATTTTTTTTGTCCAAAAAAATAAATCAGGGTGCAAATCTTATAAAAGTGAAGCAAAGAAATTCCTAAAAAATGGCTTTAAATAAGGTGTTTAATTAAAAAAGTCTGTAGGTGTAAAATGATTATCCTGAAAATGAGCCTATGAATGAATAATGTATTTTCTTCCATATAATAGAAGGATAATTAGGTATATTGTAATAATTATTTTTCATAGTCGATAAAGAAAATTATGCATGAAGGAGAATTTTGTTGTAATATGGTAGAGAAAACACGCACCAAATTTCAGTTTTTGTTTTTTAGTAGATAAGGAGGATGGGAAATGAATATCCATGAGTATCAGGGGAAAGAGATTTTGAGACAATACGGGGTATCTGTTCCAAATGGCCGAGTTGCCTTTACTGTTGATGAAGCAGTTGAAGCGGCGAAGGAGTTAGGTACAGATGTTGTTGTCGTCAAAGCTCAAATCCATGCGGGTGGCCGCGGAAAAGCCGGCGGAGTTAAGGTTGCGAAGAATCTTGATGAAGCGCGTACATATGCAGAAGAGATTCTTGGTAAAACGTTGGTGACCCATCAAACAGGGCCTGCAGGTAAAGAAGTGAAGCGTTTACTTATCGAGGAAGGCTGCGATATCACCAAGGAATATTACATTGGTCTGGTCTTGGACCGTGCAACGAACAGTGTAGTATTGATGGCCTCCGAAGAAGGAGGAACGGAAATCGAAGAAGTGGCTGAGAAAACTCCCGAGAAAATCTTCAAGGAAGTAATTGACCCTGTGGTCGGTTTAACGGGTTTCCAGGCACGTAGAATCGCTTTTAATATTAATATTCCAGCTCCATTAATAAATAAAGCATCTAAATTGATGATCAACTTATATACAGCATTCGTAGAAAAAGATTGTTCGATTGCCGAAATCAATCCGTTAGTCGTGACGGGGGATGGCAATGTAATGGCCTTGGATGCTAAATTGAATTTTGATGACAATGCAATATACCGTCAGAAAGATATTTCAGAGTACCGTGATTTGGATGAAGAAGATGCTAAAGAAATTGAAGCATCAAAACATGGTCTTAGTTACATATCGCTTGACGGAAATATTGGCTGTATGGTTAATGGCGCCGGGCTTGCAATGGCAACAATGGACATCATTAAACACTATATGGGCGACCCAGCCAATTTCCTTGACGTCGGGGGCGGCGCTACAGAGGAAAAGGTGAAAGAGGCTTTCAAAATCATCCTGTCCGATGAAAAAGTAAAGGGCATCTTTGTCAATATCTTCGGAGGAATCATGAAATGTGACATCATCGCGACAGGCGTCGTAGCTGCTGCAAAAGAGCTAGGCCTGGATGTTCCACTCGTTGTTCGCTTAGAAGGAACGAATGTCGATTTAGGGAAAAGGATTTTGAAAGATTCTGGTCTAAATATCACCGCTGCTGAATCCATGGCAGACGGAGCGCAAAAAATAGTATCACTTGTAGGATAATAGGCAGGGGGGAACATAATGAGCGTTTATATTAATAAAGATACGAAAGTGATCGTTCAGGGAATCACTGGCTCAACAGCATTATTTCATACAAAACAGATGTTAGAATACGGTACGAAAATCGTTGCAGGGGTCACTCCGGGTAAAGGTGGAACAGAAGCGGAAGGGGTACCTGTATATAATACAGTTTCCGAAGCTGTCACTGAAACAGGGGCGAATGCATCGGTTATCTATGTACCAGCTCCATTTGCAGCAGATGCAATTCTAGAAGCGGTTGACGCGGAGATTGATCTCGTCATCTGTATTACCGAGCATATTCCAGTCCTTGATATGGTTAAGGTCAAGCGGTATATGGAAGGCAAAAAAACACGCTTAATTGGACCTAACTGTCCGGGTGTGATTACCCCGGAAGAATGCAAAATCGGGATAATGCCTGGCTATATCCACAAAAAAGGCCATATTGGCGTGGTTTCTCGCTCAGGTACTCTGACTTATGAAGCCGTACATCAATTATCACAAGAAGGCATTGGGCAATCATCAGCTGTCGGCATTGGTGGGGACCCTGTTAATGGGACTGATTTCATTGATGTGCTTAAAGCGTTCAATGAAGATCCAGAAACCCATGCGGTAATCATGATAGGGGAAATCGGTGGCACAGCAGAAGAAGAAGCGGCCATTTGGGTTAAGGAAAATATGACGAAACCGGTTGTTGGATTCATTGGAGGACGTACGGCTCCAGCTGGAAAACGTATGGGACATGCTGGTGCAATTATTTCAGGAGGAAAAGGAACAGCCGATGAAAAAATCCGCGTCATGAATGAATGTGGAATTAAAGTTGCTGAAACACCATCGGTCATGGGAGAAACCTTGATATCCGTCTTAAAAGAAAAAGGCATGTACGAACCTTGTAAAACGCATTAATAAGAGATGGGCCGACCTGATATTGGTCGGCCTTTATTTCACTTCTATAGTAAGTACCCTTCGAAAGTATCCATGACATCTTCGTTTGACAAACCATACGACCATCCCCTGCTTTTGAATAATCCTCAAAGGAGTGCTTCCAAATTGAACAGAAATGAAAAGCTAATCCACCTTCATCATTGTCGTGGTGCAGGCTGGAAAACGATAAAAATGATCTTGGCTGCAGACCCATCCCTCACCACCCTCTTTACAAAATCGTATGCTGAATGGAAAGAAATTCTCACCATCCCGAACGACAAACTCCAACTCTTTCTCGCAGACTTGCATTCTTACAATACGATTGAAAAACTGAAACAATATGAAAATAATCAAATCCACTGTATGACGATTTTTGATGAAGACTATCCATATCTATTAAGACAAATTTTCGATCCCCCCTGGGTGCTTTATTTAAAAGGCAATAAACAGCTTTTAGCTAAGAAGAATACCATAGGTGTCGTTGGTACACGGAATCCAACCTCGTACGGGTTAGAGGCCTTAAAAACGATTTTAACGCCACTCGTAAAGAGAAAATTCGTGATTATTAGTGGAGTGGCAGTTGGAATTGACGCGATTGCCCATAAAATCACGTTGAACGAAGGTGGACATACGATAGGGGTTTTAGGAGGGGGATTAATGCACATTTATCCGAAAATCAATATTCCACTCGCAAGGGTGATCATCGATAAGGGATTGCTTCTTTCGGAAACCCCTCCGACTAGGAGATCGGAACCTTGGATGTTCCCTCTCCGCAATAGAATCATCAGTGGTTTATCGCAGGGGATTTTCGTGGTAGAGGCAAAGCAGAGAAGTGGTTCGCTTATCACAGCGCAGGCTGCACTTGACCAGGGAAGGGACGTATTTGCACTTCCTGGTAATATAACCAGTCTTGAATCAATGGGGACTAATCAATTAATTCAAGAGGGAGCTAAATTAGTTTTGACAGCTGAACAGATTGAGGAGGAATATTAAAACAATATAATATAGAAGATATACGGTGAAACCTCCAATTTTTGTCGAAAAAGGTGCTTTTTTAGGTGAATAGAATAAAATATTAGACAAAAAGGTTGAAAAAATTGTAAAACTGTTATAAGTTTTGCAACAGGCACCTCTTGTCAAAATATCTAAATCCTGATGAATCAGCGGGATTGGAAAAGTAAAGAGGTGTTGACAAATGATTTTTGAATGATTAATAATAGTGAAGATTTATATTACCTCTTTGAGGAGGATTTATTGGATGTCAGATTACTTAGTGATTGTGGAATCGCCCGCAAAAGCAAAGACGATAGAGCGATACTTAGGAAAGAAATATAAAGTTAAAGCTTCCATGGGTCATGTACGCGATCTACCTAAAAGTCAAACGGGTGTCGATGTTGAACATGGCTATGAACCTAAATATATAACAATCCGCGGCAAAGGCCCGGTTTTAAAAGAATTGAAAACAGCAGCAAAAAAAGCAAAAAAAATCTATCTCGCAGCTGACCCCGACAGAGAAGGTGAAGCGATTGCCTGGCATTTAGCGCATAGCCTCGACGTCGACATAAACTCGGATTGCCGTGTCGTATTCAATGAGATTACGAAAGAAGCAATCAAAGAATCATTTAAATCTCCGAGACCGATTAATATGCAATTGGTTGATGCCCAGCAGGCAAGGAGGATATTGGATCGTTTGGTCGGGTACAATATTTCCCCTCTATTGTGGAAAAAAGTGAAAAAAGGCTTGAGTGCCGGACGGGTTCAATCAGTTGCAGTCCGAATGATCATAGATCGTGAAAAAGAAATCAAAGACTTCGTTCCTGAAGAGTATTGGACAATCAAGGCCGATTTTGTAAAAGGAAAAGAACAGTTTGAGGGTTCCTTTTTCAGCCTTGCGGGAGAACGTACTGAATTGAATACGGAAGAAGACGTGAAGAAGGTTCTGGATTCTTTGAGCGGTGGGGAATTTACAATCGGTACCGTGACGAAAAAGGAAAGAAAACGTAATCCAGCTGCACCATTCACAACTTCTTCCCTACAACAGGAAGCTGCGCGTAAATTGAATTTCAGGGCCAAGAAAACGATGATGCTTGCCCAGCAGCTTTACGAAGGAATTGAGCTAGGAAAAGAAGGAACAGTCGGACTGATTACTTACATGAGAACGGATTCAACCCGGATTTCCGATGTGGCTAAGCTCGAAGCGCATAACTTCATCTCAACTAGTTATGGTGAAGAGTATGTGCAGACGGAACAGCGTAAAGAGAAAAAACAGACAAATGCCCAGGATGCCCATGAAGCAGTGAGACCGACTAGCACACTGCGGGAACCAGGTTTAGTGAAAGAATTTTTATCCAGAGACCAATTCCGTTTATATAAATTGATCTGGGAACGTTTCGTTTCAAGTCAAATGTCTTCTGCTGTTATGGATACAATGAGCATCGACTTACATAACGGAGATGTCATATTCAGAGCAAATGGATCAAAAGTTAAATTTCCTGGTTTTATGAAGGTCTATGTTGAAGGAACGGATGACTCGGTGGAGGAAAAGGAGAATACCCTTCCTGATGTGAAAAAAGGTGATCAATTCTTTTCAAAAGATGTTGAGCCTAAGCAGCATTTCACGCAACCGCCGCCCCGCTATACAGAGGCACGCCTTGTTAAAACGCTGGAAGAATTAGGCATAGGTCGGCCATCCACTTATGCCCCTACTTTGGATACGATACAAAAAAGGGGTTACGTCACGCTTGATAACAAACGATTTATCCCGACCGAACTTGGTGAAATAGTCCTTGAACTAATTCGCGAATTCTTCCCATATATCCTGGATGCTGAATTCACAGCCAAGATGGAACAGGAGTTTGATGGTGTAGAGGCTGGAAGTGTTGAATGGGTTAATGTCATTGATGACTTCTACAAGGATTTTGCTGTTGATTTGGCCAAGGCAGAAGCCGAGATGGAAAAGATTGAAATTAAAGATGAACCTGCTGGCGAGGATTGTGAAGAATGCGGTCATGGAATGGTCTTCAAAATGGGGAGATACGGAAAATTCATGGCATGCAGCAATTTTCCTGACTGCCGTAACACGAAACCAATCGTCAAGGAAATCGGTGTGAAGTGCCCAAAATGTAAAGAAGGAAACATCATCGAGCGGAAAAGTAAAAAACGCCGCCTGTTTTATGGATGCGATACGTATCCAGGGTGTGATTTCATTTCATGGGATAAGCCATTGCCGCGTAATTGTCCAAAATGTGAAGGGACCCTTGTTGAGAAAAAACTAAAAAAAGGCGTACAAGTACAATGTATGGACTGTGATTTCAAAGAGGTACCTCAAGCTTAAGGAAAGGTGGGCAATCATGCCCACCTTTTTCATGTTCACCAAAAAAGGACTGACTCGGGTAGAGCTGAGTTTCTTCATATTAGGTAAGGTATGATATCATGATAAAGAGAATGATGTTCCTCGCAGAATATATTGGAAAGGCATGAAACTTTTTAATTTTGCTCAAGTATTGTAAAATTCAGTGGACAAGTGCCTTCATTTAAAGTTATAATTCCTCTTTGTGTCCAGTTATTGTTTCTGTAAGAACACGACTTAAGGCATTTATCCAAATAGACATACTTAAAAAGTGCATCAGCAGGAATGTGCAAGATGGGGTATACATATAAACATATCGTTAAAATGAAGATTTTGTAAAAAACAATTTTGATGATAAATCTTCCTGTTTTATCATATCTATACATGGAGGTTCGAAATATGAAAGAAGCAAAAGTAAGTGTAATTGGTGCTGGGCTTGCAGGAAGTGAAGCTGCTTGGCAATTAGCTAAAAGAGGAATAAAAGTTGATTTGTACGAAATGCGTCCGGTTAAGCAAACGCCTGCACACCATACCGATAAATTCGCTGAACTTGTTTGTTCCAATTCACTTCGGGCAAATACGTTAACAAATGCTGTAGGTGTTTTAAAAGAAGAGATGCGAACATTGGATTCCGTTATTATTTCCGCAGCAGATACTTGTGCTGTTCCTGCTGGTGGTGCATTAGCCGTCGATCGTCACGAATTTGCTGACCTTGTAACGGAGAGGGTGAAAAATCACCCAAATGTGACCGTGTTCCATGAAGAAGTGACAGAGATTCCTGAGGGTCCAACCGTCATAGCTACGGGTCCATTGACTAGCCAATCTTTATCGGATAGCTTGAAGCAAATTATGGATGAAGAATATTTATATTTCTATGATGCTGCAGCTCCAATTCTTGAAAAAGAAAGCATCAATATGGATAAAGTCTATTTAAAGTCCCGCTATGATAAAGGGGAGGCTGCTTACTTGAACTGTCCGATGACCGAAGAAGAATTCGATCGGTTTTATGAAGCGCTGATTTCTGCAGAAACTGTGCCACTTAAGGAATTTGAAAAAGAAATCTTCTTCGAAGGGTGCATGCCAATAGAAGTAATGGCATCTCGTGGGAAAAAGACGATGCTATTCGGACCGTTGAAGCCGGTTGGATTGGAAGATCCAAAAACGGGTAAACGACCATTTGCTGTCGTTCAACTTCGTCAAGATGATGCAGCTGGAACCCTTTATAACATTGTTGGTTTTCAGACACATTTAAAATGGGGACCTCAAAAAGAGGTACTTCAGCTGATTCCAGGATTAGAGAATGCTGAAATTGTCCGTTATGGAGTGATGCACCGCAATACATTCATCAACTCTCCGAATGTGTTAAAGCCGACCTATCAATTCAAAAACCGGGAAGATTTATTCTTTGCCGGCCAGATGACGGGTGTGGAAGGGTATGTGGAGTCTGCCGCATCAGGACTGGTCGCCGGAATTAATGCAGCAAGACTGGTTCAAGGGATGGAACCAATCGTTTTCCCTGCTGAAACGACAATGGGGAGCATGGCAAGGTATATTACGTCCACTAACGGGAAGAGCTTCCAGCCGATGAATGCGAATTTTGGTCTCCTCCCAGATTTAGAAATCAGAATCAAGTCGAAAAAGGAACGAAATGAGGCACATGCAAATCGCGCTTTAGACACAATTCAGAACTTTGTGAAAAGTTTGTAAAATCATTTGCCTGCTGTTTTAAAGTATGATACTATTTATAAGCCTTTGCGAGGTGTTTCTATGATCAATCAAAATAAGGCGTTATCTTCCTTCATTGAATATCTACAAATAGAAAAAAATAGTTCACACTACACGATTGAAAATTACAAGCGGGATATTCACGAATTTTTCTTATTCCTGAACGAACAACGGATTACCGATGTCGCGTCAGTCGAATATATGGATGTCCGGCTATATTTGACGAATTTATATGAGAAACAACTTTCAAAGAGGACTGTAGCAAGAAAAACATCTTGTTTGCGTAGTTTTTATAAATTTCTAATGAGGGAAGGGGAAGTCAAGGATAATCCTTTTTCCCTTGCATCTTTACCCAAAAAGGAACAGAGATTGCCTCGCTTTCTGTATGAGGAAGAAGTCAATCAGTTGTTTTCTTCTTTAAAGAAAGATACCCCAATTGAAATCAGAAACGTTGCATTACTGGAATTACTGTATGCTACTGGCATTCGCGTAAGTGAGTGCTGTGAAATCAAAGTACAGGATATCGATCTCTCGCTTGGAACCGTACTGATCCATGGAAAAGGGAAGAAAGATCGGTATGTCCCGGTTGGCAGTTATGCTCAGGAAGCGATAGATTTATACATACGTACAGCCAGGATGGAAATGACATCGTCTGACGCTAAGGCGCATGCTTATTTATTTGTTAACTTTCGCGGAGAACCCCTTACACCTAGGGGGGTCCGTTATATATTAAATGAATTGATTAAAAAGTCGGCCGCTGATGGAAATCTGCATCCCCATATGTTGAGGCATTCATTTGCCACTCACCTTTTAAATAACGGAGCAGATATACGTACGGTTCAGGAACTGCTTGGACATTCAAAAATTTCATCTACGCAAGTGTATACGCATGTAACAAAGGACCAATTAAAAAAAGTCTACAATGCATCACATCCGCGGGCATAAAAGTTGAAAGGGGACACTTTATGACAACGATATTTGCAGTGCATCATAAAGGAGAATGTGCCATGTCCGGTGATGGGCAGGTTACTTTAGGGAATTCAGTAGTGATGAAGCATACGGCAAGAAAAGTGAGGAAAATCTTTAACGGGAATGTCCTGGCAGGTTTTGCAGGTTCTGTTGCAGACGCATTCACTCTTTTCGAAATGTTTGAAGCCAAGCTTGAGGAATACAATGGGAATCTTCAACGTGCAGCCGTCGAAATGGCGAAGCAATGGCGGAGTGATAATGTGCTTAGAAAGCTGGAAGCAATGTTAATTGTCATGAATAAACAAGATTTGCTTCTCGTTTCCGGTACTGGAGAAGTAATTGAACCTGACGACGGGATTCTAGCCATAGGATCTGGTGGAAATTATGCTCTAGCTGCAGGCAGGGCTTTAAAGCGTTTTTCTAGTGAAAACCTATCGGCAAGGGAAATAGCCCAATCATCTTTACAAATTGCAGCGGAAATTTGTGTATTTACAAATACGAATATAATCGTGGAAGAGTTGTAAGGAGGAGCGCACAATGTCAAAGAAAACTAATTTAACACCGAGGCAAATCGTAGAGAAACTGGATCAATATATTGTAGGACAGAGTGAAGCAAAACGTGCAGTAGCGGTAGCATTGCGTAATCGATATCGTCGTTCTTTACTCTCAGAACAACTTCGTGATGAAGTCGTTCCGAAAAACATATTAATGATTGGACCGACTGGTGTTGGGAAAACAGAAATTGCTCGGAGAATGGCTAAATTGGTTGGTGCTCCTTTTGTGAAAGTGGAAGCAACGAAATTTACGGAAGTCGGTTATGTCGGCCGTGATGTAGAATCCATGGTGCGTGATTTAGTGGAGACTTCCGTCCGCCTCGTGAAGGAAGAAAAGATGGTTAGTGTCAGAGAACGGGCAGAGGAAAATGCCAATCGCCGTTTAATTGATTTATTAGTGCCATCTAATAAAAAACAGAGCAATTTCAAAAACCCTCTCGAAGCATTTTTCGGAGGGGGAACGAATCAAGCTGAACAGGATTCGAGTGACAACTCAGAAGATTTAAGCCTTCAGCAAAAAAGAAAGCTTGTGGCCAATCAGCTGGCTAAAGGCGAGTTAGAGAATGAAATGATTACAGTTGAGGTGGAAGAACAGGCCGCATCCATGTTTGATATGCTACAAGGTTCGGGAATGGAACAAATGGGGATGAATATGCAGGATGCCTTGGGAAGCTTGATGCCCAAGAAAAATAAAAAGCGTAAATTGAAAGTAAGCGAAGCACGAGTTGTCTTGACCAATGAGGAAGCGGCAAAATTAATCGACATGGATGAAGTAACATCGGATGCTGTATACGGTGCAGAGCAAAATGGGATAATATTCATCGATGAAATTGATAAGATCGCTAGCAAACAGTCGGGAAGTTCTTCAGCGGACGTTTCAAGAGAAGGTGTACAACGGGATATCCTTCCAATTGTTGAAGGGTCTACAGTTGTAACAAAATACGGATCCGTTAAAACCGATCATGTACTCTTCATTGCAGCAGGGGCTTTCCATACGGCTAAACCCTCGGATCTTATTCCTGAGCTGCAGGGCCGTTTTCCAATCCGTGTGGAATTAAACAAATTGACCGTCGAAGACTTTGTGAAAATTTTACACGAGCCGGATAATGCCCTGTTAAAGCAATATGTAGCTTTATTAGAAACAGAAGGTATAGAAATTGAATTTTCTGACGAAGCTGTAAGTAAGATAGCAGAAGTGGCTTTCGAGGTTAATCAAAACACAGATAATATTGGGGCAAGGCGCCTTCATACAATCCTGGAGCGTCTTCTAGAGGACTTATCTTTCGAAGCTCCTGACATTACGATGGAGAAGATTACAATCACTCCTCAATATGTCGAAGATAAGCTGGGCTCGATTGCCCGTAATAAAGACTTAAGCCAGTTTATCCTTTAGAATGAACCAGCGGCAATATTCATTGCCTAAGCAAATTACATCACATTACGGAAATACAACTTCATAGTCAATTGTGAACCATGGTATTTTTAGGAGGAACAAGTCAGATGAACTTATTAGCAAAAACAAGAAAAATTAATGCAATGCTCCAAAAAGCAGCAGGAAAAGCAGTTAATTTCAAAGAAATGGCAGAAAGTTTAAGTGAAGTAATTGAAGCGAATGTATTCGTCGTTAGCCGTCGCGGAAAATTACTTGGAATCGCAGTAAGCCAACAAATCGAAAATGAACGTATGTATAAAATGTTAGAAGATAAGCAATTCCCTGAAGTGTATACAAAGAATCTATTCAACATCCAAGAAACATCTTCTAACCTCGATATTGAAAGCGAATATACAGCTTTCCCAATTGAGAATAAAGAGTTGTTTTCAAATGGCCTAACTACCATCGTTCCTATCATGGGTGGGGGAGACCGTTTAGGAACATTGATTCTTGCTCGATTACAAGATAAGTTCCATGATGACGACTTAATCTTGGCGGAGTATGGAGCCACTGTTGTTGGAATGGAAATCCTTCGTGAGAAATCAGAAGAGATTGAAGAAGAGGCACGTAGTAAAGCAGTCGTTCAAATGGCTATATCTTCCCTTTCTTACAGTGAATTAGAAGCTATTGAACATATCTTCGAAGAACTTAAAGGGAACGAAGGATTACTTGTTGCATCAAAGATTGCAGACCGGGTTGGTATCACTCGTTCAGTAATCGTGAATGCACTTAGAAAACTTGAAAGCGCCGGCGTTATTGAGTCACGTTCATTAGGGATGAAAGGTACGTACATCAAAGTATTGAACGATAAATTCCTTAACGAGTTAGAAAAACTTAAAAATAACTAAAATTCAGCTCTAGATATAAAGCTGATAGTACCAAAGGAAAGGGTTCGGGAATTTAATTCCCGAATCCTTTTTTTATCTTTAAATGTAGATGGAGAAAATTAGCATCTCGGTTTCTAGCAACCTAATATGGCACGATCTCTTAGTGGGTGAGAGATCGTGCCTTTTTGGGGTTAGGTACGAAATATAATCGTATATATATTAAATTGCACTTATTTAATATATCCTTCATCAGGTAAAACTAAGGTAGTAGTTATAAGAACATGTAGGAGGTTCAATTTATAATGAAGTTTTCCATTATAGGGTAATTGGAATCAAATTCTAATAGGCAGTATGAGGATAAAGAATCGTTTATCCAAAATACAGTATAATTTTCCTTATAAAGGGTAATTATACTGTAATAGCTATCTGAATAGACAGTCCCCTATGGTCAATAAAAGATTGTTTTCGTTAATTTTAAGAATACTTTATATCTGAGGCATTTATTAATCGGAATTTCCGGGAAGTTTAATATGAGGAAAAAAGTCGAATGCTTTAATAGTTTTATATTCTTTCAAAAAAATTAGGAAGTCAGTATTTGTAAAAAATCTGATTTTTTACACGTTAATTCACCCTTTACTGAAGCAGTATGTAGATTACCATTAAACTATTACCAATATATACCTGATGGTTTCTATACTATTTAGTTCTAAAGTATCAGGTATATTGGTTTGTGATTCTGTATGATAAATAAGTATTTAAAGATAAAAAATGGATAAAATCATAAAATAATGTAATATGACGTCACAATTGACTAGAAATTTAAATAAAAAAGCTATAAATTTGAGCAATTTGTGACATTTTTCGACTATAATAGGTCTAAAGTCTATATATTGATTATAGACATCGTTCTTGCATTTCTTTAAAATTAAGGATATTAACATAATGGATTTATTTATCACATAAGTTATTATTTGCTTGGATAGAAAGAGGTGAGCGATAAAATGGAATTATTTTCAAATACTTTTCAATCACTGGAAAACGCTCTGAATTTTTCTAGTACGAAACAAAAGGTCATTTCGCAAAATATTGCTAATTCCGATACGCCGAATTATAAGGCGAAAGATGTTTCTAATACAAAGTCCTTTCAAACAGAACTTGATATGGCCATTCAATCATATCGTACCGATGACAGGCACTTTACCTTTAAATCAAACGGTAAAGCGACTTCTTCCATTGTTACACAGAACAATGTGAATTATAACAGTAACGGGAACAGTGTGGATGTCGATAAAGAAATGACGGACCTGGCTACAAATCAAATTTATTATAATGCTGTAACGGATAGGCTTTCAGGTAAATTTCAATCTTTGGAATCTGTGATTAGGGGTGGGAAGTAATGGGGATTTATCAGAGTATTAATACGACAGGCTCGGCCTTGACTGCCCAACGGCTTCGGATGGATGTGATTTCTGCCAATATGGCCAATGCCGATACGACTAGAGCTGAATTTGATGCGGAGACGGGACAATGGAAACCTTATTCTAGAAAATCGGTTGTTCTGCAAAATAAGGAAGCAAGTTTTGCAAGTTTTCTAGACGCAGCAACAGGAAAAACGAACGGAACGGGTACAGGTGTAAAAGTATCAGGGATTGTAAAAGATGAAACACCATTTGAACTGGATTACAATCCAGATCATCCAGATGCAAATGAAGATGGATATGTAGAGATGCCAAACGTGGATCCACTGAGAGAAATGGTCGACTTAATGAGCGTCACTAGATCGTATGAAGCCAATGTCACTGTTTTGAACGCGTCAAAGGGAATGATGATGAAGGCATTAGAAATCGGTAAATAATTTTTGATGGGAGCGTGTGCATTATGGAGGGGATTTCTCTTTCGAGCATAAGCAATGTAGATAAAGCATGGAAAAGTAAACAGACTAACACAAGTACACCATACGAAGCGCAACAAGATTTTGCGTCCGTATTAAAAGAAACTATGAATAAAGTTAACGAAGCCCAGGTATCATCGGACAGCCTTACAGCTAAGTTAGCTAACGGAGAAGACGTAGAACTCCATAATGTGATGATTGCTTCACAAAAGGCGAGCATTACGATGCAGGCTACGTTAGAAGTTCGGAATAAAGTGGTCGAAGCCTACCAGGAAATGATGAGAATGAGCATTTAACATTCATTTTAAAGACCTCATATAAAGAGAGAAAAAATGGCTTGGGGGGAAAATGCCTCCTCTCATAAATTCATAGAATGACCGGGGGATTTAAATGAATGATGCACTAGTGAACTTTAAAAATAAAATAACTGGTTACTGGAGTACAAGAAGTAGAAAGCAAAAGATGATAATGATTGGTTCAACGGCATTAGTCATCATCATCATCATGGTTGCCTCATTTTTCGCAACCCGAACGACATTGGTTCCGTTATATTCCAATCTGAAACCATCCGAAACGGGAAGCATAAAAGAAAATTTAGACAGTCAAGGAATAAAAAACGAGATTGCGGATAACGGTACAACCATCAAAGTACCACAAGAAAGTGTTGATACACTCAAAGTCGAGCTTGCGGCTGAGGGTATACCGGAGTCTGGTAGCATCGATTATTCATTCTTTAGCCAGGGTGCTGGATTGGGAATGACCGAAAATGAGTTTAATGTAATTAAATTGGATACGATGCAAACAGAATTATCCAATTTAATAAAGAAAATTGATGGGGTCGAGGACGCTAGCGTCATGATTACGCTACCTGATAAAGGAGTCTTTGTCAGCGAATCCGCCGGTGAAGCTTCAGCATCGATAGTATTGAATACGAAATCGGGCTATAAATTCGAGGAGAGCCAAGTCAATTCCCTATATCATCTTGTTTCGAAAAGTGTTCCCAACCTTCCTACGGATAATATCGTCATTATGAATCAAGATTTTGAGTACTATGACCTTAAAAGTGAAAATTCGTCGTTCAGTTCTGCTTTTCAATCTCAAAATGAGATAAAAAAAGAAATAGAACGAGATATACAAAGACAAGTGCAAAATATGCTTGGAACAATAATGGGTCGGGATAAAGTGGCCGTTTCCGTTACGACCGACGTTGATTTTACTCAAGAAAATCGGGAAGAGAACCTTGTGGAGCCGGTGGATGAGGAAAATATGGCTGGTATTGAAATTTCAGCCCAAAGAATCAACGAATCCTATAGCGGGGACGCGGCTGGAAATGGGGGAATTCCCCAAAGCGAGGACTCTGCTGATTCATTGGGTTCTAGTTACGTAGAAGGTACGACAGGTTCAGGTGATTATGAAAAATCAGATGAAACAATAAATAGTGAAGTGAACCGAATCAAGAAAGAAATCGTTGAAAGTCCATATAAAGTCAAGGATTTAGGCATTCAAGTCATGGTGGAACCACCTACCGCTGATGATCCGAATTCATTATCTCAACAGAGTGTGGATGATATCACACAAATCCTAAGCACGATTATCCGAACGACGATTGATAAGAAAGCGGTAGGGGAAGAGCTGACAGATGATGAATTAAATCAGAAGATTGCCATTTCAGTACAACCGTTTAATGGAAAAATGAAGATTTCGGAAGAGGAGAATGCTTCCTCACTACCGATATGGGTTTATATTGTTGGTGGCGTCCTATTGTTAGTCATTATCATTCTATTAGTCTTATTCTTCCGTTCAAGACGTCAACGGGATGTGGAAGAGGAGTATTACGAGGAAGTGAAAGAAGAAGCCCAATTCGAAGTTCCTGATCTAAATAAAGAGACGGAAACGGAGGCCTCTTTAAAAAGGAAACAGCTTGAAAAATTGGCTAAAGAAAAGCCGGATGAATTCGCAAAATTATTAAGAAGCTGGATAGCAGAAGATTAGGAGGCCATTCAAGTGACAGATCGAAAGAAAAAGGCGGGATTAACAGGAAAACAAAAAGCGGCGATCCTCCTAATTTCCTTAGGCCCGGATGTTTCTGCATCCGTATATAAGCATCTTTCAGAAGAAGAAATCGAGAGGTTGACTCTGGAAATTTCAGGAGTTAGAAGTGTGGACTCGCACGATAAGGAAGAGATTTTAGAGGAATTCCATAACATCGCTTTAGCACAGGATTATATTTCACAAGGTGGGATAGGATACGCAAAGCAGGTTTTGGAAAAGGCGTTAGGTACCGATCAAGCTGCGGCCATCATTAACCGTTTAACTTCATCCCTGCAAGTTCGGCCTTTCGACTTTGCACGTAAAGCAGATCCAGGACAAATATTGAACTTTATTCAAAACGAGCACCCTCAGACGATTGCCCTGATTTTATCTTATTTAGATCCGACACAGGCCGGACAAATTTTATCAGAATTGCCTCAAGAAGTGCAGGCAGACATTGCAAGAAGGATTGCTTTGATGGATAGCACTTCGCCAGAGATTATTAATGAAGTGGAACAGATATTAGAAAGAAAACTTTCTGCAACCGTTACCCAGGACTATACACAAACCGGCGGCGTTGAAGCTGTGGTAGATGTCTTGAATGGAGTCGATCGCTCCACGGAACGAACCATTTTGGATGCTCTTGAAATTCAAGACCCTGAACTTGCAGAAGAAATCAAGAAGCGGATGTTTGTCTTTGAAGATATCGTGACCCTTGATGGTAGAGCCATTCAACGTGTGGTTCGGGAATCGGATAATGAAGATCTTAAACTTGCACTTAAAGTGGCAAGTGAGGAAGTGAAAGACATTGTATTCCGCAATATGTCCAAACGGATGGTCGAAACCTTTGAAGAAGAAATGGAATATATGGGACCTGTTCGTTTACGTGATGTAGAAGAAGCACAATCAAGAATTGTTGCTGTCATTCGCCGCCTTGAAGAAACTGGTGAAATTGTAATCGCCCGTGGCGGAGGGGATGATATTATTGTCTAGAATTATTAAATCTCATCAGGCGAAGGAAGATGAAAGTAACAAATTCACGATTAAAATCCGGCAATTTGATGTCCAGGTAACAGAAAATGATGAGGGGCAAGTCACCAATCACTTCCCACCTAATGAATTTCTTAATCAAACCATACAAGAAGCGGATGCCATATTAATAGAAGCAAAACAGCAAGCCGAAACGATTGTCGAAGAAATTCAACAAGCAAAGGATTATTGGGAGCAAGAGGAAAAAAGAATATACATTGAACAAGCACAAAAAGAAGGATACCAACAGGGCATTGAGGATGGAATTCAAAAGGGCTATAACGAGATGGCCGGGGACATCGCTTTTGCGAAAGAAGTGGTGGAGGCATCAAAAGTTGATTATCAGCAACATCTTGAATCCTCTGAATCAGTCATTCTAGATATAGCATTGAACGTAGCCAAAAAAATCATCGGACAGCAATTGGAGGCTAAGGAAGAAACATTCTTATCCCTCGTTAAGGGAGCGATTAAAGAAGCAAGGGAATACCGGGAAGTTCAGTTGCACATTCATCCGTCCAGATACCAATCGATTCTTTCTCACAAGGATGAAATGATTGCGATTTTTCCAAAAGAAGCGGAATTATATATTTATCCTGATGATGAATTGGATGAAAGCAGCTGTATCATAGAGTCGGAGAATGGAAGAATTGATGCAAGTGTCGATAGTCAACTACTAGAAATTAAGGCAAAACTATCCGAATTGTTGGAAGGGGAGTAAAGATGAAAGCGAGAGACCTCATACCCTATATTGATGAAGTCGATACATTTAAACACTATGGCCGAGTCAAGCGTGTCGTAGGGTTGATGATTGAATCTCAAGGCCCTGAAAGCTCGGTTGGAGACGTTTGCTATATTTATACCGGTATTCAAAAAAAGAAAAAACCGATATTGGCTGAAGTCGTCGGTTTCCGCGATGAAATGGTTATTCTCATGCCATTTACAGCTGTGAGTGATATTTCACCAGGGTGCATCGTCGAAGGAAGTGGGCGCAGCCTTGAAATAAAAGTGGGAAGCGGATTGATTGGCCAGGTTGTCGATCCTCTAGGTTTTCCCATCGATCATTCCCTCCTTCCGAAGGGACTAGCTACAGTACCAGTCGATCAAGATCCTCCCAATCCTATGGAAAGACCACCGATTGATGAACCGATTGATGTTGGTGTCAGGGTGATAGATAGTCTACTAACAGTCGGAAAAGGGCAACGTGTTGGGATTTTCGCCGGGAGTGGAGTAGGGAAAAGTACATTGCTAGGCATGGTGGCCAGGAATACGACAGCTGACTTAAATGTTATTGGACTTGTTGGGGAACGTGGTCGGGAGGTTCGGGAGTTCATTGAAAAGGATCTTGGTCCAGAGGGATTGGCTCGTTCCATTGTGGTGGTGGCAACTTCCGATCAGCCAGCATTGATGCGGATTAAAGGAGCAATGACAGCAACAGCAATTGCAGAATACTTTCGGGACAAGGGCCTGAATGTAATGTTGATGATGGATTCAGTCACAAGGGTGGCGATGGCCCAAAGGGAAATCGGACTAGCTGTCGGTGAGCCACCTACGACAAAAGGGTATACACCATCGGTATTCGCCATTCTTCCAAGACTTTTAGAAAGAACGGGAACAAATCAACTGGGATCTATCACAGCCTTTTATACAGTTCTTGTTGATGGAGACGATATGAATGAACCAATTGCCGATGCAGTCAGGGGAATATTGGATGGGCATTTCATCTTAGACCGTAATTTGGCTAACAAGGGTCAGTATCCTGCGCTTAACGTTTTAAAGAGCATCAGCCGAGTCATGAATAACATCGTTGGAGAAAGACACAAAAAGTCGGCAGAAGAACTTCGTGCAAACTTATCGACTTATATGGATTCGGAAGATTTGATTAATATAGGAGCTTATAAAAGGGGATCTTCGAAGGAAATAGATAATTCCATAAAACGCTACCCGGAAATCATTTCATTTTTAAAGCAGGGCACTCATGAAAAGGCGCCTAAAGATATAAGTATAGGAAACCTTGTAGATTTGATGGAAAGAGGTGAGTAGCTATGATTTATCAATATAAGTTCGAAAAGATCCTTACCATAAAAGAAAAAGAAAAAAGAGATGCACTATCTAAATATAATACAGCGCTGAAAAAGTTTGAAGAAGTGGCTGGAAAACTATATAAGTTCTTGAAGAAAAAAGAGGACTTACTGGCATTCCAAGAGGAAAGGTTGAGAAATGGTTTGTCCATTCAAGAAATTCGCCATCACCAGCTGTTTATGGACAATCTTGAAAAGCTCATAAGTCTTAGCCAGGAGGAAGTCATAGAAGCTCGTTATAAAATGAATGTCCTGCAAGAAGTATTAATGGAAAGAAATATTGAAGTGAAGAAGTACGAGAAAATGAAAGAAAACGATTTTCATAAATTCTTGGATATCATCAAGGAAGATGAGAATAGACAAATGGATGAAATATCTATCAGGCAATTCTTAAGTAAAGGGCGTTAGGTGATAGAATGCGTAAAAAAGAAGAACCAACTGGATTGGATGAATTGGAAGAAAGTAAAATAAGTAAATTTCAATGGTTTCTTGTCATCTTTATCCCTTTGATTTTTGCGGTGACTGTTGCATTGATCGTTTTTACTGTAGCCGGTGTGAATGTCATGGAAAAGGCTAAGGAGCTATCAGGGAAAATCCCCTTAACTGAACTATTTGAAAAAGATGATGAAAAAGTAAAACCTGCGCAAGAGATTGGTAAGGATTCAAAAAGACTGGCTAGACTAGAGACTGAAATTAAAGACAAGGAAAAAGAGATAAAGAAACTTGAAAGCATCATTGACACCCGTGATCAGGCGGTCGAAAAGGCTGAGGCAGAAAAACAGCAACTACAAACTCAATTGAATCAGCTTAAGGAAAGCCAGGATGGGAGTAAACGGGCATTCAAGGACATCATACGCACATATGAAACGATGGCTCCTAAAAAATCAGCGCCAATCATTACGGAGATGAACGATGAAGATGCCGTGAAAATCTTGGCAAGTATGAAAGCTGATACATTAGCGAAAGTCTTGGAGCAGATGACTACTGCAGATGCTGCTAGATTAACGAAGAAACTAACAGAGCAAAGTACGTAAGGCGCATGAAAGGAGGTGATTTCAAACGTGAATTCGGTCATTAATTCAATGCTACCTTTGGCATCAGTGATTTCAAAAGTACAACCCAACCAGAGCCAAGGATCAAATGCCCAGTTTGGATCCGCCCTTCAATCCGCATTGACTGTAGAGAAGGAACCGGACAAGGCGTTGGATGCAGAATCTATCACTCTTTCCGAGGAAAAACTCACAACACTAAAGGATTTGGTGAATTTCTTGAAACAATCCAGCTTAAGTGATCTTGAAGGGGGAGTAGCAGCTGAGGACTTGTTAATAAACGATTCGTCAGGTTCGGGAGAGTTACTTTTACAGCTACTGCAAAGCCTTAACGGTGATGACAAGACTAGTCTAGAGAGATTTTTTACAAGTATCGAAGAACTTGATTTAGATAGTGATCAGGAAGAGATGGCACTCGACTCTCAATGTCTTCTCGGTGCTAATGTCATGGAACTATATACAATCCTTAAACAGGTTGCATCGTTGAGTGAAGAAGAATGGAAACAGCTCCCAATAGACGGAACGGCAAACCTTTTAAAGCTGGTGAAAGTTCAGGAACTTCTATCAGAGAAAAAAGATATGACACAAGATGAAGCTTCCATCCAGAAGCAAATGAAGAACGTGCTTGAAGGAATAACCGGAAAGCTTGAAAAATGGGTGTCAAATGAGCAACAGAAAAAAAGTGGAGATCTTGATTTTTCAGTTCTAGTGGATAAAGGGCAGAATAAATCTCTCGAAACGGTGAGGAATGCATTCTCTCGGATGGTAGGGGCTGATAAAGAAGGAAACAAGCATAGTCTGAGTTTGCCAATCCAAATTTTAAAACCGGATCAGCTTAATTTCACTCTAACAAAAAATGAACAGACTGGACCCCCTGTTCTAAATGGAGAAGAAAGCAGTTCAGATTTTGCCCCCTTTAATCAACTGGGGAAAAATATCAAAAATGGACAACTGGCGACAACGGGATTAAATACGGAGGAAAGTGCTAACGGAGAAACAGTCTTCCTAAACAAATTGGGCAAAAATATTAAAAGCGAACAGGCAGGCCTCACGCCATTAAATAAAGAGGAAAGCATCCATTTAAATACTAGTGTCCCTGTTCAAACAACCAAAGTAGAGCAGCTGGTTCTGACAGCTTCCAAAGGTGGACAGACCGTTAGTCAAGAGGAATTCGTCAAGCGATTTGAATCCATCTTGAACAAATCAAATTTCTCAGGAACGAATGGCGTCAATAAGCTGTTAATCAGACTGAATCCTGAACACCTAGGCTCGCTGAGGATTGAATTGATTCAAAAAGATGGCATGATGACAGCAAGGATCTTGGCTACCACAGCACATGCAAAGGATATGTTGGAGAACCAAGTTCAAGGATTAAAGCAAGCCTTTAATGGGCAGAACATTCAAATCGAAAAAATCGAAATTGCACAAGCTTTCAATTCTTTCAATGCAGAGAAATTTAGCCAGAAAGATGCTGAGCAACACAGCAGACAACACCAAGAAAGCAAGCAGGAAAGTAACGAAGAATCAGAAAGTGAATTTACCAGTTCGTTTGCTGAAGCCCTGTTAAATCTAGAAGTGTAGGTGAAGAAATGACGTCGATTGATACATCACTCATGTTATCAAACTATCAAACCGAAACAAGAAAAACGGGGGATGCATTAGGAAAAGATGATTTCTTGAAGCTATTGCTTACCCAGTTACAAAATCAAGACCCTTCAAGCCCGATGGACAACTCGGAGTTCATAGCCCAAATGGCGACATTTTCATCTTTAGAACAGATGATGAATATCGGAACCAAAATGGACGAGTTGCTTGCGGCCAATCAACAGACTAGCTTGATGAATTATAATTCCTTCGTTGGTAAGGAAGTGACCTGGCATAAACTCGATGAGAGCGATGAGAACCTTGCAATTGAAGAAGGTACGGGCGTCGTGGATTCTATTCAATTTAAAGGGGACAAAGTTTATTTCCTTCTAGAAGATGGAACTAAACTAGAGCCGGCAAATATTTCAGCCTTGAAGCAGACGGGAACAGGTTCAAATACTCTGACTACGGCAAGTGAACTGATTGGAAAAAGTGTCACCTGGAATGATAAGAAAAACGGTGAGCAGTCGGCCATCGTGTCTTCCGTATCGATGAGTAATGGTAAGTTGCAAATCGAAGTGAATGATAAAGCAGGCACAAAATTATCAAGAGAGCAATTGATAAAAATAGCTGGCGCTTAAGGAGCGGAAAGATGAATAAACTAGATTTTCAAACTAATTCCGCTCAAGCGATGCCACTGCTGAAAAAACCATTGAGACAAAAGCAAACGGTCCAGCAAGGATTTCAACAGCATTTTCAAACAGCAGTAACGGCCGTTGAGAAACTGACAATCAGTAAACATGCCCAAATGCGGATGAATCAAAGAAAAATAGAAATAAACCCGCAAATGTGGAATCGAATTGCCGATAAAGCAAATGAGGCCAAAAAAATGGGGGTGACCGAGTCACTCATCATCATTGAAAATGCGGCGCTCGTAGTCAGCACGAAAAATAACAAAGTCGTCACTGTCATGGACCGAGATGAAGCATCATCTCAAATTTTCACGAATATCAATGGAACCATATTACTGGATTAATGGGCCGGCCCTAATATAGGAAGCCTAGACTGTGGAATGACAGAAACAGTCGCTAATATGAAAGGGGAACGTTTAATATGCTTCGTTCAATGTACTCAGGGATCAGTGGGTTGAAAAACTTACAAACAAAATTGGATGTCATCGGGAATAATGTGGCTAATGTAAATACGTATGGTTTTAAGAAAAGCCGGGTTACTTTCAGTGATACGATGAACCAAACAATATCAGGGGCAAGTGCTGCAACGGAAAATAGAGGAGGGACCAATGCCAAACAAGTCGGTTTAGGGTCTACCATCGCGACGATAGATACGATTCATAGTCAATCTAGCTTGCAAACTACCGGCCGCGACCTTGACTTGGCTATTTCCGGTGATGGTTATTTCGTCGTAAAACAAGGTGACGCCCTATCGTATACACGTGCCGGGAACTTCTATTTGGATGATAACGGTACTCTAGTAAACTCGAATGGGTTAAAGGTACAAGCATATCAAGTTGATGCTAAGGGGTCGGTTTCAAATAAACTGGATGATGTGTCAATTAATGTGAATGCCGTCCTTCCAGCTGTCTCAACCACTACTGTCGGTTTTACGGAAAATTTAGCATCCAACGCGATAGTGGGTTCCGTTTTTAGCCAGCAGATTCAGATTGTAGATCAAGCAGGGAAACCGCAGTCAGCAACCATATACTTCAAAAAACTTTCTGAAGACAAATGGGGAGTATATGCAAATAACGAGCCAAAACCATCAGAAGTAAGCACGACTGGTGATATTAAAATTACTAAAACAGATGCTTATACGGGACTAGAAAATGCTAAATGGAACTTAAACTATAAACCAGATGCGAATGGTGACTATGAATTAACCATTGGAGATAAAAAGATTCAGATGAAGCTGAATGAATCAACAAAAAAATTACAAGCTGTCAAATCAGCTGATCGAACTTTATTAAAAGGTTTAGAAATTGATCTATCCTCAGTTGTGAAACAAGCTAGTGCTACAATAAATGTTGAAGATAATACTTCAACATTTAAAATTAAAATAGAGGACGCATCGGGATATACTGGAAGTGAAAATCTCCCCTTGAAAGTTACATGGGATGTTACAGCAGGTAAATATAAACTTGTAGGTGCTGATGATGCAACTATAGCGACATTTGATAATGATGGAATAAAAGAAGTTACAGTTAATGGTGGGAAAATCAAAGTCAGTGTATCAGGATACAAAGCTTTAACTAAACCAATAGATCCAGCTACAACAGTAACAGCGCCAGCTACAGTGACTGATGAACAGTTAGAAGAGTATAAAAACAAATTAGAGAGTTATGAGGACTACGTTTCATACTATGCAAATATTGAAGTTATTCCAAAGTCCCCTCTGAACCCGAAAGCGCCTGCAACAACAACAGGTATCGGTTCTATCAATATAACGGCAGCAACACAACCAGATACGACATTGAATTTCGTGGATGGAAAAATCCCATATAGTAAATCATCGGTTGACATGTCGCTTAAAGTTCCAACGGGACTTGCTGATGATGAAGATACAAAAATTGACGAAAGTCTTCAGGTTCTAAAAGGAATAAAATTTGATTTTTCTAAATTGACGCAGGTGGATGGAACTACTACCGCACTTGTCAATCCTGATGGTAATACTGAAGGGAAACTAGAAAGTTTTAATTTTGGTGCATCGGGTGAAATCAATGGTGTCTACTCAAACGGGGAAATCGTGACATTAGGGCAAATGGCCATCGCCAAGTTCTCAAACGCTTCTGGTTTAACCAAAACTGGCGGTAGCACATTCCAGGAATCGATTAACTCAGGAACGGCGAACATCGGTGTAGCTGGGGATGGCCGCGGAACACTTGCATCCGGGTCATTGGAAATGTCCAACGTCGATTTATCCGAAGAGTTCACGGAGATGATTGTTGCTCAGCGTGGGTTCCAGTCGAATTCGCGGATCATCACGACGTCTGATGAAATTCTGCAAGAACTGGTTAACTTAAAACGATAGGTTAAGGGAGGGAGGAGCCAGGTGCTGATTTGCTCTGGCTCCTACATATTATTATTAAAGTGACAAGGCTGAATGGCAAAAGATTTCATATAAATGCATTGTACATAGATACGGTCGAATCCTTGCCGGATACGACCATTACTTTTACAAATGGCAAGAAGATTGTCGTGCTTGAGAAAGAAGAGGATTTGATTCAGGCTATCATTCAATTTTACCGTTCCGTTAACGTTCTTGGATTTCAAAAAGATGGGGAGGGAAGCGTATGAAAAAAAAGCTATTGACGATTATATTGATTATGCTAGTGGCGATAACCTTGGTTGGCGTCATAGCAGTAGTGGTTGTTACGAAGTTATCTGACCCCACATCGGCAGAGGACAAGCCAAGTATAGATGAAATCGTTAAATCTTCTGTAGAAATTCCGGAGATTACGACGAATCTAGCGGGCAATGATTATATTAAAATATCATTTATGGTCCAGACAGATAGTAAAAAGGCTAAAGAAGAACTGGAAAAAAGGAATTTTCAAGTGAAAAATATCATTATAACCGAGCTTTCCGAAATGAAGGCAACAGATTTGACAGGTAAAAAGGGCAAGGAAAAACTTCAGAATACATTACAGACTAAAATTAATGAATTAATGGAAGAAGGAAAAGTTGAAAAGGTTTATATAACCTCCTCGATCCTTCAATAAGAACATCCTGACTTCATTAAATAAGAAGGGGAAGTTTTGGAGGTGAATGCTAATGTCCGGGGAAATATTATCGCAAAATGAAATTGATGCACTACTATCAGCGATTTCTACAGGAGAAATGGATGCAGACGATTTAAAGAAAGAAGAAATAGAAAAAAGGGTGAAAGTGTACGACTTCAAGAGAGCGCTCCGGTTCTCGAAAGACCAAATCAGGAGTTTGACACGCATCCATGACAATTTCGCAAGGTTATTGACAACCTACTTTTCAGCGCAGCTAAGAACCTATGTTCAAATTTCGGTCGCTTCCGCTGACCAAATCCCTTATGAAGAATTTATACGGTCCATCCCAAAAATGACGATTTTGAATGTATTCGAGGTCCCACCCTTGGATGGTCGCATCATACTGGAGGTCAACCCGAATATTGCGTATTCCATGATGGACCGGGTGTTGGGCGGCAGGGGCGTCAGTGCAAATAAAGTTGACAGTCTAACGGAAATCGAAACGAAAATCATGTCAAACCTCTTTGAGAAGGCTTTTGAAAATTTACAGGAAGCCTGGGAGACAATTGTCGAAATCGAACCGGTGATGACGGAATTCGAAGTGAATCCGCAGTTCTTACAGCTAGTTTCACCCAATGACACAGTGGTGGTCATTTCGTTGAATACCCAGATTGGTGAAACAAGTGGAATGATCAATATATGTATACCGCACGTCGTATTAGAACCAATCATACCAAAGTTATCTGCTCATTACTGGATGGAAACGTCCCAAAAAGAAAGACTGCCTGAGGAAATCAAGGTCTTGGAAACGCGTATCAGGAATTCAGACCTCCCGATTATATCTGAGCTTGGAACCACTGATATTACCATACAGGATTTTCTGCTTCTTGATGTAGGTGATGTTATCGATTTAAATCAGGCAATCGATCAACCTTTATTAATTAAAGTTGGAGGAATTCCAAAATATAGTGGGCAGCCAGGCAAAGTAGGTAAAAAACATGCCATCCAGATTCTTGATATTTTGAAAGGGGGAGACGAAGATGGTAAGTGACGAAATGCTTTCACAAGACGAAATAGATGCCCTTTTAAAAGGTACAGATGATACAGATGAAACAGATGAAGGGGTAAGCTCGCTTCCCATTGCTGATTATTTATCAGCAATGGAACTGGATGCACTCGGTGAAATCGGGAATATCTCTTTCGGAAGCTCAGCAACTGCATTATCTACCTTATTGAACCAAAAGGTGGATATCACGACTCCGACTGTTACCATCATTGAAAAGGGTAAGATAGCAGAGGAGTTTCCACAGCCATATGTGGCCATCCAAGTAAGGTATACGGAGGGTTTTTCCGGTATCAATATGCTTGTTATCAAGCAAAGTGATGCAGCCATCATCGCCGATTTGATGTTGGGTGGTGATGGATTAAGTCCTTCGGATATGCTAGGTGAAATCCAATTAAGCGCGGTCCAGGAAGCAATGAATCAAATGATGGGGTCCGCCGCTACGTCAATGTCGACCATTTTCAGCAAAAAGGTTGATATTTCTCCACCTAGCATAGATTTACTCAATTTTTTGAACGGCGAAGGCGAGGACGCCATCCCGAACGAAGATCTATTTGCAAAAATTTCGTTCCGGTTGCGCGTCGGTGATTTAATTGATTCCAGCATCATGCAGTTATTGCCTTTAGAGTTCGCTAAGGGATTGGTCGATGAACTATTGAATGGTACCGGAGATAGTGAACCTGCCGAAATTCCAAAGGAAATGGAACAGGTGGCCAAAAATCAGCCACAGAGCATTCCGACACAAGCGACTGTTCAATCACAGATGCCGATTACGAACCAATCAGCCCATGATCCATATGCACAAATGCCTTATCAGGCACAACAACAGACTTATCAAATGCCCAATGAACCTCAGCATTTTGGTTCACCAAGTGCATCCAATGGAAAGCCTGTAAATATCCAACCAGCTAGTTTCACAAGTTTTCAGCCTTATCAACTTCAAGAATCGGAAACGAAGAACCTAAGCATGCTGATGGACATTCCTCTTCAAGTAACGGTAGAGCTTGGCAGGACAAAGCGTTCGGTCAAGGAAATCCTGGAGTTATCATCCGGTTCTATCATTGAATTGGATAAACTGGCTGGGGAACCTGTTGATATTCTTGTAAACAGCCGGTTAATCGCAAAAGGTGAAGTTGTTGTCATTGATGAAAACTTTGGAGTTCGAGTTACTGATATTATGAGTCAGACCGACCGATTAAAAAAAATTAGATAAAATTTGGGGGAAGAAACAAAATGGCAAATAGAATATTAATTGTAGACGATGCAGCATTTATGAGAATGATGATCAAGGACATCCTTTCTAAAAATGGCTTTGAGATTGTCGGAGAAGCGGCAGATGGAGCCCAAGCAGTTGAGAAATATAAAGAAACGCACCCGGATCTTGTAACGATGGATATAACGATGCCTGAAATGGATGGAATTACCGCATTAAAGGAAATTAAAAAGGTAAATCCTCAAGCCAAGGTCATCATGTGCTCTGCAATGGGCCAACAAGCGATGGTCATTGATGCCATTCAAGCGGGAGCCAAAGATTTCATTGTAAAACCGTTCCAAGCGGATCGCGTATTGGAAGCCATAAATAAAGCACTAAGCTAACTAAGAGGGTGTCTTCATATTGTTTGCTTTAAAAAAATGGCTTCAAGTTTCATTAGCGCTAGTCATTGTGTTTTGCGGGGCCATTCAGGCCCATGCACAAGATCAGGATGACACAGTAAAGAATTTTTTTGAGCCAGGAAATTCAAAAACGGATAAAACCGATAAATCAAAAGAATCTCTTTCTACCAATTCCCAATCTACCGATGAAGCAACGAATCCTGAAAAAGTAGGAATTACTGGATGGGAGTTCCTCAGGATGATTCTTGCGACCATTTTTGTGGTCGTGCTGCTTTATATAGTTTTAAGATTTGTAGGAAAGAAAAGCAAAACGTATCAAAAAGCCAATTCGGTTGAGAATCTGGGAGGCACGAGTCTCGGGGCAAACCGATCCGTACAGCTTGTAAAAGTCGGAGGAAGGATTCTAGTCGTAGGGGTTGGTGAAAACATCCAACTTTTAAAGGAAATAGATGATCCAAAAGAATATGAACAGCTGATAGAAGATTACAATGGGAAAATAGACCAGATGATCCAGCCAAGAGATCTTGTGGAAAAAATGAAAGGCAAATGGCTGAAAAAGGATGAAAATGAGACTAATAGTTTTTCCTCGGAGTTCAAAAATCAGCTCGAGAAAATGTCTAAAAGCAGGAAGAAGCTGTTAAAAGAACTTGATAGGAAAGGAAGAGACAAAGAATGAATGAGTTCATGGAGTTCTTTAACAACAGTGATCCCACTAGCGTCTCTACTTCCGTCAAGTTAGTTCTTTTGCTAACCGTTTTATCTCTTGCTCCGAGCATATTGATTTTAATGACGTGTTTTACGAGGATCATCATCGTACTCAGTTTTGTGAGGACTTCGCTGGCGACGCAACAGATGCCGCCGAACCAGGTACTGGTCGGCTTGGCTCTTTTCATGACTTTTTTCATCATGGCTCCCACTTTCCAGGAAGTGAATGAGAAGGCATTGACTCCTTTATTTAATGAAGAAATTGATTTGGAAGAGGCGTATGAGCAAGCAGCGATTCCTTTTAAGGAATTTATGAGCGCTCATACGAGACAGAAAGACCTGGCCTTATTTCTTGACTATGCCCAGGTAGAACAGCCAAAAACGATACAGGATATCCCCTTGACTGCCTTTGTTCCAGCATTTGCAATCAGTGAAATTAAAACGGCCTTTCAAATCGGATTCATGATTTTCATTCCATTTTTAGTGATAGATATGGTCATTGCCAGCGTCCTGATGTCAATGGGGATGATGATGTTACCGCCGGTCATGATTTCCCTCCCATTCAAGATCCTTCTCTTCATTCTTGTTGATGGTTGGTATTTAGTAGTGAAGTCGTTATTACAGAGTTTTTAAGCAGGTGAGAAAAGATGAGTGCAGATTATGTGATTGATGTAGCAGAAAAAGGGATTTATATGGTGTTGATTATTGCGGGTCCGTTGATGTTGATAGCTCTTGTGGTCGGGTTATTAGTAAGTATCTTTCAGGCGACCACTCAGATTCAGGAGCAGACATTGGCCTTCGTTCCGAAAATTGTGGCTGTTTTATTGGCGCTTATTTTATTGGCCCCATGGATGCTCAGTCATCTATTATCATACGCCAATGATATATTCGGTAATTTGAATCGATTTGTAGGTTAGGGCATGGAGGAAATATTCCCTTACTTTCCTGCTTTTTTATTAATAGTAGTCAGGGTTACCACCTTTTTCGTGGCCATGCCGATTTTTTCGTATCGATCAATTCCGATACAGCACAGAATCGGGTTAGGGGTTTTCCTGGCTTGGATCATGTACTATACCATCGATGCCCCGGTTCTGGATTTGGATGTGACTTTTTATTTATTGATCATGAAGGAAGCACTTGTAGGACTTTTCATTGGGTTTGCTGCTTATATGATCTTGTCTGCGGTCCAAATTGCCGGTGGGTTAATCGATTTTCAACTGGGCTTTTCGATAGCAAATGTCATCGATCCACAAACAGGAGCACAAAGTCCCTTGATGGGACAATATTTATACACGATAGCCCTATTGTTTCTATTAAGCACCAATGGTCATCATTTACTACTGGATGGAATCTTTTATAGCTATCAATTTATCCCGATTGACCAATTGTTCGTCCCGTTCGGCGACCAAACAATAATTGAGTACTTGGCCAAGGCGTTTAGTAAAGCATTTATGATTGCCTTTCAAATGGCAATCCCAGTAGTGGGGAGCATATTTTTAGTGGATGTCACGCTTGGTATCCTAGCAAGGACCGTTCCTCAACTAAATGTTTTTGTTGTCGGCATCCCTGTGAAAATCATCGTGGGTTTAGCGATTGTCATCATAGTCATGGGAATGATGATGACGGTTGTGTCACAGTTATTTAACTTCATGCTCCTGACGATGCGTCAGTTAATGCAGCTGATCGGGGGCTTATGACAATGGAATGGATACAACTGGATTTACAGTTTTTCGCCGGTGAAAAAACGGAAAAGGCAACCCCAAAAAAACGTCAGGATTCAAAGAAAAAAGGGCAAGTTGCCAAAAGCCAGGATGTCAACACCTCAGTTAATTTAATAACTGTATTCTCAGTGTTGCTGTTGATGGGACCCTATATGTACAATCATTTACTCTCCCTTATGAAGAAATACCTACAGAACTTCACGATGGCTGATTTCAGTGAAGAGGGGATGCAAGTCATTTTGCTCGAAATTCTTGTAGAGATGGGACTTGTTCTGGGTCCTGTTTTTCTGGCAGCAGTGGTAGCAGGGATTTTGGCCAATGTGATGCAAATCGGTTTTATGTTTTCTACGGAATCAATTCAGTTCAAGCTCGAAAAGCTGGACCCCATTAAAGGGTTTAAACGAATTTTTTCCATGAGGGCAATTGTTGAATTATTGAAATCCATTCTTAAAATATCATTTGTTGGTTTTGTTGCTTTTTATGTACTTTGGAACCGTATGGAAGAGATCATGATTTTATCACAGATATCTGTGGCAGATGCAATGGCAACATTGGCGGATATTACGATTAAAGTAGGGTATTATGCTGCCGTGGCTTTATTGTTCATTGCACTATTGGACTATATGTATCAAAAATATGACTTTGAAAAAAACATCCGCATGTCTAAGCAAGATATTAAGGATGAATATAAAAATTCTGAAGGCGACCCGCTCATTAAATCTAAGATCAGGCAAAAGCAACGTCAGATGGCTGCCCAGAGAATGATGCAGGAAGTGCCGAATGCGGACGTTGTCATTACAAACCCCACGCATTTTGCCATTGCTCTAAAATATGATGAAAATGAAGCGGAAGCTCCCTTTGTCGTGGCGAAGGGTGTGGATTTTGTTGCTCAGAAGATTAAATATATCGCAAAAGAAAATGATGTCGTCATGGTGGAAAATCGGCCTTTGGCAAGATCGTTATATGATCAAGCCGAAGTGGGACAAGCGATACCGGAAGAGTTTTTTAAGGCAGTCGCTGAAATACTGGCCTTTGTATATAAAACGAAAGGCAAGCTTTAAAAGGTAGGTTGTTACCTGTTAGTTAGGAGAGAAAAACATGCGAGCAAGAGATTTGGTTGTTATATCGAGTGTCATCATGATTGTCGCCATGTTGGTCATACCATTACCAACTTGGTTATTAAGTATTTTACTTCTTTTAAATATATCTCTTGCGCTGTTGGTTCTATTGACTACGATGAATATGAAAGAGCCGCTTGAGTTTTCAATCTTTCCGTCGCTGCTCTTATTATTAACACTATTCAGACTCGGTTTGAATGTGTCCACGACTCGTGCCATTTTGACGTATGGAGATGCTGGCGGTGTCGTTGAAACCTTTGGCTCCTTTGTGGTTGGAGGGAATGTGCTTGTCGGTTTAGTGGTATTTATAATCTTAGTCATCATCAATTTCATTGTCATCACGAAAGGGTCCGAAAGGGTATCTGAAGTTGCGGCAAGGTTTACGCTGGATGCGATGCCTGGGAAACAGATGGCCATTGACGCGGATTTGAACGCTGGGATGATATCTGAAGGCGAAGCACGCACAAGGCGAGAAAAAATCAGCAACGAAGCCGATTTCTATGGATCCATGGACGGGGCGAGCAAGTTCGTAAAAGGTGATGCCATTGCAGGTATCATCATTGTCATCATCAACTTGATTTTTGGGATGATCATCGGTGTCATGCAATTGGACATGAGCTTTGGCGAATCAGCCGTCCATTTTTCCATGTTATCGGTGGGTGATGGAATCGTCAGCCAAGTGCCGGCATTACTGATTTCAACGGCTACAGGGATTGTCGTGACTCGTGCGGCATCTAATGGAAATTTAGGTGCGGATATCGTTGAGCAGTTATTTCAATTTCCTAAAATGCTGTACTTGACTGCGGCAACAATTTTCCTCCTGGGATTATTCACCCCCATATCGGATGTATTCACAATGCCGATTGCCGCTTTGTTGGTTCTGGGTGGATATGTCATTTCCAAAACACCACAACCTGATGAAAATGAAATCCAGGAGATGGAAGAAGTATTGGAAACGGACGAAATGAAAAGTCCTGAAAGCGTCGTGAACCTTTTGAGTGTCGACCCCATTGAATTTGAGTTTGGCTATGGACTAATCCCCCTTGCCGATACGAATCAGGGAGGAGACCTTCTCGATCGGGTTGTCATGATTCGCAGACAGCTGGCAATCGAAATGGGTTTGATCATCCCGGTGGTTCGGATTCGGGATAATATCCAGTTGAATCCTAATGAGTATCGCTTGAAGATCAAGGGAAGTGAAATTGCCAACGGAGAATTACTTTTGAACCACTATTTAGCCATGAGTCCTGGCATAGAGGACGATACAATAGAAGGAATCGATACGGTTGAACCGTCATTCGGTCTGCCTGCTAAATGGATTACGGAAGACATGAAAGAGCATGCGGAAATGATGGGCTATACCGTGGTGGATCCTCCAAGTGTGGTTTCCACGCATTTAACGGAAGTTATCAAAGCTAATGCTCATGAACTTTTGGGCAGGCAGGAAACGAAACAATTAATCGATCATCTACGAGAAACATCGCCGATTCTCGTCGAGGAGGTCACCCCGAATCCATTATCGATTGGGGATGTCCAAAAGGTATTGGCAAAACTATTGAAAGAAAAAGTTTCGATAAGGAACTTACCAATCATTTTTGAAACGCTTGCTGATTATGGAAAGTTATCTACTGATACCGATTTGCTCACTGAATATGTAAGGCAGAATTTAGCAAGGCAAATTACGAACTCCTTTATTTCAGGAGAAAACCGGATAAAAGTCATCACTTTATCGGGAAAAGTGGAGAAGGCGATTGCAGATGCGGTACAACAAACTGAACATGGTAACTTTTTATCGCTCGATCCTACTGTATCCCAGTCGATACTAGAGGCGATTGCCAGTAAATTGGAGGAGCTGACTTTGATGGATCATCAACCGATTGTGCTTTGCTCCCCAGCTGTACGTATGTACGCTCGACAATTGACAGAACGTTATTTTCCCAATGTACCGATTCTTTCATACAATGAACTCGAATCAAATGTAGAAGTACAAAGTGTAGGGGTGGTGAATATTGATTGAGAGTAAAGAAATATATGGCACCTTCCATGTCTGAAGCCATGAAGCAGATACGACAAGAGTTAGGCAGTGAAGCGGTCATTTTAAGTTCGAAAGCGGTATTCACGGGTGGTTTTCTAGGATTGTTCAAGAAAAGGAATATTGAAGTCATGGCTGCCATCGATCCCGTTTCACAGCCCGCCCAACCTGTAACTAAACAAAAAGAGAAAAAGCTGCCTGTAAAACCGGCACTTGAGAGTTCTATAGTGAAAATCAATGAACCGGTCGCATCAAAACAAATCAACCGGGGAGATGTTGAACTGTTAAAGGAAATTGAAGGGTTAAAAGGGATGATAAGAAATATACAAATCCCATCACACGCTCATTATCCGGAGAAATTACAACAGGTTTATGAGTATCTTATCGAACAGGATGTCAATACAGTTATCCGCTCACAAATCATGGACGAGCTCCTTGATAAATGGTTTGCTACTAAAGAGGATTCTACTGATGAAGAAATTAAAAACTGGCTAGAAGCATCTTTGTGTAAACTAGTGGATCAGGTACCGAATGGAAGGCCCGGCCTGCAGAAGAAATATATTAATATTGTAGGTCCGACAGGTGTTGGCAAGACAACAACTTTAGCCAAGGTAGCAGCAGAGACCATGCTGAAGCATGATAAGAAGGTAGCTTTCATTACAACCGACACGTATAGGATAGCTGCTATCGATCAGTTGAAGACATATGCAAAGATTCTAAACGTTCCAATCGAAGTGGCTTATAACTTGGAAGATTTCAAAAAAGCCACAGAACGCTTTTCTCATTATGATTATGTTTTTATCGATACAGCTGGAAGGAATTTTCGTAATCCGCAGTATGTTAAAGACCTAGGGGAAATCATCCACTTCACAGATGAGATGGAAACGTATTTAGTGCTTTCATTGACCTCGAAGCAAAAGGACATGGAGGATATTTATCGACAGTTCACGACGATTCCGATTAAGCAGATCATTTTTACGAAAGCGGATGAAACGTCTACTTTTGGTTCAATCTTTAATTTTATTCACACTCATAAATTGGGGGTAGCTTATATAACAAATGGACAAAATGTGCCAGATGATATTGAAAAAGCAACTTCATCCAATTTATTAAAGATGGTTCTTGGAGCTAAAGATTATGAAAGATCAAGCTGAAAATCTAAGAAGGAGACTGGAATTGCAAAAAAACCATTCAATGGCCAAGACACTTGCCATCTTGAGTGGAAAAGGTGGAGTCGGTAAATCCAACTTTTCTTTGAACTTTGCCATCTCCTTGTCGAAACTGGGAAAAAAGGTATTGTTGTTCGATATGGATATTGGAATGGGTAATATAGATATCTTATTTGGGCAGCATTCTCCATATAGCATCGTTGATTTTTTTGAAGATGGTCTAAGCTTGAAAGAGATCATGACCACAGGACCGGAACAAATTTCCGTAATAACAGGTGGAACGGGGCTGACCCACCTTTTTACTTTAGATGAAGATAAATATGCACGTTTTACTGAAGAATTTGGTTCTCTCCTAGAGAGTTATGATTATATATTGTTTGATATGGGGGCCGGTATCACACAGGACTCCGCAAAATTCCTTTTGTGTGTGGATGAGTTAATCATCATCACAACCCCAGAACCGACTTCTGTGATGGATGCTTACTCTACGATGAAATACATTCATTCAGTAAATGATGAGATTCCATTTTTTCTCGTTTGCAACAGGGTGTTCACGAAAAAGGAAGGGAAAGAAACGATGATCAGACTTCAAAATGCTCTGAGGAAATTCCTTGGGGCGGAGATGGTTGCACTTGGATATCTCCCCGATGATAGATCCGTTTCCAAAGCGGTTTCCAAGCAAATTCCTTTTATTCTTTCTTATCCTGATGCGGCTGTTTCCAAATCTCTAATCGAGATTGGATCTAGATATGTAAATCATGGCTTTGGTGAAGAATCAATTATACAAAAAAGTAATTTCCTGCAAAATATGAAACGATATTTTCTTGGAAAGTAGGTTTCCTTATATGGAAAAGGTTAAAGTGTTGATAGTGGATGATTCCGCGTTTATGAGGAAGCTGATTTCTGAACTTTTAGCAGAAGATAATAGAATGGAAATCATTGGGACGGCCAGGAACGGAAAAGATGCTTTATTAAAAATAAAATCGTTGAAACCGGATGTCGTCACCTTGGATGTTGAAATGCCGGTTATGGATGGATTAGAAGCGTTAAACCGAATTATGGAAGAATGTCCGACAGCAGTGGTCATGCTATCAAGCACGACGAAGGAAGGGACGGAAAGTACGTGTATCGCCATGCAGAGTGGCGCCATTGACTTTATTGCTAAGCCTTCAGGGGCTATTTCACTGGATTTGCATAAAATTAAGGAAGAACTATGTGAGAAAGTTATGGCAGCCAGCCTTGCAAATGTTCACAAACTACAAAAAAATGCGATAAATGTTGAAAGAAACCCATCAGACTGGAAAAAATATAGTAAAATAGAATCAAAAGAAAATAGCGATATTGATAATAATATGAAAAAATGGTTCCATGGGAATAAAAAGATTGTAGTTATTGGTACATCGACAGGAGGACCAAGGGCTTTGCAGACAGTATTGACGGGTCTCCCGGAAAATATCGATGCCCCTATTTTGATTGTCCAGCATATGCCTCCCAGCTTCACGAAATCCTTAGCCGATAGGCTCAATTCATTATCGAGGATACGGGTAAAGGAAGCGGAAGATGGGGAATTGATTCAAAAAGGAGTAGCATATATCGCTCCGGGGGGATTCCATTTCAAAGTGAAAAAAGTTGGGTTGAGTCTTGCGGTAGAATTGGATCAATCCGAGCAGCGAAATGGGCACCGTCCTTCGGTGGATGTGCTTTTCGAATCAGTAAGTGAAATAGCGGAATTTGCAAAAATAGCTGTTGTCATGACTGGAATGGGTATGGATGGTTCAAGCGGGCTTACCAAGTTGAAAAGAACTGGTCCCTTAAAGGCAATAGCAGAGTCACAGGAGACGTCAATTGTCTTTGGAATGCCAAAGGCGGCGATTGCTACCAATTTAATAGATAGCATAGAGGATGTAGATAAAATAGCAAAAGCCATAATTGGCTATTGCTAACATACGGGGGTGGAGATTGTATGGATATGAATCAGTATTTAGAGGTATTTATTGAAGAAAGTAAAGAACATCTTCAAACGTGTAGTGAACAGCTGTTGGTACTTGAGAAGAACCCGGAGGATCTTTCGATAGTCAATGAGATTTTTCGTTCCGCACATACTTTAAAAGGTATGTCGGCTACAATGGGCTATGAGGATTTAGCTAATTTGACCCATAAAATGGAAAATGTTCTAGACGCGATCCGGAACAGCAAAATTATCCTAACTCCTGAACTGTTCGACGTAATATTCTTGGCGGTGGATGACCTAGAAGCAATTGTCATGTCGATTGCTGAAGGCGGAGATGGCAAACGTGATGTGACGAACGTGGTGCGAAAATTGCAACAAATCGAAAAAGGTGAATCACTGGTTATCCCTACAATTAATGAAACGGCAGCAGCATCTCCCGTTCTAGAAACAATGGAACAAGCAACGATGGGCGAATATGACGAATTCGAAATGACTGTTTTGCAGCAATCCAAGGAACAAGGATTTAAAAGCTATGAAATTTCAATCAGCTTACGTGACGACTGCCTTTTAAAAGCTGCAAGAGTGTTTATGGTGTTTGAAGTTCTTGAAAAGTCAGGTGAGGTGATAAAATCGAATCCACCCGCTGAACTTTTGGAGGAAGAACAATTTGATCAGAAATTCACGGTTACATTGGTGACCAATGAATCGATTGAAGAGACCAAGAAAAAAATCATGAAGGTTTCAGAAGTGGATGTCGTCGAAATAACAGCCCTAAATCTGGAAGAACTACGTCATGCTGCAAATATTAAAGAGGAAAAAAAAGCGGCCGATAAAAAGCCTCAGGAAGGTACGGACCAGTCACCTTCAATCAATGAGGCTAAAGAAACAAAAAAAACGGTCAAGCATGCTCCAAGCAAGACCATTCGGGTAAATATCGAGCGGCTAGATATATTAATGAACTTATTTGAAGAACTAGTTATCGATAGAGGAAGGTTAGATCAAATTTCAAGCGATTTGGATAACCAGGAACTGCACGAAACTGTGGAAAGAATGTCCCGCGTAACAAGCGATTTGCAAACGATTGTGTTGAACATGCGCATGGTTCCTGTCGAAACGGTATTCAACCGTTTTCCGAAAATGGTACGCCAATTAGCGAGGGATTTAAATAAAAAGGTAGATTTAGAGATTATCGGCGCTGAAACTGAATTGGACCGAACGGTCATTGATGAAATTGGCGACCCACTCGTTCATTTATTAAGAAACGCGATGGATCATGGAGTGGAGACACCTGAAAAGCGTCTTTCTATGGGGAAAAATGAAGTAGGGAAGATTCTATTAAAGGCCTATCATAGCGGTAACCATGTGTTCATTGAAATTGAAGATGATGGAGCTGGTATTAATAAAGAACGGGTTTTAAGTAAAGCCCTTTCCAATGGAATACTAACGAAGGAAACCGCCGCAACACTATCGGATAAGCAAATTTATGAATTGATTTTCGCTTCAGGTTTCTCCACAGCCGATACCATTTCGGATGTATCTGGCCGTGGCGTAGGTTTGGATGTCGTGAAGAACACAATAGAATCACTGGGCGGATCGGTAACAATCGACTCTAAGGAGAATGAAGGGTCCATTTTTCTCATACAACTTCCTTTGACGTTATCTATCATTTCCGTCATGTTAGTTGAAATTCAACAGGAGAAATATGCAATCCCTCTTTCTTCTATTATAGAGACAGCCATTATAAGAAAAGAAGATATTATGAATGCCCATAATCAACAAGTGATCGACTTTAGAGGAAAAGTGCTGCCACTCCTGTTCCTAAAGGACATTTTTGAAGTGCCCGTACAAAACGAAGAAGAAGAGTTTCTTTCAATCGTTATAGTCAGGAAAGGCGAAAAAATGGCGGGACTTGTAGTGGATTCCTTTATAGGGCAACTTGAAATCGTCTTGAAGTCATTAGGTAATTATTTATCGACTGCATTTGCCATATCTGGAGCTACTATTTTAGGCGATGGCCAAGTAGCCTTGATTGTCGATTGCAATGCATTGATTCACTGACCATTTTAATATATAGATTCGCTACAATCCTTCCTACCATTTGATTACTGGAGACCCTTTGGAAACAAGGGTCAATGGATGAACAGTAGATATGGTTGAGGGGTAAAAAGAGGAGGGTAATTGAATGTCGATCACAAGTCCTGTTCAAGATATAAAAGTAATCGTGTTTCAAATCAAAGACAAAGAATATGCGATTCCGGTGGATAAAGTAAGTGGAATAGAAAAACTTTTGCATATAACAAGGGTACCCAAGGCCGTTCCATTTGTTAAAGGTGTGATTAATTTAAGGGGTGTGATTACCCCCATTATTGATTTAAGAGTCCGTTTCGGTTTTGAAGAGGTTGAATATAACGATTCAACGAGGATCATCATTGTTGTCCTTGATGACATCGAAGTAGGGTTGATTGTCGATTCAGCCAATGATGTGCTTGACATTCCTGTCGAGAGCATTGAGCCTCAGCCGGAAGTTGTCGGTCATTTTTCTTCTGAATATATCAGCGGTGTCGCAAAAATTGAAAAACGTTTGCTTGTATTGGTGAATTTGGAGAAGGCCTTAAGTCTCGAAGCAAATGAAATCGTGAGAAAAGAAGGATAAAGGGATGTCATTTATTGATAAAATCAACCCCATCCACCTTGATATCCTCAAAGAAATTGGGAATATTGGGGCGGGACATGCTGCTACTGCACTCTCTGCCATTCTTAATAAAAAAATAGATATGAATGTTCCTAATGTCCGGGTAGTTTCCTTTGATGAAATGATGGAATTGGCAGGGGGAGCAGAACATGTTGTGGCTAGTGTCTTTTTGCGAATTGAAGGAGATGCCACTGGAAGCATGATTTTTATCCTTTCATTACCTGTAGCTGAATATTTCATTCAACAGATGATAGGGGATGAAACCTTCTCCATTGATAAACCACAGCATTCTGAATTAGCTCTTTCTTGTCTACAGGAATTAGGGAATATCTTGTCGGGATCCTATCTTTCTTCTTTATCGGATTTTACTAAGTTGAATATATATCCATCGGTTCCTTCCTTGAATATCGATATGGTGGGAGCAACTATCAGTTATGGATTACTGGAATTATCACAAGTAAGTGATTCTGCTATTGTGATAGATACCGTCCTAGCGCAGAATGAGAGGTTTGCTGAATCTATCAATGGCCATTTCTTTTTACTGCCCGATCCTGATTCCTTTGATACTATTTTTGCTGCCCTGGGAGTGACAATAAATGGTTGAATTATTGCAAATCCAAGTTGTTAAAGTGGGGATAGCGGATATGAATACTGTAAAACCTCCTTATTCGATTCGCACTTCAGGGCTTGGTTCATGCGTAGGGGTCGTCATTTATGATGAGAAAAGAGAGATTGCCGGTTTGGCGCATGTCATGTTGCCGGATTCTTCACTTGCTAAGTCTGGTCAGATTAATCGGGCCAAGTTTGCCGATACAGCCGTAAAGGAATTGGTGAATCGTCTGGTGAAGGAAGGAGCAAGGCCTGCTTTTTTGAAAGCAAAGCTGGCTGGAGGTGCACAAATGTTTCAATTTGCCTCTGGGGGGGATTTAATGAGAATAGGACCCCGAAATGTTGAAGCTGTCCGGAAAGAATTGGCTGATTTACGAATACAGGTCGTTTCGGAGGACGTCGGCGGGAACAGTGGTAGGACGATAGAATTCAATGTGACAAAGTGCATGCTTAATATCCGGACAGTAAATAAAGGGACTAGAAATATTTAAGGGAAGATGAAATTTGCGCAGCCGGAAAGTGACGGGAACACTGCAATCAAAATATTGTTGCACCTAGAGCCTTCGAGGACCGTTTTGATTACAAAACGTAAACAATGTTAGGAGGAAATCCCATGTCTCAACTGACTATCGAAGAAGAACAGTTATGCTGGAAAAATTGGGTCGATTGCAGGGACCCGCAAGCAGGGGACGTTTTGGTGAAGAAATATGTTCCGCTTGTATCTTACCATGTCCAACGTATTTCAGTCAGCCTTCCTAGGAATGTCAGTCGTGATGACATTAGGAGCTTAGGGATGATGGGCTTATTTGATGCCTTGGAGCGCTTTGATCCAAAGCGTGATCTGAAATTTGACACATATGCTTCATTCCGGATCCGTGGGGCCATATTGGATGGTTTAAGGAAAGAGGATTGGCTACCGCGGAGTGCGAGGGATAAAGCGAAAAAAATCGATTCAGCTATTGAAAAATTGGAACAAAAATATATGCGGAACCTTACACCAAAGGAAATTGCATTTGAATTAAATATTCCGGAAGATGAAGTATATGCTGCACTTAACGAGCATTTCTTTGCCAATGTTTTATCCATGGATGAAAATCCTCAAGAACAGGATGACAAAGAAAAAACGAATTTCCATATTAAAGATGATAAAGCAGACCTGCCTGAAGAGAATGTTCTAAGACAAGAATTGTATGCAGAGCTAGCAAAGGTCATAGAAACACTAAATGAGAAAGAACAGTTGGTATTGCAACTTTTTTATAAAGAAGAACTTACGCTGACGGAAATTGGACAAGTGATGAGTCTTTCCACATCAAGAATATCGCAAATTCACTCAAGGGCGATATTTAAACTTAGACATGCTATGCAGGATAAAAAAAGTTAACCCATATTTTTATTTAGTGTCATGCTTCGAGGCATGCTCTATGAGAAATGCATGGATTTATCATTTTGGATAGACCATTCCGAACATTTTGAATCCATGGGAAGAACATGTGTAACACAGGCAGTTATACAGAAGAATCACTATAGAAATATAGGGGTGGATGGCTGTGAGTTTAAAAGCAATCGAGATGCAAATTGCCCTTCCAAGAACCCAAGATGCCGGAAAGATCCAAGAACAACTTTTACAAAAAAATCTAATCCAACAGGATCATGCCACCCATCAAGGAAGAAAAGAAGAGAAACGAAAACAAACGACTGTAATGGGCGAGGAACAAAAGCTCCCAGCTCATTTTTATGAAAAGGAAGGCAGCGCGGATAAGGGTCCGTTTTTTAAACAGCGTAGGAAGAAAGACAATACGAGACAAACAACAGAGAATATAGATCCCCATCCCTATAAAGGAAAGAGTATCGACTATTCCGGTTAAGAGGAGGCACCATGTCAGTATTTTTTATGTTACTCCTTTTTAGTCTAAATATTTTCACGATTTTCGCCGTTATTCTTTTGTATCTTAGACAAAATCGATTAAGTAAGCTAGAAAAGGAACAAAAAGCCACCATAATTGAAATGGAAGAACTACTAACAGGCTATCTAATGGAAATGAAGGAAGATAACGAAGCCTTGATAAAAGCTTTTACACAAACTGACGTCTTACCTAATGAGAAAAAGATAGAAGAGTCAGTAATAGTAAAAACAAGGCCACCTATAGAAAAGGAAGCAGAACTAGAAAAGGAATCATTCCCTGACTATAAAGAACCAAGTTTTAACGGGAAGAAATTGCAGGCTGCTAATGCTTATATGAACCAGACTGGAATAGAAGAAGAATTCAAGCCAGCCAATGAAGTGAAGGACAAGCTCGAACTTTCGGCGGAGGCCTCCATTTTAACCAAACAAGAGGCACGCGTGGAAAAAGATTTTTCAGCCATGCTACAGGATTCTTTAGAAGAATTATCATTAAATGAACAGGTAGACTATTTAGTAGAGCAAGGTCTTTCAATTGAAGATATCGCCAAAAAATTAAATAGGGGTCAAACGGAAATTGAGCTTATATTAAAGTTCCGTATGGATAGATAAATAATGCTTGATTGTATCACCTGAGTATGATATATTATGAAATGGTGTTAATACACACGCCCGTGATTCTAGCAGATGGTGCTGTTTATACAGTTTCTGTATGAAAATGATCGGAGCGGAGGAAAAACAAAACCATTTAGGAGGAACTAAAATGTCAGTCATTTCTATGAAACAATTGCTTGAAGCTGGTGTGCATTTCGGACACCAAACACGTCGCTGGAACCCTAAGATGAAGAAATATATCTTCACTGAGCGTAACGGCATCTACATCATCGACCTTCAAAAAACAGTTAAAAAGGTTGAAGAAGCTTATAACTTCGTTAAAGAACTAGCTGCTAACGGTGGAACTGTTCTTTTCGTTGGTACTAAAAAACAAGCTCAAGAATCAGTTAAAGAAGAAGCTATCCGCTCTGGTATGTACTATGTAAACCAACGTTGGTTAGGTGGAACTTTAACAAACTTTGAAACAATCCAAAAACGTATTAATCGTCTTAAAGATATCGAAAAAATGGACGCTAACGGAACTTTCGAAGTGCTTCCTAAAAAAGAAGTAATCCAACTTAAAAAAGAATGGGATCGCTTAGAAAAATTCTTAGGCGGTATTAAAGATATGAAGACTCTTCCAGATGCGATCTTCGTTATCGACCCTCGCAAAGAGCGTATTGCTGTTGCGGAAGCACACAAATTAAACATTCCACTTGTTGGTATCGTTGATACAAACTGTGATCCGGACGAAATCGACGTAGTTATTCCTGCGAATGACGATGCAATCCGTGCTGTTAAATTATTAACAGGTAAAATGGCAGATGCTATCTTAGAAGCTAAACAAGGCGAAGAAACAGCAACTGAAACAACTACTGCTTAATAGTTGACAGAACTGCTTAACTAGTGAGAAAAAAAGGTGATAAGAGGATAATGCCTTTTATCCCTTTTTTTTGCACTAAATAAGCATACATAAATCCCGTGCCTTATCACGGCTGATTTTTGAAACTGGAGAGAACAGAGCTTATTTGTCATAACGTTGACCAATAAATATTTTTTGTAAAAATTTGCTGCGATTTGTTGTATTTGTTGTTGAAAACAAGTATTATCTAGCAAAATGGGTAAAGACTGAATAAACCGCACTTAATTTGAGGAGGATTTATATTATGGCAATCACTGCACAATTAGTTAAAGAATTGCGTGAAAAAACTGGCGCTGGCATGATGGACTGCAAAAAAGCACTTGTACAAACTGAAGGAAATATGGATAAAGCGATTGACTTCCTTCGCGAAAAAGGAATTGCAAAAGCTGCCAATAAAGGCGACCGTATCGCTGCTGAAGGGTTAACTTCTATCGTAGTAGACGGAAACCAAGCAGTAATCCTTGAAGTGAACTCAGAAACTGATTTCGTTGCTAAAAACGAAGGTTTCCAAACTCTTGTTAAAGAATTGGCTTCATTCTTATTGGCTAACAAGCCTGAAACTGTAGAAGCTGCTCTTGAGCAAACAATGGAAAACGGTGTGAAAGTTGCTGATCATATCAATGCAGCAGTAGCTAAAATTGGTGAAAAATTAACTCTTCGCCGTTTCCAAGTCGTTACAAAAACAGACAGCGATGCTTTCGGCGCTTACCTACACATGGGTGGACGTATCAGCGTACTTACAGTTCTTGAAGGTACAACTGATGCTGAAGCAGCTAAAGGTGTTTCTATGCACATCGCAGCTCTTAACCCAAAATATGTTTCTCGTGACCAAGTAGACGCTACTGAGCTAGAGCACGAACGTGAAGTTCTTACTCAACAAGCCCTAAACGAAGGCAAGCCAGAAAAAATCGTTGCTAAAATGGTTGAAGGACGTATCAACAAATTCTACGAAGAAATCTGTGTAAACGAACAAGCTTTCGTTAAAAACCCAGATCAAAAAGTAGGACAATTCGTTGAAGCACTAGGCGGAAAAATCCTTTCATTCGTACGTTACGAAGTAGGGGAAGGTCTTGAAAAACGTCAAGAAAACTTTGCTGAAGAAGTAATGAACCAAGTTAAAAAGGACTAATTGATTGTAAGAAAATGGTTAAATAGGGAACACTATAGTGTTCCCTATTTTTTAAAATGTCCTGAATTTTTGATTAATGCAAGAATGAGCATGATGGACGAACAAAAAGATTACATAGTTGGAGGTTCTCATGGCTAAATATAAACGTGTCGTATTGAAACTCAGTGGTGAAGCATTGGCTGGAGACGAGGGTTTCGGAATTAATCCTGCAGTTATAAAGTCGATTGCAGAACAAGTAAAAGAAGTAGCTGAATTGGATGTAGAAGTAGCTGTGGTTGTCGGTGGCGGAAACATATGGCGCGGGAAAATCGGTAGTGAAATGGGCATGGACCGTGCAAATGCCGATTATATGGGCATGCTCGCTACAGTCATGAATTCATTGGCGTTACAAGATAGCCTCGAGCAGCTTGGGATTGAAACGCGGGTCCAAACGTCCATTGAGATGAGACAAGTGGCAGAACCATATATTAGACGACGTGCAATTAGACACCTGGAGAAAAAGAGAGTAGTCATTTTTGCAGCAGGAACAGGAAACCCATATTTCTCAACGGATACGACTGCCGCATTACGTGCAGCTGAAATTGAAGCGGATGTCATCTTGATGGCGAAGAACAATGTGGATGGAGTATACAATGCTGATCCTGTTAAAGACAAAAATGCAGTGAAGTATGATGAGCTTTCATATCTTGATGTGATAAAAGACGGATTACAAGTCATGGATTCTACTGCGTCCTCGCTATGTATGGACAATGATATTCCATTGATTGTCTTCTCTATTATGGAAAAAGGTAATATTAAGCGCGCTGTATTAGGCGAAACGCTTGGAACTATTGTAAGGGGGAAATAAAAGATGCCGAAACAAGTTATTTCGAATGCGAAAACGAAAATGGAAAAAGCCATTAGCGCTTACACACGTGAATTAGCCAGCATCCGTGCCGGAAGAGCAAATGCCTCATTGCTTGATAGAATCTCAATTGATTATTACGGATCCCAAACACCTATTAATCAAATGGCGGGCATTTCTGTACCAGAAGCAAGACTTTTAGTCATCCAGCCTTATGACAAAACGATTTTGGGCGAGATTGAAAAAGCAATTTTGAAATCGGATTTAGGATTAAATCCTTCTAATGATGGTTCTATAATCAGGATTGCCATTCCTGCGTTAACAGAAGAACGTAGGAAAGAACTTGTCAAGGTCGTTAAGAAAGAAGCCGAAGAAGCAAAAATAGCGGTTCGTAACGTTCGCCGTGATGCTAACGATGAGTTGAAAAAGCTTGAGAAAAATGGCGATATCACAGAAGATGATTTGCGCGGTTATGCAGATGACATTCAAAAGATGACGGATGGCAACATCTCAAAAATCGATGATATTACAAAAGATAAAGAAAAAGAAATTCTAGAAGTCTAATCCCTTCTAAAAGCATTGAATAAAAGGGCCGAATCCATTGTGGTCATGTCTTTGATCTAACATATAGGTGTGTTAAAAAGAGAAAACTGTTATAATAAGGTTTCTCCGATTATGATTACGCCTGAGTTAGTAAGAGCTTGAAAATGATGGAGGAGGTCCTTTTTGCCTTTTCTTCTTGAAAGGATATGCATTATTTATTTCTTGCCAACTTCTAATGAAGATAATATTTTCATAATAATAATATGAGAACAAGTTTTTTTTTGATATTATAATATAGATTCTGTTCTTATTTAGAATCCAAAAAATATACATAGTGCACGTAAATATTGCCTTTGTAGAGATAAGTACAACCTAATGGGGGACTAACATATGTATTCACTATGGAAGCGTTTCGTTAAAAAAGATGCTTCTTCCGATGTAGCAAGTAGGATCCAGCATATTAAGGAGTCTAATGTTCCTCAACATATTGCCATTATTATGGATGGAAACGGCCGATGGGCTAAAAAACGTGCGCTGCCACGTGTGGCAGGCCACCATGAAGGAATGAAAACCGTTCGAAAAATAACAAAGATTTCTAATGAGTTGGGAATAAAAACGTTGACCGTTTATGCGTTCTCCACAGAAAATTGGAAACGTCCGAAAAGTGAAGTCGATTTTTTGATGAAACTTCCACAGGAATTCCTAGGCACCTTTTTGCCAGAGCTTATAGCTGAAAATGTAAGGGTGGAGATGATGGGAGACTTATCGTTAATCCCGTCACATACTCAGAAAGCAGTTAAACAAGCGATGGAGGATACGAAAAATAATAACGGGATGATTTTGAACTTTGCCCTTAATTATGGAAGCCGTGGAGAAATAGTTGCGGCGGTCAACAGCATCATACATGATGTGAAAAATGGTATAATAAAGGAAAATGTTTCTGAGGAAATAGTATCAAGCTACTTAATGACACAACATTTGCTGGATCCGGATTTGTTGATCCGTACAAGCGGCGAAAAAAGGTTAAGCAACTTCATGCTTTGGCAGTCAGCGTATACCGAGCTATGGTTTACGGATGTGTTATGGCCGGACTTTAGTGAAGGTCATTTACTACAGGCTGTCGAGGAGTATCAAAAACGTTCACGCAGGTTCGGTGGCGTTTAATGTAGAAGGTGAGGAAATAGGAATAATGAAACAGAGAATTATTACGGCAGTCATCGCTGCCGCCATCTTCATTCCAATCGTGATGATAGGGAAGCTTCCCTTTTTATTGGTAATCTACCTTCTAGCATCTATCGGTTTGTATGAATTGATGAAAATGAAAAAGATGCGTGTATTCTCCTTTGAGGCGATTCTTTCACATGTTTTACTTTGGATATTATTACTGCCGAATGAATATAGCACGTTTTTAACTGAAAATAATTATGACAAAGTACAGATTTTCTTAATCGGCGTTTTAGTGCTATTGCTTTATACGGTCCTTTCGAAAAATATGTTCACTTTCGATGATGCAGGATTTTTGGTCATTACGATTCTTTACTTAGGCATCGGCTTTTACTATTTCTTTGAAACACGTGACAATGAATCTCTAGGTCTAGTCTATATCCTTCTTACTTTATTTACGATATGGGCAACCGATTCAGGAGCATACTTCATTGGAAAAGCAATCGGTAAGAGGAAGTTATGGCCTGAAATCAGTCCTAATAAAACAGTCGAGGGATTTTTGGGAGGCGTAGTTTCCGCGTTAGTCGTAGGTGTGCTTTTTTACGTATTTTCATCCCTTGACTATTCGATATGGCAATTGTTGTTGATATCGTTAATCATAGCAATCTTCGGCCAACTGGGAGACCTTGTTCAATCGGCTTATAAACGTCATTATGGCGTAAAGGATTCAGGAAAGATCCTACCTGGTCATGGCGGGATTTTAGACAGGCTGGATAGTTTAATATTTATTTTACCAATCTTACATTTATTGCATGTATTATAATTAAAAAGGTAAGGTTATATGGAATTAGGAGATGAACGGATTTGAAGTATATCAGCCTTCTGGGTGCAACAGGTTCGATAGGCAAGCAAACGGCGGATGTGGTCAGGGCCCATCCCGATCAATTTAAGATAGTGGCACTTTCGGCCGGAAAGAATATTGCTTTGGTCAGAACCTATATAAAAGAGTTTGAACCAGAACTAGTTTCCGTACAGACAAAAGAAGATTATGAGGTTTTGAAAAGCGAGTTCTCTAACCGGAAAGATATTGAGTTCATGTATGGCGATGAGGGAATAACGGCAGTGGCTGTGTATAATCAAGCAACAGTCTTAGTGAATGCGGTCATCGGCAGCGTAGGACTTTATCCGACTTTGCAAGCGATTAAAGCCGGTAAGGATATTGCGATTGCCAATAAGGAGACTTTGGTAACAGCGGGCCATTTGGTCATTGATGAAGCGAAAAAGGCCGGGGTAAGGCTGCTTCCGGTCGATAGTGAGCATTCAGCAATTTTTCAAGCACTTCAGGGTGAACAAGAAAAAAATATCGAGCGCTTAGTCATTACTGCCTCTGGTGGAAGTTTCCGTGATCGAACCCGTGAAGAGCTAAAAGGCGTCACGGTAGAAGAGGCTTTAAACCATCCAAACTGGTCTATGGGGGCTAAAATCACCATCGATTCAGCATCCATGATGAACAAGGGATTGGAAGTAATCGAGGCACACTGGTTGTTTGATCTTCCATACGAAAAGATTGACGTGCTTCTCCATAGGGAGAGCATTATCCACTCAATGGTGGAATTTCATGATTCCAGTGTGATGGCACAGTTAGGTACACCTGATATGCGTGTACCCATCCAATTTGCCCTTACATATCCAGATCGACTGCCTCTTGTAGGACGGAAGCGTTTGAATTTGGCTGAAGCGGGAAAACTCCACTTTAGTGAAATGGACTTCACTCGATATCCTTGTTTGCAATTCGCTTACAAAGCAGGTAAAATGGGCGGCACGATGACAACGGTGTTGAATGCTGCAAATGAAGCTGCAGTAGCTGCATTTTTATCTGGAAAAGTTTCTTTCCTAGAAATTGAAACCCTGATAGAAAGAGCGCTTAACAAACATTCTGTCATAGCGAGTCCTGACTTAGAAACGATCCAGGAAGTCGATAAAATGACAAGGAAGTTTATAGAATCCTTAGTGAAAGATAGGTGACCAGAACATGCAGACTCTAGAAACGCTTATAGCGTTCATTATCATTTTTGGCGCTCTTGTTTTTTTCCATGAGCTTGGACACTTAGTATTTGCGAAGCGTGCTGGAATTCTATGCCGCGAATTTGCAATCGGATTTGGACCAAAAGTATTCACATATAAAAAGAAGGAAACGGTCTATACGATACGTCTTCTTCCTCTAGGTGGATACGTTCGAATGGCCGGAGAAGATGCGGAAAATATTGAATTGAAACCTGGTTACCGTGTGGGATTGATGTTTGATGAAGAAGAAACCGTCACGAAAATCATCTTGAACAACAAAGACAAATACCCGGATATTCGGCTTGTCGAAGTGGAAGTGATAGATTTAGATCATAAACTGATACTTACGGGATATGAAGAGGGAGAAGAAGACACGTTAAAAACGTTTTCGATCCATAAGGAAGCCGTAATCGTTGAAAATGGGGTCGAGAACCAAATTGCCCCTTATGATCGCCAGTTTGCATCTAAATCTCTTGGACACCGCTTTTTAACAATCTTAGCGGGCCCAGCAATGAACTTTGTTCTAGCTTTTGTTATTTTTACATTGATTGGTTTATTTCAAGGCGTCGTGGTGGACGAAGCCAAACTGGGTGAATTAACTAAGGACGGTGCAGCCGTTACTTCTGGACTTAAATCCGGGGATGCCATTCAATCGATTGAAGGTACGGAAGTCACAACCTGGGAAGATGTACAGGCGAGTATCCAAAAAAGTCCCGGTAAAGAAATCGAATTCGTTGTATATAGGGACGGTAAAACGTTAGAAGTTCCAGTTACTCCTCAGGAAGTCGAGAGGGAAGGTCAGAAAATTGGAATCATCGGGGTATACCCTCCCGTTGAAAAAGCTCCACTAAAAGCCATTCAATATGGTGCGACGGAGACGTATTTTTGGACGAAACAGATTTTCATCATTCTGGGTGACCTAGTAACGGGTGGCTTTACGATTGACAGTCTATCTGGTCCAGTAGGTATATATAAATCGACTGAGGAAGTCGCAAAACAGGGCTTGTTCACGTTGATGAAATGGGCTGGGTTGCTCAGCATAAATTTAGGAATCATGAATCTTTTACCGTTACCTGCTTTGGACGGCGGACGATTATTATTCTTCGTGGTTGAGTTCTTAAGAGGAAAACCAATTGATCGCCAAAAAGAAGGAATGGTGCATTTCATCGGATTTGCTTTGCTGATGTTGTTAATGATCGTCGTGACATGGAATGACATCCAGAGATTCTTCCTATAAGCTGATATGAATGAAACCAAACAAGCCAGCAGAACTATCTGTTGGCTGTTTGAATCTACTTGTAACTTTTTGAAGAGTTTGGGCAAAATAGTTTGTTTTATCGGGAATTCGTAAGTATAATCGAAAAAGAGCGAATGAAATCAACTTAATTTAAATCAATCAGACAATAATAATGTAATTTTGTATTACATGACCCGTAAATTTCCGTATGGAAGTTTAAAGGAAATATTGAAGAGGTGTAGATATGAAACAAAGTATGACGTTAATCCCTACATTGAGGGAAGTCCCTGCAGATGCAGAAATTAAAAGCCACCAGCTTTTGTTGCGAGCAGGATTCATGAGACAGAATTCAAGTGGCGTTTACAGTTTTATGCCGCTTGGTAATAAAGTGCTTCAAAAGGTTGAAGCGATTGTTCGGGAAGAAATGGACAATGCAGGTGCCGTAGAATTATTGATGCCAGCCCTTCAACAAGCGGAATTTTGGCAGGAATCCGGTCGTTGGTATACATATGGACCCGAATTAATGCGATTAAAAGACCGTAACAACCGTGAATTTGCCCTTGGAGCTACACATGAAGAGGTCGTTACAAGCTTGGTCCGTGACGAAGTGAAGTCATACAAGCGTTTGCCATTGACGGTTTATCAAATCCAAACGAAGTTCCGTGATGAAAAAAGACCTCGTTTTGGTTTATTGCGCGGACGCGAATTCATCATGAAGGATGCTTACTCATTCCATGCAAATCAAGAAAGTCTTGATGCTGTATATGAAAAACTTTATGCGGCCTATTCAAATGTATTTAGCCGTTGTGGCCTTGATTTCCGTGCAGTCATCGCCGATTCAGGAGCGATGGGTGGAAAGGATACACATGAATTCATGGTGCTTTCTGAAATTGGAGAAGACACGATTGCCTATTCAGATACATCCGATTATGCGGCGAATATTGAAATGGCGCCTGTAGCGGTAAAATATGAAAAAAATTCCGAAGAGCAGGGAACACTTGATAAAGTTCATACTCCTGGACAGAAATCAATTGATGATGTAGCTTCATTTTTAAAAACCGATGCTTCAAAATTGATCAAGTCCTTGTTATTTAAAGTGGATGAAAAATATGTACTCGTCTTGGTACGAGGAGATCATGAAGTGAATGATATCAAAGTAAAAAACTTCTACAATGCTGAAGTCGTGGAGTTAGTGGACCCTAACGAAACGAAAGAAGTCTTAGGTTGTGCGGTAGGTTCTCTTGGACCAATCAATATTGCCTCAAGCGTAGAAGTCATCGCCGATTTGGCCATTGAAGCAATGGTTAATGGAGTATGCGGCGCTAATGAGGAAGATTATCATTTTGTGAATGTAAACCCTGACCGTGATTTTAAGGTGGAAAGTTTTATCGATCTTCGTTTTATCCAAGAGGGAGATCCATCACCGGATGGCAACGGAATAATCAAGTTTGCTAAAGGAATTGAAGTCGGTCACGTATTCAAGCTTGGGACTAAATATTCCGAAGCGATGAACGCGACGTTCCTAGATGAAAACGGCCGTTCGCAACCGATGATCATGGGTTGTTACGGTATTGGTGTATCTCGTACACTTGCAGCTGTCGCTGAGCAATTCAATGATGAGAAAGGTTTAGTATGGCCGGTGAATTTGGCTCCGTTCCAGGTCCATTTGATTCCGGTTAACATGAAGGATCAATCTCAAGCTGAACTTGCAGAAAAACTATATGCTGAACTTAAAAAACAAGGCATGGATGTCTTGTTGGATGACCGTCATGAACGTGCCGGAGTGAAATTTGCCGATTCTGACTTGATTGGACTTCCTGTCCGCGTAACGGTCGGTAAAAAAGCTTCCGAAGGCATCGTGGAAGTGAAGATCCGTAAAACAGGTGAAGTGCTTGAACTGGAAACATCGGAACTTGCACAGAAGTTACATGAATTATTGGGATAAAGCAGTAAAATCATAGCTTGATTTGGCATCATTCATTTGGATGATGCCTTTCCTTTTCCCTATAATTAGATGTCCGTGAACTGCATCTAGTATGTTATAATAACCACTGTTATTAGAATGAAACTGATGAATAATATCTTTAGATAGTAGATAAAGGGGAGAGAGGAAATGGATCAAAATCCAAACAGCGGTAGAGAGAGATTTCAACTCTTGCTCCAGCAATTGGGCTTGACTGAGGATGCCTTTGTGAATTTTTTCATCGGTGCCGAAATTGATAAACTTTCCATAGAGAGAGAGTCCCAAAAATGGCATTTTGCCTTTAATATACCTGCGTTAATTCCATGCAGTGTTCATACAAGATTTTCAAATCATTTAACTAGTACTTTTGCCCATATTGCCAAGGTTACATTCACCATGAATGTTGCCAATCCGATAGTGACGGAGGAATTGGTCAAAGAATACTGGAAAAATTGCATAAGTGAACTACAAGGCATATCGCCAGCACTTTTATCACTCTTAAATGAGCAAGAACCCAAAGTGACAGGGTATAAGCTCGTGGTCAATGCACGTAATGGTGCGGAAGCTGGACAGTTAAAACAGAAATACTCCGGTCTCATTTCGAATATTTATCAAACGTATGGTTTCCCTCCATTAACTCTTGAAGCAGAAGTGAACGAAAATGTTTCGGAAACTGATTACAAGAAGTTTTTAGCAGAGAAGCAAAAGGAAGATGAGGAAAAGGGACTTGCCGCGTTACTAGAGATGCAGAAGAAAGAATCGGAAAAAGGAGACGAGGGTGTTTACGAAGGCCCGGTTAAAATCGGGTACACCATTAAAGAAGATGCCGATTTCCGTAGCATAGAGCAAATTATTGATGAAGAGCGCAGGATAGCGATTGAAGGTTTCGTGTTTGACGCGGAAGTCCGTGAGCTCCGGAGCGGACGTAGTCTATTGACGTTTAAAGTTACGGATTATACAAGCTCTATTTTAGTTAAAATGTTTTCACGTGACAAAGAGGATGCTGCCATCCTAGCCCGTGTTAAAAAAGGAATGTGGGTACGTGCCCAAGGTAGCATTCAAAATGATACGTTTGTTCGCGATCTAGTTATGATTGCAAACGATATTAATGAGATCTCTAAGCAGGGACGGCAGGATAAGGCTCCTGAGGGTGAAAAACGCGTCGAGCTTCATATGCACACACCGATGAGCCAAATGGATGCAGTGACGCCGACATCCGCCCTTGTTGCCCAAGCCGCGAAGTGGGGTCATAAGGCCGTAGCCATCACCGATCATGCAGGGGCTCAATCTTTCCCAGAGGCCTACGGCGCCGGCCAAAAACATGACATCAAGATTTTGTATGGTGTCGAAGTGAATCTCGTGAACGACGGTGTGCCAATCGCCTATAATGAAGCACATATACCGCTTTCCGATGCCACCTATATCGTTTTCGATGTCGAGACGACTGGTTTGTCTGCCGTTTATGATACGATCATTGAATTAGCAGCCGTGAAAATTCATGATGGAGACATCATTGATAAATTTGAATCATTCGCTAACCCACATCGACCGTTATCCAATACGATCATCGACTTGACTCATATCACAGATGATATGCTGGTGGATGCACCGGAAGTTTCAGACGTATTGGAAAAGTTCAAGGAATGGGCGGGAGATGCCATCCTTGTTGCGCATAATGCAAGTTTTGATATGGGCTTTTTGAACATGGGCTACAAAAATATTGGGTATCCAAAAGCAACCAATCCCGTATTGGATACGCTGGAATTAGGGAGATTTTTATATCCCGAGTTCAAAAATCACCGGTTGAACACATTGTGTAAAAAGCTCGATATTGATTTGACTCAACATCATAGGGCCATATACGATGCTGAGGCTACGGGGTACCTGATGTTGAAGATGTTGAAGGAAACGATAGCGAGAGGCATTACCCATCATGATCAATTAAATGACAATATGGGAAACGGAAATGCATATCAGCGTTCTCGACCATCTCATTGTACTTTGATTGCACAAACACAGGAAGGCTTGAAAAATCTCTTTAAATTGATTTCATTATCCCATATTAATTATTTTTACAGAGTTCCGCGGATTCCGCGTTCTCAACTAAAAAAATATCGTGAAGGAATTCTCGTTGGTTCTGGATGTGATAAAGGGGAAGTCTTCGAAGGGATGATGCAAAAGGGTTTTGAGGATGTTGTCGAAATAGCCGAGTTTTACGATTATCTTGAAATCCATCCAAAGGATGTTTATCAACATTTGATAGAGCTTGAATTTGTCCGTGATGAAAAGTCGTTAGAGACGATTATTTCAAACATTGTCAAGCTCGGAGAAAAGCTTAATAAACCTGTTGTAGCGACAGGAAATGTGCATTATTTGGACCCGAATGACAAGATATACCGTAAAATCCTTGTGAATTCACAAGGTGGGGCGAATATGCTGAATCGACATAAGCTACCAGATGTCCATTTCCGTACAACGGATGAGATGTTAAGGGATTTTTCCTTCCTTGGTGCCGAGAAGGCAAAAGAAGTCGTAGTCACAAATACGAATAAAATTGCAGATATGATAGAAAACATCAAGCCAATCAAGGACGATCTATATACACCTAAAATCGAGGGTGCAGAAGAAGAAATGCGTGCAATGAGTTATGGAATGGCTAGAAAGATATATGGAGAGAATCTACCGGAAATCGTTGAGGCCCGTCTTGAAAAGGAACTAAAAAGTATTATCGGCCATGGATTCGCCGTTATCTATTTAATTTCTCATAAACTGGTTAAAAAATCATTGAATGATGGCTATCTCGTTGGTTCCCGGGGTTCGGTCGGATCGTCATTCGTTGCGACGATGACAGAAATTACGGAAGTGAACCCGCTGCCGCCACATTATGTGTGCCCAGTATGTAAGAAATCGGAATTCTTTAATGATGGGTCAGTAGGCTCAGGGTTTGACTTGCCTGATAAAGATTGCCCGGATTGTGGCATTGCCTATACGAAAGACGGTCATGATATTCCATTTGAAACGTTCCTTGGATTTAAAGGGGATAAGGTCCCCGATATTGACTTGAACTTCTCTGGTGAATATCAGCCGAAAGCCCATGATTATACGAAGGTCCTATTTGGAGAAGATTATGTTTATCGTGCCGGTACAATCGGTACGGTGGCTGAAAAGACGGCATACGGATATGTTAAAGGCTATTCAGCCGACAATAATATCCACATGCGTGGTGCAGAAACAGATCGACTTGTCGCGGGATGTACGGGTGTTAAACGGACAACTGGACAGCATCCAGGGGGAATCATCGTTGTCCCGGATTACATGGATATCTATGATTTCTCACCAATACAGTTCCCTGCGGATGACAGAAACTCAGAGTGGAAAACGACTCACTTTGATTTCCACTCCATTCACGATAATATTTTGAAACTGGATATACTTGGTCATGATGATCCGACAGTGATCAGGATGCTTCAGGATTTAAGTGGTATTGACCCAAAAACGATTCCGACAGATGATCCAGAGGTAATGAAGATATTCAGCAGTACGGAGTCGTTAGGTGTGACTGAAGATCAAATCATGTGTAAAACCGGGACACTCGGCATACCTGAATTTGGAACGCGTTTTGTTCGACAAATGCTTGAGGACACTAAACCGACGACATTTTCCGAGCTTGTCCAGATTTCTGGTTTATCCCACGGTACTGATGTATGGCTGAGCAATGCACAAGAACTGATTCATAATAAAATCTGTACACTTAGCGAAGTAATCGGTTGCCGGGATGATATTATGGTTTATCTCATTTATCAGGGACTAGACCCTTCCCTTGCTTTTAAAATCATGGAATCCGTACGTAAAGGGAAAGGCTTGTCTGAGGAATTCGAAGAGGAAATGCGTAAGAATCAAGTGCCGGAATGGTATATAGATTCCTGTAAGAAGATTAAATATATGTTCCCGAAAGCACATGCTGCCGCATATGTGTTGATGGCGGTTCGGATTGCCTATTTCAAAGTGCATTTGCCATTATTGTATTATGCAGCATATTTCACGGTTCGTGCCGATGACTTCGAAATAGATGCCATGACACGTGGGTCACAAGCAATCAAGACCAAGATGGATGAAATAAATGTAAAAGGGTTGGATGCTTCCACGAAAGAGAAAAACACACTGACGGTACTTGAGCTAGCGTTGGAAATGTGTGAGCGTGGATACTCTTTCGCCAAGGTAGACTTGTATAAATCGAGTGCAGACCAATTCATCATTGAGGGTAACACGTTAATTCCACCTTTCAATTCGATTCCAGGTCTTGGTACGAATGCGGCGATCAATATTGTCAATGCGCGCAAAAACGGAGAGTTTCTCTCCAAGGAAGATTTGCAACAACGTGGGAAAGTATCCAAGACAATTCTTGAATACCTTGATAAACAAGGCTGTCTCGAGGCTCTTCCAGAACAAAATCAGCTTTCCTTATTTTAAGTGTGGAACTGCCTATGAAAAGGAAGAAACAGACATGATATTTGCAAAAATATCTTGATTATGGTATATTTTTATTGGAAATACTAAGAGGAACCAATGGCAAGAGTGGGGAAACCCACTCTTTCGTGTTGTATTGACCATTTAATTTTGAATCCGAAACCAAGCGCACACAACGCACGTATGGAGGAAACAAATGAGTAAAAAGGTAACGGAAGTTGTAGAAGAATTAGCTCTACCAATTCTTGAAGAATTGCAGCTTGAATTAGTTGAAGTGGAGTATGTGAAGGAAGGCAAGAACTGGTTCCTTCGAGTGTACATTGATAAAGAGACAGGCGTAGATCTTGAAGATTGCGGGAAAACGAGTGAAAAGCTCAGTGAAAAGCTTGATGAAGTCGATCCAATTCCACAAATTTATTTTCTCGAAGTTTCATCTCCCGGAGCGGAAAGGCCTCTAAAAAAAGAGAAGGATTTCCTTAATGCTATCGGTAAAAATGTTTACATAAAAACATACGAGCCCATTTTAAATGAAAAAGAATTCGAAGGAATCATGACCAATTATGATGGGAATGAAGTGACGCTTGAAATCAAAATCAAGACTAGAAAGAAAATAGTCGTCATTCCATTTGAAAAAGTGGCGAAAGCAAGACTTGCCATTACCTTCTCTTAATCAAGCAATTATTAATTAAATATCCGTAAGGGGGATCACCATGAGCAATGAGTTATTGGATGCTCTCTATATTTTAGAACATGATAAAGGAATTTCGAGAGAAGTTTTGATCGACGCGATTGAGGCTGCACTTATATCGGCATATCGCCGTAACTTTAACCAAGCACAAAATGTACGTATCGACTTGAATTTAGGCAAAGGCACCATGCGAGTATTTGCCAGAAAAGATGTAGTCGAGGAAGTATTCGATTCACGTCTGGAAATTTCCGTTGAAGAAGCAAGAGCAATAGATCCAAACTACCAGTTGGAAGATATTGTGGAAATGGAAGTTACGCCTAAGGATTTCGGCCGTATTGCTGCACAAACAGCCAAGCAGGTCGTAACACAAAGAGTGCGTGAAGCTGAACGTGGTATCATTTACGCAGAATTCATAGACCGTGAAGAGGATATCATGACAGGTATCGTGCAACGCCAGGATTCACGTTTCATCTATGTGAGTTTGGGGAAAATTGAAGCATTGCTTCCTGTCAATGAACAGATGCCAAATGAACAGTATAAACCTCACGACCGCATCAAGGTTTTCATTACAAAAGTTGAAAAGACTTCGAAAGGGCCACAAATTTTTGTATCCCGTTCTCATCCAGGTCTTTTAAAACGTTTGTTTGAGATAGAAGTGCCTGAGATTTTTGATGGAACTGTAGAAATCAAATCAGTTGCCAGAGAAGCAGGCGACCGCTCAAAAATTTCTGTACACTCAGATAATGAGGAAGTCGATCCAGTTGGTTCATGTGTTGGCCAAAAAGGACAGCGTGTCCAGGCTATCGTCAATGAATTAAAAGGTGAGAAGATCGATATCGTTAAATGGTCAGAAAATCCTGTTATCTTTGTTGCGAATGCTTTAAGTCCTTCAAAAGTGCTTGAAGTAATCGTTAAAGAAGAAGACAAAGCGACGACGGTCATTGTTCCTGACTACCAACTTTCACTAGCAATTGGTAAGCGTGGACAAAACGCACGCTTAGCAGCCAAACTGACTGGCTGGAAAATTGATATCAAGAGTGAAACGGAAGCCCGCGAAGCTGGTATTTACCCTGTTGAAGAACAGGAGTTCTTATTAAGCCGGGATAGTTATGTGAATGAAGAGGATGAAGAATTCGAAGAGGATAACGAGTAAGGTAGAGGTGAAAATAGATGAATAGCCGAAAAAAAATCCCGATGCGTAAATGTGTTGCCACTGGCGTTATGAAGCCAAAGAAAGAACTCATTCGTATCGTTCGATCTAAAGAAGGGGAAGTCAGCCTTGATCCGACCGGAAAAAAATCGGGAAGGGGAGCTTATTTGACCCTTGATCGGAATATTATCGAGCTGGCCAAAAAGAAAAATGTGCTGGCAAATCACCTTAGTACTCAAATTGATTCTTCCCTTTATGAACAATTGCTTGAATTAGTGGATAAGGAGCAAGACTAACACCATGACCCAACAACAACAATGGATGTCTCTATTAGGTTTGGCCAATCGAGCACGCAAGCTAATTTCGGGTGAAGAATTAGTGGTTAAAGAGATTAGAAGCGGTAATGCCAAAGTTGTTATTTTAGCCGCGGACGCTTCAAAAAACACTGAGAAAAAAATCTCTGATAAGTGCGCATTTTATCAGGTTCCTTTAAAAAGAGTCGAAGACAGATCTATGCTCGGCCATGCTATTGGCAAAGATGCTAGAGTTGCCGTCGCAGTTCTTGATGAAGGTTTTGCACAAAAACTCCGAATGCTGCTCGATTAAATTTACCGGGGGTGAACGTATGACAAAATTGCGTGTATATGAATATGCAAAACAGAAAAACGTTTCAAGTAAAGACGTAATAAATAAACTTAAAGAAATGAATATAGAGGTAACAAACCATATGACAGCATTAGACGATTCAACTGTAAACAAATTAAACGATTCTCTTAAACCAAAAAGCGAAGAACCAACCCAAGCAGCTGCTGAACCAAAAGCAAATGCAACGGTTGCGAAATACGAAGCTGAAGCAGATGAGAAAAGCACGATCAATAAAGAAAAGCTAAAGAAAAAGCCACCAGTTAAACCGTTGGGCACTAAAAAACCATCAGGACAGTTTAGCAGGGGAAGAAATAACCGTAATAAGAATAACAAACAAAGACAATCGGCGCCGCAGGCACCAGTTACAAAACGTAAGGAAAGAGAACTTCCAGAAAAAATTACGTTTTATGAGTCTTTGACTGTCATGGAACTTGGTAAGAAACTTCACCGTGAACCTTCTGAAATCATTAAGAAGCTTTTCATGCTTGGAGTCATGGCTACAATCAACCAAACGTTGGATAAAGATGCTATCGAATTAATCTGTACTGAGTACGGAGTATTGGCTGAAGAAGAGATTCGTGTTGACTTGACAGATCTTGAGTCATTAGTGACTGAAGATGCTTCTGAAGATTTAATCGAACGTCCAGCAGTCGTAACTATCATGGGTCACGTCGATCATGGTAAAACGACATTGCTTGATTCTATTCGCCATACGAAAGTAACAGAAGGCGAAGCGGGCGGAATCACTCAACATATCGGTGCTTACCAAGTCAAAGTCAATGACAAGAAAATCACATTCCTTGATACACCAGGACATGCTGCGTTTACAACAATGCGTGCTCGTGGAGCTTTAATCACGGATATTACGATTCTTGTTGTAGCAGCGGATGACGGTGTAATGCCGCAAACAATTGAAGCGATTAACCATGCTAAAGCAGCGGATGTTCCAATCATTGTTGCTGTTAATAAAATGGATAAAGAAGCAGCTAATCCTGACCGCGTCATGCAAGAATTAACAGAGCATGGTTTAGTTTCTGAAGCATGGGGTGGAGATACGATCTTCGTACCTATTTCTGCCAAAACGGGCGAAGGAATTGATAACTTGCTGGAAATGATTCTACTAGTTAGTGAAGTAGAAGAATATAAAGCCAATCCAACCCGTAAAGCGAACGGAACGGTTATAGAAGCACGTTTGGATAAAGGCCGTGGCTCTGTAGCGACGTTACTAGTCCAAAACGGTACTTTGAAAGTCGGAGACCCAATCGTTATCGGTAACACTTTCGGCCGTGTACGTGCCATGGTCAGTGATCTTGGACGTCGTGTTAAGGATGCAGGTCCATCAACACCGGTTGAAATCACTGGATTGAATGAAGTTCCACAAGCAGGCGACCGTTTCATCGTCTTTGAAGATGAGAAAACAGCCCGCCAAGTTGGGGAAGTACGTGCACAGAGACAACTTGCTTCACAACGTAATGAAAAATCACGTGTAACACTTGATACATTGTTTGAACAAATGAAAGAAGGGGAAATTAAGGAATTGAACATCATCTTAAAAGCGGATGTTCAAGGTTCTGCTGAAGCAGTAGCCGCTTCCCTGAATAAAATAGAAGTAGAAGGCGCTAAAGTAAAAATCATTCATATCGGCGTCGGTGCTATCACAGAGTCTGATATCATCCTTGCTACCGCTTCTAATGCAATCGTAATTGGTTTTAATGTTCGTCCAGATGCGAATGCGAAGCGTGCCGCTGAATCAGAACAAGTTGATGTTCGCCTTCACCGTATCATATACAAAGCAATTGAAGAGATTGAATCGGCTATGAAAGGGATGCTTGATCCTGAGTTCGAAGAAAAAATCATTGGTCAAGCTGAAGTTCGTACAACTTTCAAAGTATCTAAAGTTGGTACAATTGCTGGTTCATATGTTACCGAAGGAAAACTTACGCGTGACAGCGGAATTCGCTTAATTCGTGAAGGTGTTGTCATTTACGAAGGTGAAATTGACGCATTGAAACGTTTTAAAGATGACGTTAAAGAAGTGGCAACAAATTATGAATGTGGTATTACCATTAAAAATTACAATGACCTTAAAGAGGGCGATGTAATTGAGGCTTATATAATGGAAGAAATCGAGCGTAAATGATCGTTGGATCCGTCCAATGTGAGTGCATAATCTATGACACCCATTCTTTGAAAGAAAAACGAGCTGTGTTGCAACGTGTCATGACACGGCTTAAGCAGAAGCTTAATGTCTCGGTAGCGGAAACGGATTTCCAGGATCTTTGGCAGCGTACTAAGATTTCTATCGTAACCGTTTCATCCTCAAGGAAAGCTACTGAGAGGGAACTTCAAAATGCCCTTAAATTTCTAGATTCATTTCCGGAAATTGAGCGCACAATAACAGATATAGACTGGCTATAAGCTAGCGAGGTGATATTATGAGCCTTCGAGCAAATCGTGTGGGCGAACAAATGAAAAAAGAGCTGAGTGAAATCATCGGCCGCAAAATTAAAGATCCAAGAATCGGATTCGTCACAGTAACGGATGTTGAAGTGACAGGCGATTTACAACAAGCAACAGTTTATATCTCTGTCTTGGGAGACCAGGAACAACGGGAAAAAACTTTGCAGGGTCTTGAAAAGGCAAAAGGATTCATGCGTTCAGAAATTGGGCAAAGAATTCGCTTGCGTAAAACTCCGGAGTTGTTTTTTGAATTTGATGAATCCGTCGATTATGGTAACCGTATCGAATCATTAATTTCTCAAATCAAAAAAGAGGAAAAACCTTCAGTAAAAGACGAAGAATAAGCAAGCAGTAAATGGAGGCTGACTCAATAAGTGCTTTGCACTTCTTGGCTCGGCCTCTTTTTTTTGAAATGACAAGATTAATGAGGTGAAGGAATGGACGGCATACTCCCATTATGGAAACCAAAGGGAATGACATCCCATGATTGTGTTTTTAAATTAAGGAAGATTTTAAAAACGAAAAAAGTCGGACATACGGGCACTTTAGATCCTGAAGTCACCGGTGTTTTACCGATATGTATCGGCAGGGCAACGAAAATTGCCGAATACTTAACAGAAGCAGGTAAAGCGTATGAAGGGGAAGTGACGCTTGGTTTTTCAACGGCTACCGAAGATGCGACTGGAGAAAAAGTGGCGGAACAAAAGGTAACCGAAACATTTCAACGTTCACAAATCCTTGAGGTATTGAAATCCCTAACAGGAAAAATTGAACAAACTCCGCCAATGTTCTCAGCTGTCAAGGTAAATGGCAAAAAGCTATATGAATATGCTCGGGCTGGGATAGAAGTGGAACGTCCAACACGGGAAGTAACTATTCATGATATTACTTTACTGGATGATCGTTCAGAATTCAAAGGTGAAACCATTTCCTTCCGGTTTCGTGTCAAGTGTAGCAAAGGAACCTATATTCGGACATTAGCGGTGATGATGGGCGAAAGATTGGGATACCCGGCACATATGTCGGACTTGGTCCGGATTGAAGCGGCTGGCTTTACGCTTGAGGATTGTTTCACGTTCGCTGAGGTGGAAGAATTCATGGAATCAGAAAAGACAGGAGATTTTCTGTTGCCATTAGAACGTGGATTGTTACATTTGCCGAAATTCCAGATTAATGATAAAGTAGCAAAGAAAGTACTTAACGGTGCGGTATTGGAACAAACGGAGGATGTTGTTTTTGAAAAGGGGCAACCATTTGTCATGATGGATCCCACTGATAAGGCGATTGCCATTTATCAAATACATCCCACAAAAGAAGGGTTAATTAAACCTGTCAAAGTTTTCGCACAAGAATCATAGACCGTTTTTGCCGTCGGAAAGAGGAGATTGAAAGGTGAAAGTGATTGCATTAGAGCATCCTCATCAATTTAAACCGGATGACTTCCCTGAGCTTGTCATGGCACTTGGTTTTTTTGATGGCATCCATAAAGGACATCAAACTGTCATCCAAACCGCTAAGCAAAAGGCTCATGAAATGAATCTTATGTCAGCAGTCATGACATTTGATCCACATCCTTCCGCTGTATTAGGGAAGAAAGTGGGAAACATTCGTTATATTACACCACTGGAAGATAAGATAAAAATCATAGAAACGATGGAAATCGATTACCTATTTGTCGTCAACTTCAGTAAGGAATTCGCTTCGATGCTACCTGAGGAGTTTGTGGATGATTACATAGTGGGTCTGAATGTCCGTCACGTTGTAGCAGGTTTTGATTATTCTTATGGCCGCTATGGTAATGGATCGATGGATGATCTACCTGCCTATGCTAAGGGAAGATTTGGTCAAACCGTCGTTGCAAAGCAGACATTCGAGGACGGAAAGGTAAGTTCCACAAGAATCAGGGAGACGCTCAGCAATGGTGATTTTTCTGACTTCTATCATTTAGCGGGTCGTCGCTATGTAACAAAGGGACATGTAGTCCATGGAGAAAAGCGGGGGAGAAAGTTAGGATTCCCGACCGCGAATATTGAAGTGAGTGATGATTACATATTCCCCGCACCTGGCGTATATGCAGTCAGGATTAAAATAAGTGGATCCTGGTATGATGGGGTGTGCAATGTAGGGTATAAGCCGACATTCCATGAAGAAAAACCCGAATATCCTAGCGTAGAAGTTCATGCATTAGGTTTTACAGGAGATATCTATGGAGAACAGGTGTCAGTCGAGTGGCATATTAGGTTGAGAAGCGAGCGCAAATTCTCGGGACTTGAAGAGTTAGTCAACCAGATTGAAATTGACAAGCAAAATACGCAAGCATATTTTGCCGAATTGAACGGGTAACATTGTAAGAAACCAAAAGGATAGAAGACAAGGCTTGCAATTTTGACGGAAAACATGTATTCTATTGTATGTATGAAAATAACCATTGCTTGGCTAGTCGAGACTCCGACGCTGGCTCGGTAATAGGTGATTTTACAGAATTTTAGGAGGAATAATAACATGGCTATTACACAAGAACGCAAAAACGAACTTATCGCTGAGTTCAGAACTCACGATACTGACACTGGATCTCCAGAAGTTCAAATCGCAGTACTAACAGAAGAAATCAACAACTTGAACGGTCACTTACGCACACACAAAAAAGATCACCATTCTCGTCGCGGTCTTCTTAAAATGGTAGGTAAACGTCGTAATCTTTTAACTTACCTACGTAATAAAGACGTTACTCGTTACCGTACACTAATTAACACATTAGGTCTACGTAGATAATTTTTTCAAAAAAAGCGGGAAATTTCCCGCTTTTTTGATGTTATTCAAATGATTTGGACGCTATCAATTTTTAGGCTAAGCCATCGTCCTTTGGACTCGGCAGCCGCCGAGTTTTTTTCTACTCATAAATGATTAAGATATATACATAATTGAATGAATAAATATTTAGTCATATTACTGTTAACACTTGTTTTTTTCGTGCATAATAGTGATAGTTTGGTTATAACTTGAGTTCAATTACTTTCACATATAATGATTTATTTTAATAAAGGTTTAGGTAAACTAAGCCTCTAATAGCGAAGATTCAGAGAGGGGTTTAATAAATGGGACAGGGAAAACATACGTATTCATTTGACTGGGCCGGCCGTAATGTAACGGTAGAAATCGGTCAGTTGGCCAAACAAGCGAACGGAGCCGTTTTAGTCCGTTATGGCGAAACAGCTGTCTTAAGTACAGCAACTGCTTCTAAAGAACCTAGAAACGTCGACTTCTTCCCGTTGACAGTCAACTACGAAGAAAGACTGTATGCAGTCGGTAAAATTCCAGGGGGCTTCATTAAACGTGAGGGTAGACCGAGCGAAAGAGCTATTTTGGCAAGCCGTCTAATTGACCGTCCAATTCGTCCACTATTTGCGGATGGTTTCAGGAACGACGTTCAAATCATCAGCATGGTCATGAGTGTTGATCAAGATTGTTCTACAGAAATGGCAGCAATGCTAGGTTCTTCCCTTGCACTTTCAGTTTCTGACATTCCGTTTGAAGGACCAATCGCGGGCGTAGTAGTAGGAAGAATCAATAATGAATTCATCATAAACCCTACTGTTGACCAACTTGCGAAAAGTGATATCAACTTAACGGTTGCTGGAACAAAGGACGCTATCAACATGGTTGAAGCTGGAGCGAATGAAGTGCCTGAAGAAACAATGCTTGAAGCCATCATGTTTGGACATGATGAAATCAAGAAGGTCATTGCATTCCAAGAAAAAATCGTTGCTGAAATTGGCAAGGAAAAGCTACAAATCACTTTGTATAAAGTGGATGAAGAACTTGAAGCAGAAGTGAAAGGCCTATGTGAGGCGGAACTTAACAAAGCTGTACAAGTTCAGGAAAAACATGCACGTGAAGCCGCCATCAAAGAGGTTAAAGATGATGTGTTGGCTAAATACGAAGAAGAAACTGATGAAGAAAAACTAAAACAAATTAAAGAAATTTTAAATAAACTGGTTAAATCAGAAGTCCGCCGTTTAATCACGGAAGAAAAAGTACGTCCGGATGGCCGTAATCCTGATGAAATCAGACCATTGTCATCTGAAGTTACGATTTTACCACGTACCCACGGCTCTGGATTGTTCACACGCGGACAAACACAAGCACTATCCATTTGTACACTGGGAGCACTAGGAGATGTACAAATTTTGGACGGGCTTGGAACAGAAGAGTCAAAACGCTTTATGCATCATTATAACTTCCCACATTTCAGTGTTGGGGAAACAGGTCCGATCCGCGGGGCAGGACGTCGTGAAATCGGTCACGGTGCACTTGGTGAAAGAGCATTAGAACCAGTCATTCCAAATGATAAAGACTTCCCTTATACAATCAGACTTGTATCTGAAGTACTTGAATCTAATGGATCAACATCTCAAGCAAGTATCTGTGCTAGTACGCTAGCTATGATGGATGCGGGTGTTCCATTGAAAGCACCGGTTGCAGGTATCGCAATGGGTCTTGTAAAAACAGGTGAGCATTATACGATCCTGACTGATATTCAAGGCATGGAAGATCACCTTGGCGATATGGACTTTAAAGTGGCTGGAACATCTAAAGGTGTTACCGCTCTTCAAATGGATATCAAAATTGATGGTCTTTCAAGAGAAATTCTTGAAGAAGCATTGCTTCAAGCTAAAAAAGGCCGCATGCATATCTTGGAATCGATGATTGCTACAATCAATCAACCGCGTGAAAAATTGTCCAAATATGCGCCTAAAATCGTTACAATGACCATTAATCCGGACAAAATCCGCGATGTTATCGGACCTAGTGGTAAACATATCAATAAAATCATTGAAGAGACCGGCGTGAAAATCGATATCGAACAAGATGGTACGGTATTCATTTCTTCAACGGACGAACCGATGATCGAAAAAGCTAAAAAAATCATTGAAGACATCGTTCGTGAAGTCGTTGTGGGCGAACTATACTTAGGTAAAGTTAAACGCATTGAAAAATTCGGTTGCTTCGTGGAGATTTTCAATGGTAAAGATGGTTTGGTCCATATTTCGGAATTGGCTGAAGAAAGAGTCGGCAAAGTGGAAGATGTCGTTTCACTTGGCGATGAGCTATTAGTAAAGGTCACTGAGATTGACAAACAAGGTAGGGTTAACCTTTCTCGTAAAGCTGTACTTAAAGAACAAAAAGAAGCAGCTAATCCTTCTCAATCATAAGAAAAAAGAATATACGGCATGCGGTTCTCTTTATGAACCTGCATGCTTTTTTTGTTTGAAAAGGCCCCCTTATTTATAAGCATTTCAGCAATTGAAAGTTGTCATGTTCTACCTTGTCCATTTTCTTCATACATTTCTGTATGAAGGGGGCGTAAAAAATGAATAATAAATGGAAGCAGATAGTTGCGATAAGTGCCATTGCAGGTATATCATGGTTATTAGTGCAAAATCCATATACACAAGTTTATTTGACCCAGTTAACGAATCAATCAGTGGCTACCATGAAGCAGGAAGATGAACTGCTTACCGAGATAAAAGGATCAGCCCAAAAATATGAGATTGCACCCCAAGATGCACGAATAGATTCGGTTTGGAAGACCGTTCCTGGGTATAATGGCCTTACGGTCAATATCCAGGCTTCGTATAAAGCAATGAAGAAGGAGGATAAATTCGATAAGGATAAGCTTGTGTATGAACAAGTTCCCCCAAAAGTCCATTTAAAAGATCTTGAGCCTGCACCCATTTACCGGGCACATCCGGAAAAGCAGGTTGTATCATTTTTAATCAATGTGGCTTGGGGAAATGAATACCTACAAGATATGTTGGCTGTGTTGAAGAAGCATAATGTAAAGGCGACGTTTTTTCTAGAAGGGAAATGGACGAAAAATAATCCGGAATTCGCAAAAATGATTGTGGATGGTGGTCATGAAATAGGCAATCATTCATACTCGCATCCTAATATGCAAACCATTTCCTCACAGGCAACACGGGAGGAAATCACCAAGACGAATGAAGTGGTGGAAGCTGTGACGGGCGTGAAGATGAATTGGTTCGCCCCTCCAAGTGGGAGTTATCGAGACGAAACGGTCAAAATTGCGAGTTCTTTAGGAATGGGGACCGTGATGTGGAGTGTGGATACGATTGACTGGCAAAAACCCAGCCCCGAGGTCCTTCAACAAAGGGTCCTTTCTAAAGTTCACCCTGGAGCTTTTATTTTAATGCATCCGACAGAATCTACAGCCAAATCCTTGGAGACGTTAATTATTAATATAGAAAAGAAAGACCTGGAAGTTGTTAAGGTTTCGGAAGCAGTTAGTGAGGAACGTTTGAATCCGTAAGGCTTTGGTTACGATAGCAGCATAGAATGATTGGGAGGAATGTTAGTTGATTAAGAAATACACGTGTCAAAATGGAGTAAGAATAGTATTGGAAAATATTCCAACAGTGCGTTCAGCGGCAATTGGAGTTTGGATCAAGACCGGTTCGCGGAATGAAACACCGGAACTGAATGGTGTATCCCATTTTCTTGAGCATATGTTTTTCAAAGGGACGACAACGAGGAACGCGCGTGAAATCGCCGAGTCGTTTGACAGCATTGGCGGCCAAGTGAATGCATTTACTTCAAAAGAGTATACATGCTACTATGCTAAAGTAATGGATAACCATGCAAGCTATGCTCTTGAAATTCTTGCTGATATGTTCTTCAACTCTACATTTGATGAGGAAGAATTGAAAAAAGAAAAAAATGTTGTCTATGAAGAAATCAAAATGTATGAAGATACACCCGATGATATCGTCCATGACCTTTTGAGCAAGGCTGTCTATGAAAATCATCCTCTTGGCTATCCAATCCTTGGTACGGAAAGTACGTTGGAAACATTCAATAGTGAAACACTTAAGAAATATGTTCATGATATGTATACGCCTGATAAAGTCGTCATCTCGATTGCTGGAAATGTGGACGAGAAGTTGATTCAGGAAGTGGAAAGTTACTTTGGTTCCTATCAAGGTGGGGAAGAGCGTCTTGAATTGGTGAAGCCTTCATTCCATGAAAATAGAATCACTCGTAAAAAAGAGACTGAACAAGCACACCTATGCCTCGGTTTCAAAGGTTTGGAAATCGGAAATGATAAAACCTATAGTCTAGTCACATTGAATAATATCCTTGGAGGTAGCATGAGTAGCCGTCTATTCCAAGAGGTCCGTGAGCAACGTGGGCTGGCCTACTCGGTATATTCTTACCATTCAAGCTACCAGGATACGGGTTTAGTGACCATTTATGGTGGGACAGGCACAAGCCAGCTTGACAGCTTGTATGATACGATCCAGGAGACGCTTGCTACGCTGAAAAGAGACGGAATCACAGAAAAAGAATTGCGAAATAGTAAGGAACAGCTAAAAGGTAGCTTAATGCTAAGCCTTGAGAGCACAAACAGCCGAATGAGCCGTAATGGCAAAAATGAGCTAATGCTAGGTGAGCATCGTTCACTGGATGATATCATAGTCAAGATTGATGAAGTTACGGAAGATAGTGTCAATGAACTAGCAAACCGTATCTTCACAGAACACTCTTTATCGTTGGTGAGCCCTTTGGAAAATTGGGATAAATAAATATCTACGACCTGTTCTTCTGTTTAGGAGGGCAGGTTTTTTTTTGGAAGGAAGGGGACGACTATTTTAATAAATGCCTTCTAAGTTCTCTTGATTTCGGATATAGATGGAATTAAGGAGAAAAAAAGGGGGATTCGGATTTGAGGCTGAGTGAATTAAGTGGAAAAGAGATAGTCGATGTGAACAGGGCAGAACGATTAGGTGTCCTGGGACAAACGGATTTGGAATTTGACGAAACGGGACAAATTACCACTTTGGTCATTCCTTCAGTAAAATGGTTTGGGCTTTTCAGAAATGGAAGTGAAATCAGGGTACCATGGAATCACATTAAAAAAGTGGGAACGGATATGCTCATTATCGATTTTAGGGAAGAACTTGAAGCTCATTCGGTGGAAGACGGAGAACATATGGATGGATAGGAATGAAAATGAGAAAAGACTAATGAGCGCCTTAGCTGGTAATAGCTATAGGCGTTTTTACTTTTCTAATCACCGTTCTTTATTTCAGTACATAAGATGGATGGAGACTGAATGAATATCGGATAACAAAACGCCTTCAAGAGTTGATTTTGGGCGAGGAGTGGGTTGGATTTTTAAAAAGAAGGTGACGATTTAATGCTCACAGACATGCAAATCGCTGTAATCGGTGGGGATGCGCGTCAGCTTGAAGTTGTTCGTAAACTGACTGAGCTAGATGCGAAGCTGTTTTTAGTAGGGTTTGAACAGCTTGACCATGCGTTTACAGGTGCGGTTAAGGAGAAATTAGAAGATATAAATTTTACGGAACTGGATGCAGTTATCTTGCCTGTGCGAGGGACGGATTCAACCGGTAAAGTGGAAACCATCTTCTCCAGTGAAGATGTTTTCTTGACCGAGTCCATGATAAATGACACGCCAAAGGATTGTGTATTTTATTCAGGAATCAGTAATGATTACCTCGATCGACTATTCAAGGAAGCAGGTCGTAAACTCGTACTCTTATTTGAGCGAGACGATGTAGCGATATACAATTCGATTCCCACCGTAGAGGGCGCAATCATGATGGCTATTCAACACACGGATTTTACCATCCATGGATCGGATGTTGCCGTTCTAGGCCTAGGAAGGGTTGGGATGAGTGTGGCACGATCATTTCAAGCACTTGGAGCCAAAGTGAAGGTAGGGGCGAGGAAAAGCGAAGATATTGCGAGAATTACTGAAATGGCGATAATCCCTTTTCATCTAAATGATCTTGCGTCCGAAATGAAAAATGTTGATATTTGCATTAATACCATCCCTTTTCCCATCATTACAGCAGACGTTCTTGCAAACATGCCCGTTCATACTTTGATTATTGACCTTGCTTCAAAGCCTGGGGGGACGGATTTTCGTTTTGCGGAAAAAAGGGGAATTAAAGCGTTATTGGCGCCAAGCCTACCGGGGATAGTGGCCCCGAAAACTGCCGGTCAAATTTTGGCGAATGCACTTGGGGTCTTGATCCAAGGGGAATTCTTGAAAAGAAAGGGGAAAAAATTATGAATCTGAAAGGTAAACGGATCGGTTTTGGATTGACAGGATCGCATTGCACATACGATAGTGTGTTTCCCGAGATAGAAAAACTTATAAATGAAGGGGCAGAAGTCATTCCGATTGTGACATCCACTGTTCAAAATACGGAAACACGCTTTGGAAATGGGGAGGACTGGGTTGCACGTATAGAAAAATTGACGGGAAATGAAGCCGTTGATACAATCGTCAAAGCAGAGCCATTAGGACCTAAATTGCCGCTAGACTGCATGGTCATTGCTCCGTTGACCGGGAATTCGATGAGTAAGATGGCAAATGCCCTTACAGATTCGCCTGTACTTATGGCTGCAAAAGCGACGATGAGAAATCACCGTCCAGTTGTGGTTGCGATTTCAACCAACGATGCCCTTGGTTTGAATGGTGTAAATTTAATGAGGCTGATGGCTGCAAAGGATATCTATTTTGTTCCATACGGCCAAGATAATCCGGTAGGCAAACCGAGCTCGATGGTGGCGAGAATGAGTTTGATTCGGGATACCATCGTGGCGGCAATAGAAGGAGAACAAATACAGCCAGTGATTATTGAAAGGTTCAAAGATGATGTAATCTAATTGTCGTTCCATAATGCCTAAATCCAGGAAATGTCATTTGTTCATGCTTTGCAACCAGTTGGAATTATCGTTAAGAACCAAAAACAATCTATACTACCAGAATATTTTGTTAAAGTGCGTTCTTTCGAATGTTAATGTGTTAAAATATATGATATTCTGAGCAAGTAGAAATAATTAGACAAATTATAAACCAACTTTTAGAGATAGAAAAGGAGTATGGACAAATGACCGGGACACAGGGATTGCATATTGCAGTAGTAGGAGCGACTGGAGCAGTAGGACAACAAATGATTTCAACACTTGAACAACGGGATTTACCGATTAAGAAAATCATCTTTTTATCATCGGCTCGTTCTGCAGGGACTAAATTGTCATTTAAAGGCGAAGAAATCGAAGTTCAGGAAGCAAAACCTGAAAGCTTTGAAGGCATAGATATCGCTCTTTTCAGTGCAGGAGGAAGTGTGTCTAAGGAATTGGCTCCTGAAGCAGTAAAAAGAGGAGCGATAGTAGTAGATAATACAAGCGCGTTCCGCATGGATGAAAATGTTCCGCTTGTTGTACCGGAAGTAAATGAAGAGGACTTGAAACAGCATAACGGGATCATTGCCAACCCGAATTGCTCAACAATCCAGATGGTTGTTGCATTGGAACCAATCCGTCAAGAGTTTGGTTTATCAAAGGTAGTAGTTTCAACATACCAAGCAGTATCTGGAGCTGGAGTCGCTGCGATAAACGAACTAAAGGATCAGGCTCGTGATCTTCTGGATGAAAAAGAAATCGAACCAAAAATCTTGCCGGTAAAAGGGGATGCCAAGCATTATCAAATTGCTTTCAATGTCATTCCACAAATCGATAGGTTCCAAGATAATGGATTCACGTTTGAAGAAATGAAAATGATTAATGAAACAAAGAAAATCATGCATATGGAAGAGCTACCTGTAGCGGCAACTTGCGTAAGGCTTCCTGTTGTAACGGGGCATTCGGAATCCGTATACATCGAAGTCGAAAAAGAAGGCATTTCTGCGTCTGAGATCAAGAATTTGATGAAAACGGCACCGGGAGTCGTATTAGAAGATGAGCCAGAACAACAGGTTTATCCAACGCCTGCATCATCTGTCGGCAAGAATGACGTATTCGTTGGCCGGATCCGTAAAGATTTAGATGAAGATAAAGGCTTCCATTTATGGATAGTTTCCGATAATCTATTAAAAGGGGCAGCATGGAATTCTGTCCAAATAGCTGAAAGCCTTTTAAAATTAGGGTTAGTGACAGTTAAGTAAGGTAAAAACTCAAGCAGCTAAGACTTGTCAACATGATAGAGAGTTAGGTCAGCTTCCTTAACGGGGGAGCTGGCTTATATTTGGGGTGAGAATAGTGAAAATAATCGTCCAGAAATTCGGTGGGACATCAGTCCGGGACGAAGAGAGCCGGGCCCATGCCAAGAATCATATCGAAAGGGCAATTAAAGAAGGCTACAAAGTGGTGGTCGTTGTTTCTGCCATGGGTAGGAAAGGCGATCCATATGCGACGGATACGTTACTTTCTTTAGTGAATGGTTCCAACGCCCGCCTCTCCAAGCGGGAACAGGATTTACTAATGTCGGTAGGGGAAACGATCTCTTCTGTCGTATTTACGAATATGTTATTGGAACATGGAATCGAGGCTACTGCATACACAGGTGCTCAAGCAGGGTTCCAGACGAATTATGAATTTTCGAGTGCGAAAATCATTGAAATGAAATGTGACCGTCTTCTGAAAGAACTTGAATTGAAGGATGTCGTCGTGGTCGCAGGCTTCCAAGGGGCCGCTAAAAATGGGGACATGACAACTATTGGACGAGGTGGAAGTGACACTTCGGCTGCTGCATTGGGGGCGGCTTTACAGGCTGACCGCGTTGATATTTTCACGGACGTCGAAGGTATCATGACCGCTGATCCACGGATTGCAGAGCATGCACGCCCATTATCGATCGTTTCTTATACTGAGGTATGCAATATGGCATATCAAGGCGCTAAAGTCATCCATCCCCGCGCGGTCGAAATTGCTATGCAGGCAAAAGTACCAATCCGGATTCGTTCGACATACAGTGAAGGGTTGGGAACTCTGGTTACCAGTGTCAATAAAGGAAGCCAAGGTAGTGATATCAGGGAAAGACTCGTTACAGGAATCGCTCATGTTTCGAAAATCACCCAAATTAAGGTGAATGCAAAAAAAGGACAATATAATTTACAGGCAGAAGTGTTTAAAGCAATGGCAAATGCATCTATTTCCGTAGACTTTATCAATATTTCTCCGCATGGTGTCGTGTATACGGTCACGGAAGAGATGACCGAACTTGCACTTTCCATTCTTACAGGAATGGGACATGAGCCTCTCGTTGAGCGGAATTGTGCGAAGGTATCAGTCGTGGGAGCAGGCATCAACGGAGTACCTGGGGTTGCATCAAAAATTGTCACAGCATTATCGGAAAATGAAATCTCGATTCTACAATCCGCGGATAGCCATACGACTATATGGGTTCTAGTGAAGGAAGAAGATTTAATCAAGGCTGTAAATTCACTTCATGATGCATTCCATTTACATGAAATAGAAGCAGAATAATCTATATAGAGGTTTTAAAAATTAAAGAGGTGTTAAATAATGATATTTGGTAGAGTATCAACCGCAATGGTCACCCCTTTCGATAGCAAGGGAAACGTTGATTTTCAAAAAACAACTAAATTAGTCAATTACTTATTATCGAACGGAACGGATTCGCTTGTACTTGCGGGTACAACTGGGGAATCACCGACATTATCCTCGGAAGAGAAGATAGCCTTGCTTCGCCATGTCACCAAGGTTGTAGAAAAACGGGTGCCAATCATCATGGGAACTGGGAGCAATAACACATATGCTTCCATTGAGCTGACTAAAAAAGCAGAAAAGAATGGCGCCGACGCAATCATGTTGGTGGCTCCTTATTATAGTAAAACGAATCAGGAAGGCCTATACCAACATTTTAAAGCGATTGCCGAAAGTACGACATTGCCGGTCATGGTTTATAACATTCCGGGACGTGCTTCGGTCAATATTGAACCGGAGACCATTATTCGCCTTGCGGAAATACCGAATATCGTGGCTGTGAAAGAGGCGAGCGGCGATTTAAACGCCATGACCCAAATCATTGCCGAAACGGATGAAGATTTCGCTTTATATAGTGGCGATGATGCTTTAACCCTTCCTGTACTAGCAATCGGTGGGGTTGGGGTCGTATCGGTTGCTTCCCATGTAGCCGGGAATGAAATGCAGAAAATTGTTGAAGCTTTCGTCACTGGGAACTTATCGGAAGCGGCGAGACTTCATCAGGAGCTACTCCCGCTCATAAAAGGCTTATTTGCAGCACCAAGCCCTGCGCCTGTTAAAACGGCTCTTCAAATTCGTGGCATAGATGTAGGCTCAGTCAGGTTACCAATTGTACCATTGACTGAAAAAGAGCGCTTAACGCTCATATCCGTCTTAAATAAATAAAAATTCACCAAACAAGCTGATCGTTTAATGATTGGCTTGTTTTTACATAGAATGATTAGTTTTGGGATTCCCGTATTATTTTCTTTCCAGTTATAGGATAAAGGCTTATACTTCTAATAGTCTTTTCTTTAAAAAAGACAAAAATTGAGAAGTGGGACCTATACATATACGCATGGCCAAGTAGAGGAAAAAATCTTTCTAAAAATGGTATGTGTTGTCATGTTTTTTGAACTTGAGTTATAATGAAATCATTGGAACTTATGAACGGCTATTTTTTAAGGAGGATATTCGATTGGGTAAAGATAAAAATAATGGAATTAAAGTGATTTCTCTTGGGGGACAAGGGGAACTTGGTAAAAATATGTATGTAGTTGAGGTGAACGATGACCTTTATCTTTTGGATGCAGGTTTGATGTTGCCGGAAGAAGAAATGCTTGGCATCGATGCTGTTATACCTGATATTTCTTATTTGATGGATAACAAAGAACGGATTCAGGGGATTTTTATAACGCATGGTCATGAAGATCATATGGGAGCCCTAGCTTATGTATTGAAGTATTTACCTGTTCCTGTTTATGGGACAAAGTTAACACTAGCGTTGATTAAGACTAAGTTGAAGGAAGATGGCTTTAATGGCCGGGCAATTTTTACTGAGATTGACTCTGATTCCCTTTTGAGTTTCCCAGAGGCTGCTGTTTCCTTTTTCCGTACGAACCATAGTATCCCTGATTCTGTGGGAGTGGTCATCCATACTCGTGAAGGGGCCATCGTCTACACCGGTGATTTCAAGTTTGATCAAGCTGCGACCGAACTGTATAAACCGGAAATAGGCAAAATGGCAAGTATAGGAGAAGAAGGGGTCCTGTGTCTCCTATCTGATAGCACAGGAGCGGAGAAACCAGGCTATACACCATCTGAAGCGGTAGTGGCCAAGGATATTACCGAAGCTTTCCGTTCCACATCCGGAAGAATTATCGTTGCCTGCTTTGCTTCGAACGTAAATCGAATTCAGCATGTTTTCAACGCGGCTGCAGCGAATAAGAGGAAAGTGGCCGTTGTTGGAAAAAGTCTGAAGCGGGTATATGAAACAGCCTTAAATCTAGGTTACTTAAAAGTGGAAGAAGATTTAATCATTCCGGTCAGTGAAATCAGCCAATACGAAGACCGTGAAATTGTGGTGCTATCAACGGGTCATCAGGGGGAGCCGATAGCGGCACTTCAAAAAATGGCGAAGCAGACTCATAAGCAAGTTACGATTAAGAAAGGGGATACGGTCTTGATCAGTGCGTCCCCACTACAGGGTGGAGAACTCATTCTATCAAAAACCGTCGACTTACTTTACCGGGTGGGTGCGGAAGTCGTTTCTTCTAATAAATATAAGGTCCATGTTACGGGCCATGGTAGTCAGGAAGAATTGAAAATGATGATCAACCTGATGAACCCTAAGTTTTTCATACCGGTACATGGGGAATACCGTCACCTTTATTCTCACCAAAAAGTAGGTATCTCTGCCGGAATCAAGCCGGAAAACATTATGATTGCTGAAAAAGGTGACGTCATTGAAATGAATGGTGATAAGATTGCCCTTTCAGGCAAGGTAACTGCTGGAAATATTTTAATTGATGGCAGTGGTGTTGGTGATGTCGGGAATATCGTACTCCGTGATCGCCGTCTGTTATCACAAGATGGTATATTGATTGTTGTGGTCACGTTGAATCGACAAGATAAGAGCATTGCTGCAGGTCCGGAAATCATCTCCCGTGGATTCGTATATGTACGTGAATCAGAAAAAATGATGACGGAAGCAACAGCCATTGTCAATGAGATAGTGAAGAAAAACGGTTCTCGTCAGCCTTTCGATTGGTCCACGCTGAAACAGGAAATGCGTGATGCGCTAAACCAATTCTTCTATGAAAAAACAAAGCGTCGTCCGATGATATTACCCATCATCATGGAATATTAATAAAAAAGGGATTTTCATACCCCCTTTTTCAAGTAAAATAAGCGAAAATGCAAAAGGCGGCAACGTTCATACAACGTTTCTGCCTTTTTGTATTCCTTTCGATTTCGATTTTTAAAAGGGGCAAGGCTTTTTCTCATGCAGGCTATCTGACTGGAAGAATGAAGTTTAAGACTCGAGACATAATAAGGGCATAGGCTTTTGAGAAAGGGGTTGCCATAAGTGGATACACCATTACCAAATGAAAATGAAGGACGACAGGAAGGTAAAAATTCAACTTTAATTGAGAAGATTCAGCAGTTGGGAACAACAAGTGTCCCACAATTATCGAAAGACTCAAAAATCCATTGTTTGACGATCATTGGTCAAATTGAAGGTCACATGCAACTTCCTCCACAAAATAAAACGACAAAGTATGAGCATGTTATTCCTCAAATTGTTGCGATTGAACAAAATCCTAATATTGAGGGGTTACTTGTCATTTTAAATACCGTCGGAGGAGACGTGGAAGCGGGACTAGCCATTGCCGAGATGTTAGCTTCCTTGTCTAAGCCGTCCGTCTCCATCGTTTTAGGAGGCGGACATTCCATTGGGGTGCCGATTGCCGTATCTTGTGATTATTCCTTTATAGCAGAGACGGCGACCATGACGATCCATCCTATTAGGTTGACAGGTATGGTCATTGGAGTACCGCAAACATTTGAATACTTAGATAAAATGCAGGAACGGGTCATAAAGTTTGTCACACGGCATTCCAATGTTACCGAAGACAGTTTTAAAGATCTAATGTTCGCTAAAGGAAATTTAACGAGGGATATAGGCACGAATGTAATCGGGGTGGAAGCGGTCGATGTTGGAATGATTGATGGTGTCGGAGGAGTAGGGCAGGCGATGAGGAAACTGAATGAATTCATGGAGGAAAGAAGTACAAATAAAGGAGAAGAGGGGCTACTGCAATGACACTTTATACGATTGTTCCAGAAGAAATCATCTTCCCTCATCCCCATGAGAAAATTGCACAAATGATTGAAATGAAGGTGAATGGGGTTCATGTTATGGTGGAACATGAAGGAGGAAGTTCGTTTCGCATTGATCGGATCGTGAGTACGAATCCTGAGGATTACATGAAGACCAATGTACAGCCTGGTGAAGTCGTCAATGTATTCGAACCGTTGAGAAATTAGAAAAAAGGACCAACGGAGAGAAATTATGATATACTAATGAAAAAATTAGCAGCCCTTTGGCTGCTTTATTCATTGGTTTGTTTTTTCATGTTAGATAAGACACGATCAAGGGACAACATGATATTTTTTTGATATAATCGTTGAGCGAACGTTTGTTTCCTATTGAGTTGTACCATATGAATGTAAAGAAGTTTCAAGAAGAATCAGGTGATTTTATGGTGAAGAAGAAAAAAAGGAAAAAGAAAAGTACAGAAAAATTAAAGATTACGCTTAAATATGAATTGATTGGCCTAATCATAATAAGTCTGGCCGTCATTGCCATTGCAAAACTAGGGGCAGTGGGAAATGGTACCGTCCTTTTAGTCCGTTTCTTTATGGGAGAGTGGTATATCCTCTTTTTATTAGGGGCAATAACGGCGGGCTTTTATTTGATGATTAAAAGAGAAGTTCCATATTTGCTGAAACGGCAGTTAATTGGTTTGTATTTCATTGTTGCGAGTATGCTACTGCTTAGTCATGTCACCCTCTTTAATTTATTGGCCGAAGGTGGTCCTTTCGCAAAGCCAAGTGTCATTTCGAATACTTGGGAATTGTTCTGGATGGAAGTGACCGGAAATGCTAGCACAAAGGATCTTGGCGGTGGGATGGTTGGTGCTGTTTTATTCGCTGCTTCTTATTTCTTGTTCGATGAAGCGGGTTCAAAAATCGTATCCATCGTCCTAATAATCATTGGGATTGTATTACTGACTGGGAAAACACTAGGCGATACTCTTGGTAAATTTGCCTTCGCCCTTGGTAGCTTTGTTAAAAGGCAATGGACCGCGTTTAGTGATGATATGAAAACCTGGAATAACGATAAGAAACAGAAGAAAAAAGATCCGGTCAAAAAGAAAAAACGTGAAAAAGAACCAGTGGAAGAAGAGGTTCATGCCATACAGCAGGTAGAAGAGACACAACAAGTGGCGACAGAGCGTATTATTTCAAGCTTTGCAGATAAAGCATACGGTGATGATGAAAAGGATGAACAACCGTCTGCTGAAACGCTACCTTCGGCTGAAGTTGAAGAAGAACATGACGATCCTGTTCCCGCCATCGATTTTACGGAAGTAGAAAATAAAGAATATGCTCTACCGCCACTTTCCTTGTTATCGCAACCGAAAAAAACGGATCAAAGTGGAGAGTATCAATTAATTCATGAAAATGCGGCAAAGCTTGAACGCACTTTTCAGAGCTTTGGGGTCAAAGCAAGAGTCACTCAAGTTTATTTGGGACCGGCTGTCACTAAATATGAAGTGCACCCGGATGTAGGGGTGAAAGTCAGCAAAATAGTGAGCCTTTCCGATGACCTTGCACTGGCACTTGCAGCTAAAGATATCCGGATGGAAGCACCGATTCCAGGTAAATCGGCGATTGGGATTGAGGTACCGAATTCCGAGGTGGCAATGGTTTCCCTTAGAGAAGTATTGGATGCAAAAGAAGTGGACAAGCCGGATGCCAAGCTGCAAATTGGTCTAGGCCGAAATATTTCCGGTGAAGCGGTTAAGGCCGAACTAAATAAAATGCCCCATTTACTGGTAGCGGGGGCTACAGGAAGTGGTAAATCCGTCTGTATCAACGGCATTATCACAAGTATCTTGATGCGGGCAAAACCTCATGAAGTGAAGATGATGATGATTGATCCGAAAATGGTGGAACTCAATGTCTATAACGGGATTCCACATTTACTGGCACCAGTCGTGACTAATCCGAAAAAAGCGGCCCAAGCTTTGCAAAAAGTGGTCAGTGAAATGGAACGACGCTACGAGCTCTTTTCACATACGGGTACGCGTAATATAGAAGGCTATAACGATTACGTAAACCGTTTTAACAGTGAGGAAGATTCCAAACAACCGTTGTTACCTTATATAGTAGTGATAGTCGATGAACTGGCTGATTTGATGATGGTGGCTTCAAATGACGTGGAGGATGCTATCACACGTCTTGCACAGATGGCAAGGGCAGCGGGCATCCACTTAATCATAGCCACTCAGCGACCCTCTGTAGATGTTATTACGGGTGTCATCAAGGCCAACATCCCATCCAGGATCGCTTTTAGTGTCTCCTCCTCAACGGATTCAAGAACCATACTCGATATGGGAGGTGCGGAGAAACTGCTAGGCCGTGGAGATATGCTATTTTTACCTGTTGGATCTTCAAAACCAATTCGCGTCCAAGGGGCTTTCTTATCCGATCATGAAGTTGAAGAAGTGGTCACTTTCGTCATTTCCCAACAGAAAGCTCAGTACAACGAAGAAATGATTCCGGATGAGATACCGGAGACGTCAAGCGGTGAAGTCGAAGATAGTTTATATGGGGAAGCGGTGGCTTTAATTACCGAAATGCAGACAGCTTCTGTCTCGATGCTTCAGCGCCGTTTCAGGATTGGCTATACGCGGGCTGCAAGGTTAATCGATGAAATGGAAGCAAGGGGAATCGTCGGTCCATATGAAGGAAGTAAACCACGTAATGTGTTAATTTCCAAAGATGATCATGATGAAGCACATTTATCTTAGGTATAAAAAAATACCGGGCAGCTGCCCGGTATTTTTTAATTTACTGTCGCTTCGTCTAGATGCTCTAGGCAGAAGGCAGTAATCATGGCTACTTCTTCATCTTCTAACTCGAAATCAAACAGTTGATCGCTGCCTTTTTCTAGAATGTCATATTTAACAAGTCTGCCATTCTGTTCTTCGACAACAAATAAAACCCGGATATATAAACCGTTCTCTGAAAAGAGTTCGTCCTCTTCCGGAACTTCAATATCTAAAAAGTATTCAAAGCGGTCTCCGGATAAGATTCCGAATGGGTCGGTCAATTTTTCTACGGTATATTCTGTAATGTTTAACATAATTCGATCATCCCTTCAAAGAAGATAAGTTCTATTATACAGCAAAACGGATTCTTGGAAAGAAAGCAGTGTCATTTTCGCAATAAGAATTTTACCCATGACCAATAGTTGGATTAGGGCAAATAATCGTAAGATTTGCAACGTTTTTACTACGTGGAAGAAAATAGGGGGGTATATTCTACTAAATTCTTTTCAGTTAATTAGTAAAACTCTATTTATTTATAGTTGAAAAAATGTTATATTATTTTCGATTAGTAGGAATGATTCAACATCAGATGTCTGATGTCTTAAGAAACAAGCTGGGGGAAACTGTATGTCTATTAAATCAGATAGTCGACATTTATATTTGCAGGTCATTGATTACCTGAAGCAAGATATTGAATCAGGAGTTTACAAGGAAAATGAAAAATTCCCTTCTGAATTCGATCTTGCAAAAAAGCTAGGAGTGAGTAGAGCGACGCTTCGTGAAGCACTGCGAATTTTAGAAGAAGAAAATATCATCATTCGCCGCCATGGAGTCGGAACCTTTGTCAATCCTAAGCCACGGTTCACTTCAGGTATCGAGCAACTAAAAAGTGTCACGGATATGATTGAGGAGGCAGGGATGAAGCCGGGGACGTTTTTCTTAAGTTCGACGACTCAAGAACCAACAGAAGAGGATATCCGCAGGTTTTCATGTACACCGGATGAACGCATCGTGATTATTGAACGTGTAAGAACAGCGAATGGTGAGCCTGTCATCTACTGTATCGATAAAATTCCTGAATCTATTCTCTCGGTGAATTTCGACCGTAATGATGAGTCTCTTTTTGATATATTGGAAAGGGACGCTGATAGGAAAATCACCCATGCCGTAGCTGAAATAGAGCCTATCGGATACCATGAGAAGGTTTCTCCTATCCTTAAATGTACGCCTGAAGCTGCCTTGCTCGTTCTAAAGCAGATGCATCTGGATGACTGGGACCAGCCTATCTTGTATTCTGTTAACTACTTTAAAGCCAATATGTTCAGTTTTCATGTCCTTCGGAAACGGGTGTAGGCATAGTCCCTTACATAAGGATGAATGCAAACGTTTGTTTCCACTATGGCACACCGTTAACCGTTTAGTTTTTTTGTGGACCATTGAAAACGCAAACATGAATGACTTTTCAGAACATTCCTGCTCAAACCATCAATCTTAGGAGGAAAAAAAATGAAAAAGCGCAAATTGGGTTTAGCTCTTTCGCTTGTTCTTGCTGCTGGTACATTATTGGGGGCTTGTGGTAATTCAGAGGACGATGATAAAGAATCTTCTACTGGGAAAGACAAGAAAGATAATTTCACAGTAGCGATGGTGACCGATACGGGTGGAGTTGATGATGAGTCTTTCAACCAATCCGCTTGGGTAGGAATTCAGGACTTCGGGAAAGAAAATAACTTAAAAAAAGGTAAGGATGGATACAATTACCTGCAATCGAAATCGGATGCTGACTATGCAAAGAACTTGAATACGCTTGTCCGTGAAGATTACAGTTTGATTTATGCCATTGGTTTCTTATTAGCAGAGTCAGTTGAAGAAGTAGCTGACCAACGTCCTGATTCACATTTTGCTATCGTCGATACTGTTGTGGATAAACCGAATGTTGCAAGTATTAATTTCAAAGAACAGCAAGGTTCCTTCTTGGTTGGGGTTATAGCTGGACTTCAAACGAAAACGAACAAAGTCGGTTTTATCGGCGGAGTTGAATCCGAATTAATCAAAAAATTCGAAATCGGATTCAAAGCTGGTGTATTGGCAGTAAACCCGAAAGCAAAAGTAGAAGTCAAGTATGCCGGTGATTTCAATAAGGCTGATATCGGTAAATCTACTGCTGGGTCTATGTACTCTTCAGGAGCAGATATCATTTATCATGCTGCTGGCGGTACGGGTAAAGGTGTATTCACTGAAGCAGTGGAACAAAAACAAAAAGATCCTAAGAGAGAAATTTATGTAATTGGTGTGGATAGTGATCAAGTTAAACTGGGAGATGTTCCAGGAACAGATGAAAATGTTACATTAACATCCATGATCAAACGCGTTGATATTGCGGTTAAAGACCTTTCTACAAAAGCGAAGGATGGAAAATTCCCTGGTGGAGAAACCATTGAATATGGTATCGAAGAGAATGGTGTAGGCATTTCAGAATCGAAAGACAATGTTTCTGAAGAATCTTTAAAAGCAGTAGAAGAATGGACTGCGAAAATCAAGTCAGGTGATTTAGTGGTTCCTGGCACGGATGATGAATTCAAAAAATTCCAAGAAGAATTATAATCAGAAAGATCGAGAGGGAGTAGGGAACATTTTCCTATTCCTTCTTTTCCCCAAAAACGCTGGTGGAAAAAAATGAATGAAAGACTATGAAAGATTCATAGTTTCTCATTTGGTTTTTTCTAATAAGGTAGGGATAAGCCAATCTTCTAGTTAAGTTTCATATACACTCATTTAGGGGTTGATTATACGTGGATTATGTAATTGAGATGCTGAACATCCGAAAGGAGTTTCCTGGAATCGTCGCTAATGATAATGTAACCCTTCAAGTGAAAAAAGGGGAGATTCACGCATTATTGGGTGAAAATGGTGCCGGAAAATCGACATTGATGAATGTTCTGTTTGGACTTTACCAACCAGAACAAGGGGAAATTCGAGTGAATGGAGAGCCCCATAAAATCACAAGTCCAAATATTGCAAATGATTTAGGAATCGGGATGGTGCATCAGCATTTTATGCTTGTTGATCCTTTTACTGTCACTGAAAATATCATTTTGGGAAAAGAACCTTCAAAGGCTGGGAAAATTGATTTAAAAGAGGCGAGTGAAGAAGTTCGGAAACTATCGGAACAATACCAGCTTCGTGTTGACCCTCATGCGAAAATTGCCGACATTTCGATAGGGATGCAACAACGTGTCGAAATTTTGAAAACACTCTACCGTGGGGCAGAGATTCTCATATTCGATGAACCTACGGCCGTATTGACCCCTCAAGAGATTAAAGAGCTGATAACGATTATGAAGGCGCTCGTTAGAGAAGGGAAATCTATCATTTTGATCACCCACAAACTTAAGGAAATCATGGAAGTTTGTGATCGTGTGACAGTCATCCGTAAAGGACAAGGAATTGGGACGGTTACTGTCAGTGAAACAAACCCCAATGAACTAGCTAGTTTAATGGTTGGCCGGGAAGTCCTATTTAAAACGGAAAAAACGGAAGGTACCCCAACGGATGTCGTTTTAGATGTAAAAGGACTTGAAGTGAAGGATGCCAGGGGAGTTTCAGCCGTAAGGAACCTGGATTTAACCGTCCGTGCTGGAGAAATCGTCGGTATCGCAGGAGTGGATGGCAATGGTCAATCCGAACTCATTGAGGCTTTGGCCGGTTTAAGGAAAACGACAGCTGGTAGCATTCAATTGAATGGCAAGGAAATCCGGAATCTAAAACCACGGAAAATTACGGAATCAGGGGTAGGACATATCCCGGAAGACCGTCATAAGCATGGCTTGGTCCTCGATTATAGCATTGGGGAAAACATTGTCCTGCAAACGTATTATCAACAGCCATTTTCCAAAGGTGGAATCTTGAATTCAAGAAAAATATTCGAAAAAGCCCGTTCTTTAATTAAATCTTATGATGTTCGTACACCAAGTGAGTATACACCTGCAAGGGCTCTATCGGGAGGAAACCAGCAGAAAGCAATCATCGGCCGGGAAGTTGATAGAAACCCGGATTTATTGATTGCCGCACAGCCCACTCGAGGACTCGATGTTGGAGCGATTGAATTTATTCATAGACGTTTGATTGAACAACGTGATGCGGGCAAGGCGGTACTTCTCATCTCATTCGAACTGGATGAAATCATGAATGTGAGCGATAGAATTGCTGTTATATACGAGGGAGAAATCGTGGCCATTGTCAATCCTAAAGAAACGACAGAACAGGAACTTGGGCTTCTTATGGCTGGCAGTAAACGGACGGGAGCAGGTGAGAAACAACATGACTAAAGACAAAATCATGAAGTTTGTATCTAAATATTTATCCAAATTACTAAACCCGGTGATTGCCGTCATCCTCGGTTTAATTGTAGGGGCTATCATCATGTTGGTCAGTGGATACGATCCAATTGCAGGATATGGTTCCATGCTTGGCGGCATTGTTGGGGATTCTTATTATGTGGGAGAATCAGTCAGGACGATCATCCCTTATATCCTTACCGGTTTGGCGGTCGCTTTTGCTTTTCGTACGGGTCTATTCAATATCGGTGTTGAAGGACAATTAATCGTAGGCTGGCTGGCTGCAGTATGGGTAGGAATTGCTTTTGAACTTCCTGGGGTCATTCATTTACCTTTAGCGATTTTAGCAGGGGCCGTTGCAGGAGCTCTGTGGGCCTTTATCCCGGGGTATTTAAAAGCGAAATTTCGTGTACACGAAGTAATCGTTTCTATCATGCTAAATTATACGGCCTTATATGTAACGAACTATTTAATCCGGAACGTATTGACGGACAAGCTGGATAAAACAGAGAGAATTGCTGATTCTGCTTCTCTTCGTTCACCTTTCTTTGAAAGCATGACCGATTATTCCCGGATGCACTGGGGAATTGTCGTAGCCATCATATGTGTGATCATCATGTGGTTCATTTTAGAAAAAACCAAAACCGGTTTTGAATTGAAAGCGGTTGGATTTAATCAGCATGCATCTGAGTACGCAGGGATGAGCGTCAATAAGAACATTATCCTATCCATGGTCATTTCAGGTGCATTCGCTGGTCTTGCTGGAGCGATGGAAGGATTGGGTACATTCGGATATGCTGCCGTAAAAGGCGGATTCACAGGTATGGGATTTGATGGTATCGCAGTCGCGTTACTCGGAGCGAATACGGCCATCGGTGTTGTGTTGGCAGCCTTATTATTCGGTGGACTAAAAGCCGGGGCATTGAACATGCCACTTGAAACAGGCATACCTAGTGAAATTGTAGACATTGTCATTGCATTGATCATCTTCTTCGTAGCATCCAGTTACTTTATTCGTTGGATTGCCAATCGTTTTAAGAAAGGGGTGAAATAAGTGGACTTTTATCAAGTTTTACAAATTATTGTACCATCAATGATCGCTCTAGCTGCTCCGCTTATATTCACGGCACTCGGCGGAGTATTTTCTGAACGGGCTGGCGTCATCAATATTGGGTTAGAAGGATTAATGGTCATTGGTGCTTTCACCGGGATTGTATTTAACTTAACCTTTGCCGAAACATTTGGCGCTTGGACTCCGTGGCTGGCAGTTTTAGCCGCTATGGTTGCCGGATTGTTATTTTCGGTTCTCCATGCCGTTGCGTCGATCACATTCAGGGCGGACCAAACGGTTAGTGGGGTCGCCATCAACTTATTGGCAGTCGGGCTCACGATGTTTTTAGTCAAGCTGATTTATGATAAAGGACAAACAGATCGTATTACGGAAACATTCCCGAGGATTGATGTCCCATTACTAAGCGATATCCCATTCATCGGTCCAATCCTCTTCTCGAATGGATATTATATCGTCTATATCGCTATTTTAATTTCATTTGTCGTATGGTATATCCTTTATAAAACGCCGTTCGGCTTACGAATCCGGGCTGTAGGGGAGCACCCGATGGCCGCTGATACGATGGGTGTCAACGTTACGAAAATTCGGTATGCAGGCGTTCTTCTTTCAGGTGCTTTTGGGGGAATCGGCGGAGCAATATATGCGACCATCTTTTCTAATGAATTCAACCATGCGACCATCAATGGTCAAGGGTTCATGGCTATTGCGGCCATGATATTTGGTAAGTGGCACCCAATCGGGGCTATGGGAGCCGCCTTATTCTTTGGACTGGCTCAAAGCTTGAGTATTGTGGGATCAAGCCTACCATTCTTTAAAGACATTCCATCTGTCTATCTATTAATTGCGCCTTATGTTCTAACAATTATCGCATTAACTGGATTCATCGGTCGCGCAGATGCACCTAAGGCATCTGGTCAGCCGTATATCAAAGGAAATAGATAAAAGTTTGACGGTCAGCTATTATAATGCTGACCGTTTTTTTCATGTCAGGGACAGAGTAAAGATAGTTAAGTTGGAACTTTTACAAAAAAAGTACCTCCAACTTGCATGAATTTTCCTTTGACATGTATATTTTAAGGAGATGTTTAAAAGATTACGTATCTACAAACAATAACTTAATTAAGAATGCATTCCATATCGAGGAGGATTAATCCATGTCTATTGCATCCGACACAGTTACAGAAAAAAGCGGATATAAGCTGCATATTGTCCATACGGATAAATATAAAACAAACACGCTCGTGTTGAAAATGAAAGCTCCACTGACTAAAGATTCCGTTACATACCGTGCTTTATTGCCATATGTGCTTCAAAGCAGTACAAGTAAATTCCCAACTACGCCCGAGCTTCGGTCTTATTTGGATGATCTATATGGAGCGGGCTTTTACGTCGATGTGGCAAAAAAAGGGGAATATCAAGTCGTGAGCTTTACCATTGATATCGTCAACGAAAAGTTCTTAAGCGACCCGACCCCCCTTCTGGAAAAAGCTTTTGCGTTGCTTTCTGAAGTGATCTTTCATCCCAAAACAAATGGAGAGGCTTTTGATGCCAAGACTGTTACCAATGAAATCAGGTCATTAAGGCAACGTATTCAGTCAATCTATGATGATAAAATGAGATACTCCGCTACTCGTCTTGTCGAGGAAATGTGTAAAAATGAGCCATATGCTTTGGAGGCCAGTGGCAATTTAGAAGACCTGGAGACCATTACTCCACAATCACTTTATGCTTTTTATGAAAAAATGCTGGCTCAGGATGATATCGATCTGTATGTCATTGGTGATATTGATGAGTCAGAAGTGGAGAAGCTGGCTGACCGATATATTTCCCTTCCGGAACGGGTTCCGGCCCGACTTCAAAGAAATATAGGGGGAAAAGTTGAGAAAGAACAAGAAATCATTGAGAATGCTGATGTGAAACAAGGGAAGTTGAATATGGGGTATCGGACGCATATTTCATATGGAGATCCCGACTATTATGCCCTCCAGCTGTTTAATGGGATTTTTGGCGGTTTTTCACATTCAAAACTTTTCATCAATGTCAGGGAAAAAGCAAGCCTGGCTTATTATGCTGCCTCAAGACTTGAAAGTCATAAGGGACTTCTAATGGTGATGGCTGGCATCGAAAATGCTAACTATAAGCAGGCGATAGATATCATTCATGAACAAATGAAGGAAATGAAGCAAGGGAATTTTTCGGAAGAAGAATTGGAGCAAACGAAAGCTGTCATTAAAAATCAACTTCTAGAAACCATTGATGTATCAAGGGGATTAGTCGAAATCCTCTATCATAATGTTCTATCGGGGAAAGATATCTCACTTGATGAATGGTTTGAAAAAACGGAACAGACAACCAAGGAAGATATTATCAAAGTTGGCCAAAAGATTGAGCTAGATACAATTTACTTCCTATCTGGAACGGAGGTGCAAGAATAATGGAAAAAATTGAATTCGCCCAATTAAAAGAAGAGCTCTATCATGAAAAAATGGAGAATGGATTAGAGGTATATATTCTTCCAAAAAAAGAGTTTAACAAATCATTCGCCACGTTTACGACAAAGTACGGTTCAGTTGACAGCCATTTCAAACCATTGAACCAAGAAGGATTTACAAAAGTACCGGATGGAATTGCCCATTTCTTAGAGCATAAATTATTTGAAAAAGAAGACGGAGACGTGTTTCAACAATTCTCTAAGCAGGGTGCGTCCGCCAATGCCTTCACATCGTTTACAAGGACGGCTTATCTTTTTTCGAGCACATCGGATTTTGAAAGGAACTTAACCACATTAATAGACTTCGTCCAAGAACCTTATTTCTCCGAGAAGACCGTCGAGAAGGAAAAAGGCATTATAGGACAAGAAATTAATATGTATGATGACAACCCTGATTGGCGTTTATATTTTGGTACGATTGCGAACATGTACCATCACCATCCTGTGAAGATCGACATCGCAGGCACAGTCGAATCAATCGCAGATATTACGAAAGACATGCTTTATGATTGTTACAATACGTTCTATCATCCAAGCAACATGCTATTATTCGTTGTAGGACCAGTGGATGTGGAGAAAACGATGAAGCAGATACGGGATAATCAAAACGGTAAAGACTACCGGGAACAACCGGAAATCGAACGGAGATTCGAAAAGGAGCCCGATACAGTAGCTAAGGATAAGGATATTTTAAAAATGAATGTTCAAACACCGAAAGTGATGATTGGAATCAAGGCCACCGATGTTTTTCAAACAGGCGAACAACTTTTGAAGCGGGAACTGGCAACGAATATATACTTAGAAATGCTGTTCGGGAAAAGTTCATCCCTTCATGAAGACCTGTATGAGGAGGGATTGATTGATCAAAGCTTCTCGTATGATTATACCCAGGAACAAGGGTTTGGTTTCGCTTTAATTGGTGGAGACACGGCCAATCCTGAAAAATTAACAAAGTCTTTGTTGGAAATCCTGGAGAATTCTAAAAAAGGTACTGGTTTAAGTGAAGAAAGTTTGCAAAGAACAATTAAGAAAAAAATTGGTTCTTTCCTTCGCTCACTGAATTCACCCGAATATATTGCCAACCAATTTACGCGGTATGCATTCAATGAGATGAAATTATTCGATGTGGTAGCAGTTTTGGAAAAACTTAAAATGGAAGACATCGAACAGATTGCCAAGGATCTAATCTCCGTTGAGCGGATGACGGTCTGTGAGGTACTTCCTAAATAACATATAGAGGGGGCATGAAAGTGGAAAAGCGTTTTGCCCTTATAACGGGAGCTAGCGGAGGAATCGGCAGGGAAATTGCTTTAAAACTTGCGGAAGAAAATTATTCACTTTATTTACATTACAATAGCAATGAGGAAGCCATTCATGATCTAATTGAACAACTTCGTCCATTTCAGGTCGAACTCATCCCGATTCAGGCAGATTTGTCTACCGGGGATGGTTACAAAAAATTGGTGGAAAATATATTTGCTCTTCATGCCATCGTCCTTAATAGCGGGAATAGTTATTATGGACTCATATCAGACATGACTGAGCAGATTGTCAATGAAATGGTTCAGCTACATGTGACCAGCCCTTTTCAATTAACCAAGGAATTGTTGCCTAAATTAATGTATCAAGAAAAGGCGACCATCGTCGCAGTTACATCCATCTGGGGTCAGACGGGTGCTTCATGTGAAGTGCTTTATTCGATGGTCAAGGGAGGGCAAAATGCCTTTATCAAGGCATTAAGCAAAGAAGTATCATTAAATGGACTTCGTGTAAACGCCGTCGCCCCTGGCGCGATTTCAACTTCCATGCTGGAATCTTTTAGTGCGGAGGATTTGGAAATCATTAAAGGCGACATCCCAATGGGCAGGATGGGGAGTGCCAAGGAAGTGGCGGAAGCCGTTTCCTATTTACTTTCAGATAAGGCTTCTTATATAACCGGGCAAATCCTTGGTGTAAATGGCGGTTGGTATACTTGAATAAAATTTTTTAAGATGCATAATTTCATCGTTTCCTTCACAAAATATACTTGTACTATTTTGAAGGAAAGGGTGACCACACATGTCTGTATTAGACAATTGGGATCAATGGAAAAATTTCTTGGGAGATCGTCTTAATGAGGGTGAACGCCAAGGGTTGAATGATGAGACAGTAAATAGCTTGGCTTTCGAAATCGGTGATTACTTAGCTAAGCAGGTTGAGCCCCAAAACGACCAAGAAAAAGTGCTAGCTGATCTTTGGTCCGTTGCGAGCGATGAGGAAAAACAAGCAATGGCAAATGTAATGGTCAAGTTAGTCGAGAACAACGGAACAAAGTAAATATGTGAAGATAAAGGCCCCGTTACCCTTGTAATGGGGCCTTTATCTTGGTTATATAAAATATTCCGCTATCCTTCAATGAAAATGGAGATTTTTTATAGGGTTTTTCCTTTTAACTTATCAAGAAATACTATATTATAGAATCTAGACAGTAATAATTTAAAAGTAAAGAAGATGAAATAGTATGACGGATAAGTAATACTCGATGGTTGGATAAAAGCTTCTAGGCTTAAGGAGTGTTATCGTGGAGAAAAAAGAATGGTATTTTGAATATGAAATTCAAGTTAACCGTCCAGGTTTATTAGGGGACATATCATCTTTGCTGGGTATGCTATCCATTAATATCATCACTATTAACGGTGTCGACCAAGGCAGGCGAGGTTTGCTTTTAAGGGCAAACGACAGCCGAAATATAGAGAGATTTGAGTCCATTCTCCATACGATGGATACGATAAAGGTCATTAAACTTAGAGAACCCAAATTACGCGATCGGCTTGCGGTCAGGCATGGCCGTTATATACAACGTGATGCCGATGAAAAAAACACATTCAGATTTGTTCGTGATGAATTGGGCTTACTGGTGGACTTTATGGCCGAACTATTCAAACAAGAAGGTCACAAGTTAATCGGTATTCGAGGAATGCCCCGAGTCGGAAAGACCGAATCGATAGTTGCATCAAGCGTTTGTGCGAATAAAAGATGGTTGTTTGTGTCATCTACCCTTCTAAAGCAGACGATTCGCAGTCAACTTATCGAGGATGAGTACAATAATGATAATTTGTTTATTCTAGACGGAATTGTATCAACCCGTCGCGCCAATGAGAGACATTGGCAGCTTATCCGTGAAATAATGAGGCTTGATGCTGTCAAAGTCATTGAACATCCAGATGTGTTTGTTCAAAATACGGAGTATACGCTCGAAGACTTTGATTATATTATTGAACTAAGAAACAATCCAGAAGAAGAAATTACATATGAAGTTGTGGACCAAAAAGATCAGTTTTCTGGTTCGGAATTTGGATCCTTTGACTTTTAAAATGGCAGGTGTTTTATTTGACTGAATTAGGTAATCGATTAAAAGAAACTAGGGAAGCCAAAGGGCTTACCCTTGATGATTTACAGGAACTGACAAAGATTCAAAAGCGGTATCTTGTAGGGATTGAAGAGGGAAATTATAGTATGATGCCTGGAAAGTTTTATGTGCGGGCATTCATCAAGCAATATTGTGAAGCTGTAGGTCTGGACCCTGATGAAATATTCGAGGAGTTCAAGAGCGACGTGCCATCTGTCTATAGCGAGGAACTGCCTGAACAGCTTTCAAGGGTTCAAACCCGTAAGACGATTCCGGCAAAAGACTCCAAATTTGTAGAGATGTTGCCTAAAATCCTAGGTGTGATCGTGGTAATTGGTGTCGCTATATTGATTTGGGTGTTGGTTTCCAATAGTATGAGTAAGTCCAATGACAATGATAAAAAGAGCGATAAACCGAATGAAGTGGTTGGATATAACGAAAGTAATGAGTTTAACGAAAAAGAAGAAAAAGTAGATAAAGACCAGAAAAAAGAAACAGATACAGCTGATAAAAAGGATAAAGACAATGCTGTAGAAGAAGAAAAAGAAGAAGAAAAGATTGAGCAGGATTTGACTGTTGTCAGTTCTAGCGGTAAAAATAGTACGTATGAGTTAAAAGGTTCGGATACTTTCAAATTGAAAGTTTCCTCTAAAGGTTCGCCATGGGTAGGTATTACAAATGGTGAAGGGAAATTACTTTTCCAAGGGACAATCAAGGAAAATGAAAGTGAGGAAATAGATTTTACTGAAGAAAAAGAAGCTGTCATTAATATTGGTAGAGCAAACGAAACGGAAATTTTTGTCAATGATGAAAAGCTTGAGTATACTATTTCACCCAATGATATGACTACGCAATTGGTTACGATACAATTTACGAAAGCGGAATAGTCATCTCTTAGATGACTATTTTTCTCTTTTCTATATGGAAAATGTCCATGTTAAACCGGCATACATCAATGATTTTGAGGTAAATTATACATAGGTAAACCTGGCCATTGGCCACATTACAATGATGGAAAGCGCATTGCCTAAAAGCAAGCGTATATTTTGGAGGTTAAAAGTTTGAATCTGCCTAATAAGATTACAGTAGCAAGAATCTGTCTAATTCCAGTTTTTTTAATCATCATGCTCGTACCTTTTTCTTGGGGAACACTTACTTGGGGAGAGTATACATTGCCGGTGGCACATCTAGCGGGGGCTATACTTTTCATCATAGCTTCTACTACGGATTGGATTGATGGTCATTTTGCAAGAAAATATAATTTGGTTACTGATTTAGGGAAGTTTTTAGACCCGTTGGCCGATAAATTACTAGTTTCGGCAGCATTGATTGTTTTAGTTGACTTAGATTTAATGTACGGCCAGTCCTGGATTGCCATCGTCATTATCAGTCGGGAATTTGCCGTTACTGGTTTACGACTGGTTTTAGCCGGTACGGGTGAAGTGGTCGCGGCCAACCAATTGGGTAAAATTAAAACATGGGCACAAATTGTCTCAATATCTGCTTTATTGCTTCATAACCTGCCCTTTGCTTTTATTTCGCTTCCATTTGCCAATATCGCTCTATGGATTGCGTTAATCTTTACAATATGGTCTGGGGCCGATTATTTTGTGAAAAACAAGCAAGCTTTCATTAATTCTAAGTAACGAAGGGGTCGTTGATATGGATGCAGAAATCATTGCAGTAGGCTCTGAACTTCTATTGGGGCAAATTAACAATACAAACGGAAGGTTTTTATCGCAACAGTTTGCTGAAATGGGTGTCAATGTTTTTTACCATACTGTCGTCGGAGATAATGACCGTCGTCTGCAACAAGCCATAGAGATTGCTGAGTCACGGGCTAACTTAATTGTCTTTACTGGTGGCCTTGGTCCAACGAAGGATGATTTAACGAAGGAGACAATTTCTCGCCACATTGGGAAAAAGCTCGTCTTTGATGAGGATGCACTACAATCCATAGAAGCGTACTTTCAAAAGCGCGGTCGTCCAATGACTGAAAATAATAAGAAGCAGGCTCTTGTTTTGGAAGGCTGTGATGTATTGCCAAACGACCATGGCATGGCACCCGGAATGGTCTTGGCTAAATCGGGAATCACATATATGCTGCTTCCTGGTCCACCAAGCGAAATAGAACCAATGTTCTTAAACTACGGATATGAAGCAATCATGAAAAGGCTTGAAAAGCATGAACGAATTGATTCGAAGGTTCTTCGTTTCTACGGAATAGGGGAAGCGGAGCTGGAAACGGTGATAGAAGATCTTCTCGTAGACCAAACCAATCCAACCATTGCCCCACTTGCAGCTGAAGGGGAAGTGACTTTAAGGATTACAGCAAAAGAATCGTCTAAAGAAAAGTGTGAAGAGCTTATTTTGGGAGCGGAGAAGGAAATCCTTAGTCGGGTCGGTCAATATTATTATGGAAGTGATAATACATCGCTGATAAAAGAACTGGTTAAAGAATTAACGGTCCGTAAGCTAACGATCGCGGCGGCGGAAAGTTTGACCGGTGGAATGTTTCAAGAACAGTTAACGACCATACCAGGTGCTGGAAAAGTGTTCAAAGGCGGTATTGTCAGCTATACAAACGATGCAAAGGCGGATGTGCTAGGCGTAAGCGAAGGAACCATTTCAACTCATGGCGTCGTGAGCGGAGAGTGTGCCATGGAAATGGCCTCTAAGGTACGGGAGAAGCTTGATGCGGATGTGGGTATCAGTTTTACTGGCGTGGCAGGACCCGATGAACAAGAAGGGAAACCAGTGGGTACTGTATTCATTGGCATTTCCTTACGGGATGGGGACACCCGCTTTGAAGAGTTGAATTTATCTGGAAGCAGGGCGCAAAACCGAGTAAGAAGTGTAAAATATGGTTGCCATTATTTATTACGGGGTTTATAAGCGACATAAAAGCAGAGCTTAAAAGGCTCTGTTTTTTTATGTCTTAGAAGTTTTCGTTTTGTCGAATTAGGGAAAAGAAGAAAACAGTTTATTCAATAAAAAGGCATTTTATTAGCGGATATCTAAAAGAAAAAGGTAAAATCACGTAGACAAAATACTTTTTCATGAAGATTTAACCAAAAGAAAAAAACGAATGAATGTTCGACTTTTTGCTTGGCAAAATAGCAAAAAGAGTATATAGTTAAGATAGGTTTTGAGACAAGATATTGACCTTGTCCTCAAAGAATGGCTAACGTAAGAACATCTTTAATCGGACTGCCGATTATTTGAATATAGAGGAGGAACTTAAGTGAGTAGTGATCGTCAAGCGGCTTTAGATATGGCGTTAAAACAAATTGAGAAACAATTTGGTAAAGGTTCTGTAATGAAACTTGGAGAACAGTCCGATCGAAGAATCTCAACGATTTCGAGTGGGTCTCTAGCGTTGGATGTAGCATTGGGAGTAGGTGGCTATCCGAGAGGCCGTGTCATTGAGATATACGGACCGGAGAGTTCAGGTAAAACGACTGTTGCCTTGCATGCAATAGCAGAGGTGCAAAAGACTGGCGGAACAGCTGCATTTATTGATGCTGAGCATGCCTTGGATCCAGCATATTCTGAAAAACTTGGCGTGAATATTGATGAATTGTTGCTTTCACAGCCTGATACTGGTGAACAAGCCCTTGAGATTGCGGAAGCGTTAGTGAGAAGTGGTGCGGTGGATATTATTGTTATCGACTCCGTAGCAGCACTTGTTCCTAAAGCGGAAATCGAAGGAGAAATGGGAGATTCCCATATGGGTCTTCAAGCCCGTATGATGTCACAGGCCCTTAGAAAACTTTCTGGTGCTATCAATAAATCAAATACCATTGCGATTTTCATTAACCAGATTCGTGAAAAGATCGGGATTATGTTTGGGAATCCAGAAACGACTCCTGGTGGTCGTGCCTTGAAGTTCTATTCGACTGTTCGTCTTGAAGTGCGTCGTGCTGAACAATTAAAACAAGGTAATGAAATCGTTGGTAATAAAACAAAGATTAAAGTCGTTAAAAATAAAGTAGCTCCACCTTTCCGTCAAGCGGAAGTCGATATCATGTATGGTCAGGGAATCTCACAGGAAGGCGAAATCATTGATATGGGTGCAGACCTGGATATCGTCCTAAAAAGTGGTTCGTGGTATTCATACAATGATGAGCGTGTGGGACAAGGTAGGGAAAATGCGAAATTGTTCTTGAAAGAAAATCAGGACATCGCTAAGGAAATCTCACAAAAAATCAGGGACCATTATAATCTAGATGGAGAGTTTGAGCTCCCGAAAGAGGCTGAAGAGGAGCATCTTGAACTACTTGATTGATGGTAGGAAAGGACCTAAGCTAATTATGCTTAGGCCTTTTCTATATTCCTTAAGATCTTTGAAATGGAAAAATTGCAAAAATTAAAGCGGTTTTGCAGTCCTCAATTATGTTAAACTGATACATAATTGCTATGCATAGTAATAAAACGAGAATAAACCTTGATACATAAGGGACAAAGGCTTGACAATAAAAATTCTCAACTATACAATTAATATGTATATTTTACAATTTTTCAAACTAAAATTTTGAAAATTAAGAGCTGTATATTGAATTTATGTGCAATGTACTTGCCGACAGTTCAACATTTTATGTAAAAGTTCATAGCAAGGGGAGGTGAAACGATGGAACCCATGACAATCATCTTCACTTTGCTTGGCCTAATCGTCGGTGCAGTTGTTGGTTATTTTATTCACAAATCAAAATTTGAGAGTAAAATAGCAGGGGCAAAGGGCTCTGCTGAACATATCCTTGAGGATGCAAAACGTGAAGCGGAAGCGCTTAAAAAAGAAGCCTTGTTGGAAGCAAAAGATGAAATTCACAAGGTTCGTTCTGAGTCCGATCGGGAATCCCGTGAAAGAAGGAACGAATTACAAAAACAAGAAAATCGATTATTGCAAAGAGAAGAGAATCTTGATCGGAAGGATGAAACGTTGGATAAACGTGAAAGCCTTTTAGAGAGAAAAGAGGAGTCTCTTAACCAAAGACAACAGCATATTGAAGAGATGGAAAGCAAAGTGGACGAGACGGTACGCAAGCAACAAACGGAGCTTGAACGTGTCTCAGGTTTGACTCGTGAAGAAGCTAAATCGATCATTATAGATCGAACAGAAAATGAGCTTGCTCATGATGTAGCAGTTATGATTAAAGAAAGTGATACCCGCGCCAAAGAAGAAGCTGATAAAAAGGCGAAAGAAGTCTTATCTCTAGCCATTCAGCGTTGTGCGGCTGATCATGTTGCAGAAACCACCGTTTCTGTAGTGAATCTTCCAAATGATGAAATGAAGGGACGGATAATCGGACGTGAGGGCCGAAATATCCGAACACTTGAAACGCTAACGGGTATTGATCTTATCATTGATGATACTCCTGAGGCAGTCATCCTATCTGGATTTGATCCAATTCGACGGGAAACAGCACGTTTGGCTCTTGAAAAACTAGTTCAGGACGGACGGATTCATCCGGCTCGTATTGAAGAAATGGTTGATAAGGCAAGACGTGAGGTAGATGAACATATTCGTGAAATTGGTGAACAAACAACTTTCGAAGTGGGTGTTCACGGGCTTCATCCAGATCTTATCAAGATTCTTGGTCGTTTGAAGTTCCGTACAAGCTATGGTCAAAACGTACTGAAACATTCTATTGAAGTGGCCCAACTTTCAGGATTATTGGCAGCTGAGCTTGGTGAGGACGAAGTACTTGCCCGCCGTGCCGGTTTATTACATGATATTGGGAAAGCAATTGACCACGAAGTGGAAGGTAGTCACGTTGAAATCGGCGTTGAATTAGCGACTAAGTATAAGGAACATCCAACTGTCATCAACAGCATCGCTTCACATCATGGTGACACAGAGCCAACATCCATTATTTCGGTGCTTGTAGCGGCCGCTGATGCCTTATCAGCTGCAAGACCAGGTGCACGAAGTGAAACGCTGGAAAATTACATTAGAAGACTTGAAAAACTTGAAGAGATATCCGAATCCTATGATGGAGTGGAAAAATCCTTCGCGATTCAAGCCGGACGTGAAGTGCGGATTCTAGTGAAACCAGAACAAATAGATGATCTTTCGGCTCATAAACTTGCTCGTGACATCCGGAAACGGATTGAAGAAGAGCTTGATTACCCAGGTCATATAAAAGTAACAGTAATCCGTGAAACAAGAGCGGTAGAATATGCCAAATGATTTGGCTTGGAAAACGAAGTGGTGAAAACCACTTCGTTTTCATTTTTTGTATGAACTTTTTTGAGGATGTCTGTGCAATCAACCAGTTATACCAAATAAGTGAAATGTATATAGGAAAGGGTTTTAGTATGAAATTGTTATTTATAGGAGATGTAGTGGGGGCACCGGGCCGTGATATGGTTAAAGAATACCTCCCAAGACTTAAAGAAAAATATCACCCGCACATCACGGTAATAAATGGTGAGAATGCTGCAGGAGGCCGGGGAATTACGGAAAAGATTTATCGCAGTTTTCTGGAGTGGGGCGCGCAGGCCGTAACAATGGGAAATCATACATGGGATAATCGAGATATTTTTTCGTTTATTGATGAAGCGGAATATCTTGTTCGTCCAGCCAATTTCCCCATGGGTGCCCCAGGTGAGGGGCTGAAGTATATAGCTCTAGATCACCAGGAAATCGCTATCATCAATCTACAGGCCCGGACATTCATGCCGGCATTGGATTGTCCTTTCCGAAAAGCGGAAGAGCTCGTTCTGGAAGCCCAAAAAAGGACACCTATCATTTTTGTCGACTTCCATGGTGAAGCTACAAGTGAAAAACAAGCAATGGGCTGGTACCTTGATGGGAAGGTGACAGCGGTGGTAGGCACACATACACATGTCCAAACAGCTGATAACCGGGTTTTACCACAAGGTACAGCTTATGTATCGGACGTAGGGATGACAGGGCCTTATGACGGCATTCTGGGAATGGAAAGAGAGGCTGTCATCCATAAGTTCTTGACGAGCCTCCCTGTGCGATTTGAAGTACCTAAAGCTGGCCGTTCCTTATTAAGTGCTGTATTAATAGATATTGATGAAAAGTCAGGCAAGGCGGTAAACATTGAGCGAATACTGATAAACGAAGATAACCCGTTTTATAACTAACTTAAATGGACATCAGTCGTGGCTGATTGTCCATTTTTCTTTATAAAAGCTACGTGATTTTCACACGAAGGATTCAATGAGAGAAAAAGTTAAGTAAGGTCTCCTAATAGGGAATCTAAAATCTGTTGTTGGACAATCCTGGTTTTCTTTGTCATACAAGTTTTACTAGCTGAATATAGTAGCAGTGGAAAGTGTTATAACTATTGAGCCAAGTTATAATCGGCAGGGAAAACAAGGAGGACTAGGAATGGAAATATTAAAGGTTTCAGCAAAATCTAATCCTAATTCTGTAGCAGGCGCACTGGCGGGGGTTCTCAGAGAAAGAGGAACCGCAGAAATTCAAGCAATTGGTGCAGGTGCGTTAAATCAAGCCGTTAAGGCAGTAGCAATCGCAAGAGGATTTGTCGCACCTAGTGGAGTCGACTTGATTTGTATTCCTGCCTTTACGGATATTCTCATTGATGGCGAAGAGCGTACGGCAATTAAGCTAATCGTTGAACCAAGATAAATTCATAAGTTTATGCCTGTTTGTCGGATGGCGAGCAGGTTATTTTTTGTATGTGACGAATAAGAAAGGGAGAGAAGGGGGATTGGATGGGTGATTTTTGATGCGCATTGTGATGTTTTGATGAAATTGTTTATAGATCCGGATATTTCCTTTGTGGACAGTGATAAGTTACATATAACGAAGCGTGAACTTATGGTTTCAGGTGGAAAGGTCCAATGCTTTGCGATATACATTCCTGAACAAGTCCATTCGGATATGAGATTTCAGGCTGCCTTGGCGATGGTGGATATCTTTCACAAAAAAATCCTGGCTGAACCTGAAATGAAATTTATAAGGTCAAAGAAAGATATCGATTCACTGGGTGAAAAAGAGATAGGAGCTTTGCTGACATTAGAAGGCTGTGATTGCATCGGGGATGATGTATTAAAGATGAAAACCCTCCTTCAGCTGGGGGTTACTTCGGTAGGATTAACATGGAATTATGCCAATCTGGTAGCCGACGGAGTTTTAGAAAAAAGAGGAGGCGGGCTGACGAGATTTGGAACGGATGTGGTGGCATTATTGAATGTGCAGTCGATATGGTGCGATCTTTCCCACCTATCGGAATCTGGGTTTTGGGACACCATAGAAATAGCTGACTTTCCGATTGCTTCCCATTCGAACGCCTATCGTTTATGCCCACATCCAAGGAATCTGAAAGACAGCCAAATAAAGGCTCTCCTAAAAAAGAATGGGACTATTGGGGTGACATTTGTTCCTCAATTTTTATCACAAGGTAAATCCGCGTCCATAAAAGACGTTATCAATCATATTGAACATATTTGTAGTTTAGGTGGAGAAAAACAAATTGGTTTTGGATCGGATTTCGATGGCATAGAAGAGATGGTCGATGACTTGGTCTCTTATAGCAATTACCAAAATTTAATTGATGAACTTGATAGGCTCTATTCCACAGAATTCGTAAAAGGCATTCTTTTTGAAAATTTCATTCGTCATTATCCTCGATAAAAAAAGGATAGGGCGAAATGGTGTTTTTATTCTGATTTTGTAGATAGGATTGAATATTCTGAAAATATAAAAAATAAAAGCAAAAAGGTTGCAATTTATGTATTTAACCGATAGAATTGAAAGCGTTTAGTACACCTTTTCTGTCATAGAACGATTATTTACATATTGAACGTTCTGAAGAGAGGTACAGGTAAATAGCAGTTATATACGAACGTTCTAAAGGAGTGTAAGACATGATCAATCAACTTTCATGGAAAGTTGGCGGACAACAAGGTGAAGGTATTGAAAGTACAGGAGAAATATTCTGTATTGCCCTCAATCGCTTAGGTTATTACTTGTATGGCTACCGTCATTTCTCATCTCGAATAAAGGGAGGACACACGAATAATAAGATTCGTGTAAGTACTTCTGAAACTCGTGCTATCTCAGATGATTTAGACATCTTAGTTGCTTTCGATCAAGAAACAATAGACGTCAATTATAAAGAACTACACGAAGGCGGCATCATTATCGCTGATGCAAAATTTAAACCTGTCTGCCCTGAAGATACAAAGGCAGAGTTATATATAGTCCCATTTACGGAAATCGCATCTGAATTGGGTACTTCTTTAATGAAAAACATGGTGGCAATCGGAGCTACCTGTGCTGTACTTGGCATGGAAATCTCCGTGTTCAATGATGTTGTTGATGAAATCTTCGGCCGTAAAGGTGAAGAAATCGTTAAAAAGAACATGGATGCGATTACTGCTGGTTATAAGGCCATGGAAGTATTGCTTGGTGAAAAAGTGGGCGCTATGGAACTTGAAAAAGCGGATGGTCAAAAACGTTTATTCATGATTGGTAACGACGCAATCGCACTAGGTGCAGTTGCCGGTGGATGTCGATTTATGGCTGCTTATCCGATTACGCCAGCCTCGGAAATCATGGAGTATTTAATCAAGAAACTGCCTAAAGTGGGTGGTACCGTCATTCAGACGGAAGACGAAATCGCTGCAGCTACGATGGCAATCGGGGCTAACTACGGTGGTGTTCGTGCTATTACAGCTTCTGCCGGACCAGGTCTTTCATTGAAAATGGAAGCAATCGGTTTAGCGGGAATCACAGAAACTCCGATTGTTATTGTAGATACACAACGTGGCGGTCCTTCTACCGGACTTCCAACGAAACAAGAACAATCTGACTTAATGGCGATGATTTATGGGACGCACGGAGAAATACCGAAAATCGTCATGGCTCCAAGTACGGTTGAGGAAGCCTTTTATGATACGGCTGAAGCCTTCAATCTTGCTGAGGAATACCAATGTCCGGTTATCATTTTATCCGATTTACAGCTATCATTGGGTAAGCAGACCGTGCAACCGCTAGATTACAGTAAAGTGGAAATCAGACGTGGTAAACTTTTGGACACGGAAATAGAAGGCCCTCAAGAAAAAACATATTTCAAGCGCTATGAAGTAACAGAAGATGGAGTTTCTCCTCGTGTCGTTCCAGGCATGAAAAACGGAATTCACCATGTTACGGGTGTAGAGCATGATGAAACAGGGAAGCCTTCTGAATCAGCTGCAAATCGTGTAGCACAAATGGATAAGCGGATGCGTAAGCTTAGCAATTTAGCGAACACATTCAATACACCCGTTTACAAGAATGCACCACACGAAGAGGCTGACTTATTAATCCTAGGGTTTAACTCTACCCGTGGAACGATAGATGAAGCAATCGGCCGTTTAGAAACGGATGGAATAAAAGTGAATCATGCACAAGTTCGTTTGATTCATCCATTCCCTGCCGATGAAGTTCTTTCTTTAGTGCAATCAGCTAAGAAAGTAGTAGTAATTGAAAATAATGCGACTGGACAATTGGCTAATATTATCAAGATGAATGTCGGGCATGTAAATAAAATTAAAAGCATCCTAAAATATGACGGCAACCCATTCCTCCCGCATGAAATTCACACACAATGCAAGGAGATGTTCGAATATGGCAACATTTAAAGAATTTCGAAATGATGTAAAACCTAATTGGTGTCCTGGTTGTGGGGATTTCTCCGTTCAGGCTGCCATGCAGCGTGCGGCAGCCAACGTAGGCTTAGAACCGGAAAACTTAGCTGTGGTTTCTGGAATCGGCTGTTCAGGTCGGATTTCAGGCTACATCAAATCTTATGGTTTCCATGGCATTCATGGTCGTTCGCTACCGATTGCCCAAGGATTGAAAATGGCTAACCGCGAGTTGACCGTTATAGCTTCCGGTGGTGACGGAGATGGTTTTGCAATCGGGATGGGACATACCATTCATGCCATTCGTCGTAATATCGATATTACGTATATTGTCATGGATAACCAAATTTATGGTTTAACAAAAGGACAGACTTCCCCACGTTCAGCTGCTGGGTTTAAAACAAAATCCACCCCTGAAGGATCAATTGAGAGGGCTGTCTCTCCGATGGAATTAGCTTTATCGGCTGGTGCTACTTTTGTCGCTCAAAGCTTTTCGACGGATTTAAAAGACTTAACTGCAATTATTGAAGCAGGAATCAATCATAAAGGATTCTCCTTTATTAATGTTTTCTCTCCATGCGTAACGTATAACAAAATCAATACCTATGATTGGTTCAAACAAAATCTAACAAAATTAAGCATGATTGAAGGATATGATTCTACAAATAAAGAACAAGCCATGCAAACGTTGATGAAGCATGACAGTCTTGTGACAGGAATCATTTATCAAGATTCTTCACGTTCTTCTTATCAAGAATTAATTCCAGGTTATGCAGAAGAAGCATTGAATAAGTCTGATTTAACTCTAGATCAAGCTCATTTTGATAAACTTGTTGAAGAATTTATGTAAGCGTGAAAAGGTTCACCCCAAATTTGGGGTGAACCTTTTTTGTGGTTAATAACCAAGCGTTCTAATGAGGAGACAGCACGCTAGAAGATGGTGCTACCTAAATAGTAGGGCTTAGAAGAAACCGTTATTGCATCCGCAGCGGTTTCCTCGGTTACAGCACCCGAAAGAGAAGAAATTACAACGATTTCTTCTACAACAACAGTTGTTGTTATTGTTGTTATTGTTGTTATGATGATGGTGGTGGTGATGGTGATTGTTGTTGTCGTTGTGGCGGTCGTCGCGGTCATTGTCGCGTCTTTGACAACCCCTCACCGCACGACAGAAATCTCTTTCGATTCTGCTATTATCGTCGTTATTACGATGATGATCGTGATTATTATTGTTATTTCCAGAACATGACATATAAGTCACTCCTTAAATTGTTTTTGTTGTACGAGATATCTTATTCAAGAGCGGACAGGATGTTATAGGACTATGTCCTATATAGAGAAAATGTACGATAGCCCTAGATAACGGATTGGAGAGAAGTAAATAGAAAGTTACTGGTTGATTACCATCTCTTAATTCCCTATTTTGTGAATTTTTTCTAACAAACGCTAAAGGATTGACAGAATGATTGTTTCTTCCTGGTAAAAGCTTTATACTATGTTAATGTGGATATATCACACTTAAAAGCAAATATTTACACGTGAATGAAATAGGTAAGTGAACAAAAAACCTGGTTAGCATGCGGGTCTGGAAATAGTTAGGACGTTAAATAAACTAACTATTTTGAAAGGAGATTAACATGAACGAGAAACAAAGATTAGAATTACAACAAGTACAGAATGAAAATCCAGCGGACAAAAAATCCGAAAAGGATTACAGTAAGTACTTTCAGGCAGTTTATATACCGCCTTCCTTGAAGGATGCTAAAAAACGAGGAAAAGAAAATGTAGAATATCATGATGACTTTGCTATTCCTGAACAATTCCGAGGAATGGGAGAAGGTAAGAAATTTCTTATTCGTACATACGGTTGCCAAATGAATGAGCACGATACTGAAGTCATGGCGGGTATCTTTACGGCACTCGGATATCAACCGACCACTACAGTCGACGATGCGAATGTCATTTTACTGAACACTTGCGCAATAAGGGAAAATGCGGAGAACAAAGTATTCGGGGAACTAGGGCATTTAAAATCACTTAAATTGGAAAAACCAGATTTACTGTTGGGCGTTTGCGGCTGTATGTCCCAGGAAGAATCGGTCGTTAAAAGAATCCTTGAGAAACATCATTTTGTCGATATGATCTTTGGTACACATAATATCCACCGACTACCACAAATCCTAAATGAGGCATATCTTTCAAAAGAGATGGTCATTGAAGTTTGGTCCAAAGAAGGGGATGTGATTGAAAATCTTCCTAAAGTACGTAAAGGGAAAACAAAAGCATGGGTCAATATTATGTACGGCTGTGATAAATTCTGTACGTATTGCATCGTGCCTTTTACACGAGGAAAAGAAAGGAGTCGCCGTCCCGAAGACATCATTCAGGAGGTTCGTCATCTTGCGGCACAGGGCTACAAGGAAGTCACCCTCCTCGGTCAAAATGTGAATGCATATGGAAAAGACTTTACAGACATGGAGTATCGCCTTGGTGACTTGATGGATGAAATCCGTAAGATAGATATCCCGCGGATTCGCTTTACTACTAGTCATCCCCGTGACTTCGATGATCATTTGATTGAAGTTCTTGCTAAAGGCGGTAACTTAGTGGATCATATCCATCTTCCTGTTCAATCGGGAAGTACGGAAACGCTTAAAATCATGGCGCGTAAATACACGCGTGAACAATATTTAGAGCTTGTTAGAAAAATTAGGGAAGCAATTCCTAGTGCATCTTTAACGACGGATATTATTGTCGGTTATCCAAATGAAACGGAAGAACATTTCGAGGAAACGATGTCTTTATACCGGGAAGTTGGATTTGATGCTGCTTATACGTATATTTACTCTCCGCGAGAAGGAACGCCTGCAGCAAAAATGCAGGATAATGTCCCGATGGAAGTGAAAAAAGAGCGTCTGCAACGCTTAAATGCTCTTGTGAACGAAACATGTGCTTTGAAAATGAAAGAGTACAATGGGCAAATTGTAGAAGTTCTCGTGGAAGGTGAAAGTAAGAAAAATCCAGATGTATTAGCAGGGTATACTACGAAAAATAAGCTAGTGAACTTCAAAGGACCAAAGTCCGCGATTGGCCAAATCGTCAAGGTGAAAATCACCGACACGAAAACATGGTCATTGAATGGGGATATGGTTGAAGAAGCGACAGCAATAGAGGTGGATTAAAATGACAAAATATACAAAAGATGATATCTTAACAAAAGCGGCAGAGCTAGCTGAAATGATTGCCAGCACGGAAGAAGTGGATTTCTTTAAACGGGCTGAGGCTCATATTAATGAAAACCAAAAGATACGTGAAATGATTGCCAGTATCAAAAGCTTACAAAAACAAGCTGTGAACTTCCAACATTATGGAAAAGAAAAAGCATACGGGCAAGTTCAGGCGAAAATCGATGCCCTTGAAAAGCAGTTGGATGAGCTTCCAATCGTCCAGGAGTTCAAGCAATCCCAAGTCGATGTCAACGACCTTCTTCAAATGGTTTCTTCGCAAGTATCCAATAAGGTGACGGATTTGATAATTGAATCAACTGAAGGTGATATCCTTCGTGGTGAGACAGGATCAAAGGTACAGGCTGGTGGCGGAGGTTGTTCATAATATTTTCGGAAAGCCCTTCTGGATGCAGAAGGGCTTTTTTATGTTTCAAAAACCCTTATACAGCGCCCATTCGTGACACATATCCCAAAACTGGTGCATAAAATAACCTAGATTTAAACATTACAGCAGTTTTCAGATATTAAAAATTCTACGCACACTAGACTTTTACCACGCATAGGATGAATGGAAACTGTATGAGGAGGGTTCGCTAGCATGTCACAATATAGAGAGATAATAACTAAAGCGGTGGTGGCCAAGGGACGTAAATTCACAAAGTCCTCACACACCATTTGCCCGGCTCATCATCCTTCTAGCATTCTAGGTTGTTGGATCATCAACCATAAATACGATGCCAAGAAAGTCGGCAAAAAGGTAGAAATTCACGGTAGCTACGAAATCAACGTTTGGTATTCATATAACCATAATTCAAAGACGGAAGTTGTCACTGAAAAAGTACAATATACCGACGTGATTTCGCTAAAATACCGTGATCCAGATTGTCATGATGACCATGAAATCGTAGCACAAGCTGTCCAACAGCCGAATTGTTTAGAAGCATCCATCTCCCCATGTGGACAAAAGATCATTGTTCATGTGGAAAGAGAATTCTTTGTGGAGGTCGTTGGCGAAACGAAAATTTGCGTCGCTGTAAGCCCAGATGGCCGCTGTGAAGATGACTGGGGCTCAGATTTTGATGATGATGAGTTCGAAGATTTAGATCCGGATTTCCTTGATGAATTCGAAGATGAGTAAAATACTTTAATATAGTCAATACCGGATGACATTCCCTTCATCCGGTCTTATTTACGTTAAAAGAGGGACAGGCCAAATTAGTAGAGTATTTTATTACCCGCATAAGCTCCTCGGCGTCCTAAATCCCCTTATAAAAAGGAAAAAAACAGTATATTATGCATGTTTTCTTGTAATAGCGAATACAGGAAAGGTGCTATCCCGTATGGTATAATAAATGACATATATAAATAACAGATTATAGTTTGGAAAGGTTTTGAAAGAATGGCTGGATATACACCAATGATTCAACAATATTTAAAAATCAAGGCAGAGTATCAGGATGCCTTTTTATTTTTCCGTTTAGGGGATTTTTATGAAATGTTTTTTGAGGATGCATTGAATGCCTCACAGGAACTGGAGATTACATTAACGAGCCGGGAGGGTGGCACGGAAAATCGAATTCCCATGTGTGGCATTCCCTATCACTCGGCTCCTAATTATATTGATATTTTGATAGAAAAAGGCTTTAAGGTAGCCATTTGTGAACAGACAGAGGATCCTAAACAAGCAAAAGGGGTCGTCCGCCGGGAAGTTGTCCAGCTGATTACACCGGGAACCAAAATGGATAGTAAGGGACTTCGGGAAAAAGAAAATAATTACATTGCATCCATCACGTCCTTTACAGATGGGCCATTCGGCTTTGCTTACAACGATTTGTCGACAGGTGAAAACAAGGTCACGTTGATTGAAAGTTTTGAAGAGGTATTGAATGAGTTTGCAAACCTTGGTGCCAGCGAAGTTGTCATTGCAACGGATTTTAACGATGAATGGAAAAAGCAATTGCAGGAACGGGGTGCCGCAGCACTTTCCCTTGAGGATAACTTAGAGCAAAGTGAGTCGTTCGTTTCTTTGTTTCGACTGTTGAAAGAAGATAAGCAAGCTCAAACGACTGCGCGTTTATTGAATTATTTATACCGAACCCAAAAAAGAAGCCTAGATCACCTGCAGCCAGTATTTGCATATGAAACGTCCCATTATATGAAAATCGACTATTATAGCAAGCGTAATTTGGAGTTGACGGAAACCATCCGTTCCAAAGGAAAAAAAGGGTCGTTATTATGGCTTTTGGATGAGACGAAGACAGCGATGGGAGGCAGGATGCTTAAGCAATGGATTGATCGTCCACTCATCAATCGACTGCAAATCGAACGTAGACAAAACCTTGTGGAAATATTGAAGGATCACTACTTCGAACGTCAAGATTTGCGCGAGCGCTTGAAGGAAGTATATGATTTAGAGCGTCTTGCGGGCCGGGTGGCGTTTGGAAATGTCAATGCACGTGATTTAATCCAGTTGAAACGTTCACTCCAACAAGTACCCATCATTCGTGAAATCGTCCAATCCTTGGGCTCCAATGGCGATATAACAGCTCTCGCCGAAAAGCTGGATCCCTGTGAGGAAGTGACCGATTTACTTGAAACGGCATTAGTGGAAAATCCACCGTTATCCGTTAAGGAAGGGAACATTATCCAAGATGGTTTCCACTCGGAACTGGATACATATCGAGATGCCAGCCGAAACGGAAAAACGTGGATCACTCAGCTGGAACGGGAGGAACGGGAACGTACCGGAATACGATCATTGAAAATCGGCTATAACCGAGTATTTGGTTATTATATTGAAGTGACTCGCGCCAATTTGCATTTACTTGAAGAGGGACGGTATGAACGGAAGCAAACCTTGACCAATGCTGAAAGATATATCACACCTGAACTAAAAGAAAAGGAAGCCTTGATTTTACAAGCCGAAGAGAAAAGCATCGGTCTTGAATATGATCTGTTCCTCAGCCTCCGTGAACAGGTGAAAATCTATATCCCACGTTTACAAGAGCTTGCGAAAGGCATCAGTGAACTTGATGTTCTCCAATGCTTTGCAACAATCAGTGAAGAGCGTCATTATGTAAAGCCGGTCTTTTCTGAAAATCGTAAAATAGCCTTACAGGAAGGACGCCACCCTGTTGTCGAAAAAGTACTGCATTCTCAAGAGTATGTTCCAAATGACTGTTTTATGGATAGCGACCGTGAGCTACTTTTGATTACAGGACCTAATATGTCGGGTAAAAGTACGTATATGCGTCAGATTGCGTTGACATCCATTTTGGCCCAAATCGGTTGTTTTGTATCGGCGACCTCAGCGGAACTGCCGATTTTCGATAAAGTGTTCACTCGAATTGGTGCAGCGGATGATCTCATTTCGGGGCAAAGTACTTTCATGGTCGAGATGCTCGAAGCAAAAAATGCCATCATGAATGCTACGGAAAACAGCTTGATTTTATTCGATGAAATCGGACGAGGAACTTCCACTTACGATGGTATGGCGTTAGCGCAGGCAATCATTGAATATATTCATGGAGAAATCGGTGCAAAGACACTCTTTTCAACACATTATCATGAATTGACCGTGCTATCAGAGGAACTTCCTAAACTGAAAAATATCCACGTAAGTGCAATCGAACAGAATGGGAATGTCGTTTTCCTTCATAAAATAAAAGAGGGACCAGCCGATAAAAGTTATGGTATTCATGTTGCCAAGCTTGCCAACCTTCCAAAACAGTTAATTGACCGGGCAGCTGCCATTTTAGCGCAACTTGAAAGTGATAATGAACAAGTGACGCAAACACCTTCACAGTCAGCTGTTGTAGTAGATATAGATGTTCCTAAAGGATCTAAAGAAAAGGATGGTACGGTTGTAAATGAAGCGTCGCAACTTTCCTTTTTCGGAGAAGAAGTTCCAAGGGAAAAAACCAGTTCATCAGCTAAGGAAAAAAAAGTGCTTGATGATATCAAATCGCTCGATATCCTAGAAATGACACCACTGGATGCGATGAATATACTCTATAAATTGCATAAGAAATTGAAATGAATAATTGAAGCGAGGCGATAAAAGTGGGGAAAATCATACAGCTAGACGAGTCTTTATCGAATAAAATAGCAGCTGGCGAAGTGGTTGAACGTCCTGCCTCAGTCGTGAAGGAGCTAGTGGAGAACGCCATAGATGCCAACAGTACCATCATTGAAATTGAATTGATGGAGGCCGGACTTGGGTCCATCAGGATCATAGACAATGGAGATGGAATGACGGCCGACGATGTAGAAGCGGCGTTTAAACGTCATGCCACAAGTAAAATAAAAGATGAAAATGACTTGTTTCGGATTCGGACGCTCGGGTTCCGTGGTGAAGCCATGCCAAGTATCGCATCAGTTTCCCATTTTGAAATGAAAAGCAGCACGGGAGAGGGGCCAGGAACCCGAATTCTGCTTGAAGGGGGGATCATTCGTGAATTGGAGGCTTCATCAAGCCGAAAAGGGACGGACATCACGGTCTCCGAGCTTTTCTATAATACACCGGCACGATTGAAGTATTTAAAAACGATTCATACGGAGCTAGGAAACATTACGGATGTCACGAACAGGCTGGCTTTGTCACACCCTGACGTTTCGATACGCCTTACGCATAATGAGAAGCGTATTTTGCATACAAATGGTAATGGAGATGTCCGGCAAGTACTGGCCGCAATCTACGGAATGAATATCGCCAAAAAGATGATTCCGATAGAGACGAGGTCTTTGGACTTCACTATAACCGGATATATCGTAATGCCCGAGGTCACCCGTGCCTCCAGAAATTACATTTCGACGATGATTAACGGTAGATTTATAAAAAACTATGTTCTTGTTAAGGCAATCCTGGAGGGATACCACACACTCCTTCCTATTGGACGTTTCCCAATTGCTTTGTTGAATATTGAAATGGATCCAATCTTGGTCGATGTTAATGTACATCCGTCCAAATTAGAGGTGCGACTTAGTAAGGAACAAGAGTTATATGCCTTAGTATCGGAAACGATTAAATCAGCTTTCAAGAAACTTTCCTTGATTCCAAGCGGTTTCACGCCGTCACAAAAGAAAGAGGAGCCTAAAAGCGAGCAGACGTCTCTCAGCTTAGACCATGTCGTAGAAAGAGGAAGGCAAGTTCTTGAAGAAGCAAAAAAAGAAGCATCCCTACTAAAGAATACCTTGATACGAGAAAAACAACAGCAAGAAGTTCCAGTGGAATCTATCGATGATAACCAGGATATTGATACCATGCATGAATTAATATATAGCAGTGAAGATGGAATGCAAATGGGAGAGGCCTCTATCCCTGTCATACTTCCAGAAGAAAAAAGGTCCTTGTTCCAATCCGCTGAAGGGTATACAACATATACAGTCGAAGAGGATGAGGAAGAAATAGAGGAGGAAGATGCTTCAAGCCGCATACCTCCTATGTATCCAATTGGACAAATGCATGGCACCTATATTTTCGCCCAAAACGAAAAAGGTTTGTATATCATCGATCAGCATGCTGCACAGGAACGGATTAAATATGAATATTTCAAAGAAAAGGTTGGTCGTGTCGAAAATGAGCTACAGGATATGCTCGTTCCGATCACGTTAGAATTTTCGACCGATCAATCAATTCGAATCAATGAATACAAGGATGAGCTAGAAAAGGTCGGCGTCTTTTTAGAGGAATTCGGTTACAATTCCTTTATCGTCCGGTCCCATCCACAATGGTTCCCTAAAGGAATTGAACAGGAAATCCTTGAAGACATGATTGAACAATTATTGTCGATGAAAAAGGTGGACATAAAAAAACTGCGTGAAGCGGCGGCCATCATGATGAGCTGCAAAGCCTCCATTAAAGCCAACCGCCACCTCCGTAACGATGAAATACAAGCCCTTCTTGATGAATTAAGGCGAACAACCGATCCATTCACCTGTCCGCATGGAAGACCCATCATCATCTCCTATTCAATTTACGAAATGGAAAAGATGTTTAAAAGGGTGATGTGAAAATGAAAAGAGAACCCCTTGTTATTAAGGGGTTCTCTTTGGGATAGGTACCAACATAATACGTAATATGTATGCTAAGGGAGGAGTTTCTTTGCATTTTGAACCGATTGATGTAACGAAGCATAGAACATTCATTATTCGATTTCGTAGGGACTCTTTCATCATAAGCTTTGGTTCTGATAAGGATCTTGGAAACGTAGAGGAATATCTGGATTGGGTAAAAATAAAATCGAACCGATATCCAGGTGGATTTGTCTTGGTTATGGAAGATAATGTGCCCATCGGTCAACTTGAACTTACAATTAAAGAATATCAGGGTAGTAAAGTAGGCTACGTAAATCTTTATTATCTCATTCCTGAAAAACGTAGAATGGGGTTAGGGAAGGAACTTCACCGATATGCTCTTCATTTCTTTAAAAAATATGGGGTAAAGGAATATCATCTACGCGTTTCTCCTACTAATAGAAACGCATTGTCTTTTTATCGTAAAAATGGAATGCAGGAAGTAGGGTTTGAATTAGAGGGAAAAGTGATAAGAATGAAAGGGAACGTGTAAGTTAAAAAATATACCTCCAGGGTAAGTTCATGTTTCTCAGCTAGTTCATTATTATTAAGGTAAAAGATGTAGAAAAAATCCCCTTCTCATTTTGAGAAGGGGATAGTCGAAGTCAATCTTCAAACAACTCATCCATCAAGTCATCAATTTCTTTTTTTAACTTTCTTGTTCCTTCTTTGGAGACAGTAATTGTATCACCATCGATAATCAGCATATCTCCGACCTTGGCCCCTTTTGGAAGGGAGCTTTTCGGAAAATTCTTCATATCGCCACCATCGATTTCCACGACAGCTATTTTACCTTCAAAGCGATCAATTATTCCTTGCTTCATTTATTTCACCGTCTTTACAGTAAGTTTCGTACCTGTAGAAGTAAAAATAATGTTTCCAGATTTGTCTGTACGATAGATTTTAGCTTTTATGGAATTCAAGCGTTTTACAACGGTAGAAGTAGGATGCCCATACCTATTTTTTCCTACACTTATTATAGCGTATTTTGGTTTTGCTTTCTTAATAAAAGCTGAACTAGAAGATGTTTTTGCCCCGTGGTGCCCAACTTTAAGGACATCCACGCTTGGTACTACCTTTTTGGCAAGCATGTCTTTTTCGGATTTTTCTTCAGCATCGCCAGTGAACAAGAACGATTTTTTATTATGTTTAAGCAATAGGACGGCACTCCAGTTATTTAAGTCTTTCTTATAGTCCTTGACTGGAGCAAGGAATTTCAATGACGTATTCTTTGCCTTCGTTGTGATTACTACCCCGGTCTTGGCTTTCTTGATTTTTAGCCCTTTCTTCTTAACCGCTTTTAAAAAGTCTTTGTAAGCTTGTGTGGTATGGGAAACTTTCGGTGCATACACAGCTTTGACTTTCAGGTTATTGATTACATAGGCCAGTCCACCGATATGATCGGCATCCGGATGCGTCGAGACAACCGCATTCAACGTTTTTACCTTTTGTTTTTTCAGATAGGCAACGACATCATCGCCTTTTCCTTTTCCACCAGCATCAATTAAAATGTTTTCATTACCGGTTTGAATCAGGATGGAATCGCCTTGGCCCACATTGATAAAGTGTACCTTCACATTGGAAGCAGCAGCTTCAGTTGACTGGATTCCAGTAAATAAAGTTAAACATAGAACAGCCACTAATATTACTTTAAGTTTTTTCATCATTATATCACCCTAGCATATCTTATCATGGTTATTAAGAGAAAAGTGAGATAATAAATATTTTAAAATAGTATTTTTTCATTCGTATAGATATTTATCTGTTATTTTATGCATGAATTAATTAAAATATACCATTAATATAAATATAAGGATAATATTTTAGTTATTTATGGGATTTTATATTATTTTATTAAAATAATACTAATAATATGGTAAAGCTGATGGATTTTGATTGTAGTATGGGCTACCGTACCATTGGTTTAGATAGTGCCATGATTGATTGGAATGATTATTCCCATTTCTGTTATAGGTTACGGGTGGGCCAATGAAAGTCGAGGGCTGAACGGGTGACACCGTTTTTTTCCATTGGTTTTCATCTATGGAATAAGTGTGGGCCATGATATCCGCTGGCGTTAATTTCAAGATATCCGATCCAAGAATGACTTCAGGGATAGGTGCATTAAAAATAGCAAGTAAATGTGTTTGGTCCATGGTAGCCACTTCATAATGCCACCAGCCTTGTGGGACGTTCGCTACTTGGCCGGGAGTAATGGGGTAGTTCTGAATGAGCTTTGTATATGGATTCAGAATGGATACTGTAGCGGCCCCGGAGATGCAATAAACTAGCTCAGCTGCATTTTGATGGTAATGAGGTTCGATGATATTATTGGCACTTAAGAATATATCGAGTAAAGAAGTATTCTCCAGGGTGTTCAACTGTGAAATGCCCAATACATTTATATAGTTCAGATTATCTTTTTTTACTAAAGTACTTTTATTTACATCGAAGGTAAATAGAGTCGAAGGTGATGCATAATCCATAGGTATCCTTCCTTTACGATAGTGTTGGTTTGAGCAGGATATGTGGTTTACCATTAGAATGTGCAAATGCCCATGATAAAGATTGTAGTTAGAAACCAAAGTCTTTCAAAATAATATTCTTATAAAATATCATTTAACTGAATTTTCCCTATTGTCTTATTTAAGAATAAGCAGAATTTTCCCATTGCATGAATAGAAATTACAGTGATATAATAATTCCTGTGTTTTTAAAGTTAAAAAGATATAGGAAGTGTCTAAATTGTCTAACAATTCGAAAGAGAGCAAATTCGTCCCGTACGTTTCTGCTTCGAAATCTTTACCCGAATTAACTGTCACTGCAATTATTCTAGGTATCATTCTTGCCATCGTTTTTGGAGCAGCTAATGCATATTTAGGTCTCCTTATTGGATTGACGGTTTCCGCATCTATACCCGCGGCGGTAATTTCAATGGCAATCCTGAGAGGGATTTTTCGACGAGATTCCATCTTAGAAAACAACATTGTGCAAACGATGACAACAGCAGGTGAGGCCATTGGGGCCGGAGCCGTTTTTACTATCCCAGCATTATTTATGTGGGGGATGGATGTTAGTCAAGCGTTAATCCTATTCATTGTTTTAACTGGTGGATTCCTTGGGGTCTTCATGATGGTCCCCCTTCGTCAGCTTTTAATAGTAAGGGAGCACGAAACATTACCTTATCCTGAGGGTACGGCATGTGCCGAGGTATTGAAATCAGGAGAAAAAGGCGGTTCTAGCGCTAAATTAATCGGAGTCGGTTTAGTAATCGGTGGTGTGGTTAAAGCGCTTGGAGATGGATTCAAGCTATTTAAAACGGAAGTGGAAACAGGCATCACTGGTTTTAAAAATGCAGTAGTCGGCCTTGATGCATTTCCTTCCCTATTGGGTGTCGGGTATATCATCGGTCCACGTGTTGCGGGTCAAATGATCGGTGGGGGTCTATTGGCTTGGGTCGTCCTTATACCGGCCATTAGCTTCTTTGGTAGTGGTAGCTCTACACCTATATTCCCGTCAGAAGTTCCTATCGGTGAACTGGACGCTTGGGGAATTTGGGATAATTATATTCGGTACATCGGAGCTGGAGCAGTTGCGACTGGGGGCTTAATCACACTGATTAAGACATTGCCCACTCTATTCAGTTCTGCTTTTGCAACGCTGAGAGGCGTGCAAGCGAATAAAGGTCAGCTTAAAGCCGGGCTAATTCGTACTGAAAAAGACATTCCTGCTAAATTCGTGTGGTTAGGGATGCTTATTGTTCTTTTGATCATTGCCTTTGCACCTGTAACGGAAGTAGGTATCATAGGCGCAGTTGCAATCGGTATTTTTGGGTTCTTATTCGTGACGGTCGCTTCAAGGATTGTTGGGATTGTCGGAAGCTCTTCATCCCCTACATCTGGGATGACCATTGCGACACTACTAATTGTAGCGCTTATTTATAAGGCAACAGGCTTCACTGGCATGGATGGCATGATAGCTGTAGTAACGGTTGCTGCAATCGTTTGTACGGCACTTGCAGTGTCAGGTGACGTTTCTCAAGATTTGAAAACAGGTTATATTGTCGGTGGTACGCCATGGAAACAACAAGTTGCGATGATGATTGGTGTCGTTGCATCTGCAGCTGTCATTGGCTTTACCTTAGTGTTAATGGATAATGCTTATACAATGGGTTCTGCAGAACTTCCTGCACCTAAAGCGGCCTTGATGAAAATTCTTGCTGAAGGTGTTCTTGGAGGAGACTTACCTTGGACCCTTATCTTCATCGGAACGGCGATTGCCATTACTCTAGAGTTCTTCGGTTTGAATTCACTTAGTGTGGCAGTTGGGATTTACTTGCCAGTTCATACGAGTGCGCCAATCATGATCGGTGGATTTGTACGTTACTTCGTTGAACGTTTTTCTAAATCTAAAGAAGCACGTAAAGCAAGAGTAGATAGAGGAACATTGTTCGCGTCCGGTTTAATCGCCGGTGAATCATTGATTGGAGTGCTTATTGCAGTCTTAATTGCAGTGGGAGTAAAAGTTCCAGCCGTAGCGGTGATAGCGAGCAACCTAATACCATTCTTACTTTTCCTTGCTTTAGCTGGAGTACTTTGGTTTGTATCTAGCAAAAGGAATAAAGAAGATGTTTCGTAAAAAGCAAAAATCAAAGAGGAACCTGTTAACTATGGTTCCTCTTTTGGAAAGTCGTGTCACCCTCGAAATGGATTCTTCTTCGGACTTAGGATTTTTGATTATCCAGAGAACTAACTTCATCGAGAGACTGACGATTCGTTTCTTGAAGCAAAGGGCATTTCGTAAAATCAAGCTAGATAAGTTTGGGAGATTTGCCATTGAACAAATGGCATATCGCAAGAATGTTCAAGCGATTTCGGAAGCGATGATTGAACACTTTGGGGAAGAAGCCGAACCGGCCTTACCACGACTTGTGAAATTTTTTGAAATCCTTGAAGTTCATGAATGGATCATTTGGGAAGAAGAAAAATAAAAAACAAGCTGAAGCATGCAAATCGTAAAATGTACCCTATAGAGTAGACACTTTAAAAAAGTCTCTCTATAGGGTACTTTTATTTGTATAAAGAAAAGATAGGATTGGAGATACATCACA